>DAOUEQ010000176.1:0-5159 GCA_034430395.1 Anaerolineales bacterium | reverse complement strand
ACCATGACCGCGAGACGGCCGCCCTCATCAAGCTCTCCGTCGTCGAGCGGGAGGACGGCGAAGAGGCAGCCCTGCACTTCATCCAGGATCACATCCACCTGCACACCTTCCGGCAGCGTTTGATCCAGCATCATCTGGGACGGGAGGATATCTCCGAGGTCAAGCGACTTTGCACGGATTGGTTGGAGGAGCATTCAGCCGCCCGGTCCACATATCGCAGATATTATCTCGACACGCTTATAGAGGTCGCCCAGCGGGAAAAAGACACAGCCGAGATCCTGCACCTGGCGCGGGCGCTCTTGCTGGATACCGGGGATTTAAAATACTACGATCTGCTCAAAGAGACTCTCCCCGGCCAGGAGTGGCCTGAAGCCCTTGAGGCTCTGATCGTAGATCTGGAGACAACCCCCAGGGGGTGGTCCGTGCTCCCGGAGATCTACGCCCGCGAAGAGATGTGGAAGTGTCTTCTGGAAAGCGCGCTGCAGGTCGGCGAATCCATGCTCAAGCGGTACCGGGATATGCTGGAGCCGCGTTTTCCTGAGGAGATCTCCAATGCCTATGAGGGCATCGTTTACACGATGCTGAAGCACACTTCCGACCGGGGTACGTACGAGCATGCAGCGGAATACCTGCACCGTATGGCGGCCATGGGTTACGGCCGTCGCGTCGAGGAGATCATCGACGACCTGACCTCGACTTACCGCAGGCGGCGGGCGATGATCGAGGAGTTGAACAAGGTCAGACCTTCGGTTTCATCTCTGGATGGGAATTGAAACTTACGTACTAAACGATCAAAATGCCATGTGTGTGTTGTGGCATGCCCGATCGCGGTCATATCTACCCTGTGCTGGCTACTTAACTCATCCGTCCAATCTTTCGGTATATATGCGAACCTGTTGACTTCATCCAAATGAGATACCATATTGCCCGATCTTATACTTCCTCGACATTGGGCAGAATATGTTTATAGACATTCTGGTTATTGGAAATCCTTACTCAGGGACATAACTGAGCGAGGAATCAATTGATCTATTCATGGGGATTAACGATAGTCGTTGGCTCGCTGAAGAGGAGCCAATTACACGCTACCCACCATTCGACTGTCCAATGGAAACTCTAACGTCGTAGTTTCAACTCCCATGACACCTGGTGGATCGGATAAGCAGCCTGCACATGGGGATTGTGGGCTACACAAGAGCCGATAAATGTATCACCCGGGTAAATTTGTGTAATCCAGGAACCTTTTTCCCCGGACATACCGCGTCCGGTCTCTCAGTTAAAACCGAGGTCATGATGTTTTCCTATCGATCCTTGAGAATCAAAGAGACCCGAGTGAAGAAACCTCGGGCCTGTAACTAAGTTTGTCTCGCTAACTTCTTGAGAGAGTGATTAACTCATTCGGGGGCATCAGGGGCCAGCCATTACACCAGGTCGGTCTTATTCATCATTGACATGCAGGGGTCGAACATCGTTGAGTTCAAGAGACGACTGACTGGAGAAGCGGTCCAAAAAGAGTACGAGGTTCTTATAGGGTCCAGCCGCGGAGGGCACGAGCGCTCCTTCAAAGCTGGAGTCGCGGATCAGGCTCCCTAATATGCGCGTGAGTTCCCATTCATCTGTACACAAATCATCAATTTCAAGTCCAAGCTGGTCGAGAAGGATTGGATCGGTCAGATCACAGATCTTTTGGACATTTACATTAATCTCGCCCATGACATAATCTGGCGGCGTTCTTGGCCGGCGCTTCATTTCGGCTGCGCATGCTTCAGGGCTGTCTGATAAGTAAAGCGCTCCAAACTCGTCTGGAGGGTTATACCTTCCACCATAAAGTAATGCGCCATCCATATTCAAGATGGATTTCCTTCTGGTTCTGTAAACAGATCGGTACCAAAAAGCCCCGCGAAATTTGCGGGGCTTTTGTTGGCTGATAACCTCCCGCCAGTGCGCTAATGGATTTTCCATGGCTCGCCTAGGTTGGGATTCCCTCGGCCATACGACCGAGCAGGTGGACCACGTCCCTGAGGCCATAGGGAGGATCTTGAAGTATGGTTTCTATGGCTGTGCGGTTCCCTAATTCACGTTGTGGTGTGTTAAGGAACTGCGTTCGATCCGCTTTATCTGGATAAAGCTCTTGGAGCAGATCGGTCGCTTGAGTTAGTTGCCGCATGATCTCAGCATGCAGCGGTCTGACCTTAAGTTGATACCTCGAAGATGCTCGCTCCCACCGGCTGATCGTCTCGGGTCGAACACCACCAAAGGCAGTGCCGAGTTGGATCTGGGTAAACCCGAGGGTATGCCTGGCCTCGCGTACATCTTTGGGGGCAACCGCCATAACTGTTGTCATCGCGACGACCTCCTTTCGGCCGCATTATATTATATGTCATGACATATATCAAGTTCTAGATTCAATACCCAGGTGCTCAAGACTCCCAATTCATATCAAATCGAACCAAGGAAAGGCGGCTCGATTAATGACCTGACCCCACTATTTGGTCCACTTCTTATGTTAGACTCGCCGCCTGAAACAGATCTTGGGCAGCGATCCACGCAGCTGGAGCTGGTGGCTTGTAACCAAGTGAGCTGTGCGGTCTAACGTGATTGCACCGTCCCGGCACGGGGTATTCCCACTTCCACATCTCAATCAAGTGCTTTGCTTCCTCCAGCGTGTAGAAGATCTCCCGATCAAGCAGTTCGTCTCGCATCCTCCCATTGAATGATTCCACATAGCCATTTTCCCAAGGGCTGCCTGGCTCGATGAACAACGTTCCGACACTGAGTTTACTCAACCATTCTCGAAGCATCTTTGCAGTGAACTCAGGGCCATTATCCGAACGAAGATGAGCTGGCACTCCCCTCTGGCAAAACAACTCTGTGAGACACTCCTGCACGTCCCCATGCCTGATGTGCCTCGCTGCGTGGGATGCCAGGCATTCTCGTGAATACTCATCAATGATGTTCAGGATCCGAAAGGCACGGCCGTTATGTGTCCGATCCTGCACGAAGTCATAACTCCAGACATGGTTTGGATACTGCGGCCGCAGGCGGATACACGATCCATCATTCAGCCACAGTCTGGAGCGTTTTGGCTGTTTTGCAGGTACTTTCAAGCCTTCTTTGCGCCATATTCGCTCTACTCGCTTGTGGTTCACTCTCCATCCATCGTTTCTGAGCATCCCTGTGATCATTCGGTATCCGTAGCGACCATGCTGGCTGGCCAACTCAATGATGTGTTCTGTAAGCACTTCCTCGTCTGCAGCTGGCAGAGATATATAACGTTGCGTTGATCGAGGCTGAGCCAATACCCGACACGCCCGGCGCTCAGAGACTCCCAAGGCTAGCTGTACTCGTTCTACAGCCCTGCGTCTCCTGGCCGGGCTGATCAGTTTCCCGAGAGGGCTTCCTTCAGGATTGCATTATCCAGGGAGAGATCCGCAACTAGCTTCTTCAGCCTAGCGTTCTCTTTTTCGAGATCTTTGAGTTTGCGGACCTGTGAGGTTCGCATTCCACCGAATTCTTTGCGCCAGCGATAGTAGGTCTGCTCGGTCACGCCCAACTGTTTTGAGGCGTAAGCTACAGTTTGGCCCTGACTGAGAAGGACTTCGGCTTCACGGAGTTTGCTGATGATCTGTTCGGGGGTTGTTCGTTTGCGTGGCATTTGACATCTCTCCAATCCCTGATCCTAACATTACATCTGGATCAGTTTTTGGGGGTCAGGTCAACCTCTATGATATGAAGGAAATAATCGTGATTAGTTTATAGAAGATGTAGGGGTTTGATCGAATAGTGCCCCTACATCTTTGGCGCCCCCGGAGGGATTCGAACCCCCAACCAACTGATTCGAAGTCAGGTACTCTATCCATTGAGCTACGGGGGCGAGTTCCTACGGCAATTGTACCGCAGGTAACTCGTGGGAGCCGATAATCAGGTTTTCTTTTTTCTAGCATAAATCAGCTGCTCGTGTCAAACAACCAAGGGTCATGGGTTTTCCTTTCATGGCCTGAGCACTGTAGATGCCAGTTACTATTCCCTGGTTTCACATCTATAATGATCCCTGGGAGGGCAGGGAAGAGATGGAAACGTTTAATGTTCGCTCGAATCAATCGATTGAATTCATCGAAATCACAACCCAGGTGCAGAACCTGCTCCAGCAAGAAAAACGCGAGGATGATCTCGCCTATATCTTCGTTCCCCACACAACCGCCGGTGTAACGATCAATGAGAATGCAGATCCAACGGTCACACAGGACATCATCGCCGATTTGCAGCGCCTCATCCCCCGCCGTCAGTCCTATTACGCGCACCGTGAAGGGAATAGCGCCAGCCACTTCATGACGAGTCTGATGGGGTCCAGCGTAATCGTCCCCATAGAAGGCGGTCAGATTGCGCTAGGGACCTGGCAGGGCATCTTCTTATGCGAATTCGATGGTCCTCGCACCCGCAAAGTCCAGGTTCGATTTATTCCCAAAACCGATTAAAAGCAGCAACGGCGCAGAGGGGGCGGTCTGTGTTTACACGGGAGGTGTAAGTTTCTTTCAGCATCGCTTGATGCGTCAACCTGATGAGAAAATGGCAGCTTTATGCCGCCCGATCCGCGTTGTTTTGGGGACTCAATAAGTCATTAGGGTGTAAAGAATACTGTGATTTACTCCAGATGATAGGTCATTAATTACACGGATTCGTATATACTATACGTGTAACAGTAACCAAAATAAGTTACACCAACTGTCACAAGTTTGTCTTTGAATTATGTTACCAAGAGGGGAAGAGAGCGTGAGTTTCCAAGGGTGAGTGACATGGAGGGGAGCTCAAACGATATCGTTGGTTAAATATCCACGAGCGACCACGCAGGTGGTCGTTTTATTTATTATGGCATGGAGTAGCATATCCTGGACGCGGGAAAAATCAAATCGATCGAAAGGGGATTTTACGAATTCTATCTACGGCTACTTCCTCTTTGGAGGACCAAGAGAGATCGATTCTTAACCAGGGGAGGCAGCAACAGAGGGCGAAAATTGGATCCCTAACATCTATGAAAACGCTGCAAGTGTCAAGAGTGTTTTCTAGGAATCGAAGATATCTCAGATCTGTAGCACCTTTACATCATTAATATGCCAGTAGCAATCAGGCCGGTCTACCCGGAAACATCTATCCCACGCTGT
>DAOUEQ010000175.1:0-13801 GCA_034430395.1 Anaerolineales bacterium | reverse complement strand
CCGTGCCAAAGACCCAAGATCCACCAATACCTGCAAGAATACCGATCAGCCCTCCAACAAGACTAAGAAGGAGTGCTTCGGTCAGGAACTGCCATCGAATATCGTTGGGAGTCGCGCCGACCGACTGCCGGATTCCGATTTCCCGTGTCCGTTCTGTCACACTGACCAACATTATGTTCATGATTCCTATGCCGCCCACGATGAGTGACACACCGGCTACCCATCCAAGCAGATTGCGGAAAGCGGCGGTCGTTGCCTCCTGAGTTTTAATGATGTCTTGTTGGGTTGTCACACTGAAGTCAGCCGCCTCTAGGGACACATCATGCCGTTTCGCAAGCAGGAGCTCTATCTGCTGAATGGTGCTCTCCATAACTTCCGGACTTTCAATCTCAACGGAGATCACCCGAACCCTGTCTCCCATGAACCTCGCGAATTGGGATGGGGCGAATTTCTGGAAGACGACGGTGATGGGGGTATAGAGTTGAGAATCAAAATCCACGCCGCTCACCAAGCCGCGGCCCGAAAACACGCCTATTACGGTCAGTTTCGTGCCATCAACAGTGACAACCTGGCCAACGGGGTCTTCATCGCCAAATAGCTCCTGTGCCAGACTGTAACCTAGCACGGCAATCTTTTGTGTTCGATCAACCTCTTGATCATTGAAGTAGCGACCCGTATCAATTTCCATGTCTCGCACTGAGGGAAAATCTGCAGTGCTACCCACGATCGTCACACCATCAAGAGTTACATTCACTACCTTAACAGTCTCCGATGAGGATTGCTCAACAACTACAGCCTCCACTCCATTTACATCATCAGCGATGGCAAATGCATCGTCATACACCAGTCCTCCGCTAGATCTCATACCGGGACCCCCACGGCTGAAGCTCGAGCTGACGTATACGAGATTCGAGCCTAAACCGGTGATTTCATCTTCGATCGCGGCTTCTGTTCCAGCACTGATGGCGATCATGATGATGACCGCAGCGACACCGATGATGATCCCCAACATGGTCAGGAGTGAGCGGGTTTTATTGCGGTAGATGCTCTCCCAGGCGACGCGAAGGAATTCAGTAAAGGTCATGTTGATTGCTCCTTCTCGGCACGCGGTGAGGATCCCTCTCCATCCCCATTCTCGATGACCTTTTCGACCTTGCCATCTCGAAGATGGATGGTCCGTTGGGTATGCCCGGCGATCTCATGATCATGGGTTACCATCACGATTGTCCTTCCATCTTCGTGCAGTTCGTGGAGTAAGTTCATGATTTCCTCACCAGATCGTGTGTCCAGATTGCCTGTCGGTTCATCTGCTAAGATTAGAACCGGATCGTTGACCAGCGCCCGTGCGATCGCTACCCTCTGCTGCTCCCCACCCGAAAGCTCATGTGGCTGGTGATAGATGCGATCCCCAAGACCAACAGATTCCAGCTTTTTCCGAGCAGTGTTTTCTTTTTCCTCTGGACTACGTTTGTTGTCGCGGTGATATATCAGAGGAAGCTTGGCATTATCCAGGGCAGTGGTCCGCGAGAGCAGGTTATAGGATTGAAAGACGAATCCGATCTGCCGGCTGCGGATAGCAGCCAACTCGGTTTTGTTCAGATCGCTCACATCCTCGCCGTCGAGGATGTAGCGGCCCTCTGTGGGGCGATCGAGGCAGCCGAGGATGTTCATAAGTGTGCTTTTACCGGAGCCTGAGGGTCCCATGACAGCCACGAACTCACCCTCCTGGATTGCGATGCTCACGCCATCCAGCGCCGCGACGCTGATTTCACCCATTCCGTATATCTTGCGTATGTCTTTTGTTTGAATGATGGTTTGTCCAGTCATTATTCCGTCTCCACAATGCCAGTGGTGACGATCTCGCCTGGTGTAAGACCTGATTTGATCTCGGCGAAGCTGAAGTCCATCAATCCAACCTCAACAATACGGAGTTTTGGCTCATCATCTTCCAAGACGAATACAGCGTACTCCCCAGGAGAAAGTTCGCGCAGCGCTTCGATAGGAACTAAGACAGCGCCTTCTGCCTTTCCGCCAATGACATCAACCGCAGCGTTCATGCCGATCAAGAGGTTGTCCAACTTGACAACAGAGCCTTGATCAAGCTTAACCAACCCGCGAACTGCGGAAACAAACTGGGAGGTATACAAGCCCGGATCCACTTGCACCACGCTTCCCGTGAAGATCTCATCCGGCAGAGCGTCGAAAATCACTTCAACCTCGAAATCGATGTCGATTTTGTCCAGGTCGGTCTCATCAAGAAAGACTTCGAGGTAAGGTTGGGACAGATCTGCAAGCGTCATGAAGGGACCGGAAACCTGCTGGCCAACGTTCGCATCAACTGTAATCACTGTGCCATCCATCGGCGCGACGATGACTGATTGCTCAAGGTTGCGCTGCGAGATACCCAATTTTGCCTCCGCGTTGGCGAGCTGCAGTTCAGCCTTTGTGACTTCATCCACATCCGGGCCGTCCTTGACGCGCTCCCACTCAAGTTCAGCCTGCCGGAGGAGAGCTTTTGCCATCGCAACTTCAGCATCAAGCATGGCCTGCTGTATCTCGGTCGGTTGACCTGTATACCAATTCCAATTCCCTAGCGCGGTTCGATACTTGTTCAATGCATTCGAATATCTAATTTGGAGAGCCCCATTGTCGGGATCGTGATTAAGCTGCTCGTTGGCCAGGGCAAGGGCATCCTCCGCGATCTCGAGTTCGGCCGCGGCGGCGTCGATCGTAGCTTGACTTGCTCGATTGCCTTCCTGTTGAATGGAATTTGAATATTCCGCGGAGGAAAGCGCATCCCGGGCATTTGCCAGATTGGTTTGTGCCTGAGCGGTTGCAACGTCGGCGTTATCGTTGATGGCATCGAGCGATTGCCGGGCATTGATCACGGCGAGTTCATCTGCTGCTACAGTAGCTTCCAATTGTTCGCGCTCTCCTTGAACTGCGAGCACATCACCAGCCACAACTTGATCGCCGGGCTGAACATGGATTTCTGCGATGGGACCATTGGTCCCGAACCCAAGTTCGATTTCGTCGCCAGCGATTAGAACGCCTGAACCGCTGGCGTAGATGACCAGATCCCCCTGGCGCACCGTAGCGGTTTGAATTTCGGCTTCATCTACTGTCTGCGCTGGCAGATATGCGAAGCTGTAATACGCAAAACCAGTGCCAATTGCCAGAATGAGGATGGCGCCTGTTATTAATAGCGTCTTCTTGGAGAATTTATCTAACATCGTCCCAGCTCCTCCGATTGCTTTTGTTGGCTTTCAGGTCGCAAGTATAGGAAAGGATTTTGATGAACACGTTAGAGAGTTATGAAGGAATTGTGTGGATTTTTCATGCTTGTGATTCGTGTTTTCCCCGGACGGGGTCGATTTACTCGATATATTCGATGAGCGAAGGAACACATAATGTTCGCATACCTTTGAATAATCATGTGACATCACCTTTTGAGTGATGTTTTGCTTTCCATGTTCTGGGGTACGAGAGGCGTTGTATCTAGGTGATGGAATTTGGGGTTTAGGGTACTTGCTACAAGGGGCTAACGGGGGCGGTTTGAACGAGAGGGTTGTCGATAGTCTATAAGAAACCGTGATCAAGACCTGCAGAGCATAAGTTTAGGTAGCCAAGCTCAAAGTTGCCCCCGAATATGGTTCCTGAATACCCGGTGGCAACAACACCAGAAGTATTTACCGCCGAAAGATCACCCTTGATCTTTGATTAACTGTGCGAGCTCACCGATTCCGCTTACAACGAGATCTGGTTGATAAGGGGATTCGGCAAGGTCTCCCAGTTGGGTTTCACCGCTCAGAACCAGAACCGTTCGCAATCCATGTTGGCCCATAGCGATGTCGGTGTAGAGACGGTCCCCGACCATACAAATCTGCGAGGGTGATAGACCTGTTCTGGATAGGATCACTTCCAGCATATGTTGAAACGGTTTGCCGATGATCTCATCTGGTTTCCTGCCGGTCGAAGCTTCCACGAAGGCGATGGTGGCACCGATGTCGGGGATTGGCCCTTCCGCCGTGGGACAGTTGAGGTCAGGATGCGTGGCGATGTAGTGAGTACCCTCCCGAACCAAAGAGCACAGGCGTGATAATTTCTCGTAGGTTAGAGTGGTGTCGAAGCCGAGCACGACGCAATCAGGATCGTCATCGGCAATTTCAAAACCATAATCGATGAACTCGACATGTAAAGAGGGTGTCCCAACGAGATAGATCCGGGCACCCTCAACCCTGCTCGCGAGCAAGGATGCGGTAGCCTCGCCTGAGGTAAGTATCCATTCCACGGAAACTTCAAGACCCATACTGTGGAGCTTCGCGGCATAATCATTTCTTGATCGGGATGAGTTGTTGGTCAGGAGAAAATATTGGATTTTTCTTTCTGAGATGAGCTGGAAGAATTCACAAGTCCCTGGAAGCAGTTGATCACCCAGGTAGATCGTCCCATCCATATCCAGCAGGTAACAATGAATTCCTTCAAATTGCATTAATTAAAACTCGGATCATCATTGGATTAATTCCTTTGCCAATGCGACGACATAGCTCGCGTCAGGAGCATAGCCGTCTGCTGTTCCATAAAGATACCGCAATCTTTTCGATTTTATAGTTTCTCGGAACACAATGGAAGTCGGGGTGAATATTCGGGCGTCGGACTTTTTATTAGGTTTCCTCGAAATTGTGTGAGTGTCCATGCGAATTTACACAACCAAGCCCGCCTACATTGTTAAATCGTAGGGGCTGACCCGTATGTCGGCCCACCGCACTCAAGCAACCCATTATCCCCAACCTTCCGCAGATTCAAAACCTGCGGGAGGTTAACGCGCAGACCTCAAGGCACAGGCTGCGCCCACGACCGGAAGCAGAGCTTCCTAACTCCACATAATGGAGAAGCGTTTGAGAAAGCCCCCTGATCGTTCAACTGAAGGATCTTGGGTAACCAGCCAGATTATGACGTGCAATAAACTCTTTCTAGCAAACATAAGCTTCTACAACTGAGATATCCGCGTTTTTATTACCTGGAAGGGGGGTGGGGTCAGGTAATTGATGTTACGCTGGCCTTCGTTTATCGAAGGGTAAATCCCTGATGCAATTCAACATTTGCCATGTTCCGCATCGGCTTGTAAGTAACGTGAGATTTGCTAAGCTATTGCTACATGGAACTGGTCACCTGAAAAGTTTTCCAAAACAACCAGGCTTGCGTTACGGCACTCTTGTTGCCGTGGTGGATGCAACCAGAGATTACACAAGGGCAATCTCTATGACGAAATTCATCGCCGCTCTCGATCAAGGTACAACAAGCACACGCTGCATGCTCTTCGATCGTCATGGAGCGGTTGCAGCGCGCTCACAAAAGGAACATCAACAGATTTACCCACAGCCAGGCTGGGTGGAGCACGATGGTCTGGAGATATGGGAGAACGCGCAGGAGGTGATACGCGCAGCAGTCGATCTGGCTGGTGTGGCCCCCGGCGAAATCGCGGCAATGGGGGTAACCAATCAGCGGGAGACGACGATCGTATGGGACCGAAAGACGGGAAGGCCGTTCACGAACGCCATCGTCTGGCAAGACACGCGCACCAAGGCGATCTGCAGCCATCTTGAAGAGAAGGGTGGGATCGATCGTTTTCGACCGAAGACTGGATTGCCACTCGCCACGTATTTCTCAGGCCCCAAGCTCAAATGGATTCTCGATAATATCGAGGGCGTTCGTCGGGCGGCTGAACAAGGAGACGCGCTGTTTGGCACCATCGATAGCTGGCTAATCTGGAATTTGACCGGTGGGCCGCGGGGCGGGGCGCATGTCACCGACGTAACGAACGCTAGCCGCACAATGCTGATGGATCTTGAGAAGCTCGAATGGGATCCCGGGATTCTAGAGATTCTGGACATTCCACAAAGTATGTTGCCGAGAATTGTCCCCTCCTCTGATCCCGAACCATGGGGGAAGACCCTCAAGGACAATGTCCCCGTATGTGGTGACCTGGGAGATCAGCAAGCTGCGCTGGTCGGTCAGGCGTGTTTCGGAGAAGGAAGTGCGAAGAATACTTATGGGACTGGTTGTTTCATGCTGCTTAACACAGGCAAGGAGATCGTCCATTCGCAGAGCGGTTTAATCACTACCGTGGGGTACCAGTTTGTTGGTGGACCCCCGGCATATGCACTGGAAGGTTCGATCGCCATCGCCGGGGCGCTAGTACAATGGCTTCGAGATAACCTTGGTCTGATCCAGAGTGCTCAAGAGGTCGAAACACTTGCCAGGTCCGTTGACGATAACGGGGGGATTTACTTTGTCCCGGCATTTTCCGGGTTATTCGCCCCGCATTGGCGGTCGGACGCACGGGGTGTAATTGCCGGGTTGACGAGGTTTACGAATCGGGGCCATCTTGCAAGGGCAGCGTTGGAGGCGACAGCATACCAGACTCGGGAAGTGTTGGACGCAATGGAGAAGGATTCGGGCGTGCGGCTAACCTCATTGAAAGTCGATGGTGGAATGGTCTACAATGAACTTCTTATGCAATTCCAAACGGATATTCTGGGGGTTCCGGTTATTCGCCCAAAGATTGCCGAGACAACTTCCCTGGGTGCTGCTTATGCAGCGGGGCTCGCAGTGGGTTTCTGGAACGACCTTAACGAACTGAGCGCTCATTGGCAGGTGGATCAGACCTGGGAACCGGAGATGGATCGCAGCGAGAGTGAAGAACTTTATCGCCATTGGCAGAAAGCTGTGCAGCGGACCTTCGATTGGGTGGAATAGTTTTGTGGCGCTGGTAATTGTCCGGAACACTAGAAGTGATAACAGTTTTCATGGAATCCCTGTTATAACTTCGTGATCTCGTCTTATGAGATGATACATGTCTAAACCCCGATCTATGGAATGGCTTTAATCTATGGCCTTGATGCAGAAGATTGAGTTTCCACTCCTCGCCCAGGCAGGGTTCACTTCTGATCACTGCTTGAAGTGCAACATTTGCACGGCGGCTTGTCCGGTAATGAATGCTACGGATCAGTTCCTGGGGCCGAAGGCGGTAGGACCACAGGCCGAGCGTTTCCGTCACCCCCGGTTGCCAATCCCGGATGCTACCGTCTCCTGGTGCTCGGGCTGCGGGACTTGCTCACGCGTTTGTCCACATGGCGTCTCAGTGACGGAAATGAATGTCCAGGCTAAAGCTCGCCTTACTGAACAACATGGAGCACCCCTGCGCGATCATTTCATCTCTCGCCCGGAAATGCTGGGGCAGCTGAGCAAGCCATTTGCGAGATTCGTAAACTCCACGTTAGATAACTCGCTCACCCGTTTCTCGCTCGAGAAGCTTCTCGCCATCCATCGAAGCGCTCCCTTGCCGAAATTCGCGGCGCGCACATTTCGTGAACGCTTCCCGGAACGCTGTGTGAAGACGCCTCCTGATCAGGTAGATCCCGGGAAGCGGCTCGTCGCCTATTTCCACGGATGCAGCACGAATCACTACGAGCCGGAATTGGGTGAGATTACCCTTGCTGTGCTCGAGGCACTGGGATGCAGCGTTCTGCTTCCCCCGCAGAATTGCTGCGGACTCCCGCTGCAATCGAATGGGTTATTCCGGCAGGCAAGGCGCTACGGCGAAGCGAACATCCGCCACTTGATCCCCTTCGCAGAGAGAGAAATCCCGATTGTAGGTACATCGACATCCTGTACTTTGGAACTCAAGCATGAGTACCGGGCGGTCTTGGGTTTGGCGGGCCGCAATTTTGATCTGGTCGCGGAGTGGACGCGGGACATCTTCGAATTCATATTAGAGGAATTCGAAGAAGAGATTGAGAAAGTCGAACTCAAACCGGTTCCCAGGCGTGTGCTCTACCACGCGCCATGCCAGCTTAAGAGCCATTGCATCGGGACGCCGGCATTGGAGATCCTCAGACGAATACCTGCGCTTGATATTGTTGTCTCGGAATCAGAATGCTGCGGGGTAGCCGGTACCTATGGCGTAAAGCTTGAACGCTATCATGTTGCGTACGAGGTCGGCAAGCAACTCTTCCAACAGGCTGAGCAGGCAAATGTGGATATCGTGATAACTGACTCGGAGACATGCCGCTGGTGGATCTCTCAACATACGCGAATCCAGGTCCAGCACCCGATTGAAGTGTTGGCCGAAAGTTTAGGTCTTTAACTTGAACCATCCCTGGACAATTATTTCTCTTGTTATTCACTCTTGCGAACACCGCTCAAGTTGATTAGAATTCTTACATTGAAATGATCGAATGGCGACGTAGCTCAGTTGGCAGAGCAGACGAATCATAATCGTCGGGTCACTGGTTCAAGTCCAGTCGTCGCCACCTGAAACATCCTCCGGGCAAACCGGATGGCCGAGAAACCTATTCCCCAAAGTTCGGCAGCTTATTTTTTTAATGCAGAATGCTCTACCTTCGGTCACAGGTGCATCCTGCACCTTTTGATCTGAGTATTAACCTCCCGCAAGTTCAAAGCCCCCGGGAGGTTTGGGGTATTCAATAACCACATTCTCCGTCCTGTGGGACCTTCCCCGAATCGTTTTCAATCTAAGCGGATAGTGGAATCAAACAAACAGCTGGATGGGTTTCCCATCCAGCTGTTTGAGTTGTTGGGTTTTAACTCAGGCTTGAGTCTTCGGGGGCACCTCCATCATCCTACTAACAGATTGTGCACCCGCTGTAGCGCTTGCGATTTGCCCTCCGGCGAGGCTGTCCATTGGATAGATGATAATCATCGCGCTCTCTTCCTTGGACATTTCCAGAAGCGCTTGTATCTGCCGCAGTTCCATTGTGCCTTCTTGTCCAGAGAGCGTATGACTGGCCTCAGCAAGTGCCGTGGCGACTTCTTTCTCAGCATTTGCTTGGATTCGTTTGGCTTTTGCGCTACGCTCGGCACGAGCGATCACGGCGAGTTCCTCGATAAGAGTCGGTGGCGCTGTAACATCTGTGACCCGCACCGCGCGCACATTTACACCGTAATCCGTCGCTGCAGCATCGATTTCTGTTTTGAGCATGGTGCTGATCTTCTCCGTCTCGCTAAGCAGTGTTCTAAGATCGCTGCTGCCGATTGTGCTCTTCAACGCCTCCATTGAAGCCCACTCGGTTGTCTTCCAATAATCGCTTACATCGATGGCCGCTTTCTCTGGATTTTCCACTTCGAGCTCGATAGCTGCGGTGATATCCACCGGGATATTATCCATCGTGAGCGTTCTCGTTGCCTTGACCTCATAAGTGGAAATACGGATGTCGATGATGCGCGCAACGGAGTACAGGAAAGGCGGTATGATGAACAGCCCCGGGCCACGAGTCCCGACGGATTTCCCCATTCGAAGTAAAACCATGCGCTCCCATTCTGGTAGAACATAAAACATACGCGCCAGAACGTTCGCCAACCATAGAATTACGATTGTCTTGAGGAGCCCAAATCCGAGGGGACCTATAAGAGGAGCATCGCCGAAACCCACCATCCCGTTCCAAACGACTCGGAAATCAGGCAGTGCAATCAGCAGCCACAGTGGGACGAAGACGATAAGACGAACAATATTACGGATAAACAGTTGAACTGGATTGACTCGACGTCGCATTTTAATAATCTCCTTTGTGGGGGGCTGGGTACCGCTGGCTCCATCCAGAGCCTTCATAACCTTCAAGAATTGTTGAGCGGAACTCGACATGGACTCCTCCAATTATTGAGCCTACCTGGAAGGGAATTGTTTTGATGTAAGCAACCTTCGATGTGAGCATAGGTCCTCGGCGGTATTCTTTGATGACTTAAACCTGATAACAAGCAGACGTCTTCGTGGAGAAGCCTCGGGGTGTTAATTATCTCCTATGTTGATGAGGGTAATTTTGTATTCGGTGGTTACACAAGTAAGTCATCGTGCGCAGGTGCGGCGCGGTTCGAGTTGAAGATCTATTCACACAAATCGCCTGTGCCACCCCTTGATCTTTGTAAATATATAAGAACGGTGAGAGAGGTCCTTGGCCTGAGCAGAAAACGGACTAGCTAAAGACGATCTCAATTCAGATAATGCGAGTCTCCACACCAGTTTCGGCAGTTATTGCTGCCGCGAAATTCTCCAAACCAGTCGTCGCGAAGACGCCCTCCGGGTCGATCGGCCGACCCAGTATGACCATCGAGGCCCCCAGTTCTTGTACGGCTTTAATCAATTCCTCGCGCACTTCTCCCTCATAGAGAGCTGTTTCGGCTTCTATCCCCTGTTCGGCTGCTCGTTCCTGTGCCATCACGAGTAGAAATTGGCCCATTTTCGTGACCTCGTTCTCGGCGTCAACAACGATGGGCGCAGCGGTTTTGTTGAGGAAGTCGATATTGACGACGTAAAGGAAGACCAAGACGTCATTTCGTTCCTTAGCCAGCTGGATAGCTGCGTCTTGTGCTCGGTAACTCGCTTCCCCACCCCTTGTTGCACACAGTATCTTTCCCATGCAGAGCTCCTTAGAAATGTAGGTAGAAATAGCGCAGGACGATCCACAACGTTGGGATTAGGAGTGTAATAATTGTGACCGGGATTCCCACTCTAAGCCATCCTCCGAAAGTGACCCGATATCCAGCCCGGTCAAGGACTCCGATGGAAACTACATTTGGCGCAGAACCGATATAGGTGGCGTTACCACCAAAATTAGCACCAAGGGACAGCGCCCACAAGAGGACGAAATTCCCTTCACCCGGAAGTGTGATCATTAAATAGGTAACGATCGGCAGTACTGCAGCGGTGAATGGGATGTTATTGATGAAAGCCGAGGCAAGTGCGGATACCCAGATCACAGTAATCGTAGCCAGAAGAAGATTAGAGCCAGCAAAACCAGCGATGGTTTCGGCTATCCGTTGGATTAAGCCAACCTCTTGGAGCCCGCCAATCATAATGAACAAGCTCATGAAGAAAAAGAGCGTTGTCCAATCTACTTCACCCATCATCTCTTCGATTGATGGCCGTATCCAAACGAGTAGTGCCGTTGCTGCGATCATAGCGACGACGCTGGGAGGCATGAGAAAATACTCGCATGTGAAGAACATGACCATCATAATAGCTATGATGATAAGGGTGCGTCTGAGTGTAAGGGGATCCGTAATTTGAGCATCTTCTTCTAACCGAGTGAGTAGCGATTCTCCAGGTGACTTACTCACTTTTAAATAATCAGGCGAATAAACCATGTAGATGACGATGATGAGGGCGATCATGGCAATGATTGCCATCGGTCCCATATGTCTGAGGAATTCCATGAAACTCACACCCGCATATGACGCAATGATGGTGTTTGGAGGGTCGCCGATGAGCGTCGCAATGCCACCAATATTGGAGGCCAATACCTCGGGAATGATGAGTGCAACTGGAGTTATTCCCAAGATCAAAGCAATCTCAATCGTTATGGGGGCCATAAGCAGCATAATCGTTACGTTGTTTAAAAAAGCTGAGAGGAATGCCGTTATAACCATTAAGATGACTGCCAATCGCCAGGCGCTCCCTCGGGCGCTACGATAGGCGCTTAATGCCAGCCATTGGAATGCGCCAGTTCGCCCGAGGATGGAGACGATGATCATCATGGACATGATAAGAAAGATAACGTCAAAATCAATGTACGTTATTGCCTCTTGAAAACTAAGAATCCAATAATTGGGATTGTGACTTCCTAAGATATAGGAAGTCCCCAACATAGCAGCCGCACCGATAAATGCAGCAGTGGTTTCATGCATCAGATTGAAGGAGATGATTCCGATTACAAGGATGAAAATCCCCGTTGCCAGAACAAGGGCTTGATTGTTAACGCGGGGCAGGGTGATTTCTGGTAGCTGTGCATAAAAAGCTTCACCTGAACCTGTCAATAGATCCCTAATATCAACGCTTTGAATTTTTTGAAAACCGGGCTTGCTTATTTCGACGACAAACGTCGCTTCTTCAAGTGCTTCTTGCGAGATGTGGACTTTCGCGATGTAGACCCCATCACTCCGGGAGAGGACGAACGCAGTAATCGCGTCGTTATGATGAATAGGCTGCTCTTTTCTGTCTAAGAGTACTCGGATCTTTGCTTTTTCGATCGGGATTCCCTGGGTGTTAACAACCCTCCCAAGTATCGTTAGTGTGATCTCGCGACTGCTCTTTGTCTCGTGTGAGGGGAACCCTTCAGCAACTGAACTGGTCGGGAACAGGATGAGTACCGTTAATAACACCAGTAATGGCAGTCCAATACACCTCATGAGCTTCATGCAATAATCCCCCTCTCAGCTCGTGAGGTCACAATATGAGTCCTGGGAGAATTGGATGGGGTCATCTCTCGCTTCTTGCAGAAGTTATTTGAAAATGATGCATGCAAACCAAGGGATGATTAGCGTTGGGCTGGATGCAATTGGATGGATGAAAGTATAGATGCAAACTTACACCTTGCGCCAGTTCTGGATGGCGGTTAGATACCAGCAAGCTGAGCGGTCCGTTCGAATCCCTCAATCGATCGGACTCCTTTAAACTGGATTGACTCGACATCGTATCTTACTAATCACCTTTTTAGGTGATTAGGTGCCACTGGCTCCATCCAGAGCTTTACTGATCTTTAAGAATTCTTGAGCAGAACTCGCGATGTACTCCTCCTAATACTGAACCTGACCAGAAGGGAGTTTTTGATTGATGCCGGCAACCTTCAGAGTGAGCGTAAGCCCTCGTCTGCATCCGTTGGTGACATGGACGTAATAACGGGCCGACGACTGCATTGACGAGTCAACCTGAGTCTATAGTCCACCATGGGCCAGGTCGCAGGAAGAAATTATTATTCGGCAGAACGCGGGAGAGCTCGCTGCTAACTCTTTCGCTGCGCGATGCTATTCAGCGGTACTTTGAGTTGAAGGCATAGATCGATGAATAACGCCGCCGACCATCCGAACATCGGTACGGCTTGGTCGGGAGGTGTTCCCTGCTCAGGGTCGTAGAACTCGTGAATCCCGTCATTCCGGGCAACAAGGTCTAGCGTGCGCGAGCGCAGTTCTTCGGCAAGCGCCCTCCGTCCCACGCGTTGCAGTGCCTCAATGAGGATGTAGTTGATGTTGATCCAAACTGGACCACGCCACATGGTGGTAGCAGAGTAGCTTGGGTCATCACCCGCAACGGTACGCAGAGGATAAGGGCTCCAAAATGTAAAAGGGTTGGTCAGGTGTTCCACTAAGCGCGCTTCAATTTCTGCGTTCATCCGGCCAGTCCAGAGAGGGTAGAGGTTAAATGGCGTGAACGCTGGAACGGCTTCGTCGTGATAGAACGCCTGGAATATCCCACCGGGCGGGTCGTACATCTGCTCGACCATGCTTTCCGTGATAGCGTCGGCGCGCTGCCGCCATTCCGAAGCATCTTCGGGTAAACCAATAAGATCGGCCATAACTGCCAGTGAATCCATTTGAATTGTAAGGTAGGTATTCAGATCGGGTGAGACGACAGGGATGCCGCGATCCCAGAGCGGGCTGTCATCTAGGCCAGAGGAGTAAGGGTGGTTGTACTGCGCCAGACTTGGCATTTCGCCGACGTTCTTGGTGACCCACCACCGGTTCCAGCGCTTCAAGCGGGGATAGATCTCGCGCAGAAATTCCAATTTCGGGTCAACCTCATGAATCTTCAAAGCCGCCCAGGCGAGAATGGGCGGCTTGGTAACTATGCCCGCAACTGGATGATCGATTGAAGTCACAATTCCTTCATCATGGACAACGTCCGGGAGCATTCCATCATCAATTTGGTTCTCTAGCAGAATGCGCAATTGATCCCGGGCTAAACTGGGATCGTTGTGCCGTAAGGCTATAGCGTGAAATCCGGCATCCC
>DAOUEQ010000174.1:0-15756 GCA_034430395.1 Anaerolineales bacterium | reverse complement strand
GAAACGCTTTCCTGTCAGAGCTGCGGCGGTGCGTTATCCCCCGACAACATCAAGATGGTCGCGGGTGCGCCTGTAGTCACATGTCCATATTGCAACTCTACCTACCAGCTTTCTGAAGAACCGAAGTGGTGACCCGAAGCAATGTTCTTATGTATGGCATAACGGGGAGCAACTGATGACTTCTTTGCCTTTTCCATCTCGATTTGAGGGATCAACGGTGAACAAATTAAAACAGCTCACGAACTGCAGCCGTATCTGGAAATTCTTGTGGATTACGGCGATCCTCACCTCACTGCTTCTTGTTTTCTCGGCGCCTGTTTTCGGACAATCCTACTCGTTCACCGTTGACCAGGAGATCGCAGAGGTGTACTGGGAATCGGATGGAAGCGCTCGAATCCTTTACATGATCGTCCTCACCAATGACACCTCCGGTCCTACGATCGAATTCGTCGACATCGGAACGCCGAATGACAATTACAATCTCGGTTACATGTCAGCGACGGTCGACAATCGCACCATCTCTCATATCGCCGTCTCCGAGTACATAGACACTGGCATAGAGCTGGGCTTGGGCAGCAATTCCATTCCGCCAGGCCAGCAGGGTACGATAGTTGTCGATCTGGGTTCGATAAGCGGGCTTCTTTATAAAGATTCCCAGTCTGACGATTACGCCAGCGCGCGCTTCGAACCTAATTTCTTTGATAAAAACTCTGCTCATGGAAGCACTGACATCACCGTGATATTTCATCTGCCGCCTGGAGTCCAACCTGATGAACCCCGCTGGCATGGATCACCAAGCGGCTGGTCCAGCGAACCCGAGACTTATTTAGACAAAGAAGGACGTGTTGTTTACCAATGGCACAACCCCGCCGCGAACGCCTACACGGAATACGAGTTTGGCGCCTCCTTCCCACTCGAATACGTCCCGGCCGATAGTATCGCATCGTCATCTCTACGGTTTGACTTTGATGCGTTGATACCGATCTGTTGTGTCGGTGGTATCTTTTTATTGATCCTTGGGATCATCATCCTCTCGGTTTACGCAGGCAATAAACGAAAGTTAGACTACTTACCACCGAAGATCTCGATTGAAGGGCACGGCATCAAACGCGGATTAACCGCGGTGGAAGCAGCCGTTCTCTCCGAAACACCGCTCGACCGGGTGCTTACAATGATCCTCTTTGCCGTGGTGAAGAAAGGCGCGGCCAAGGTTGTGAAAGAGGACCCGCTAACACTAGAGCGCCTCGATACCGAGGTAAACGTACGCGATTATGAACGTGAATTTCTCGAAGTTCTGATCGATAAACCTAAGAAAAAGAGACGTTCAAATCTGCAGAGTGTCACAATTAGCCTTGTGAAATCCGTACAGAAGAAGATGAAAGGCTTCAGCCTTAAGGAGACCCAAGCCTATTACAAGTCGATCACCAAGAAAGCATGGCAGCAGGTTGAATTAGCTGAGACTCCGGAAATTAAATCTGAACGCTTCGCCGAGGATATCGAGTGGACGATGCTCGATGACAACTTTGATGATAAAACCAAACAAGTGTTCAGAACAGGTCCGGTTTATATACCGATGTGGTGGGGTTCGTACCGTCCTAGCTCATCGCCCAGCATTCCAACAAGCACTAAAACAGCCGTGCCCATGCCAAGCGGGAGAGGCATATCGCTGCCAACGCTCCCCGGCGCTGACTTCGCAGCCTCCGTCGTTAATAGTGTCCAAGATACCGCCGCAGGTCTGGTCGGAAACCTGACCGGTTTCACGCAAGGCGTGACCAAGACAACCAATCCGCCCCCTCCCCCCCGTTCCATCAGCTCCGGCTCATCGAGGAGCGGCGGTGGATGTGCCTGTGCTTGCGCATGTGCGGGATGTGCTTGTGCCTGCGCGGGAGGCGGTCGGTGAGATTGCGCCTCCCCTTTCCTGGCAACCGGAGCGCTAATCGCTTCGAACCAGGTTTGTACGCCTATATGCAGGAATCTGAGCATGAGCGTACCCAGATCCATCTGCGGATCGATCAGGATGGAACTGGTCTGCTTCTGATTAATGCCAACCGAGCACTTCATCTGAATCCCACGGCAGCCAGGATGGCATGGTTGATACTCGAGGACCTGCCGGATACAAAAGCTCACCGCGAGATCCGCAAATCTTTCAAGGTCTCAGCCGATCAAGCCCGAAGAGATTTCAGCGCGATACGAACGCAAATTGAAGAGTTGATCCAGCCTAACGGGGCTTGCCCCATCCATGATTTGGCGATCGACATCCTGCCCCCTTTCGCCGCGAAACCCAGCGCACCCTACCGGATGGACCTGGCGCTCACCTACCGCTGCAACGACAACTGCCCTCACTGCTACAACGCCAGATCGCGCGACTATCCCGAGCTGGAAACGGACGATTGGATTGACATCATTGACATCCTGTGGGATTTGGGAATCCCGCATATTTGCTTCACGGGCGGTGAAGCGACGCTGCGTTCTGATCTGCCGGACTTGATCGCCCATGCACAATCGAAGGGGCAAATCACAGGACTTCTCAGCAATGGCCGCCGTCTCGCTGATCGCAATTATTTAGATCGCCTGCTTGCGGCAGGCCTGGATCACATACAGATAACGCTAGAATCTCACCAGGAGGTTGTCCACGACCGAATGGTCGCAACCAGCGGCGCATTCCGCCAGACTGTCGAAGGCATTCGTAATTGCGTCGATGCGGGTGTCTACTTGATGACCAACACGACGATGCTCGCCGAGAACGGTCCTGGAATCGGAGAGACTGTTGATTTTCTCGCAGATCTGGGGGTTAAGACTGTAGGTCTTAATGCGTTGATCTACGCCGGTAAGGGCGCGACCGTGGGAACAGGCATGCTGGAAGCAGACCTTGAGCCGCTCCTCGAGCACATACGAGAGAAAACAGACCAATACGGACAACGATTAATCTGGTACACCCCAACCCAGTACTGTCATTTCGATCCGGTTCAGTTGGAACTGGGTGTAAAGGCGTGTACTGCAGCGTTATACAACATGTGCGTCGAGCCAAATGGGGATGTGATCCCATGTCAGTCTTTTTATGAACCATTGGGTCATATCCTTCGCGATTCTTGGGACAGTATCTGGAATCACGAACGCGCGATCTGGCTCCGCGAACGGAAATATATTCCTGCTGCTTGCGAGGATTGCGCTGTGCTTTCTGAGTGCGGCGGCGGATGCCCACTTACCCTGATGAATCGATCAGACCACGAGCCCATCCCTTATCAGAATCTCGTGCAACACAGTACCTAGCCAGAAGGACGAAATAATGGACTCAATAATTTCTCGTTTCTTCACACCAAAAGAACTACCCCCTGCCCCGGATCCCGGGATTTACCATTATATGTTCCCTGAGAATGCAGAAGCCCCAAACCGATTACATCTGCGCGTGGAGAGCGATGGGACAGGTGTCCTTTTAGTCAATGCGACGACTGTGCTTCACCTGAACCAAACCGCTGCCGAGCACGTTGCGTTATGGATCCAGGGTAAGGATGAAGAAGATGCCGCAGGGACGATGGCCGCGAGATACAAGTTGAGCCGAAAAGATGCTTTGCGGGACCAACGCGAACTGCGGGAAGAGATCCTTACCTTAGCAACCGAGCCGGATCTAGACCCTGTTATGTTCCTGGGGATGTCTCGTGTTGAGCCCTACAGCATCGTCCCTTCCGCCCCCTATCGCCTGGATTGCGCGCTCACCTACAATCTGGATAAACAGGGCACTCATGATCCACTCGCGAGAGAGCGTGTAGATCGAGAGCTTTCAAAGTCCGAATGGACGCAGATCCTCTCGAAAGCGTGGGACGCTAACATTCCGCATGTAACGTTCACTGGTGGGGAACCCACGCTGCGAGAAGACCTACCCGATCTAATCCAATCCGCAGAGACCCTTGGCCTGGTCACGGGGATCATCACAGATGGAATTCGGTTTTCTGATACAGCTTACCTCGATCGTCTCGACAAAGCCGGATTAGACCACATACTTCTATCCTTCGCCCCCGATAACCCTGCTTCAAGAGATGGCCTAAAAAGGGCACTTGAGACCGATATCTTCGTTGCCGTCCATTTGACGCTGGATCCTTCAACATCCGTCAATATGATGGATACGCTGGAAGAACTTTCGCGGATGGGGGTAAAGGCTGTCTCTCTATCCGCGATTGAAAAATCGGATCAAAACGTCAGCGACTTAGAACAAGCCAGGGAGAAGGCCGCAAACCTTGGTTTGGATCTCATTTGGGATCTCCCGGCACCCTATTCAGAGACAAACCCAATCGCCGTTGAGCTTGAGAATGTACCTCAAGGCGCGGGACGCGCCTGGTTGTATGTTGAACCAGATGGTGACGTCCTGCCAACGCAGGGTGTGAACCAGGTCTTTGGGAACATCTTACGCGATCCCTGGGATCAGCTCTGGAACCAGGCTGTCTCAAGCTATCACACCGCAGATTAATCGCTCCTAGATAGCCCAGCGAAATCGTAAAAGAACTCATCAATGTTGTTTCCTTAGCGAATCCTCATGTATCAAGAAACCCTAGAGCGTTTGCACTCGCGCTACCTCGTTCAAGCAACCTGGACTGCTTCGATTCGAGAGCAGTTGTTTGCTTCCCTTCAGATTCAAGGAACGAACAAGATGCTGGAAGTTGGGTCCGGCACGGGAGTAATCAGTGCAGAAATTAGCCAGCGGTTTTCGTTGAAGAGTATTGGCGTTGACATCGACCGTCCTGCTGTAGGTTTTGCTAAAGACTTTGATCCTGCGTCCTCGTATCTCGCAGGAGACGGCAGCGATCTACCTTTCCAGACCGCTGCATTCGATATAGCTGTCTGTCATTTTCTCCTGCTCTGGGTTGAAGATCCGGGGAAGATCCTTGAGGAGATGTTCAGGGTCACAAAACCGGGCGGTTGGATCCTGGCACTGGCAGAGCCTGATTATGGCGGTCGGATAGATTTCCCGCGTGAGCTTGAAACTGTTGGTCAAGGGCAGATCCAAGCGTTACTCGACCAAGGCGCCAGCCCATACCTGGGACGGACACTGCGTGCGCTTTTTCACTCGGCGCAGCTTTCCGAAATTCGAACCGGCTTACTAGGTGGAGAATGGCAGGGAAGTCCGGATGAGGATCAACTTGAGTCAGAATGGGAGACCCTGGCTCAAGATCTGAGCTATTTGCTCCCCGCTGATGAAATCGAACGATTTAGACGGATCGACCGCAAAGCCTGGGAAATGGGGACGAGAGTCTTATTCGTGCCGACATTCTACGCCGCTGGTCGTGTCCCATCCATGTAATCCCATCTAATCCTATTCGGGTTTCCCCACAGACTCCTCGCTTCGCTCACGTTTACAGTAAGGAGCGGCCCCCTGGTTCTGTCATAGGCGAAGTCCCCGACCAAAGGAAGTGATGGGCCGACAAACGGGTCGGCCCCTTCGCTCCTTGGGGATTGTGGGTGCGCACCCATGAGAGTGCCCCCCAAAATAATAAAAACAAGGGGCTGCCTAAAACCGGCAGCCCCTTACTTGCTATAGGTATGAATATCTAGAACAAACCGGTGATTTTGCCTGTCTCCAGATCCAAGTCGATATCCATGAACGCGGCATGCGTGGCCAGACCGGGCATCGTGCTCATCTTACCCAGAAGTGGATAGATGAACCCCGCGCCTACGCTCGCACGCACTTCACGGATTGGTACCGTGAAGCCCGTAGGAACGCCCTTCAATGTCGGGTCGTGGCTCAGGCTGAGGTGCGTTTTCGCCATGCACATGGGTAGATTCCCGAAACCTGCTTTCTCATAGGTCTCAATTTGTTCTTCGGCTAATGGCTCATAGGTTACCCCATCCGCGCCATAGATCTCTTTGCATATATATTCGATCTTCTTCTTAATCGACCAATCCAGCGGGTAGAGGAATTCGAAGTTACTTGGCTGTTCGCATGCTTCAACAACTGCTTGCGCCAATTCCTTAGCGCCAGCACCGCCATCAGCCCAATGGGTGCTCTTTACGGCTGCGAATGCCCCCTGTTCCTCCGAATACTTTCGCACCATTTCCATTTCGGCATCCGTATCATCCTTGAACCCATTGACGCAGACAACAACCGGGATCCCGAAGCGTAAGGCGTTCTTGATGTGAACTCCGAGATTCGGCAGACCGGCTTCTAGCAGTTCAAGATTCTCCGATGTATACGCCTCATCAAGAGGTGCACCGGGGGAGACTTTTGGACCGCCGCCATGCATCTTCAGGGCGCGCACCGTGGCAACCAGCACTACGGCATTGGGGATTAAGCCAGAGTAGCGGCACTTGATATCGAAGAACTTCTCCATGCCGATATCAGCGCCGAAACCGCTCTCGGTGACGACGTAGTCGGCAACCTTAAGCGCGATCTGATCAGCGATGATCGACGAATTGCCATGTGCGATATTGGCGAAGGGTCCCGCGTGCACTAACGCCGGCTGACCCTCGAGAGTTTGCATGAGGTTAGGCATGAGTGCGTCCTTCAGCAGGACTGTCACCGCACCGGCAACACCAAGATCCTCAAGTGTGACCGGATCGCCTTTCTTATTCAACCCAACCACGACTCGGCTCACTCGCTCTCGTAGGTCCCGCAAACTCGATGCCAGGGCAAGGATCGCCATTAACTCCGAGGCGACCGTGATATCGTAGCCAGTTGCGCGCGGGAAAACCGGGCTGGGTGAACCATCCCGCAGCTTGTCGTCATTGAAGCCCACTTTGATATCTCGCAAGGTCCGATCGCATACATCTACAACACGATTCCAGGTGATCGTATCAGGATCGATATCGAGGCGTGTCACCCCTCGGCGCTTGAGCGCTTCATCCGTCTGCCGGCTCTCGTGATACATGCGGGTATCGAGCGCCGCGGCAACGAGATTATGGGCGACAGTGATCGCATGGATATCGCCGGTGAGGTGGAGGTTGAAATCCTCCATTGGGATAACTTGGCTGTAGCCCCCTCCCGCCGCTCCACCCTTGATGTTAAAGGTTGGCCCCATGCTCGGTTGGCGAATGCAGCACATCACATTCTTCCCGAGATGCGTGCCCATGGCTTGAGTAAGACCGACCATAGATGTGGACTTCCCCTCCCCCAGAGGAGTCGGTGTGATGGCAGTGACGTCGATATATTTCCCCTGGGGACGATCTGCAAGCTTCTTGAGGACGTCAAGATGGACTTTCGCCTTATATTTGCCGTAGAGATCGAGGTCGTCCATCTCCAACCCGATCTTTTCTGCGATCTCGAGGATCGGACGAAGGTCAGCCTCCTGTGCGATCTCGATGTCCGTAGGGACGGGGCGCTTTGGTTTCAGGACCATGGAATCAACCTCCTATTAGATGAGCTGCGTTAAAAATTGCATGCAGACGGATTAGACCCTAAGTTTGCTTTGCTTTTAGATTTAAGGCAAGCGACATTTTTCACAATCCGGACTGTCAACAATAACTATTACTCTTTCTTTAGATATCTTGTCCTTGTTTTCACGATAACCTGATTACCTTTTACTGGGGACACATTGAGCAAATTGTGGACATATGTCGAGTAATCAATGGATCATCGGATACACATCCATAATTTTTGAGCGTCCCATTTATTGCGCGCTTCATTCTGTTTTGTAACTAACTTTGTAGTTCATTCTTCTTTGCTTGACTTTCATCCAATTAGCGCTGGTATTCTGTCACTTATATAACTTGTGAGAAAAATCACATACTTAATTAACTGAAAATCACACCTTCTTTGTCGGGGATGCGCGGGTCTTTAACCCCGATGCCCAACACAGTTAATTAGGTGAGTTTTTGGGCTGATCGATGCCCAAGAAACCGGGAGGTTATAGCATGCCAGAAGTGCCCACGAACGGATCCTCTAGCGATTTCCGCAATGAAGTGATTAACGCCACACCAGGAGGCGAGAATCTAAGACTCTGCCTTCAGTGTGGCACTTGCGGCGGCTCATGCCCCTCCGGGCCGGATATGGACTACTCCCCACGACAACTCTTCGCCATGATAGATGTTGGCCTTAGGGACGAAGTCCTGAAAAGCAATACCCCCTGGTATTGTGTCTCCTGCTACTACTGCACTGTACGCTGCCCCAAGGAAATCCCCATCACCGACATCATGTACACCTTAAAACAGATGGCGGTAAAAGAACATCTATATGACGAAAGCGATGCGCCCGAGTGGTCAGAGAGTTTCATCGGGCTTGTTGAGACCTACGGCAGAAGCTTTGAACTGGGCTTGGCAACACGCTACCACTTGACTCACAGCCCGTTAAAAAAGTTTAGCCTGGGACCTTTCGCAATTGGTATGCTAATGAAGAATCGCCTCGCATTCCGACCTGAGAGAATCGAAGGCATTAGCCAGCTCAAGGCGATCTTGGAACGAGCGAAACAACTGGAGGCCGAGCTATGAAATACGGATACTACCCTGGTTGTTCTTTAGGCAAATCCGCAAAACCCTACGATGACTCAACAAAGGCAATAGCCGACCAGCTTGGCATGACATTCGAAGAGATCGAGGATTGGAACTGCTGCGGAGCGACGGAGTATTTTTCACTCAACAAAACAGCCGCTTACGCTCTCGTTGCCCGTAATCTCGCTCTTGCTGCGAATCAGGACAGCTTAAAAGAGCTCGTTGCGCCTTGCAGCGCATGCTACTTGAACCTCAGGAAAACGGACGATTACATGGGGAAATTTCCCAAGTTGGGGGAGTCGACCAACGAAGCGCTTGCCGCTGGGGGTCTTTCCTACGAGCCTGGTTCTCTTCGCGTCCGTCATCTGCTCGACGTTGTCGTTGACGATATCGGATTTGAGAATATCCGTGAGAAAGTCACAACCCCATTGACAAACTTGTGGGTTGCACCGTATTACGGTTGCATGGTCGTTCGCCCCGAGTTCGGTGATAATGAACTCGAGGACGCTGAATATCCGCTGAGCCTGGACCATCTCATGGAGGCCCTTGGCGCAACGGTGGTTGATTTCCCACTAAAAACCCACTGCTGCGGTGGTCACATGACTCAGATCAGTTCCGACACTGCTTTCGAATTAATCCGCCAACTTCTGCACACTGCAAACGAAGCCAATGCGGATGTCATCGTGACGATTTGCCCGATGTGCCAATTGAACCTGGACGCTTACCAGACTCAGGTAAACCGTCATTTCGGCACAAATTACAAACTACCAATTCTCTACTTCACGCAATTGATCGGTCTGGCGATGGGGATCCCCGCGAAAAAACTTGGGATCGGGAAAGAGTTCGTCTCCGCATCCCCCGCGTTGAAGAAGATCGGTTTAGAGCTTGAAGAAGAACCCGCCCCGGCAGGCAAGCGTACAAAGGACGACAAATCGCTACCGATGCCGAGCGGAAGAGTGGAGGGTTAACATGGCTGAACGTGTTGGCGTCTATATTTGCCACTGCGGGAGCAACATCGCCGGAAAGGTTGATGTTGAGGAGGTCTCTCGATGGGCAGGCGAGGAACTCGACAACGTTGTTGTATCTCGCGATTACAAGTTTATGTGCTCCTCACTTGGCCAAGAACTCATCGAGGATGACATCAAGAACGAAGGCCTTACGAGGGTCGTTGTCGGCGCTTGCTCCCCTCATCTTCACGAAAAAACTTTTCGGAAAGCCTGCAGCAACGCCGGTCTCAACCCCTACCTATGCCAGATGACCAGCCTGCGCGAGCAGGTCTCCTGGGTCACAGAGAACGAGGCGCTTGCGACGGCGAAATCTAAAGCGATGATCTCCGGTGCTGTCAAGCGCGTGCAACTCCACGAGGAGCTTGAGCCCACCGAGGTTCCAGTTAACCCCAATTCACTCATTGTTGGTGGTGGGATAGCCGGTATTCAAACCGCCCTCGAGCTGGCGAATTCAGGCAACCCTGTCTTTTTAGTCGAGAGAGAGCCCTCGATCGGTGGGCATATGGCGCAGTTCGATAAGACCTTCCCCACTCTCGACTGCTCAGCCTGCATACTCACTCCCAATATGTCTGATGTCAGCAGCCACCCGAATATTACACTCCTGTCATACAGTGAAGTTGAAGAAGTCACTGGATTTGTTGGGAATTTCCATGTACGCATCCGCAAGAAAGCAAGATATGTAATCGAGGAAGACTGCACGGGGTGCGGGATCTGTATTGAGAAATGCCCTAAGAAGGTCTTGGATAATGTATTCGAGGCTGGCATTGGCTACCGAAAAGCAATCTATCGCCCCTTCCCCCAGGCTGTTCCGAAATACCCGGTCCTTGATACGGAGACTTGCATATACTTCGAGAAAGGCACTTGCAAGGCATGCGAGAAGTTCTGCCCGACTAATGCCATCGACTTTGAACAGAAGGATACTTTCATCGACATTGATGTCGGGAACATCATCCTTGCCACCGGCTACGATGTCTTTGATAGTCGGAAAATTCCGCAATACGGATACGGACGGTTGTCAAACGTATTCACAAGTCTGGAATTTGAACGCCTGTGCAATGCAGCCGGACCAACGGACGGCAAGATCGTACTTAGAGATGGGGTGACAACCCCTAAATCTGTCGCCATCATCCACTGCGTCGGGAGCCGTGACACCAGGTTTAACGCGCATTGCTCCGCAGTCTGCTGCATGAGTGCTCTGAAGTTCGGACACCTTGTGATCGAAAAAACGGGCGCAGAAGTACACTCTTTCTATACCGACATGCGGCCAGCTTTCAAGGACTATGAAGAGTTCTATAACCGGTTGCAAGAGGAAGGCATGCACTTTACAAGAGGCCGAGTGGCCGAGGTGACTGATGCGGCCCTTCAACCCGGCGAAGAAGGCAAGCTCATCATACAGGTGGAGGATACGCTAATCGGCAAACAGCGGCGCGTCCCTGTAGACATGGTTATCCTGATGACCGCGCTGGAACCGAAGCCGGACGCCAGGGAAGTTAGTTTGAAATTCGGCATCTCTTGCAGCATGTCAGGCTGGTTCACTGAACGCCATCCCAAACTCGACCCGGTCGCTACGATGACCGACGGCATCTTCATCGCTGGAGCTTGCCAGGGGCCAAAAGATATCCCTGCATCGGTCTCTCAGGGGGCGGCTGCCGCCGCTCGCGTCCTGGGCATGATCTCTAAAGGCGCGGTTGAAATCGAACCGATTGTCGCCACGATCCACGAGGAGAGGTGCTCGGGGTGCCGGATTTGCAACACGTTGTGCCCCTTCAACGCGATCGAGTTCCTGGAAGATAAAAAGGTAAGCTTCATCAATCAAGCGCTGTGCAAGGGCTGCGGGACCTGCGTGGCCGCCTGTCCCGCACAAGCGATCAGCGGCGCCCATTACAGCAATGATCAAATCTTCGCCGAGATTGAAGGTTTGCTCTTTGACGTAGTTCAAGGAAACGGCACGAAGCCCGTCGTTGAAGAACCCGAAGCAGTTCCCGCTTAGCGGAGGATAAATCCTATGGCTGACGAAAGATTTGAACCGAAGATTGTCGCTTTCTTATGCAACTGGTGCTCCTACCGCGCTGCGGACTTGGCAGGTACGGCACGGATTAAATATGAGCCTAATATTCGTATGCTGCGGGTCATGTGCAGCGGTCGCGTCGACCCTTCATTCGTGCTCAAGGCTTTCGCATTGGGTGCAGATGGCGTGATGATCGCTGGCTGTCACCCCGGTGAGTGCCATTACCTGGAGCAGAACTATAAGACCATGCGGCGCTTTTCTATGCTGAAGCATACGCTGAAGGCGCTGGGCATGGAGGATGACCGTGTTCGCCTGCAGTGGGCTTCAGCCGCAGAGGGCACTTTGCTGGCGGGAGCGATCAACGAAATGATTGAACAGGTTCGAGCACTTGGACCACTCGATTGGCCCAAAAACTGGTCTGAAAACGGAAGAATCGAAGAAGCGATAGAGCAACTTATCGATGAACATGCCGAGGCGATGGAGGTGCCAGTATGAGTGAAAAAGGTGTCCTAGCACTATATTGGGCTGCTTCCTGTGGCGGCTGTGAGATCGCCGTTTTAGGGATCAATGAGAAGATCCTCGATGTCGCCGCTGCATTCGACATTGTCTTCTGGCCCTGTGTCCTGGATGGAAAAGTCCGTGACATTGAAAAAATGGCCGATAAGAGCATCGATCTTTGCTTCTTCAATGGCGCCATCAGGACGAGCGAACAGGAGTACATGGCCCGCCTGATGCGCCAAAAATCGAAAGTCCTCGTCGCCTTCGGCTCCTGCGCTCAGGAGGGTTGTATTCCCGGCCTGGCGAACGCAACGACGAAGGAAGCGATCTTCCAGACTGCGTATCACGATACACCAAGCACCGTGAATCCCGACGGCGTCCGTCCGCAGACAGAGACGGAAGTGGCCGAGGGTACGCTCTATTTGCCTTTCTTCTACGAGACCGTCAAGACCCTTGGGCAGACGGTTGATGTGGATTACTACCTGCCGGGTTGCCCGCCTGAACCGGAGCGGATTTGGGATGCCATCGTCGCCATTTTGGAGAACAAGCTCCCTGCCCCGGGCAGCGTGATCGGCGCAGAAACGACAGTATGCGATGACTGCCCACGCACGCGGGACGAGAAGAAAATCAAAGCGTTCAAACGAACGTGGGAGATCATCCCTGATCCCGATATCTGTCTGCTCGAACAGGGTCTCGTCTGCTGTGGGATCGCAACCCGCGCCGGATGTGGCGCCCTCTGTCCGACCGTAGGCTCTCCCTGCATTGGCTGTTATGGCCCGAATGAGGGGGTTGAAGATTTTGGCGCTCGGATGATGACAGCCCTGGCTTCCGTGATCGATTCAGAAGATCCTGAGGAGATCGACCGGATAATACACGAAGGGATCCCTGATCCTATAGGTACGTTCTACCGTTTCAGCTTGGCACATAGCGAACTGCGTAGAATGGCATTACCTGCCAATGGAGGTTCGAATGCAAAGTTGGAGACGGCCGAATCGGCCTGATGAGGAGATTTGGACATGAAACGAATTTCAATAGATCCGATCACCCGACTCGAGGGCCACGGTAAGATCGATATCTTCCTCACGGAAGATGGCGAGGTAGCAAACGCATACCTACAGGTTCCCGAGTTGCGCGGTTTTGAGCAATTCTGTGTCAACCGCCCTGCGGAGGATATGCCCAACATTACCAACCGCATCTGCGGCGTTTGTCCCGAAGCGCATCATATGGCTTCCACGAAGGCGCTGGATGCGCTCTTTCACGTCGATCCACCACCGACAGCGAAAAAGCTGCGGGAGATGTTCTATAGCATCTTTTACGCCACCGACCACACAACCCATTTTTATGCACTTGGTGGACCCGACTTCGTGATGGGTCCTGATGCCCATCCCGCGGAGCGCAACATCCTGGGTGTAATCAAGAAAGTGGGCATGGATATCGCCGGCAAGGTTCTCAAGATGCGCCACGATGGCCACCACCTGATCAAAATGATTGGTGGCCGTCCCGTACATCCAAACTGGGGTCTTCCCGGTGGTGTAAGCCGGGGCATCACCGAAGAACAGCGAGAGGAGATTGAAACGCTCGGTCGCGACGCGATCGAGTTCGCCAAATTCTCCCTCCAGCTCTTTAACGATGTTGTCCTTGGAAACACCGATTATGTATCATTGATCACTGGCGGTTTGTACACCCATGAAACATACAACATGGGGACCGTCGACGCGAACAACCATGTTAACTTCTACGATGGGAAGATCCGGGTTGTCGGACCGGATGGGAAAGAGCACGCCAAGTATGACGCCAAGGACTATCAGGAATACGTCGCCGAGCACGTTGAGCCCTGGTCCTATTTAAAATTCCCATATCTAAAAAAGATTGGTTGGAAAGGGTTTGAAGATGGCATGGATTCGGGTGTTTATAAAGCCACCCCCCTCTCCCGCCTGAATGCTGCCGATGGGATGGCAACGCCTCTGGCGCAAGCTGAATATGAGCGCATGTTCGATACATTAGGCGGCAAACCTGTAAATCACACCCTCGCCACTCACTGGGCTCGTCTCGTCGAGCTGCTCTACGCAACCGAGCGTTGGGTGGAACTGGCAACAGACTCAGAAATAACGGGGGAAGAATTTCGTGTCCTGCCGACGGAGACCCCCGACGAAGGTGTTGGCTGCGTTGAGGCACCACGCGGTACACTCACACACCACTATTGGACTGACGAGCGCGGGATCCTTACGAAAGTCAATCTAATCGTTGGTACAACGAACAACTATGCTGCGATCAACATGTCGGTCAAGAAAGCCGCACAGGGGTTGATCACGAAAGACGTCGAGATCAAGGAAGGTTTGCTGAATACGATCGAGATGGCGTTTCGTGCCTATGACCCTTGCATGGCCTGCGCGACGCATACACTGCCAGGTCAGATGCCGCTGGAGGTGACGCTCCGGGCGCCTGATGGCGAAGTCATCGAGCATCTAGCTCAGAATTTGGATTAAGTATTCAGCGGTCACCAACACAACAGTATGCAACGAGTATACTAATGGCTGGCCGCTGTATGCGTTAATAAGTGCGATGAAAACCCTTGTCTTAGGTCTTGGAAATCCAATATTGAGGGACGATAGTATCGGCCTGCGCGTCGCGCAGGAAGTAGAACGCCTTATTCCTCCGAACCCTGATATCGAGGTGGGGCTGGACTACTGGGGCGGGCTGCGCTTGATGGAGCGTATGATCGGTTTCGATCGCGCCATCATCATTGATGCTATCTGCACCGGCGCTTCACCAGGGACTATTCACCTGCTCAACCCGGACGACATCCCCACGCAGCGCAGTGCCTCAGCGCATGATGTGAACCTCTCCACCGCGCTCGAACTCGGCTATCAAGCCGGAGCTCACCTGCCTGCTGTGAAGAACATTCTTCTCATAGGCGTCGAGGCGGCGGATGTCCAGACTTTTGATGAAACCCTTTCCCCTAAGGTTGAAGATGCTTTGCCGGCGGCGGTCGAGGCGGTGATGACCGCTCTGTCCAACACGGGTGAGGACCAATAAATTCACAACTCGGGAAACTTACCCCCAATATCTCGAAACAGACCTTTAAATGTAACTCTGCTTTTTTTAACCTCCCGCAGGTTTGAAACCTGCGGGAGGTTTCTAAGTTCCACTCAAATTACCGTGTGCAACCCTTAGCTTGTAGATGGAGGATTAAGCCAGAAATACCCGAAGCCTAAACCAATGAACAGATACAGAGCAACGGTTGTCCAGCCAAGGGCATTCACAACCCCATTTAATACCGCGATCAACGAGACGACGAAGCCGACCGCATCCCCCAAAAAGAGGGACATCGAAAATGCCTTCACGGTCGATGCTTCGGTCGTGTTTCTCATCAGCCAGAGAAGAAGACCCAACAGGATAAACGCCGCTCCAAAAAGTTGAGCCATGAAAGCGCCGCCGGGATCTAAGGCTGCCCCGTAAAGCGACATCAAAGTCGTTGGGATAAGGACCTCACCAAAACCGAAAAACAGACAGATGACTGCCTTGATCGACATGAGTGTGCTGAATTTCATAATTTTGCTCTCCTAAGGTGGTAAGAATGAAGCTGGAATGTTGAGTGAGTAAAATAACGTGGCACTGATTTTTAGATAACTTTGTATAAACACCTCCTTGGACTCTGAATGCGTATGAGCGAAACCTAAAAGTCCGCCACAGAGTTGATTATATGAAAGCGCTGCACCCCCAGCTACACTAGTTGTATCCCGACAACGCGTAGCGAAGGAGGCGCAGCATGACTAATTATAAGATCGGTTGTGACGCTCATAAAAGGTATTCCCAATTTGCCATTCTCGA
>DAOUEQ010000173.1:0-2295 GCA_034430395.1 Anaerolineales bacterium | reverse complement strand
CTGATACGATGCCTGTGATCGAGTCAATCGACGACACAATCGATTGGATTGAGGATGAGATCTTCGATAATCCAGGTCCTCACCTGCTGGCACAAATCTTTACGTATAAACGAGCTTTGCTTCACCTCCGTCGCATTCTGACACCGCAGCGGGAGGTCATCAATAAACTGGCGCGGGGCGATTTCACCGTCCTTGACCCCGATAGCCGAATATTCTTCCGTGATGTTTATGACCACCTCGTACGCTTGTACGACATCACCGAGGGCTTACGCGATCTGGTGGGCGGCGCCTTGGATACCTATCTCTCCGTGGTCAGCAACCGCATGAACGAGGTCATGAAAACCCTCACCATTATCACCACGCTTTTCATGCCTCTTGCATTCCTGACTGGATTCTTTGGGACCAACTTTTTTCAACCGGCAATTGACTTGGCTGCCTGGACGGGAAGAACCGCTTTCTACATTGTGACCGCATCCATGGTCTTCGTCCCTGCTGTGATGTATCTCTGGATGCGCCGGCGGGCTTGGATGTAGCCAAATCAACCTCAGGGGTCCTACAATACTTACTCAGGAATTCGGTAAACAACCTGGGCTGCCAAGTTGCCGGGCCGAATCTGCATCCTGGATGAGCATTTTACCCTTCCCGAGCTCCGGCATGTATCGAGCCTTTGAAGAAACAAGACTGGTGATCCATGACTCGCTGATTTCGAGTCCAAATCACAAAATGCATAGCAGTCGAGAATTCTAGCAATCAGAAGGATCTCGAGTATCCGATATCGAGAAATCTACTCCTAAGGATGAGGAATATCCGTTGATGGCAATTATTTGTGTAATCAGAATCTAGATGAAATTTTAGCCTGATTTCATAGAAAATCGGAGTCTGATGACATTAGTTACGGATTTGCTTGAATATCCGACGCTAGATCGCTCACCGTAAAACACAATCGTGTTGCATTAATTTGCCGAGTATGGCACTGTAGGGCAATGAAATTTGCGTGGATGGCTGTACTGGTTAAGCATTGCATGTTATGCACGGTTGTATTGGAAAGATCCACCCCGGGTTGACGGCTGATTTTTGCCATCTCTGGCGTGGCGGGAAGGAAGTGTTCGCAAACCTCAATTTTTTTCCGCAGGGGATGACAGCGACTGACACCGGGATAACAGATTTAGTCGAGAGGATGTTCTGAATTGGCCGCACGATTGCAAGTACCACGCATGCGTTTGCCGGTGACCACGATCCATAGAACATGGTGGCCGTTGGCGGCCAGCTGGCTGCTGATGGCCATGGAACTCCCTGCGCTCAGCGCGGTGGTGGCGCGTTTGCCAAATCCTCAAATTAACCTCGCTGCTTGGGGTGGTGTGGTGTTCCCGGTTTCCCTCATTATCGAGGCCCCGATCATCATGCTGCTGGCCGCCTCTACCGCTCTGAGCAAGGACATAGCTTCCTATCGCTGGCTGCGCAGATTCGCACTCTGGACCGGTGCGGTGCTCACGCTGGTACATATCCTCATCGCCTTTACACCGCTGTTCGACCTGGTTGTGGTTAAACTGATCGGCGCACCGCAGGAAATCCTTGAATCCGCGCGCCTGGGTTTGAAATTGATGACTCCCTGGACCTTCTCGATCGCCTTCCGGCGGTTCAACCAGGGTGCACTGATCCGCTTCGGACATCCGCGGGCGGTCAGTATCGGAACGGCGATCCGTTTGCTGGCCGATGGTTCGATTTTGACCGCCGGATTGCTCATCGGCACCGTGCCCGGGATCGCAGTCGCAGGTGCAGCAGTCGCCCTGGGAGTGATCTGCGAAGCAGTTTATTCAGGGGTTAGGGTCCGTCCGGTTGTCAGAGATGAGCTGCCCAATGCTCCGATCGTGGAGCCACCTTTGCAGATGAGAGCTTTTCTGGCGTTCTATATCCCACTGGGGATGACATCCTTATTGACGCTTCTGGTTCTACCATTGGGGAGCGCAGCGCTGAGTCGTATGCCGCTACCGCTGGCGTCCCTGGCTGTCTGGCCGGTGGTTTCCGGTTTCATTTTCATGCTTCGAAGCATGGGGGTGGCCTATAACGAAGTGGTGGTTGCTCTGCTTGATGAACCTGCCGCAGTGGCTTCGCTCCAGCGATTCGCAGCGTTTTTGGCGGGTGCAGCCACAACCCTACTCATCCTATTAGCCGCAACGCCGCTGTCCAGCTGGTGGTTTGAGACACTGTCCGGTCTACCGCCAGATCTGGCCGAACTGGCGCGCAGATCGCTGTGGTTCGCTCTACCGCTTCCGGCCTTCAACGTGTATCAGAGCT
>DAOUEQ010000172.1:0-48116 GCA_034430395.1 Anaerolineales bacterium | reverse complement strand
CCGCGATTGAAGTCGTACCCAAAGGCTTTGGCCACCTCGATGCCGAAATCCCATTGTTTCTTCTCGTCGAAACTCTGATGCAAAGGAGCGTCATCGACGGGCTTGCCCCGCTCCGCGATTGCCTGAACGAGAGCGATCAACCGCGGGCGAAGTGTCGCGAACACAGATTTAATATCAGCAGATTTCATGCCCGGCTCGAAGTCATCCAGAAGCGGATCGTACACGTGGTCGTAGGGAGAGAAGAAGTTAGCATATTGACGCCTTAAGTCGACAATCTTTTCAAGGCGGGGTTCGAAAAGGGAAAAATTCGACTCGGCGCGGGCCTTCTCCCAATCCTGATGGGCGAGAGCAGTCACGCGCGAAAATTCACCTACCCATTCAGATGGGACCTTGACTTCTTTCTGATAGTCTCGATCCGTTTTACGCACCAGGCAGAACTCGTCTGAATCAGGATCCATTCCCGCTGCTTCGGCTTTCGCGAGCTCCAGTGTTTCACCGAGTTCTTCGCTGATGAACTTATCGTGGGCGAGGCGGCTGAGCGTGGCCAATTGCATCGCTCGCGCACCTGCGCCACCAGGCGGCATATACGTTTGCTGGTCCCAGCCCAATAAAGCGTTTGCAGATCCAAGATCGGAAACGACGCCAAGAAGTTCTTTGAGGTGATCAATGTTCTTTGCCATTTTTTACTCCATGTTTTATTGATTTCATTCAGCACGAAAACGCGGGGGTCCCTCCGCGCAGCGCAATCAAATTTCTTGACCGGCTAATTGTACCCTGAAGGGGGAAGTGTGAGATACATGGATGATGGAAAATAAAGATATTCTCTCGCCAGTACTCAATGATCTGATGGGCGGGGAAAGATAAATAACCCATACATTAGGAAGAGACCCGTAATATTCACTCCAGCCTGCGTCGGATACACACAGGATGCCTGGCTGGCTATCGTGTTTATACTGTAAAGTGTAGCCGAGTGCATGATCGTAGACAACGAAGTTCTGCATAGGCTGCACCGATGGGGAAGCGAAAGCATTTGAAGGGGTTCCCATAGGTTAAACGTATCTCGTTCGCCTTCAGCGGCTTTTCAGTTTCATGGGATAATAAGACCCGTCCGTCGGGAGGATAGACGTGGAATTTAAGAAGATTTGTGTGCTCGGTTTAGGTTATATTGGCCTGCCAACGGCGAGCACGTTTGCCACTCATGGCGTGAAGGTAGTCGGAGTGGATGTCAATCAGCATGTCGTTGAAGTCTTACGCAACGGCGAGATCCACATTCATGAGCCGGGGCTGCGAACGCTCGTACAAGCCGCATTTCATTCAGAAAATCTCCGCGTAACGGATCGACCTGAGCCCGCGGATGCCTTCATCATCGCCGTTCCGACGCCGATCACTCCGGAAAAGCAAGCCGATATGCAGCATGTTGTCGCGGCAACCGAGTCGATCGTGCCGCATCTGCGAGCGGGCAATCTAGTGATGCTTGAATCGACCTCGCCTCCACGCACAACCGTAGATACGCTGGCGCCGATCCTAGAGCGTTCTGGCCTCAAGGCTGGCGAAGATTTCTTCCTGGCCTATTCACCCGAACGTGTCCTTCCCGGGAAAATAATACAGGAGTTGATCGAGAACGCACGCGTCATCGGGGGGATTAATCACGTCTCCGCGCAGGCGGGAAGGGATCTTTATTCCCTCTTTGTGAGAGGGGAAATCCTGCTCGCGGATGCCACTTCAGCGGAGATGGTGAAGCTGATGGAGAACACTTACCGCGATATAAATATCGCGTTGGCGAACGAGTTCTCCCGTTTAGGCTTGCATTATGGCGTGGACATCTGGCGCGCAATTGATATTGCAAATCTCCATCCGCGCGTGAACATCTTGAAGCCCGGACCCGGCGTCGGTGGGCATTGCATTGGTGTTGATCCCTGGTTTCTGGTAGAAGGGGCTCCAGAATTAACGCCGCTCATCCGTCAGGCGCGGGAGGTGAATGACGCCCAACCCGAGAATGTAATCGCGCTTGTCGAAGAAACCCTTGGCGATTTGAAAGGACGGCGGATCACCGCACTCGGACTCAGCTATAAGCCTGACGTAGATGACCTGCGCGAAAGTCCGGCAATTGAGATCGTTCGGGCGCTCGTTGGGAAAGGCGCAAAGGTCGTATTTTACGAGCCCTTTGCAATGGGCGCAGAGGTTGAGGGTGCGCGCAGCGCGCAATCATTGGAAAATGCTTTTCAGGATTCAGAGGGGATTATCCTGCTCGTCGATCACAAAGAATTTCACGATCTCGACCCGAAATGGGTCTCCGGTTTCCTCGGAGCCAAAATCGCCATCGATGCATGCGGTGCCTGGGACCGTCAGGTTTGGCGGGATGCTGGCTTCCAAATTGAGGTCCTCGGGGTTGGGAAAGATAATGACTGATGGCCGATTGAAAGTCCTTTCGATCTTTGGGACGCGACCGGAAGCGGTCAAGATGGCGCCGGTGGTCAACCGGCTTTCCGTCACCCAGGATGTAGAATCCCTAGTTTGCGTCACGGCGCAGCACCGACAGATGTTAGACCAGGTGCTTGATTTATTTGCGATTGCCCCGGATTTTGACCTGGATTTAATGCGACAGGATCAATCCCTTCCGGACCTAACGGCCGTAGTGATCCAGGGGTTGGACACAATCGTACGCGATGTACAGCCGGATTGGGTCCTGGTGCAGGGCGACACGACGACTGTGATGGCAGCCGGATTGCTCGCTTTTTATCACCACGTTCGCGTTGGTCACGTCGAGGCAGGTTTGCGCACAGGCGATAAATGGCAGCCGTTTCCGGAAGAGGTCAACCGCAAGGTGACCGGAGTGGTCGCCGATCTCCACTTTGCGCCAACGGAACAAGCCAGGGACAATCTGCTGCATGAGGGTGTGAACTCTGAGAGCATCGTCGTCACCGGCAACCCTGTTATCGATGCCCTCTATGAGATCGTGGAGCGACCCTATGATTTTGACCACCCTGTATTTCAAGACATCCCGGAGGACAGGCGGCTTATTCTCGTGACCGCGCATCGCCGCGAGAATTTTGGTGAACCAATGGAGCAGATCTTCGAAGCGTTGCGCGAGATCGCCGAACGCTATCGTGAGGATGTGCACCTTGTATACCCGGTGCATCCGAATCCAAACGTGCATGAACCAGCCCATAGAACGCTGAGCGGCATCCCAAATTTGACTTTAACGGAACCTCTGGATTATCTTCCGATGACCCATCTTATGAAAAGGGCTTACCTGGTGCTTACGGATTCTGGTGGGCTCCAGGAAGAGGCGCCAGCGCTTGGCACGCCGGTGCTCGTCCTGCGCCGGGTGACGGAACGCCCAGAGGCTGTTCAGGCGGGGACTGCACGTCTGGTTGGGACTGACTCGAATAAAATCGTCTCGGAGACAAGTAAGCTGCTGGATGATCCTGAAGCCCATCGGGCAATGGCGCAGGCGGTCAACCCGTTCGGGGATGGCCATGCAGCGGAGCGAATCGTCCAGGCTCTATTGGACTATCCATCCTAGCGTTTAGTCATCATGGTTGTGGTGAGTCATCGCTCCGCTTCTGAGAATGACATCATCTCATCTTAATCAGCTTGGCATACGATTGGTTTTCGAATGGAATAAATTATGGCGCGACGAGATTTTTTCAGCGCTCTTGTATATGCCCGTGAAGTGCCGGTGATCGGCGTGTTTGCGTATTATGTCCTGAAGCTGATGGGTGTAGAGATCCCACGATCGGTCGAATTCGGGAAGGACTTCACCCTGGTGCACGGGGGATTTGGTGTCGTCATACACCCCAACACGAAGATAGGTGATGGAGTGAAGATTTATCCTGGAGTGACTCTGGGACGCGCTGATATTCACTTACCCATTGATGAATCGGCGTTCAAGGCCATATTTGTTGATGACGAAGTGATCCTTTCGCCGGGAGCTAAGGTCCTCGGAGGCGATGGAATCTTACGCGTTGGGAAAGGCACGATCGTTGGTGCAAATGCTGTGCTGCTCGAATCCACAGAGCCAGGCGAGATCTGGGCTGGCGTTCCCGCACGTCGAGTTGGACACCGTGAGTGAGGAAAAAACCGGCTTGAAACGCAAAACCGAAGCCGACATTCTTTAGAAAAATGGACCCCCAACAGACAGCATCGGCAGGCGAAAATCGGTCTTCCCCCCGTCTGTGCATCGTTCCCCAGGTGTCCGGTGTGGGAGGGATGGTCTCGTTCCAGGCGAAAATGGTCAAAGCCCTCCGTGAGCGTGGGATATCGGTCTGTTTCGATTTGCGCGACGGGTCCTATGATGGTGTGCTCGTTGTAGGCGGTACGCGAAAAGTGAGCGACCTCTGGGGTGCACAGCGTCGCGGGGTGCCGGTGATCCAGCGGCTTGATGGGATGAATTGGATTCACCGCAAGCGACGCACAGGATACCGTCATTATCTGCGTTCGGAGACGGCGAATGCGTTGCTCTCCTTCATTCGAAAACGTATTGCAACGGGCGTGATCTATCAGAGTGAATTTGTGTTTGATTGGTGGGAGAGGGTATATGGACCGGTCACAAAGCCGTATTGGGTAGTTCATAACGGGGTGGACCTAAATCGCTATTCGCCTGATGGTCCCCACGACCGCCCCAACGATCGCTACAGACTACTCGTCGTGGAAGGGCGATTAGGTGGAGGATATGAACTAGGTGTAGAACACGCCATCAGCCTGGCTGCGCAAATCGCCAAGAGAACGATGTTATCGATTGAGTTGATGATTGTGGGGCAAGTGTCGTCATCGGTCCGGGAGTGGGTGCAAAAAACGGCGGAGATTCCCATTCTTTGGCCGGGCTTGGTGCCACCGGATCAAATCCCCACGGTGGATCGTTCCGCGCATCTGCTATTCGCGGCCGATATCCATCCAGCCTGTCCAAATGCTGTGATCGAAGCCTTAGGCTGCGGCTTGCCCGTCGCGGCTTTCGACACAGGTGCGTTGAAGGAGTTGGTGGGTACTGGAGCGGGGGTAATTGTCCCCTATGGCGGAGAGTCCTGGCAGCTTGACACCCCGGATTTTTCAGCCCTGGCCCAGGCGGCGGCCGGTGTGCTTGAGGACCAGGGGCGTTACCGAGCGGGTGCCCGATCTTATGCAGAGGCGAATCTTGGGCTGGATAAGATGGTCGATGGGTACCTGGAAGCCTTTGGGTGGATTTAGCAACGCGCCTCATGCGCTTACGCTTATTGCATTGAGAGTATTCGAAAGTGAAACAGCCAGACAAACCAATCGAAGAGAAACGCTGAGCCATGAGTAAATTTATGTTTAAAGGAAAACTTGCGTTGCAGCAGAGGGTGCTGCCGGCGTACCGCCGCCCTTTCTTCGACCGCCTTGCAGGCGCATGCGAGGGGGGGCTGAATGTCTTTACTGGTGAGCCTCGCCCGGAGGAATCGATTCATACTGCGAGTGATCTCGCAATCGCGCATTGGGAGAAGGGTGAAAACACCCACTTATTATCTGGGTCGCTGTATCTTTGCTATCAACGCGGTCTGATTCGCTGGCTTCAGAAAATCAATCCGGATGCCCTGATCATGGAGGCGAATCCCCGCTATCTCTCGAACCGTCGGGCGGTAGATTGGATGCATTCCAACGACCGGCCGGTCGTTGGTTGGGGGTTGGGTGCACCGGCGGTTGAGGGGCGAAGCGCCGTTTATTGGCGGGGCTATAGGAAAAGATTTCTGGACGGATTTGATGCACTTATTGCCTATAGCACGAAGGGAGCAGATGAATATTCCGAGCTCGGATATCGATCGGAGCGCATATTCGTTGCCCCCAATGCAGTTGTCCCGCCGCCGAGCGCAGCGATTAAGCACCAACCCGCAAAGAAACGCCCAGGGCGGGTACTATTCGTTGGGCGGCTTCAGCGCAGAAAGCGTGTCGATTTGCTGCTGCAGGCGTGCGCCAGGTTGGAATCAAGGCCGGAGGTGATTATTGTGGGGGATGGTCCCGCGCGCGAGGAATTCGAAGAAATTGCGAGCCAGGTTTATCCAAGCGCACAATTCGTCGGGCCCAAGTTCGGTTCGGATCTAGAGCAGTATTTTGCGTATGCAGACCTCTTCGTCCTCCCCGGGACGGGGGGATTGGCTGTGCAAGAGGCGATGGCGGCAGCGCTGCCGGTCATCGTCGCTGAGGGAGACGGGACGCAGAGAGACCTGGTCTCCGGAGGAAATGGTTGGTTGGTACAACCAGGAGATCTGGTTGGGTTAACCGCAGCTCTTCACGATGCGCTACGCAATCCACGCCGGTTGGTTAAGATGGGAGAGAAATCCTTCACTATGGCCGTAGAGCAATTCAACATCGAGCGGATGACAGAGATCTTTGTCTCGGTGCTGCATGCGGTGATGGAGGAATAGGGGATGAGGCTGGCATTCATCGCCGACGGGCGAAGCCCGATAACGCAGGGCTGGATATCGCTTTTCACAGAGCGGGGGCACGAGGTTCATCTCCTCAGCACCTTTCGGTGCGCACCTTTACCGGGGATCGCGTCGCAGCATTTTATCTCCGTCGCATTCAGCGGCATGGGCAAGCAGGGAGAAAGAGGCGAATTTCATGCCCCGGGAGGCACGCAGGGGATCGGGCTGAGGTCGGCTATGCGCCATTGGCTTGGCCCGTTAACTCTCCCGCGCGCAGCCAAGCATGTGCGGAAGCTCCTGGAGACGCTCGAAATAGACCTTGTCCATTCGCTGCGAATCCCCTTCGAGGGAATGTTGGGGGCGTTGGCAAAACCGAAGACACCATTGGTCGCCTCGGTCTGGGGTAATGATTTTACACTGCACGCCCATTCCTCGCCGGGAATGAAATACCTCACGCGTAAAGCGTTGAGCCGGGTTGACGCTCTGCACGCAGACTGCAAGCGGGATATACGCCTGGCGGCAGATTGGGGTTTTCAACCTGATCACCCAATCCTTGTCCTGCCGGGCGGCGGTGGTGTTGAGCGGAGCTTATTCAAGCCCGCGCCTCCTGCGATGGAGTCATTGCGCCCCGAAGTTCTAAAGCAGCTTGAAGATCTGCCTGACGACAGCCCCATTGTTGTAAACCCGCGCGGATTCCGAGCGTACGTACGCAATGACACCTTCTTCCGATCTATCCCCGGTGTTGTGGAAAGGGTCCCCGGGACGATATTTCTCTGCCCGGCAATGTTGGGGAATGAGGAAGCCATCCGCTGGCTCGATCAATTAACAATCGAGCAAAGCGTCCGTTTGTTACCGAAGCTGTCGCAGGAAGAAATGGCGATGATCTATCGGATGTCAACGATAATGGTTTCACCGAGTGAACACGATGGAACACCGAACACATTCCTGGAAGCGATCGCCTGTGGTTGTTTCCCTGTGGTGGGGGATCTTGAATCGCTGCGGGAGTGGGTCACAGATGGTGAAAACGGATTTCTTGTAGACCCTGACAACCCGGCGGCACTGGCTCAAGCGACGTCGCGGGCACTGATGAACGCTGGGCTTCGCCAACAAGCCAGCAAGATTAACCAGGATCTAGTAGACGAGCGCGCCGATCGCGATCGGGTGGCGATAAACGCTGAACAATTTTACAGAAAGTTGTTGAGAGGGTGATAACTGGTGGTAGGAGGCCCTGGGTCGAGCTTGAACAAAACGAATGATGAACGGTGGATAGTCATAGGGATCGATTACTCAGGAAGCCGTTGTAACATTGTGTTTCATAACGCATAAGCATGCGTTGAGTGCAGCCGTAGTGCTATAATCGCACCGAGCTTTGATACAAACAACTAAAAAAACCGAGTAATTGTTCCTATCACGCTAAAAATATGATGAAACAAGTTGTGCAAGATGTGCGCAAGGGTGAGACGAGCGTTTTAGAAGTGCCTGTGCCGCAGGTTATGCCGGGCACAGCACTCATTCGCACCGTCGCTTCACTCGTGTCTGCGGGGACAGAGCGAGCGCTTGTCGAGTTCGCCGGGAAGACACTCCTCAGCAAAGCGCGCTCGCGCCCCGATCTCGTTCGGCAAGTGATAGAAAAAGCGCGCCGCGAAGGTCTCCTCACCACCTTCGAGGCGGTGCAGAATCGACTGGATCAGCCACTCCCGCTGGGATATTCCTCGGCCGGGGTGATTGAAGCGGTTGGAGAGGGATTGTCCGGTTTTCAAGTAGGTGACCGGGTCGCTTGTGCGGGCGGCGGGTATGCGGTGCATGCCGAATATGCCGTTGTCCCCCAGAATCTGATCGCAAAACTCCCCGCGGGGGTGGACTTTGAATCAGGCGCCTTCGCCACACTAGGAGCCATAGCGCTTCACGGATTCCGACTGGGAGAACCCCAGTTGGGCGATCGAGTAGCTGTAATCGGCCTTGGATTGCTAGGTCTTCTAGCCGCAAAGATCGCGCAAGCGGCGGGTTGTGCTGTTTTTGGCATCGACACAGATCCCGAGCGGGTGAAATTGGCCGAAGAACTCGGAATTGAAGCTGTCCACAGGGATGTTGCTGAAACCGAAGGACCGGCGTTCACCAGTGGGGCAGGATTTGACCTGATACAGATTTGTGCTGACACACCCTCGGATGACACCGTTCAACTCGCCGGTGTTTTGGCTAGAGATCGCGCAATTGTGGTAGCAACCGGCGCCGTTGGAACCCAGTTGCCGCGAAGACCCTATTACATGAAGGAGCTGCGCTTTGTAATTTCGCGCTCCTATGGTCCAGGTCGCTATGATCCTCTCTACGAAGAAGCTGGTGTGGACTATCCACGAGGGTACGTGCGCTGGACCGAGGGCCGCAACTTAGATGCGTTTATAGAACTCCTCGAAGAAGGCAAGCTTGAAATCCAACGACTGATAACACACCGATTCCCTATCGAACATGCGATCGAAGCCTATGATCTAATTTCGGCCAGTAAAGGGGAATCCTCTCTCGGGGTCCTGTTGACCTACCCGCACGAGCAGGCTGAGTTCGTGTCAACACAGCGCAAGGTGGAATTCAGAGAGCCAGCCATTGAGGCTCAGGATGGCGTCCGCTTGGGCGCTATTGGCGCGGGAAATTTCGCCACCGCCACCTTGTTCCCGGCGATGAAGGGTGTGGGCGGGCTGGAATGGATTGGGCTGGCGACGGCAACCGGCATGAAAGCTGCGCAAGTTGGAAAGCGGTTCGGGTTTGCTTACGCCACGACGGATGCGGAAGAACTTCTGGAAGATCAGCGCATCAACACGATCGCCATTCTCACCCGTCACCATCTTCACGCCTCACAAGCGGTAGCCGCGCTCGAAGCCGATAAACATGTTTTTTGCGAAAAACCGCTCGCACTCACGCGCGAGGAACTGGAGCGGATTGAAGCTGCGCTTCAAACTAAGGACAAGCTGCTGAGCGTTGGGTTCAATCGTAGATTTGCCCCATTAGCCATCAAGTTGAAAAACTTCTTGGATGGCGCCCGCGAACCGCTGGTGATGCACTACCGAGTAAACGCTGGACCTCTACCCTTGGATCATTGGCTTCATGATCCTGCCACGGGTGGAGGGCGTATGATTGGTGAGGCCTGTCACTTTATCGACTTCCTGACATTCTTGACAAATTCCCTTCCGGTGCGGGTATTCACGATGGGTCTTCCTGACGGCGGACGATATCGTGAAGACAATTTTGTCATCACGCTCGAGTTCGCGGATGGTTCGGTCGGCAGCGTGAGCTATCTAGCGAATGGTGACCGAGCGCTGTCTAAAGAGCGAATCGAGGTCTTTGGAGGCGGGAGAGCAGCCGTTCTGGATGACTTCCGACGCTTGGAGCTGACCCTGTCCGGACGCACCAAAACCCACAAATCCCAGCTTCGTCAGGATAAAGGACATCGCGCCGAATGGCATGCCTTTCAACAGGCGATCACACAGGGCAGTTCTCCGCCAATCCCCTATAAGCAGATCATTGCGGTATCGCTTGCTTCATTTGCTGCACTCGATTCGTTACGTTCCGGCGAACCACATATTGTGGGACTGATTGCAGAGCAGTAAATCATTCATGCGCTTCCAATCGTTCTATGCGCTACGCGAACTTGGTCCAGGGCCGCTCGCGCGCTACGCTGGATATCAGCTAGCGCAGCGAAGTGGTTGGCTTCGTTGGCGCACACCCTCCTATGCTTGGGAGGAGAGACCGCTCGAGTGGTGGCTGCAAAGTCACATCCCATCAAGTTCTGAAGGATATGCCCAGTACCGTGAGACGCACACACAGCCATTCTTCTTTCACGATGTAAAGCGCCTCGGTATTCCTCTAAAAAACATTCTGGGTGGCGATGTTAAAGCGCTGGTGGCAGAAGCCGACTCGGTGCTCGATGGACGCTACCGCCTCTTTGGGCAACCCGAGGTTGAACTTGGGCATCCACCGAATTGGGGCGCCTTTGCACTAACCCAATCTAGCAGCGAAGTAGATGTTATCGGTCTTGAGCGCCACTGGACCGAGTACGCTCTGAATGAACTTCCACAAGATGTCAAACTCCTGTGGGAAATCTCCCGGTTTGGCTGGGCGTATTCATTAGCTCGAGCCTATGCGCTGACAGGAGACGAGCATTATGTTGATGGTTTCATGGCTTTACTGCGTTCCTGGCGCGAAGCAAATGCCCCAAACCAAGGCTTGAACTGGCACTCGGGTCAGGAGATCGCCATCCGCTTGCTGGCACTGGTGTTCTCGTTTTACGCCTTTAATCAGGCGCTCCGGGAGCGAGGTGGGGATCTAGAGGAATTGGCGATGATGATCGCCGCACACGCCGATCGCATTCCAGCGACGCTTCTCTATGCCCGAGCGCAAGACAACAACCACCTGCTTATCGAAGCGCTCGCGCTCTATACTACAGGCTTGCTTTTCCCGGAGTTCAGTGAGGCCAGAAGATGGAAGCGCAGCGGGCGGCAATTTATCGTGCAGGCGCTCAAAGGGCAGGTATTTCTTGATGGTGGGTATATCCAGCACTCGATGAATTACCACCGTCTCGCCTTACAAGCGGGGACCTGGGCTGTGCGCTTGGCTGAGCTCGAGGGCGACCCGTTGCCCGAAGCATCCGTGGATGCCGTGCGCAAAATGACGAATTGGCTCGCCGCAGCTGTGGATCCAGCAACGGGAAACGCTCCCAATTGGGGACCCAACGACGGTGCACTGCTGCTCCCCCTTAGCGCTTGCCCGTTTGGGGATTTCCGGCCCACGCTGCAGGCTGCTGCACTGACAGTGCTAGGTGATCCAATATTTCCACCGGGATCGTGGGATGAGCTGGCTCTCTGGCTTGGAGTGGAGGACACTCGAGACGATAAGTCAAGTGTTGCTGGCGATATCTCGAAGGATGATGTTAGGCAGCGCCGGGAGGGGTCTCGTCGGCACGAAGCTGCAGGAAGTCAGGGCGGTGTGCGTTGCGATGATTTCCATCAATCAGGGATCTATATTATGCGCGGTCAGAATTCCCGGGGGATGGTGCGTGTGGCACAATTCCACAGCCGCCCTGGGCATAGTGATCAACTCCACTTTGATCTATGGTGGGGAGGGATCAACCTGGCGCGCGATCCGGGGACATATCTCTACAACGCCGAACATCCTTGGAACAACGCATTTGCCGGCGCCTGGTGTCATAACACAGCCTTGATCGATGGGATCGATCCGATGCTGCGCGCGGGCCGATTCCTTTGGTTGAGATGGAGCGAAGCGAGGCTTCTTGGGCGTTGGCGCTCCACAGACGGACGCCTCGAAATCCTTTCGGCGCTGCATAAATACCGGAGTCGCGAAGACGCTGTCCACCAACGAACGATCCTGCGCATTGAAGATCGACTGTGGATGGTGGTTGATGATATTCTGGGGGTCGGGGAGGCGGAAGTCCGGATTGGTTGGAACCTCCCTGACATGCCCTTTGAAATGGATAAACGCACACTTTCTGTAGATCTGCAGGGATTAGATGTGAGTATCCGATCGGATGGGATCCAAGATCGATATGCGTTGTACCGAGCAGGCGAATTAATTGCCGGGGAAGGCTTTGTGCAGGATTCGAGCATCTATGGCTGGTACGCACCGACATATGCAATGAAGCAACCATCGCTGCTCTGGTTGAGAAGCGCCCATGCTCAGCTACCGATGCGAGGTGTTACAAAATGGGTGTTTGATGAGATGGACGTGGAGGACATCAACATCGGCTGGCTGGATCCAAAGATGGGGCGACCGGCACTTTCCTGGGTTGAATACCGGGGAATGAGATTGGAAATGTAGCGTGCACATCTTGCTGATCCATCAGGCTTTTGCCGCAATTAATGAGCCGGGAGGTACCCGTCATCATGAGTTTGCTCGCCAACTCGCCCGGCGCGGTCACAGCGTAACCATTATTGCCAGCCAGGTGAGCTACCTCACAGGGCGAATAGTAGGTGATGGGGGTTGGATAACGCGAGAGGTGGACGACATCGGTGTGGAGATCCTCCGCTGCAGGAGCTATTCCGGGTGGCACCGCTCCTTTCTGCACCGCATGATGAGTTTTCTCAGTTTCATGGTGGTCTCTTTCTGGGCGGGATTGCGTATAGAGGATGTCGATCTAGTGTGGGGCACGACTCCTCCGATTTTCCAGGCTGTGACAGCCCGATGGATTGCGAGATTGAAACGTAAACCCTTCCTACTCGAAGTTCGCGACCTCTGGCCCTCCTTCGCCGTTGCAGTCGGTGTGTTGACAAATCCGCTTTTAATCCGTCTCTCCGAGTGGCTGGAGCGAGGACTGTATCGTCGTGCAGATCGAGTGGTCATTAATTCCCCAGGATTTTTCGAGCACGTGCACTTGAGGGGTGCTCGGCAGGTGGAAGTGGTCCCGAATGGTGTAGATCTCACCATGTTTGGAAAAACAGAGAAAGATCAATCCTTGAGACGCGAATTAGGATTGGCGGAGGGATTTCTAGTCCTCTACGCGGGAGCTCATGGGATGTCTAACGACCTTGAAACGGTCCTGAAAGCCGCGGAGCTCCTGCAGAGTGAAGAAGACATCCATTTTGTGTTCCTCGGGGATGGTAAGGAGAAGACCAACCTGATGGCTCTTGCGCAGCAAATGAAGCTGCGTAATCTTCATTTTTTACCGTCAATACCAAAAGACCAGATCGCTTCGACGCTTGTACAGGCCGATGTTGGGCTGGCAATTCTTCTTGCGGTGGATGCGTATAAGACGACTTACCCCAACAAAGTCTTCGATTACATGGCCGCCGGTCTTCCCGTTGTCCTGGCTATTGACGGGGTCATCCGTCAGGTGGTTGAGGATGCGGGGGCAGGTCTGTTCACGCAGCCTGGAGACCCCGAAGCCTTAGCTGAGGCGGTGAAGCGTCTTGCGGCGGACCCTGTGCTCGTAGATCAACTGGGACAGGCAGGCAAGCGATGTGTCGAAGGTGATTTTGATCGCGAGCGGCTCGCCGCAAAGATGGCACTTATCATAGAAACGATGGCCGCAAATGGGAAGGGACGTCCCATCGATGGTGCGGCAGCGGACATCGAGTCAGGAGGGAAGAGTGACAGGTAAGCTTTTTCCCCCTGGTGTCCCGCTGAGTAAGCGACTATTTGATCTGATCCTGACGCTTCCTGGTCTGGTTTTGATCAGTCCCTTGTTGGGGCTCATCGGAGTGCTGGTCCGCATCGTTCTGGGATCGCCGGTGTTTTTCTGTCAGATGCGACCAGGCAAGGGCGGTGAACCCTTCATTGTTTATAAATTCCGCACGATGACGGATGCGCGGGGCTCTAGCGAACACTTGCTATCTGATGCAGAGCGTATGACAGGTCTTGGTAGATTTATGCGCAGTCTCAGCCTCGATGAACTTCCCGAGTTTCTCAACGTTCTGCGGGGTGAGATGAGTCTGGTCGGTCCGCGGCCGCTGCTTATGCAGTATCTCGACCGATACTCAACTGAGCAAGCACGCCGTCATGAGGTCCTCCCGGGAATCACTGGATGGGCGCAGGTCAATGGCCGTAACGCACTCACTTGGGAGGATAAGTTGCGCTATGACGTCTGGTATGTCGATAACTGGTCCCTGTGGCTGGATATTAAAATTCTTCTGACTACGCTGTGGAAGGTAATTATGCGTGAGGGGATAAGCCAACTCGGGCACACAACAGCCGAGGAGTTCATGGGCAGCGATGAACAGGAGTGACAGCGCCAATTATGTCAAGTAGCGATATGTGCCCTTTCGCTCCTTGCGAAAAAAACAAATCACGGGTACGATGAAGCAAGAATATTGGTGAAAAATCAAGTTGAGGAGGAATAAAATGAAGGAAACTTTGGAATTCTACGATGTGAAGTCGAAGACGAAGTTCTCATCAACAGATTGGCGGATTGAAACCAAAGTCTCAGACGATGGTAGGACTCGCTACTTTGCTGTGACGAAGGCCCCTGTAGGCACGCACGAAGCCTGGCGAATTGTGGGCAAAGACTTCGCCCTAAAGAATCAATAAGATCTCTGTTCCTAAATATGGAGATAGGTGGCTCTGCTGATGTACTGCAGCAGAGCTTACTCACTCCATAATTCGAGACGAACTCGCGAGCTGCCTTTGCGAAGGCGGCTCGTGTTTTATCTGTGGGCAATGGTATCATTGCCGCGAAATACTGATACCCAGTCCAAGCCGCAGGAGGTCCATGCACACGATGAGCCGCCCTGACCATGTATCGTTCTACCGTAGAATGCTGCAGATCCGACGTTTTGAAGAGACCGTGCTCGATCTCTTCCCGCGCGGCCTGTTCTATGGCACCACGCATACATACGTAGGCCAAGAGGCGAACGCGGTCGGAGTGCTCGCTTGGCTGCGTGAGGGTGATATAGTGGTCAGCAACCATCGCTGTCACGGTCATTTTCTTGCCTATGGCGGTTCGATGCACGCATTGGCGGCGGAACTCATGGGGCGCAGCACAGGGATTTGCGGCGGGCGTGGTGGAAGTCAGCACATACAATGGCGCGATTTCTACGCAAATGGGATCCTGGGCGGTACGGTTCCTCTGGCGGCTGGGATGGCTTCCACGGAAAAGCTCAAGGGGGGAGACGGGATGGTTTTCTCCTTCATAGGGGATGGAACGCTGGGTGAAGGTGTTGTTTATGAGACCCTGAATATTGCCGCGCTCTGGGCGCTTCCAATCCTCTTCATTGTTGAAAATAACCGCTATGCACAGAGCACACCCACCCGATTGAACCTGTCGGGGGAGATCCCTGATCGCTTCAAGGCTTTCGGGATCCCGGTTGAATCCATTGATTCGACGGATGTGGTTGAGATCCACGAAGCAGTCGAATCCATGCTCGAGTATGTGCGTGGCAGGAATGGTCCTGCGGCGTTTGTGGTGCACACGTACCGTTTTGCACCTCATTCCAAAGGCGACGACAGTCGAGATCCGGAGGAGATCGCCAGTTATCGGACTAAAGACCCTCTTCCCATCCAGGCCGAACGGTTGGAAGAAGCGACACGAAGAGAGGTACAGGAATCAGTTGAGACAGAGGTCGCGGCTGCCTTCAAGCAAGCCGAATCCGATCCTGTTGCAGACCCTGCGTCACTCACATCTCCGTTGGGAACAAGCCGATGACGACAATCCTCGAATCGCTCAATCGGGGCTTGCGAGCTTGCCTGGAGGAATCAGATCAGGTCTACGTGATCGGGGAGGACGTGCTCGATCCATATGGGGGTGCGTTTAAAGTGACGAGCGGGTTATCCACGGATTATCCCGAACATGTGATTACCACACCCGTGTCGGAGGCCGGCATCGTTGGTATTGGCATTGGCATGGCGATGCGCGGCCTGTATCCAGTGATCGAGATCATGTTCGGCGATTTCATCAGTTTAACGGTAGACCAATTGATTAATCATGCCGCAAAATTTAGGTGGATGAGTAATGACCAGGTGCGGGTACCACTGGTTGTGCGTACGCCGATGGGGGGGCGGCGCGGGTACGGTCCGACGCATAGCCAGTCCTTAGAGAAGCACCTGCTTGGCGCACCGGGTTTACGCGTGATTGCCGTGACGGCGTTGGGAGATGCGGGAGACCTACTGCGTAAGGCAGTTTTAGACGACGAAGACCCCGTATTGTTCCTTGAACATAAGGCTCTCTACGCAAAACAGATCATCGCCCATGATGAATTGTCAGATTTCGAAGTCGATGTGAGCGATGACCACTACCCAACCTACCGGCTGCGCATTGCCGGCGCCCCGGCACCGGTGATTACGCTGACAGCCTATGGGTATTCAGCAGAACTGGCGCGAGAAGCCGTAAAGCGTCTGGCTTACGAACATGAGATCTTCAGCGATCTCATCGTCCCTACACAATTATCCCCCTTTGAACTGGGCGACCTAATCTCCGCGCTGAGCCAAACGAAGCGCCTGTTAACCATCGAGGAGGGTACGATGACTCTCGGTTGGGGAGCGGAAGTCATCGCCGGTGTCCTCGAAGAACTTGGCGCTGGATTTCAAGCGCAGCGTGTCGCCGCACGGGACATGCCGGTACCCGCTGCCGGGCTGCTTGAAGTCGCTGTGCTCCCGCAGATCGAAGACATTATTGAGGCGGCCATTGCGCTTTCTGAGGCGAATTGAAGCATAATTTCAGCCGGAGTTTCTCTATTATTCCGCTGGCGATTTCTCGATTAGACTCATTCAAGAATAGCGTTCATAATCTTAGTACTTAGTTTTTATCAACGACTGTACTCTGCTCAACCGTGATCTCACAGAATAAGGAGGAGCATGCCTGATCCTATTGAGATCCTCGTACCACTCTTGAACCCCAACGAGCCTGAAGTTCAGGTTGTCAGGGTGCATGTTGTCGAGGGGCAAAAAGTTCAGGAGGGTGACCCACTGTGTACGCTTGAGAGTACAAAGTCGGTCACGGAAGTGACCGTAGTACGCGACGGCTTTATTATTGGCCTTGAGTTCATGGAAGGTGATCTGTTACGTGCGGGCGATAGGTTATGCTGGCTTGCGGGTGATTCGGTCTGGAAGCCACCCGAGAAGGAGACTTCACCATCAGACGCGGATGAAGGCACGATGCCCGATGGAGTACGGATCACGAAACCCGGTTTGCGACTAGTGCGGGATCACGGGCTAGATCCCACTCGTCTGCCGAAAGAAACGCTGGTAACAGCATCTGTAGTGCGCCGGATCCTGGCGCTGGAAGGCGGCGGAGATATGGAATTACCGAAAGCGGATTTTGATGCGGGTGCCATCGTTGTTTATGGTGGCGGTGGTCACGGAAAATCGGTCATCGACCTGGTACGTGTTCTAGGGCAGTATCACGTCGTGGGCGTGATTGACGATGGTCTTAAGAAGGGGACTGATGTAATGGGTATTCCCGTACTTGGTGGAGGAGATCAACTCCCCCTCCTGGCAAAAGAGGGTGTGCGGCTTGCCATTAACGCAGTTGGCGGAATAGGGGATATCACCAGTCGCATCCAAGTTTTTAAAAGGTTGCTGGAAGCCGGGTTCGGCTTTCCGACCATCATCCACCCTACTGCCTTTGTAGAGCCTACGGCGCGGCTCAGCCAGGGTGTGCAGGTCTTCCCGCATGCTTATATAGGGAGTGACACCGAAGTCGGGTTTGGGACTATTATCAATACGGCGGCTATCGTTTCTCATGATTGTCGCCTGGGAGCCTATGTCAACGTCGCTCCGGGAGCACTGCTGGCAGGAGCAGTAACACTCGATGAGGGCGTGTTGATCGGGATGGGTACGACATTAAACCTGAATGTCACTGTTGGTTCCAAAGCGCGCATTGGAAATAGCGCGGTTATTAAAGAGGATGTCCCCCCTGGAAAGATGGTCCGGGCGGGGGATATCTGGCCTCAGGGTGCAAAGGAATCATGAAAACCGTAAAAAAAGATCGATCCCAGAGACAGGGAAACACAGCGGACTCGGTGGGGGAGAGTATCCCGATGTCATCCCCTGATATTACAAATCTCGAGCGCGAAGCGGTCGCTGCGGTGATGCAAACGTCTCGTCTAAGCATGGGGCCAGAGGTCGAGGCTTTTGAAGCTGCCGTTTCTCGCTATGTGGGCATAAAACACGCCATTGCCGTGAGTTCGGGCACTGCGGGACTCCACCTCGCCGTCCGTGCGCTGGGGATTACTGACGGCGATTGGGTGATTACGACACCTTTTTCTTTTGCTGCCTCAACCAATGTTCTTCTCTATGAACGCGCCATTCCCGTCTTTGTTGACGTGAATCCTGATACGGGCAACATCAACACGGATCTTATGGCTGCAGCGGCTGCGGATTTAATCGCCGGCGGGAAGAAGGCTTCACGCTGGCTGCCGCGCCAAGGGAAAGAGCCCACGGGTATTCTGCGAGCACTGTTGCCCGTCGATGTCTTCGGACAAACGGCTGATTACGATTCGATCCAGGCGATCTCCGCTGAGCATGATCTACGGGTTATCGAAGATTCCTGTGAGGCGCTAGGTGCGCAGTATAAGGGCCGTCAGGCAGGGACTCTGGGGGATGTCGGCGTGTTTGCGTTCTATCCCAACAAACAAATTACTACTGCCGAAGGCGCCATGGCTGTAACTGATAGGGATGACGCAGCGGAACTCATTCGCGCGCTCAGGAATCAAGGCCGCGCCCCCGGCGATAAGTGGCTGGACCATACTCACCTTGGTTATAACTATCGTCTCGATGAGATGAGCGCTGCGCTGGGACGCGTGCAGATGAGCCGTTTGGATGAGCTGTTGCAGAAGCGGGATCGAGTCGCGGCGTGGTATGAGGATCGACTAGCCGAGATTCCAGGGGTTGAACTACTGCACATTACACCAACAACCTCACGGATGAGTTGGTTTGTGTTTGTGGTACGTCTTGAAGATGGGATTGATCGCAAGAGGGTCGCAGAGCAACTGGATGCGCAGGGCATACCCACGCGTCCTTATTTCACACCGATCCATCTACAGCGCTATATGACGGATCGTTTCGGTTACCAGCCAGGGGACTACCCGGTGACGGAGGATCTAAGCCGGCGAAGCCTCGCACTGCCCTTTTCTAGTATCTTGAGCGAAATTCAAGTGGAGCGCGTCTGCGACTGCCTTCGACGGGCATTGGAATCCTAAAGCAACACCACGTGGTACATAGGCATGTTAAAAGCAGAGGGGCTGACCTTTTGGTCAGCCCCTTCTATTTTCAAAGTCTCCTGGGGATTATTGTTCCCGTACTTGGCGCCAATTCAGCATTACGAAGTTCTTGCTGCATTCTTCAGATGTACTGATGAATACCTGGTCGGAAAGTGGAGAACCACCGCCGTCGTTGAGATAGACCCAGATCGTGCCGTCGCTGGCGATTGGGTGATCCGCAAGATTGAATACGTAGCCGGCAGGTCCAATGTCCGGTGCGCTCCCGCTGATTGTGTCGAGGCTGATCGTGTTGCCGTCTAATTCACCCTCAAGATGGATGCCAAGATCGACGATCGGTTGGTTCTCCATATTAAACACCTGACCTCCAACGCCCATCCAGTCGCAAGCATCGTCATTGGCGATGTTCGGAATTTGAACGGGATTTCCGGGTTGCACCGCGAACGGCGGCGGCAGCGGTGTTTCGGTTGGGATTGGAGTCGGCGTATCGGTAGGCACCGGAGTCGGTGTTTCCGTCGGCGCTGGGGTGCTCGATGGTGTCGGTGTCCACATGTCTGGGAGCGGTACGGCAGGTGTATGTGTCGCCGTGGGAGTGCCGAGATGCGCGGGTACCGTCGGCGGCGGGAATGGATTGTAGAAGAAGCCAACATCGATGTAGGGATTAACGAAAACCGCGGCAGCAGCCGCCCCCACACCAAGTATCGCAAGCAACACAATGAAGGTCAACAGATTAAAAAATATACTCCCGATCTTACTAGATCGTTTCCGAGGGAGCCTTTTGAAATTCTCATCCATGGTCTTCTTCTCCTACCTATTCCTTATTGAGCGATGAAGGTTTGAATATCGGCGGACGCTCGCTCCGTCGATAACCAACTCTCAACCGCTTGTTCACGAAGTGCTTGTCTGACACTATACGCCATCAGATGGTCTTCGCGTTCTGTGATTTCCAAGATGTGGTATCCAATTTCGCTCTTGACAACCTTGCTGATCTCTCCTGGTTGAAGGGCGAAGGCAGCCGTTTCCACCTCGGGCCATAGTAAGAAGCCCTTGGGGAACCATCCCAGATCACCGCCGGCAGGTCTTGTGCTGGCATCGATAGAGTATTGTCGAGCGAGGAGGTTAAAGTCAACTCCGTCTTGAAGCTGTGCTCGCAATCCCTCCGCTTCAGCCTCAGAGGTTACCAGGATATGCCGGGCGTGCACCTGTTCTGCGGTATCGGGTACCTGATCTGCTATATTAGCCACCATCCACGCAGCTTCGATCTCCTTGGTCAGTGCGGTCTGGAGAGTCTCCTGGGTGTAGCCGTTAAGCTCCATCCATAATTCGAATTCCCCCCGGTCCCCTGCGCTTTCAACCATTTGGTTCAACCTATCATCGATCTCGGTTTCTTCGACTTTAAAACCGCTCGCCCTTGCGCCCTGCGCTAGAAGCTCTAAATCGATCATGCTCTCGAGCAGTTCGCTCCGGTATGCGCCTAAGGTTGCAAGGTCTATGCCAGAATCGGTTTTTGAATATTCAAAGCGAATAACTTCGAGCTCAAAAAGCTCAAGCAGGATGCCTTCGCCATTCACGATCGCAGCAAGGGGTTCCGGTTTTGCCGTTGGGGGCGCTGGTGTAACTGTGGGAGATGGAGGGGATGGGTTGAGTATCGGCAGGGCAATGCGCCCGCAGCCTGTTACACCCAGGAGGCCTATGGAGAGTGCGACGAGCGCTCTGCTGTAAACCATGACGAATGGCATTATACTCACACCCATGAATCCCCTGCAATGGGTGAGTTTATTGTTTTCTCATCCGTTTCTTGATATGAAGGCGAAGACCATCGGTTTGCGCTTTGTTTCCGTGAAGAAGAACCGGGAAAGCTCATTTTCAATACGGTCTTCCAGGCCATCACTTAGATCTTTCTCGGCGACTTTCAATACAAGTTCGCGTGCTTCGTCGAAAAGGTCCACTGCCTCGCGCACGAAAACGAAACCCTTTGAGACAATCTCCGGCTCGCCAACAACGCGATTCTGGTCACAGTCTAGATCGACATGGATGATAACGAGACCTTCGCGCGCCAATGCCTCGCGCTCGCGCATGACTTTCGGACCGATGTCACCCACACCACTGCCGTCTACGAAGATATAACCGCCCGGAATGCGTTCACCGATCTTCATTTCCCCGTCAGAAAACTCGATCATGGTTCCATTCTGCACCACCGCGATTCGCTCCTGAGGGATGCCGATCTCGCGAGCAAGAGCGGCGTGTTGTTTTAGATGCCGCAGCTCGCCATGGATGGGAATGAGGTGCTTGGGTTTAACCAATTGCATTAGGAGCTTCATCTCATCCTGGTTGGCGTGACCGGAAACGTGTACGGGCAGGATTGAATCATAGATAACTTCAGCGCCAAGATCGAAGAGGCGATTGATCGTGCGATGAACCATCTCCTCATTCCCCGGGATCGGTGTTGAAGAGAGGACGATTGTGTCCCCAGGTATGATGTCAAATTGGCGGTTGCTTCCGTTTGAGAGACGACCCAGAATGGATGATGGCTCGCCTTGCGTACCCGTGCACATTAGAGCGACCTTCGAAGGTTTCATCTTAAGGGTTTGATCCAAGGGGACAACAAGGCCATCGGGAATATCAAGATACCCCAACTCACGAGCCATTGTTGAGTTGTCTACCATGCTTCTTCCGACGAATGCAAGTGACCGGCCATGCCTCTGCGCGGCGTTTGCAGCCTGCTGGATGCGCGATATTAAGGAGGCGAAAGAGCCAATTAATATGCGCCCCTTCGCTTGGTGGAAAACCTGATCGAAAGCCGGGTCAATAACAGTTTCGGAGGGGGTCCAGCCTGGTTCATCGGCATTGGTGGAATCGGCCAGAAGGGCGAGGACTCCCCGTGCGCCTAGTTCAGCCAGTTTACCGAAGTCCGGGGGCCAGCCATCTACTGGTGTATGATCAAACTTGTAATCACCTGAATGAACGATCAACCCCGCGGGTGTTGTAATCCCCAGTCCGACCCCATCGGGGATGGAATGGCAGACGTGAAAAAACTCTATTTTAAAGGGACCAAGCTGCAATTCATCTCCAGCTGCAATGGTATTGAGCTGTGCTTCCTTAAGCAACCCGCCCCGGCGGAGCTTCACTTCTAGCAAGCCGCGGGTGAGTTTTGTGGCGTAAATCGGAACGTTGAATTCTTCGATAACGTGCCGAATTGCTCCGGTGTGGTCTTCGTGACCATGGGTGATGATGATCCCGCGTATTTTGCTCTTCTTGTCTTCCAGGTATTTGAAGTCGGGGATGATGTAATCGATCCCTAACATGTCGTTCTCTGGAAACATGATGCCCGAATCGATAATGAGGACGTTATCCCCATATTCAATCGACATCATGTTCTTTCCTACTTCCCCCAAGCCTCCCAGGGGGACAATTCTCAATAACTTACTCATATGTAATACATCCTTTTCACTTTGATAAGTGTTTGTTGAATAGAATAAACCCCGTCGGGCGTCGAGCCTGGCGGGGTGTTAGCCATAACCAAGCAGATCGGGGGGGTCAATTCAAGCGAGTGACATCGGTGGCTTGGAAGCCGCGAACCGTGTTCTCGAGATAGAAAGCGACCTTCTCGCCCTTGCTCAGTAATTGAAGTCCCTCACCGGCGATGTCGCGATAGTAGACGAAAACATCTTCCCCATCTCGGGCATCAATATACCCGTACCCTTTGGATCCGTCAAAAGACCGTACGATTCCGGTTGTCCGTTTTGGCACGTACATCCTCCAAGCAAAGGTAAATTCTAACACACGGCCTATCCGCTGGTCAAACATAATATTAATTACCTCATAGCATAAGAATCAAACCCTAGTGACTGCTCGAGAACGATTCGCCCCCCATAGAGGTAAGGAACAATCCAGGTATCAGACCTATTGATGAGGGAATACATCCGCTTGACCGGGTCTTCTCACGGGGATATACTGCATACCAACAATCAATTATGGGCGAAGGTGGTCTGTTGCCCGGATGCACAGACCGCCAAGGGGAAGCCGGTGACCGAAGATTAAAACTCGGAAGTCCGGCGCTGTCCCGCAACTGTAAGGACGGGTTCATCCCGTCCAAGCCAGGATACCCGCCTTCGCCCGATGTTCTCAGCTCCTTCGCGGAAAGGATGGGTTGCTTATGACTGCTCCAACCTGAGGCCTTCCCGATAATCTCGCAGGGGAAGGTCGATTTCTTTTCACTAAACGTCATCTATATACTGAACCAGGCGCAGTGCACCGGCGCGACTGAGAGAGGAAGTTAAGATGTTTATAAACGCATCAAATCAACGCCCTAAAAAGGCGATTGCTCGTTTGATTATCACGATTCTTGCGGTAGTGATCATGGGGCTTATGATCGCAGCTTGCAGCGGTCCTTCTGCTGTCGACGGCATGGGCCGCGAGGTGGTTCTCCCGGGATCTGCGCAGCGGATCGTGTCCATAGCGCCATCCAACACAGAGATACTCTTCGCTGTAGGGGCGGGAGACCAACTTGTCGGTCGAGATGAGGTGTCGGATTATCCCCCCGAAGCGCTCGAAGTCGCCAGCATTGGTAGCACCTATGGTGAACTCAACACCGAAGCTATATTAGCGCTGGAACCCGATCTTGTCCTTGCAGCGACGATCACCAGCCCGGAGCAGGTGCAAACGCTCGAGACACTTGGTATTTCTATCTTCCTGCTAGCAAACCCGGAGGATTTTTCGGGCTTGCTTGAAAACATTAACATTGTCGGTGTTCTGACCGGGCATGAGACCGATGCTGAAGCTCTAGCAGATGAACTTGAGGCGAGGATAGAAGTGGTGACTCGCAGGGTGGAAGACGCGAAGCGTGTGAGCGTGTTCTATGAAGTAGACGGCACGGATCCGACCGCGCCTTGGACGACGGGAGCCGGAACCTTCCAGGACGTACTCATTGGACTCGTGGGCGGTGAGAACATCGCCGCCGACATCGCCGGGTGGGGGCAAATGAGTTTGGAAGAAATCGTCACCCGCGATCCTCAGGTTGTCATCTTTGGTGAAGGACCGTGGGTCCCAACGACTGTCGAATCCTTTTTGGAGCGATCTGGCTGGGGGGAGATTGCTGCGGTTGTCGATGGTCGCGTCTATGGGATCGACACGAATTGGGTCGATCGCCCCGGGCCGCGGCTTGTGGTCGCACTTGAACAAATGGCTTTAATGATCCATCCGGAGCTCTTTGAATAAATATGGGTGACTCGAGTGCAAACGCATTGTCGGAATCGATGAAACTGCAGAGTGCCAGACGTTATTCGCCTTGGGTATGGTCGGGATCGGCATTGGTCGTTATGCTGTTTGTAAGTGTGGCGGTTGGCCCGGTCACGATCCCCTTGCCGGATCTTGTGCGCATGCTGCTCGATCTGCTTCCAGGATTGCAGTTGGAGGCGGACTGGTCGCGGACGTTTGCAACGATCGTGTACCAGATCCGCTTGCCGAACACAGTCCTGATGGCCTTAGCCGGCATGGCTCTTGGGGGGAGCGGAGCTGCATATCAAGGGTTATTTCGGAATCCACTGGCCGATCCTTATATCATCGGTGTGGCCTCCGGCGCGGGTCTTGGAGCGGTGCTGGCTATGGCTGCGAACTGGCCGGTCAGTCTGTTGGGGATGGCGACGGTTCCGCTTGCCGCTTTCATCGCCGCGCTTATCACGGTTGGCGTTGTCTACTCCATCGCGCGCGTGGGCCGCTCCACACCCGTGACCACTCTGATTCTCGCCGGGGTCGCGGTCAGTTCCTTTGCAACAGCGATGACGAGCTTGATCATGTTGCTGTCGACCGATGAACTACACCGAGCGGTGAATTGGATGGTTGGCGGTTTTGCATTGGGTGGTTGGGAGCCAGTTTTAGCATCTTTGCCTTACCTTCTTATAGGATTGACCGTGCTAGCACTCCTCGGACGACATCTTAACGTACTGCAATTTGGCGATGAACAGGCGCGCCAAATGGGTTTGGATGTGGAACGCTCCAAGCTGATCATCGTCGTGGCGGCATCATTGGTCGCCGCAACGGCGGTTGCTTTCTCGGGCATTATTGCATTCGTAGGGCTGATCGTGCCGCACGTTGTGCGTCTGCTCTGGGGGCCGGATTATCGGCGCACCCTCCCGCTTGCAATCCTGGTAGGCGGCAGTTTCTTGTTAGCGGCTGATGTCGTGGCGAGGGTGATACTTGCACCGCGAGAGCTGCCGGTGGGGGTTATCACCGCCGTGGTCGGGGCACCATTCTTCCTTTGGCTCCTGTACCGAACAAAATGGAGGGTGCGAATCTGGTGAGAAACGAACTGCGCATCGAACAGGCAACCCTGGGTTATGGAATGGAACCTGTCCTGCGAGATGTGAATCTCTCCGTGCAGCCGGGCGAAATACTTGCCATTGTTGGACCCAATGGGGTTGGTAAATCGACGTTGGTCAAAGGCGCCTGCGGAAGCCTGCCGTTGCTAGATGGTGAAGTCTTGATCGGGGACCAAAACCTTAGCGAACTCAAGCCGAACCGGCGCGCATGCATGGTGTCGGTCGTTTCCCAAGCTGTGAATCTACCACCAGCATTCTATGCATTGGATGTTGTTCTGATGGGCCGCACACCTTATCTCGGATGGCTGGAGCAAGAGAGTGATCGCGATCGCCAAATCGCGCTGGAGGCCATGGCTCGTACCGAAACGATCGATCTCGCGGCGCGACCCATTGGTGAATTGTCCGGCGGTGAACAACAGAGGGTTCTCATTGCCCGGGCGCTGACGCAGTTGACCCCCGTGATGTTGTTAGACGAGCCAACGGCACATTTAGACTTGAGACACCAGGATAACTTACTTAAACTCGTGCGTGAGCTGGCGCTCGTCGATAACTTGGCAGTAATGATCACACTCCACGACCTAAATCTTGTAGCGCGCTTCGCAGATCGAGTGGCTTTGTTGTCAAATGGGCGGGTGCGAAAGATTGGTGCGCCAGACGAAGTCCTAACTCCCGATGAACTGGCCGATGTGTACGGGATTCGCATTCACGTGATGTCCCATCCGTTGGACGGCAAACCACTTGTTCTTTCTGGGTAATTCAAGACCTTATTCTCAAGGAGTCGAAAATGCCAACGATCGACCAGGCCAGAGATTGGTATGACGAGAGCGACCCGGTCCATGGGTTGAGCCATATCCTGAGGGTTCTAAATCTGGTGGAGCGGATGGGCGAAGAGCTGGGTGCTGATCTTGAAGTGCTGCGAGCAGCTGCACTGCTTCACGATGCCTCCGGCGCGCACCCTGGTGAGGGTGCGGATCGCCAGTCTCACGAGCAGATGTCAGCGCTTTTTGCTGGCGAGGTTTTAAAGAAAGAGGGTTGGGGGCAGACACGAGTAGACGCTGTCCAGCATTGCATTCGCGCCCACCGTTTCCGCGGGGATGAGTCACCGGAGACCTTGGAGGCGAAGATCTTGTTCGATGCTGATAAGCTGGACGTAATGGGGGCGTTCGGCGCAGCACGCACACTCGGCTATGCCTTGCAGGCTGGGCAGCCGTTCTTTGCTGAGCCATCGGAACATTTCCTGCGCACAGGTGAGACTGAGGAAGGTGAAGCTCACAGCGCCTATCATGAATACCTCTTCAAGTTGTGTAAGGTGAAGGACAGGCTCCACACCGGACCAGCCCAACAAATGGCTGAAGCACGGCATGCGGTGTTAACAGTATTTTTTGACCAAATAGCCATCGAGGCTCGTGGGAGAGGCTGATTTGTTCATACTTAATATGGACAAAGTACAACGAATTGACCCACTAACATTCCGCTGATATTATCCGCGCCGTGAAAACAGATAACGACCGCCCCCTAATCCTACTAACCAATGATGATGGTATTCGTTCCCCCGCTTTATGGGCGGCCGCTGAGGCGCTTTCAAAGATCGGGTACGTTACCGTCGCAGCCCCTCGGGAGCAGTCATCGGGAGCGGGGCGCAGCATGCCTGTCACCTCGGATGGCAAACTGGCTGAAGAACAGGTTGAGGTACGAGGGAAGAAGTGGAAGGTCTATGCAGTTGGCGGCTCGCCTGCGCAAGCTGTGCAGCACGGCATCCTAGAGTTGATGCCGCGCAAACCGGATCTTGTTGTCTCCGGAATTAACTACGGCGAGAATCTCACGACCGGAATCACCGTCTCCGGGACAATCGGGGCAGCACTCGAAGGGGCATCTTTCGGAGTACCCGCGCTCGCAGTATCACTTGAGGTGCCTGTGGAGTATTACTTATCACACTCCGACACAATCGACTTCCGCGTTGCACAGTATTTCACAACATATTTCGCACAGATTCTCATTGACATGCAACCCTTGGCGGACGTTGATGTGTTAAAAGTGGACATCCCCTCTGATGCATCGGAAACTACCGAGTGGCGCGTGACAAGCCTCTCGCGCCATAAATACTATATCCCGGTGGTGCCGCCAAGGGCGCGACTCGAAGATCCGTCAAATATCCACTTTAAGATTGAGTTAGATAGGGATAAAATTGAGACGGATTCTGACGTCTATGCGCTCCGCATTGATCGCAAAGTATCCGTCACCCCACTAAGCCTCGATTCAACCTCTCGCGTGGATTTTTCTGGCCTGGAAAAATCACTTAAAGCAAAAGGAAAACAAGGTTAAATTAAAGAAGGCGACGCCTGCTTGCCTCTTTTTACTTCTATACTGAGCGGGATAGATCAGGGGGTTTTCTTCTCGTGCTGATCCAGAAGCGTTTCCAACGTATGTAGTTCTTCTTCAATTTGATCGCGCTGGAATTTTGTTTGGGCCAGTAGTGCCTCAAAAGCGGGGCGTTGTTCGATGGGGACCGTCTCCACCAGACGCTGTGCACGAAGTATCTGATTCTCTTTCTGAAGCAGCTTCTCTTGAAGGCGGTCGGAATAACCTTTTTGGAAAGCTCGATCGGGGAGAGGGTTAGGTTGTTCCGATATCTCGCCGGTAAGAACTTCCGCTACGGTTAGAAGCAGCTCGGAAGCCTCAATGGGTTTCTCCAAGAATCGAACCGCGCCCAGGCTCATGGCGAATTCCTTGTCTTCAGGCGTAATGAAAGTTGCGGAAACGAAAATTATTGGAATGTCGCGCGTCTCCGGGTTGCTGCGCACTTCCTGGGCGAGTGCGTACCCATCGAGCCTTGGCATGAGAATGTCTGTAAGAATCAACGCGGGTTTTTCAGAGAGGAGGGCATTGAGAGCCTCGGCGCCGTTACGAGCTGTGATTACCTCATAACCTTTAAACTTCAGCGTAACCTCGAGTAACTCGAGAATATGAGGGATATCTTCTACGATGAGGATTGGACCTTGCTGTTGGTTCATATCATTGATTGTATCCCGAGTTCTGTGGAAGGCAATCCCCAGGGAAAGTGGATGTTGAAAGCTGCGCATTTGGAAACATGAGGGCGGGCAGTCTCGTTTAGCGAGTCCAGAGGGAGATAGTTTCGATATGGAACGTCTGGGGGAACAAGTCGATCGGTGTAATGCTCTCCAGTGAATATCCGCCTGCCTTTAAACGCTTGCCATCGCGGCTGAGCGTGGCTGGATCACAGGAGACATATACGATACGTGAGGGGGATCGCTCGAGAAGTGAATCGAGCGCTGCTCTTGATAAGCCGGCACGCGGTGGGTCGATGAGCACGGCGTCCGCTTGTGACTTGATCTGCGGCAACGCCATGCCAACCTCCCCCTCATAGAGATCGATGTGGGGAAAACGATCAAGATTGAAACTGAAGTCCCGGCATGCATGCGGAGATTCCTCGACAGCCACAACATGAGCCCCAGATTCTGCTATAGCGGCGCTGAACAAACCCGCACCCGCATAGAGGTCGAAGACGGTTTGTCCGGGCTGGATGGACAGCAGCGCTGTTGCCTGTTGAACGAGCTCCGGGATCATCTCCGAGTTCACCTGGAAGAATGAAAGGGCGGAGACGCGGAATTGATGCCGGTTGATGTCAAAATAAAGATGATCTTGACCGGCGAGGATGAAATCTCCGCGTGGACTGGTCCACACTACGGATGTTGGGGATTCGATCGAGATCTCGAGGTCCGGCGCATCCGCCCCATGGAGAATGACCATCAGCTCGCCCTCGCCTCCGCTTCGCAGGGAGATTTCTTCTATTGTTTTAGTGGGGTCTAGTTCAAACTGAGACCAAAGATCGATTAGTTCCTGCTCCGGCAAGTGGCATTCCTCGACATGGAACACCCGCTTTCCATCGAAGGTGACGAAACCCAAGCTGCCATCCTCGGTGAGGTGAAAGCGTATGTTGTTCCGGTAATTCCATGGATTAGTTGAAGGGATGGGTGATCGCACTGGAGGATCCTCAAATCCGCCTATCCGCACGAGCTGATCGTGCACGATCTCCACCTTGATCTCAAGTTGGAGCGCATAGGGAATGTGCTGGTAATGACACCCACCGCATGTACGAAAGTGTGGACAACGCGGTTCGATTCGTTGGTCTGAGGGTTCGACCCATTTTTCGGGCAACGCTCTGACCCAACGCTTGTGTGTCTCCACTGGGCGAACGCGCACTACTTCCCCGGGGATGGTGAAGGGGACGAAGACCATACGCCCATCGACGTCGCGACCGAAGGATTCGCCCCCGTATGCGTTACCGGTCAGTGTGAGTTCAAGAGTTTCGGACATATGCGCAAGTTGGAGTGTAACTTGTTTTGTTGGATTCGCGCCACCATTCTATCGAAGCGCATATCGGGATTGATGTCTTTCAACCATGCTCGAAATTGTCCCACCAACGCCAGCCGTTAACCGTCAAGGCACTCAATTCTATGTCTGTAAGATGCAAGGAAGCGTTTGTGAAGCCACCAGGGGGATTTCATCGTCTTTGTGGCGACAAACTAAATAAAACGCAACTATAAATTAATAATATTAATAATAACCTTGACAATTATGATAATCATGCTATTCTAGCAAAAGATAATTGATGTCTGTTGCCAGAAAATAAAATGGAGTCCCAAAATGGACAACACATTTTACTTAAAGCTTCTTGCTGAAGTGCATCAGGGTCGCTTCTTGGAGCAAAGTGGACAGACTCGGCCCCTTCCTGGGCAATCTCGCGTATCATTCCCCGCATTACGAAAAGTGATCGTGACGGGGGGCGGTTTCTTGATTCGATCTGGTGAGGCGCTAAAAGGAATCGGGGCGCCTGGGGGCATGTCTCCGTTCCCTTCAAATGGTTCAAAAGCCTCAAAAAGGAATAACTCATCTGTTGCTGTCTGCTGGACGGCACTGGATTCTCATAACGGAAGTGGTGAGAAATGAATCAGATGCTTACGACCTGTCCAGTTTGTGATGAACGTCTCTCGATCACACGTTTTCACTGCCGCAACTGCGATACCATGATCGAAGGGCATTTCGACATTGGTCGTTTCGGGAGATTGACCTCTGAGCAAACGGACTTTCTTGAAATCTTCGTCCGCTGTGAGGGGAAGTTAAGTCGAATGGAGCCTGAATTGGGGATGTCGTACCCCACACTCAGGGCTCGGTTGACAGAGATCATTAGTTCGCTGGGTTTCCCGGTTGGGCCTGAGACGAAGCTGATCAGTGATGAAGAACGGCACAAGATCCTTGACGACCTGGCAAGCGGGAAGTTGACTTCCGAAGAGGCGATGCATCTCTTGGAAGTTGACTGAATAACAAAGGTGGCTCTGGCAAGCGGGAGGAGGTAGGAACTGTGGAAAAAGTGACGCTTGAGATTGGCGAAAGCCCTCTGGTGAAAATCTCAACGATCGGTGGGGATCTGCGTCTTTCAGGGCGTGATGAGCCCATACTGGAGGTGCAGGCGCCGGATAAGGGGGAGCTTCAAGTAGATGAGGTTACAGATGGGGTTGAAATCTCTGCGAACTCAGGCTGCATCATGTTCATACCGAAAGGTGCGCGTTTAGAAGTCGGCGAGGTGGGAGGGGATTGCCGGGTTACCGATTTAAAAAACGAGTTCATGATGCGCACGATCGGAGGCGATTTGAGCTTGCGCAGGGTTGGGGCAGCGACTTTTGAAATGATCGGTGGAGATTTTCAGGGCAGGCAAATCGAGGGAAATTTAACCGTGGACCGTATTGGCGGGGACGGCGTGATTCAGAAGGTCAACGGTGATGTCCACCTGCGAGGAGTGGGGGGCGACCTGATGCTTAACGATGTAGCCGGTCAGGTGATCGTGGTTGTAGGGGGAGATGCTTTTGTCACTCTGGCGCCCTCTGAAGGCTCTCACTCTAAAGTGCAGGCTGGCAGCGACCTTTCCTGCAGGATACCTCCTGATTCATCGGTGAACCTGTCCTTATCCGCAGGTGGTGATATGGATTATCCATCCGGAGTTGAGCTCAAAGAGCAGGGTGATGGTGTCGCTATTCAACTTGGCGACGGCGAGGCAGATTTAGAGCTTTCAGCCGGGGGAGATCTCTGCCTTCAAACGGGTTTGGACCAAACGGATTCCGCAGAGGATTGGGTCGGAGAGATTTTAACCGAGGTGGACGCAAAGCTGGCAGAAGTAGAAGCACGTTTCAGCGTTATGGGCACAGGCATGTATGGCTTCGATGCAGACCGAATTGGCGAGCGTGTCCGCCGTGCGGTTCGACGCGCAGAGCGCAAGGCTGGCAGACAGGTAAGACACAAAGCGGTTAAGAAAATGAGGAAGCAGGACTCATCCTTCTCGTGGACTGTACCTGGATTCGATGAAGCCGTGGAGCAGGCGACCGATGAGGAGCGTTTAACGATCCTACGCATGGTTGAAGAGGGTAAGGTTTCTGTCTCGGAAGCCGAGTCTTTACTAAAGGCTCTGGAGGGAGAATCTTGACCGCTGCCGTCGCCGCCGGCAATCCATCTTTGCATCGCGGAATCCGGCCAGTAGAACCGCGCCGCGACATGGCTGCATTAGCCGGGTTGATCGAGAGAGCATTTTCCGAGCGCTTAGAACCCTCAGGACGGCGGATGATCCTGGGCATGAAGATAGTTGCACAGGCGGGGAGACTCGGTTGGTTTATTGGCCGCTGGTTCTTACCCCCGGCCGCCTATCCTCAAGGATTTGTTTGGGAAGAAGATGGTGATGTGGTAGGTAATGCAAGCCTGCTTCCCGTGAGGGGATTCCAACAACGCTGGGTGATGGCAAACGTCGTGGTTAAACCGGAATACCAGCGGCGGGGTATTGCGCGAGCACTCGTTTTAGCTTCGATCGATCTGGCACGACGCAGTGGGGGAAGACGGATCATGCTGCAAGTTGATCGTGACAACCAGGGGGCCAGGACACTGTATGAGAACCTCGAGTTTAAGACTCTCACAACGCGGACCACGTGGGTAAAAAAAGGGAATGGCGAATGGCCACGCGCTGTTAATCATTATCAGCTCCGGCCTCGGATTAGCGACGATTGGCACGAACATTGGGCGTTGGCAAAGCGGTTGCACCCTGAAGGATTGTTATGGCCTTTCCCTACAGTTGCGAGCATGTTTCGGCCGTCAGGGTTTGAGAACCTGCTCGGATTGGGGAAACCAAAGCACTGGGTATGGCAAGAAAACGGGAGGCTCGTTGGTGCGGTGAGCATTAGGCCTGAGATTGAGCGTCGGCTCTGGCGCTTAATGATGGTTGTGGAGCCGGATTCGCGTGGGGAAGTGGAAGACAGCCTTCTTAGGTATGCGATGCGAGAATCATCGACATTGGCGGGCAACTTCATCTTGGATTATCCGTCTGATGTCGCCCGGGAAAAAATTATTGGACTTGGTTTCAAGCCTATTCGCGAGCTTACATGGATGGGGATGAAGCTCGAGAAAGCCGTTGTTTAGAATCTAAAAGGGCGGTTTGCTGATCATTTTTGGTGGCGGGTCTTAGGTGGTTTGCTGAGAGGGCAAGAGTATGTGCCTCAAGGAGAGGGAGAACTGGATCGAACGAGTGTAAATAATGAAATGAAAGTCCCCGTGTGAGCTTGAAGAATCGGCGATTTAAGAAGTGGAGATACGGGATGAATGACGATTGTAAAAGTATGGAGATACTAGACCAGCTATATGCTGGTCAGATTGACGCCAGTGAAGCCGCACGCCGGCTTTCAGAGGAGGATGTTCAACCCATACAGAAAGCCGAGGCTCCAGATCTTCCGCGCCGTTGGCGGCATTGGTGGGTGATCCCATTCTCCATTGGATTTGCAATTGGCGTCACGGGATGGGGTCTTAGCCAGTTAGGCGGGTGGTGGTGGGTCTGCGCAGGACCGTTACAGGTGCTTGGTGCCGTCGCAATGATCTTGTCCGTCGCCACGCATCGGTCCCCATGGGTCCATGTACGAGTAAAAACAGGAGAAGATAAATGGCCACGCAGGATTGCGATCAGCCTGCCGCTTCCTCTTGGTCTCACCGCGCGCATTTTACGATGGCGAGGTTTGTTCAAAGGCGGTATGGATAAAACCGCGATCGACGATCTGATCCTTGCGCTTGAAGGAAATCTATCAGCTGACGAACCGATCTACATTGAAGTTGATGAGGGCGAGTCGGGCGAACGCATTGAAGTTTACCTGGGTTAGACGAGGAGGCATTTGATATGTCATCAAAAGAGCGATTAAAAATTCTGAAGATGATCGACGAAGGAAAGATCACGGCGGAAGAAGGCGCGCAATTGCTCGGAGCTTTGAAGAAACAGGAGCAGCATAGGAGTGACGCCACTGAAGGTGGAGCGCGTTGGCTGCGCATTCGAGTGAGCGACTTAAACTCTGGGAAAGAGACTGTGCGAGTGAACCTGCCGATAGGCTTGGTTAATATTGGTATGAAAATGGGGGCGCGTTTCGTCCCGGAGATTGAGGAAGAGGCTGTTATGGAGGATCTAGCCGAGGCGTTGAATCAGGGGATGGCCGGGAAAATCATCGACATTGTGGATGAGGCCGATGGTGAACGAGTAGAGATCTTTATCGAGTAGATAGAAAGCCCTCGATTTGAGATCAAATGCCTTTGCTGGAAATCCGAGTTCTTAGAATCGGTGAGACCTAGTTATGGTATGATCCCCATGGGAAGGTGGTTATGGATAAATTTGGCTTGCGTCTGGCAATCAACGCTCTTGCACTTTACCTTGCTGTGGGCACCGGCTGGATCCCTTACATTCAAGCAGAGAGCACCCAATGGTGGGCATATTTGATCATGGCGTTGATCTTCGCAATTGTTAACGCGGTGCTTGGCCCCATACTTAAGCTGTTAACGTGTCCGTTGATTCTTCTTTCGCTGGGGTTGTTCACGCTGGTCATCAACACCTTGCTTTTCTACCTGACGGGATGGCTTGGCAGCTTGATCGGCAGCGGCTTCGGCTTCGAAATCGAAAAAGTCTGGGCAGGTTTCCTGGGCGCGCTGCTAGTAGGGATCGTTAATACGGTCCTCACATTGGTTTTCCGAAGGGAACTAAAAACAGCGAAACACTAAACTCATCAAGAAGAGACAAAGTATTTATTGCGCGCCACCACAATGGCGCGTTTTCTTTTAATAACGAATCTGGCAGAGGATACTTCGTGGAATGATGGGCGGTGAGGAGAATTCAACTCGCATCAATTTTCAAGGAGCTAGCATGTAAGTGCTGGCACTTATGTTCCTTTTACCTCGAGATTATGAACTTAAACCACATCGTATGCCTTGATTGGGGTGTGCCCTCAAGACTTGTGGCAGATTAGCTGTGGTTATCGGAACTTATGTAATGTAGTTTCAAGTTGGAATGCTATGCTATACTCAAAAAACATGAGTGAACTAACGGGTTTGGAATGCCCTGAATGCAGGACGCTCTATAATCATAAGCAGCTTCAAACCATATGCATTAAATGTGATTCACCGCTGCTTTGCCGCTACGATTTGACAGGTTACGCCGACAGCTTAGACAAAGAGCTGATCTCAAGCCGCCCTAGAGGCTTGTGGCGCTGGTTTGAACTGCTTCCGGTACACAACCATGATTTTTGTCTAACGCTTGGTGAAGGCGATTCACCCCTTCTACCTGTGCCGCGTATCGCAGATGAATTGGGTCTTGGGGATGTATTTGTTAAAGACGAAGGGAGAAACCCCACCGGCTCGTTTAAAGCTCGAGGGCTTGCGGTCGCAGTCTCGCGAGCCAAGGAACTCGGGGCTAAGGCGCTGTCGATCCCAACCGCCGGCAACGCCGGGGGCGCTTTGGCCGCTTATGCCGCACGCGCTGGTCTCGAGGCGCATGTCTTTATGCCCACGGATGCGCCCATGGAGTATCGCGTCGAGGTTGCTATGCACGGCGGGGAATTATATCTTGTTGATGGTTTGATCGATGAGGCGGGTAGGCAAGCCGCACTGCAGACTGAGGAGAACGGTTGGTTTGGAGTCTCAACCTTCAAGGAACCCTACCGCGTTGAGGGTAAAAAGACGATGGGGTATGAATTGGCGGAATCCTTCAATTGGAGCCTGCCAGAAATCATTGTCTATCCCACGGGCGGCGGGACGGGGTTAGTTGGGATGTGGAAGGCATTTTCTGAGATGGAGGCAATGGGCTGGATCGGTCCGGATAGGCCGCGGATGGTGTGTGTCCAGCCCACCGGCTGCGCGCCAGTTGTGAAATCTCTGGAGAAAGGGGAGTCGCGCATCACCCCTTGGGAAAAAGCAGAGACGACAGCACATGGGATACGGGTTCCTCAAGTCTTTGCCGACCGATTGGTGCTGAGTGCAATTCGTGAGAGCGGTGGCACAGGAATTGCTGTAACCGATGAAGAGTTGATTGAAGCTCAAACCGGGTTGGCTCAGAAGGAAGGTATCCATGCCTGCCTGGAAGGGGCGGCTACACTGGCTGGTCTGCGTAAAATGGCAGCGGCCGGGGATGTGGGTCCAGAGGAACGGGTTGTCCTCTTCAATACTGGCACCGGATTGAAGCAAATGAACGTGATGTGAAGTGATCTGTGACTGAGCGTACGAAAGCCTCTCTCGACCTCTTATACTCGATCAGCCGAGAACTCACTGAGCAGCTCGACCTGCGTGAGCTTTTGCAGCGTATATTGCAGCTCACCCTCGAAGCTGTAGGGGCACCCGCGGGAAGTATCCTCGTGCTCGATGAGGATGGCGAGGTGACAGAAGGGGCCATTGCCTACGGGGGGAAGGTCCATGACCATTCAGCCGAACAATTACGAGACACCTTTGAACAGGGTCTGGCTGGGTGGGTGGTGGAGAATCGCCAGGCGGTTCTTGTACAAGACACTTCCAAGGACAAACGGTGGCTGCATAAACCTGATGAAAAAACAGATGGGGACCCGCGTTCCGTGATTAGCGTGCCCTTGCTTGCACGGGAGCTAGTTGTCGGTGCATTAACGCTGGCGCGACGCAAACCGAATGGATTCACCGAAGAAGATCTTGCCTTGGCAACAGCTATAGCGGATCAGGCGGGGGTCGCCGTGAGCAATGCGCATCTGTTCCGGGCGGAGCAAGAAAGAAGGCGGTTTGCTTCTACGCTTCAAGAGATCGCGCGAACGATCAGTTCAACACTGGATCCCAAAAGCGTCTTTGAGCAAGTCCTCGAGCAGTTGCACCGCGTCATTGAGTACGATAGCGCCAGTATATTTATGGTCAATGACGATCATTTGCAGCCGGTGGCGGCGATTGGATTTGCTGATTTAAAAGAAGTGCTTAACCATCCGCTGCGGATTGATGAGGGTGGGCTGGGAGTCGAGGTATTTAAGGCTGGCAAGATCATGGTCATCACGGATGTCCAACAAGAATCCACTTGGGTAGAGCGCGGAATACTTACAGAATCAAGAATGATCAGGGGATGGATTGGTGCTCCGCTGATCGTGCGAGATCGAGTTGTGGGTGTGTTGAACGTGGACAGTCACCGTGTTGGCGCGTATGGTCTAAAGGATGCCGAATTGGTTTCCGCGTTCGCGGATCAAGCGGCGACAGCTGTTGCGAACGCCCAGCTCTACGGTGAGATTCAGAGACGCGTCCAATCCATGACGGCGCTAACCGAGACGGCGCGATCAGTGACTGCCAGTCTGGATCTCGACGAGGTCTTACAGCGGATAACCGAGCGTACCATAGATAGTCTCGAAGTCGAGGCTGCGTCATTGGCTTTGCTCGATGAAGAGACGGGTGAGCTTGAATTCCGGGTAGCTAGTGGAAGAGGTGCTGAGCAGATTGTTGGCCTTCGCTTAATGAAGGGCCAGGGTCTGGCGGGCTGGGTTGTTGATCATAAGGAGGCTGTGTTTGTCTCAGATGTGCAATCCGACCCAAGGTTCTATCCAAAATTTGATGAACTTATAGGGTATACAACTCGGGTCATGGCAAGCGTGCCGATACAAGTTCAAGATAAAACAATCGGTGTGATCGAAGCGATCAACCCGCGGGGGGGTGACCTGGCACCCGAGCAAACAGAGTTGCTGATGGGGATCGCAGATCTGGCAGGAACGGCGATCGTTCGAGCACAACTCTTCAAAGAGACTCAAGCTGCCCGCCAACGATACGCAAGCCTGTTCGAGGACAGCATTGACACGATCCTGATTACGGACCTTGCCGGCGAAATAACGGATGCAAACAACCGCGCCGAGACAATATTAGGTTTACCGCGTACCGAGCTGCTTGGATTGGATATCTCCAGTCTCCATGAGATAGATAAGGATTATTTATCTACAGATTTGAGTGAACTCTCTATTGGAGAAACGATCTCCTACGATAGTCAAGTTATCAATAAACAGGGGGAGGACTTACCCGTTGAAGTACATGTTAAAAGAATTGATATCGGGGCATCTTCCTTCCTTCAGTGGATCCTGCGTGATGTTACGGAGCGCCTGGAGCTTTCGAAACTGCGCTCCGACCTGACTTCGATGATTTTTCACGACTTGCGCTCACCGCTGGGGAATATCATTTCAAGTCTTGAAGTCCTGCGAGAGTCTCTGGTTGGGGATGATGAGACGGTTCAATCGGTTCTATCGATTGCTTCCCGCTCCAGCCGCCGCGCCTCACGACTGGTCGAGTCATTGCTCGATCTCGATCGCCTGGAGGCGAATCAAGCAGTCCTTAATAAATCAGATGCCTCAATCGGTGCGCTGATTGCAGAAGCCGTAGAAGAGGTGCATCCGACAGCTGAAGCGAAAGGCCAGCTGCTGCGAATGGAATTGGCCCATGGACTGCCCACGGTCCATATGGATGTAGACATGGTCCGCCGCGTGTTGATAAATCTATTGGAAAATGCGATCAAATTCTCCCGGGGAGGCGATTTGATCCAGGTTTCGGTAAAGCAAAAAGGAGATCATTTGCAAATAGCAGTTAAGGACAGTGGGGTTGGTATATCACCCAGGGATCGGGAACGTATCTTTGATAAGTTCACCCGACTTGGGGGGCAGGAACGTCCCAAGGGTCTTGGTCTTGGCTTGGCTTTCTGCCGCCTGGCGGTTGAGGCACATGAAGGCCGGATCTGGGTTGAGAGCGAGGAAGGGAAGGGTTCGACATTTGCCTTTACGCTCCCAGTGTAATGATCCCCGCAACCGTAGATTAGGGAGCTAGCATGCAAAAAATAGCCCCAAAAGTATTTCTTGAAAATAAATATATCGGTGTGAACCTGGGCCTGGTTGTCACAGGGGATGGGCTCTTGCTTGTTGATTCACCACTCCATACCGAAGATGTGAAAGATTGGCGGAAAGTGGTAATCGAACGTGGACGCCCCAAATTTCTTGCCATGCTTGATTCTCACCCTGACCGTGTGTTAGGGTCGAGAACCTTGAAAATACCAGCTATTGCGCAAGAACAGACCCTTAAAACCATCCGTGAATGGGCGGATACTTTCAAGGGCAATGCGCATCCGATAGGAGCTGAAGCAGATCAACTGAAAAGAATTACAGGGGTGAACAACGCCAGTCCAGAGATAACCTTCTCCGAGAGAATGGTCATCCATATGGGAGGAAAGGAAATTGTTTTTCTCCATCGACCCGGCCCTCGTCCTGGCTCCATGTGGATGGTAATTCCGGATTTATCCGTCGTTTTTGTTGGGGATACTGTGACCATTGATGAGCCCCCCTATGTTGGCGTTGCAGCTATTGAGGAATGGCTGTATAGATTGGATGAACTGCGCGGTTCCGATATGAAATCGTATACGCTGATCTCATCTTACGGGGGGCGAATCAATCGCAAGGATATCAATAATATGGCTCGTTTTCTGAGAAAAGTGCAGAGTCGAGTCGAGAAGCTGGAGAAAGGCAAGAACCGTAATGAGGAGATTGAGCGCTTCGCAATAGACCTCATAGGGGATTTCAGCATTCGGTCTATGCGAGAAGATTTAGTGCTCAAGCGTTTAAAAACCGGACTGTTGGACCAAAGTATGCTGCGTTTCACTGAGGGCGCCTAGATGGATGATGCTCCTCCTCGTCATTCGCGCTGGCATAATACCCGGAAGTATTTCAATCGATGAGTGATAAGCAGATGGTGGACATCACGCGGGGCGGAATCGTCGAGTCATCCCACCAAGTTGTAGCGGCCGTGGCGAATGTGCACGGTGAAATTCTGGCTGCGTGGGGAAACGCAGATCTCGTTACATTTCTCCGCTCAAGCGCCAAGCCATTTCAGGGAATGCCCCTCGTTGAAAGTGGGGCGGCGGCTCATTTTGGACTCAGCGAACAAGAATTGGCAATTGTGTGTGCCTCGCATGCCGGCACCGACGAGCACATCGAAGTCACCCATTCAGTCTTGCGAAAAATTGGGCTCAGCGAGGCGGACCTGCGGTGCGGCACTCATACCCCTTTCGATGCCAGGACTTCCAAGAAGTTGATCATGGTGGGTGAAAAGCCTTCGCCAATTCGCCACAATTGCTCCGGGAAGCATGCGGGGATGCTAGCAGTTGCACGCTATCTTGATACGCCGATTTCGACTTACCTAGAGCCTGAACATCCTGTACAGATGCAGATCTTGCATAGCTTTGCCGAAATGGTCACGATGGCAGTTGATGACATTATCGTCGGAATCGATGGTTGCTCGGCGCCTAATTTTGCCGTGCCACTTCGAAATGCTGCCACTGCTTATGCCCGTTTGATGGATCCAGGGCAGTTCTCAAAAAAGAGAGCGGATAGTTGCAGAGCGATTGTGAATGCGATGACTGCCTATCCCAAGATGGTCTCGGGCGAGGGACGTTTTGACACGCTTCTAATGCAGGTGACCTCCATCCAACTGCTCTCAAAGGGAGGTGCGGAGGGATTTCAGGGGATAGGAATTCCGGCCAATTCTCTTTCCCCCGGATCTCCCGCGTTGGGCGTTGCACTTAAAGTGCTCGATGGAGATTTAGGAAGCCGTGCTCGGTCTGTCGCCACAATCGCAGTGCTCGAAGCACTGGGTGTTCTACCAGCAGAAGAGAGGCAGCATCTTAACCAATTTGACACTCGACTGATACTAAACCAGAGCGGTCTGCGGGTAGGAGAGATTCGATCACACCCATCAATTCGGGACGTCTTTAATCTGCCGAATGAATGACCATAATACGTTCCACCGAACCGCTAGCGATCTATTGGGTGTAACCCTTACGCCTAAGCAAATCAAGGCTTTTCAGTGGTATGAGAACGAGCTCCGCAGCTGGAACCAACGCTACAATCTGACCGCGATTACAGATCCCAACGAAATTTATATCAAGCATTTCGTTGATTCATTGTCATGTCTTCAAGTTGAGCGATTCCGTCCACCAGGGAATGTCATCGATGTTGGGACAGGTGCAGGTTTCCCAGGCATCCCACTCAAGATTGTTTATCCTCAATTCCAGATGACACTTGTAGAGTCTATTGGTAAAAAGATGGAGTTCTGCCGCCACGTGATAAGTTCGCTTGGCTTGGACGGTGTCGATTTTGTCCAAGATCGGGCAGAACGCATAGGAAAGAAGGTGGCATATCGAGAGCGATATGATTGGGCAATTGCCAGGGCTGTAGCAGTCCTGCCGGTCTTATTGGAATATCTCCTGCCTCTTCTTAAATTGGGGGGTAGAGCTGTTGTTCAAAAGGGAGAAACGGGCCCTGTTGAAGCGCATTCGGCGGAGAAAGCGCTGAGCGTCCTTGGGGGAGAGATAAAACAGGTTCTACCTGTAGAGCTCCCGCGGGTCACGGAAACCCGTTATTTGATTGTGGTCGATAAGGTTGCCCGCACTCCGGAGAAATACCCCCGCAAACCGGGGATCCCCGCAAAGCGGCCGCTCAACTAGCTCCCACTCCACTGAGTGCGATCGTTATCCATTACGGCAGCGGCCATATATCCTAAAGACTATTTAATGGAGTGCTTACTATATAGCTGATCAACTTGTTGTGGATGGGGGCTCACTGCTGGGGGTTTACCTGGATCGAGGGGCGATTGTTCCTGCATTAATTTGCCATATTGTAGCGTGGTGTTGGAAAGGTTCAGTGAACATCGAGATGTCAGCAGTCGTTAATATGGCTTGCGATACGGAAGAAATGTGAGAAAGTAGATCTTCTCGGTGCTCGATGTCCAGTTCCGCTAATACCTCATCCAATAACAGGATCGGCCAATCGCCGGTTCGCTGCTTGAGCCACTCAATTTCAGCTAGTTTCATCGCCAACATCGCCGTGCGATTCTGGCCCCGGGAGCCGTACAAACGAAGATCGATGCCGTTCGAACGCGGACTGAAATCGTCCCGATGAGGTCCTTGGAGTGTGACCCCTCGAGCTATTTCATCACTCCGATTGTGCTCAAGCGCCTCCAGCATTCCTTTTCGTATTTCATCTCTACTGATCCCTGTACGGTCCAGCACCGTATCGATGGGTAATCCCAGCTGCCCGTCCGGTTGCGGTGCGGGGTCGTAGGAGGGTTGGTAATCCAGCTGAAGCGTTTCTTTTTTCCGGGTGAGCTCAAAGTGCAGCGGAGCAGCGAGCTGATCCAACTCACGCAGTGCGAGCGCTCGGCCGCGAATTAGCGATGCCGCCGAATCACATAATCGCTCATCCCAGAAGGTCAACTGGTCCAATGGGTTCCGGCCTTCCTGCGATTTTTTCAGCAGCGCATTTCTCTGTGTGAGCACTTTTTGGTATTCAGAGAGTGCGGCCGCATATGTTGAGCTCGCCTGTGAAAGGCTGGAATCCAAGAAGCGACGACGATTGCCGGGCGCGCCCTCGATTATTTGCAAATCCTGGGGGAGAAATAAAACTGCGGTAAAGGAACTGGCCAACTCACGCATACGGCGTTTGATCCCGTTGACCAGCACTTCCTTCCGCACGCGGCCCTCGTTGGAATGAGAATTATTCTCGATGACGATGCGAATCTCAATGCGCTGGATGCGCTCCAGTGTTTCAACCTCGGCGACAAGACGCGCAAACGGCATCGGTTCCTCAAGGGCGAGGAAGTTGATCAGGCGGCGATCGCTTGCGGTGTGGAAAGAAGCTGCCCCTGTGAGGTAGTGAATCGCCTCTAGGAGACTGGTTTTCCCTTGCCCGTTAGAGCCAACCAATATTGTAGAACCCGCCGCAAAATCCGTTTCAAGGCGGATAAAGTTCCGAAAATTCGTCAGGGATACGTGTTTCAAATGCATGGCTGCCGAGATTGTAGCATAGCTCGCAGGAGGGAACTCGCGACAGAGAATGAAGATCCTTATCTAGACTGTGCGGATGGCCAAGCGTTATTAGACGGCTCTTGATGCTATGTCTGGAGGATGGGGTCGATTGAGAAGAATTGGATGCATGATCGGAGGGAGATTACACGGGTGCGGGAAGCTCTTCATCCCCCTGTTCTTCAATCCGCCAAACCTGAGTGGCGCGGTCGATATAGAGAATGCCTTCGATGTGGTCGATCTCGTGCTGGAAGATCCGCGCCAGCCATCCTTTGGCCCTAAGCTTAAATTTCTGTCCGTGCCTGTTCAAACCCTTGACGGTCACTCGCTCGTTCCGCTCGACTTCGCCAAAATACCCGGGGAGAGAAAGGCAGGCTTCGTTTCCAAGGACGCTCTCCTTGGAAGTACGTGTGATCTCGGGGTTGACTACCGCATAGAGTTTTGGGGGTTTTTCCGGAGCGTCGGGATCTTCGCTTTCTTCAGCATACTCGACGACGATTACCCGTAAACCAACGTCTATCTGGGGCGCAGCAAGACCGACGCCCGGTGCGACTCGCATCGTCTCAATCATGTCATCGATGAGTTGTTCGATCTCAGGTGTTATTCGGTGGACCTTTTGAGCGCGTTTGCGCAGGGTCTGGTTAGGTGGGGTAACGATCTCGCGAATTGTCATAGGGCTGAGAATTTCCGTCTCCGTCTTCGGAGTCTCCTTGAGTGAATTTGTTGTGATAAATGTCGAACAATTCTACCATTTCGCTTTGTCGCTTGGACCGAGCTTGCTCTGCTTTATTATGCATCTGGGCTTCCTGCGCGTGGACGATGTCCTGTTGAATTGTGACAGGGTCGAAAACCCCCTCGAAGATGAACTGAGCCGTGCCAACATTCGCGACCACATCGCCGTAATTTAACAGGATGCCTATCAAGCCTTTACGATCAACCTCCGTGCCAAGGATGTTCTCAATTGGCGCCACTTTGCGCTCCTCTCGAGCGAGAGGTTTTTTATATATGTCGATAATCTGCTGAGCGGTGATTTGGTAGATGTCGTTTGCCCAATCTACATAGCGGTATAACCACCAAGCACCGAGCGCCACCAGCATAGCGATGCTTATGAGCAGGAAGATGCCGAGAGAGAGCACGGATATCAATCCCCCAAGACGCGCTCCGAGAAGCACGATCACAATCATAAATAATACGGATGGAGCACTGATCTCACGCAGTAAGACAGCCCAGTGTTTTCGGTAGGTGATCGTGTCTTTATCCTCAAAACGGACCTTGAATCCCCATCGGTCCAATCCGCGTGTATCAGAAGCATCAGTTTCATCTGGCAGCGAAGTGATGGTCTGCTCAACGATCTGCAACTCTTCACCCTGTAGGCGCTGTTCAAGTGCATCAACCAGTGACTCGCGGTCCGTTAGGTCCTGTTTTGCGCGCTGTCTCTGCCAGTTCGCTTCGATCAAGGCCGCGATAGTCTGTGCTTCACCGACATTGTGGAAAATGACTTTACCGGTATAGGTTCGAATCACGACATCCCCGAATCCCATCATGCGGCCCGTGATGTCCGTTCCGACGCTGACGGAGAGGATTGTATGCAGCGGCGCTTCGCGGCGACTGTCGTAAATGCCGATCACCTTCTCCAACCAGACAGCGCGGCGATCGGTCACGATATAGTAGTCGTTGGTCCAATCCAACCACTGCCAAATACCGAAGAGGATTCCGGCTAATCCAAGGCCAAATCCGCCCCACATGGCGATGGCGACGTCGCTCAGAAGCGCCCACAAGATGAGTGCAGAAGCGCCACCGAGCATGAGCACAGGGATGGTCAGTCGTTGAAAGAGAACGAAGGAGTGTTTCCGGGCAAGAGCGTAGATCACCTCGCCTTCTCTGAGCCAGGAGAAGCGGAGCTTTTTTGCCAGTCTGTGGCTTTGGGCGACGAATTGTAAGCCTTTTAGCGCCACCGGCTGAGTCTTCATGAATTGTGTAAGGATGGCGCGATCCCAGCGCAGAACGACGGTGGGCTCAACCGACCGGACTGTCGCCGGGCGTGGTTGCCGGTAGATCATCTCGAGTGCACCGATTGTGTCTCCCGCAGCAAGGCGTCCAAGGGAAACCCATTCACCGTCCTCCTCGCATTGGAGAACTTCGACGTCACCCTCCAGGATGATGTACAAGGAATCGGAATGTCCCCCTTGAGTTACGATGGTTTCGCCCGCTGCGTACGTCTCGCGCGGCAACACTTCTGCAAGCTCAATACGTTCTTCGGGCGTCAAGTGGCGAAGGAAGTGGACACGATTGAGCAGATCAACCGGCTGGGATTGCACCATGGCTAGATTTTAGCATGGTGTGCGAACATTTGTAGGCCGCTATGCTATAATCGCCACGCTTGGAGACGGACGTGGCGAAAAAAACATCCACTCGAAGTCGACGCAAGAGTACCTCGAGGTCCAAGGGCCGGAAGAAAACGACGAAAAACCGCACCTCGGGGAATTTCATCGCCTCGCTTCGCAACTTACTTGGCGAGGTATTTTCAATCCAAGGCATCCTCACACGAGAACGGAAAACCAATCTTCTCGGGCTCTTTCTACTCGTCATTGGCCTATTGACGATTCTGAGTCTGCTCACCACGCAACAGGGTTTAATCGGAAGCGCTTGGGTAAGTTTGCTTCAACAGATCTTTGGCTGGGGGATGTTCATCGTCCCTCTAGCGCTGATCATCGCTGGAGTGGGGATTCTATTTAGAAAAATGCGAGGCCGCTTGCCGGGGATTGAACCAGAGAAGATTGTGGGCGCGGCTTTGTTCTTCCTGCTCGCCCTGGTTCTCATGCATGCACTGCTGGGCGCGACGACCTTTGAGATAGGAAAGGCGATTGCGAAAGATGGCCGCGGTGGAGGGATCATCGGCGCTGCAATCTATGCTCTTCTGGTTCGCAGTCTTGGTGTTGGTGGAGCAATTGTTGTCATCGTCGCCTGGCTGCTTGTTTCGATCACTTTTCTAATCGGGATCTCACTTCCTGAAATAGTGGATTTCGCGCTAAAGGGCTGGGATTGGGTTCGCCAGCAATTTACGAGCATCCCAAAGGCATCTCAACCCAAGGTGGGTGCGCGAACTGCAGACATCCCTGCGCATCCACTTGGCACAACGCCATCGATTCAACCGGAAGCGGCTCAACCTCAACAAGGAACGGACCTGCCATCATCACTCCAGGCAGAAGCGGTAGATGAAACTTCGCGGCGGCAGTGGGTGTTGCCGGATGTGGCAGAGATACTCGAGCCGGGAGCGGCAAGCCGAGCGGATGAGACATTCGACCGTGAACGCGCCCGGTTGATCGAAGAGACACTGCGAGTATTTGGTGCTCCCGCGCGAGTTGTCGAGATCAATCGCGGTCCAGTGATCACCCAATTTGGGGTTGAACCCGATTTTATCGAAGGACGTGGAGGACGACGCACGAAGGTTAAAGTGAGTAAGATTTCGGCTCTGGCGGATGATCTTGCTCTCGCGCTTGCAGCTCCCTCGATTCGGATTGAAGCGCCTGTGCCCAGTAAAGGTTACGTTGGCATCGAGGTGCCCAACACCGAGGTTTCGTTGGTTGCGCTGCGTGACGTGATCGAAGCGCAGAGTTTTCAAAAAATACGCTCCATGCTCAAGCTAGGGCTGGGCAAAGATGTGTCAGGTGGGTCAGTCATTGCGGACCTGGCGGCGATGCCGCACCTGCTTATCGCGGGCACAACGGGATCGGGCAAATCAGTATGCGTTAATGCCATCATCTCCTGCCTACTTCTTCAAAACACACCCGATGAACTTAAGTTTGTCATGGTTGATCCGAAGAGGGTTGAATTAACATACTTTAACGGCATTCCTCATCTTATGGCTCCAGTGGTTGTCGAATTGGAGCGTGTGGTGTCTGCCCTCCAATGGGTCTCGCGCGAGATGGACCGCCGCTATCATCTTTTTGCCCAAGTGGGGGTGCGAAATATCGGTGACTACAACCGGCGCGTGAAACAATCTGGGGGACGCTCTATGCATTACATCGTCGTCGTCATCGATGAGCTAGCAGATCTTATGATGCTGGCGCCCCATGAGACGGAGATGGTGATCACTCGCCTAGCGCAGCTCGCACGCGCGACGGGCATTCATCTGGTCATTGCCACACAGCGTCCATCCGTGGATGTTGTCACTGGCCTGATTAAAGCCAACTTCCCGGCACGCATTGCCTTCGCGGTGGCATCCTCCGTCGACAGCCGTGTCATCCTGGACCAACCGGGAGCGGAAAGACTCCTCGGGCGAGGGGACATGCTCTTTCAAGCACCAGACGCGGCGGCACCAATTCGTATGCAGGGGGCGTTTGTCTCTGAGGATGAGTTAAACCGATTAATCCAATACTGGAAGGTCGCCAACTTAGAAGATGAGATCGATGAACAGCCCCCGACACCCGTTAAGCGTATTCCGCCGGACGTCGATCTAAAACAGGCGCCGCTATGGGACGAGATGGTTGAAGAAGATGATGACCTCGATCCACTCTTTAACGAAGCTGTTTCGGTCGTTCGCGGGGCGCGGCGCGCTTCAATTTCGCTGTTGCAGCGCCATCTGCGGATCGGATATACTCGCTCCGCACGGATTGTGGACCAACTCGATGAGCGCGGCATCATCGGTCCCGCGAAGAGCGGCTCGCAGCCAAGAGAAGTCCTTGACTATGGCGATCTCGCACCGCCAGGCGAGCAGGTGTGATCATCGATCATCATCACTGCAGCAACCCAATAAATCATCTTGCTCGGAAGTGGTAACTCATTGCAACAAGCGATGTCTCATGCTATCATTGCGAAGGTCACAAATCTAATGTAACACTGCGGCAATGTTAGCGTTTGTGAAAGGGGTGATTTAGGAGAAGAATTGATCGTCCGCGCCGCAACATTCAAATGGAGGAATGTACTATGCAGAAGAAGATAGTTGCCGTTCTGTCGCTTCTCATCATCGCAGCGTTTGTGCTCGTAGCGTGTGCTCCAGCCGCGCCCGATGAACCCGTGATAAAGGCCTGCCAGGTAACGGATACTGGCGGTATCGACGACAAGTCCTTCAACGCCACAGCATGGAAGGGTGTCGAGGATGCAGTGAGTGAACTCGGGATTGAGGGCAAGTACCTCGAGTCACAGCAGCAGACCGATTACGAGAAGAACCTCAACGCCTTCCTCGAGGAGGGTTGTGACCTGATTATCCCGGTCGGGTTCCTCCTCGCGGACGCCACTCAAGCCGCCGCTGATGCCAACCCGGATGTGTTCTTTTCGATCGTTGATGTTGGTTGGTTGGAGGCTCCGAACCTTCAGGGGCAGGCTTTCCAGACCGACGAAGCCGCCTTCCTGGCGGGTTACCTGGCGGCCGGGGTGAGCGAGACCGGCAAACTGGGCACCTTCGGTGGCATCCAGATACCAACCGTCACCATTTTCATGGACGGCTTTGCCTTGGGTGCAGCTCATTACAATTCAGTTCATGGGACGAGTGTGGAAGTTCTCGGCTGGGACATTGGGTCGCAGACGGGTCTCTTCACCAACAACTTCGAGAGCCTCGAAGATGGTCGTCTGATGGCCGAGCAGC
>DAOUEQ010000171.1:0-15636 GCA_034430395.1 Anaerolineales bacterium | reverse complement strand
GAATTCAGCATCCCCGCTGAACGACGCATATTTCGTGATCGCCGCCGTTAACGTCGTCTTCCCATGGTCGATGTGCCCCATCGTCCCTACGTTCATGTGCGGCTTCGTCCGCTTAAATTTCTCCTTCGCCATGATCTTTCCCGCTCCTTATTAAAACGAGATCAATTTCCTCAGGGTCCTCAGCGGACACCTACTAAAAGCCGATCGGTGACCTCTACGGCCACCCTGGCGTAATGATCAAACTCCATTGTAAACACGCCCCTGCCTTGCGTGAGGGATCGCAAGACGGTGGCATAACCGAACATCTCGCCTAGCGGAACCATGGCCGTGATAGCCTGAACCCCACCGGGGCGCAGCTCAATTCCCTCGATTTCAGCTCGCCTGGAGGAGAGATCTCCGGTGATATCGCCCACATGTGCCTCCGGGACAACCACCTCAGACAGCATAATGGGTTCAAGCAGCACCGGATCGGCACGTTGAACCCCTTCCTTGAAAGCCATAGACCCTGCCATCTTGAAAGCCATATCACTCGAATCCACTTCATGGAATGAGCCATCAAGAAGCGTCACTTTGATGTCAATTAAAGGATATCCGGCGAGGACGCCTCCCTCAGCTGCCTCGCGCACACCTTTCTCAACTGCTGGTATATACTCTCGGGGAATCACACCCCCGGTGGTTTTATCTTCGAAAATGATGTCAGAACCAGGGTCGGCCGGTTCTAACGCAAGGACAACATGTCCGAATTGTCCGCGACCGCCTGTTTGTTTTACATACCGATACTCAATCTCAGGCACTTCACGTTGGATGGATTCACGATATGCAACCCGTGGTCGCCCGATTTTTGCCTGAACTTTAAATTCGCGCTTCATCCTGTCGACGAGAACTTCGAGATGCAGCTCACCCATACCCCAAATCAAGGTTTGACCCGTATTTTCATCCGCACCCACGCGGAAAGTTGGATCCTCTTCGGACAGCTTGTGCAACGCTTCCGATAACCGATCCTGGTCAGCAAGTGTCTTCGGTTCGATGGCAACAAAGATAACTGGGTCTGGGAAAGCAATGGTCTCAAGCAGGATCTGGTTAGCTGCATCGCATAATGTATCGCCGGTAAATGTATCCTTCATTCCTAAAACTGCGCCAATATCACCCGCGGGGACCTCGTCAATATCCTCCCGGTGGTCAGCGTACATCCTGAGCAAGCGGCCGACGCGTTCCTTCTTCCCGGCTGAGCTGTTGTATACAGACGATCCCTTCTTAATCTTCCCGGAGTACACACGGAAATAAGCCAGTCGCCCAACATAGGGATCCGTTACAATCTTGAAAACCAATGCGCTGAGTGGTTCTTCGTCGTTGGGTGGACGGGAGATTTCTTCCTCTGTCCCTGGCTTAAGTCCCACAACATCAGGGATATCCACTGGCGAAGGGAGGTAATCCACAATGGCGTCGAGCAGTGGTTGGATACCTTTATTTTTCAATGCTGAGCCACAAAATACGGGGGTTGCTTTGCTCTCGAGTACAGCCTGTCGTAGAGCAGCCTTCAGTTCATCTGGGCTGATTTCCTTGCCTTCGATGAATTTATCTATGAGTGATTCGCTGGTTTCGGCGATTTTCTCAATCATCGCCTGGCGGCGAGTCGCGACCTCTTGTTTGAACTCATCGGGCACGCCCGATATATCTCGGGATGCGCCCATTTCGTCCGTCCAAAGGATGAGTGATTCTTCAATCAAATCAACCACTCCCTTGAATTTCGATTCCTCCCCTACCGGCATCTGCACGGCGATCGGGTTGGCAGCGAGACGCTCGCGGATCATCTCGATTGTGCGGTCAAAGGACGCCCCAACACGGTCCATCTTATTAATGAAGCAAATCCTCGGCACACGGTAGAGGTCCGCCTGCCGCCAGACAGTCTCAGACTGTGGTTCGACTCCCTGGACTGCATCGAATACTACGACACCGCCGTCCAGAACGCGCAGTGATCGCTGCACTTCCGCAGTGAAGTCGATATGGCCTGGCGTGTCGATGAGATTAATCACGTGATCTTGCCAATGAGCTGTTACAGCTGCGGAGACAATCGTAATACCCCGCTCTCGCTCCTGCTCCATCCAATCGGTCACGGTAGTCCCATCATCAACCGAACCAAGACGATGCGTCCGACCGGTATAGAATAAAACCCGTTCGGTCGTTGTCGTCTTTCCGGCATCGATATGTGCGATGATGCCAATATTTCGGTAGCTTTCTAACGGATACTCGCGTGCCATATTCTACTTCGATCCAGATTCTTTCTAGATCTTATCCTCGTTTACCAGCGATAATGGGCAAAAGCACGATTCGCCTCTGCCATACGGTGTGTGTCCTCGCGCTTCTTAATCGCCGCACCTGTCTTATTCGCGGCATCCATTAATTCCGCAGCGAGCTTCTCAGCCATCGATTTTCCAGGGCGCGCTGTAGCTGCTCCAAGGATCCATCGCATCGCGAGCGCACTGCGTCGTGAAGGTCTAACTTCTACCGGGACCTGATATGTTGCGCCACCCACTCGGCGAGGTTTTACCTCGAGCGCTGGAGTGGCGTTCTGAATAGCCTCCTCGAAAACCTCAAGTGCCGGTCGTTTAGTGCGCTCTTCAATAAGGTCAAGGGCATCATATATAATCTGTATGCTGATGCTCTTCTTGCCCTTCTTCATCAGCCGGTTGATCATCCCGGTGACGAGCGTGCTGTTGTAGCGAACGTCAGGTTCAATTTTCCGCTTCTCTGGTTTCGAACGTCTCATCGCTTTCCCTGTGCACTTTCCCTGGTTGTGAATTCGGCCGTCGAACAATTAGCGTCTGGTCAATCAATAGCTTATTCTGTCGGTTTCTTCCCGCCGTACTTCGAACGACCCCGACGACGATCATCAACCCCGACACTGTCAAGGGAGCCGCGAATAATGTGGTAACGCACGCCTGGCAGATCCTTCACCCTGCCTCCGCGCACGAGTACAACGGAGTGTTCCTGAAGTGAATGACCTTCACCGGGGATATAAGCGGATACCTCGATGCCATTCGTGAGCCGCACCCTTGCGACCTTCCGCAACGCGGAGTTGGGCTTTTTCGGAGTTTGTGTTCGTACCTGTGTACAAACACCGCGCTTCTGTGGTGCACCTTTCGGTTGCAGGATGCGCCGCTGCTTGGTCGAATTATAGATATATTGCAGCGCCGGCGACTTACTCTTCGAGCGCTTCTCTTTGCGTCCTCTTCGGACCAGTTGATTTATCGTAGGCACATTCTGCCTCCAGACAATGATGGGGTAAATGCCCCAGCCCACTTGCCAGTAAAGGAGGCCATCGGACGTGCGCGATGGCCTCGCCTGGTAACTCCTGTATTCAATTCAGGCAGCTTCAAACTGCTCGCCTGTGTCTCAAATCATTGACCCGGAATTTTACCACGCGCCCATAAGAGCGTCAAGAACTGGGCTGAGCGTAACCTACGGTGTAATGTGCTAGAATTTCGGATTCATATCCAATAAGCCAAGACCCAGGCGCGGTGGTCGCGAGCGCTCATCCTCTTTACCGAAACGGATCATCTCACCTTCGTCTGTGATCGCCTCAACAGATAGACCAAGGCTTTGCAGTTCTTTGACCAAAACACGGAAAGAAGCAGGGATACCTGGTTCGTTTACATGCTCACCCTTGACGATGGCTTCATAGGTCTTCACTCGACCCTGTACATCATCGGATTTGATCGTCAGCATCTCCTGCAGCGTATGCGCAGCGCCGTAAGCCTCAAGTGCCCAGACTTCCATTTCCCCAAAGCGCTGCCCGCCAAATTGTGCCTTTCCACCCAAAGGCTGCTGCGTGACCAGAGAGTAAGGTCCGGTGGATCGAGCGTGAACTTTATCCTCCACCAGGTGGTGGAGTTTCATCATGAGGACCTTCCCCACCGTAACCGGTTGGTCATAGGCAATTCCTGTTTTGCCATCATAGAGTACTTGCTTCCCCAGGATGGGCACAGGTTCGCCCGTTTCAAGCATCAGTTCGTCTGCAAAAATCCGGAGGGATTCCAAATTCTTGATATTCCCCGTTTTCCGATCAAGCGATTCTGCCCAGAATCGCAAGCATGCTTCAATCGCCAATTGATCATAAGCGGAATGCTTAATGGCTGGAATACTGGAGTCCTCAAACACTAGCAGATCATCTGGGTTGTAGCCGTTATCTCGCAGCCATTCGCGCAGTGCCGCCCGACGGGCATAACGGGTGTCAGTTGCCAGTAAATCGAGTTCGTACCCTTTTCCTCCGAGCCAATTCTCAAGGTAGAGGCGCCTTACTTCGTCGTCATCTTTAAACGCATCTTCCTCGTAATGACCAATTTCCTTCACCCACTCCCAGCCTTTATCAGCAGTTATCTGCCAGACGTAGTCGATCATCCATGCACGCGCCAGTTCCGCCTCGATCTCCTCCTCATTCGCTCCGTCGAAGGCAGGTGTCACCGCCTGGAAATCCAGGCGATCGGCTGCCCACCCAAGGTGCGCTTCAAGAATCTGACCGATATTCATCCGCCCCGGTACACCGAGTGGATTTAGGATCAGGTCGATAGGTGTGCCATCCGCCAGATATGGCATATCGGCTACGGGAACCACTTTAGAGATGACTCCCTTGTTGCCATGCCGGCCCGCCATCTTGTCACCTTCTGTTGCCTTACGCTTTTGGGCGACTGAGACTCGTACCATCTTCTCCACACCCGCCGGAAGATCTCGGTGTTCTTCGCGATTGAACACCATCACATCGACGACTTTGCCCCTCTCGCCGTGAGGTATGCGTAATGATGTATCCTTAACTTCACGCGCCTTCTCGCCAAAAATAGCGCGAAGGAGCTTCTCCTCCGGTGTCAGTTCCTTCTCACCTTTGGGAGTGATCTTACCAACAAGGATATCGTTCGGTCCAACTTCTGCACCAACGCGGATGATGCCATCCTCATTAAGATCTCGGAGTGCGTCATCGCCAACATTGGGAATATCGTAGGTTATCTCCTCCGGTCCAAGCTTGGTATCTCTCGCTTCCACCTCATGTTTTTCTATGTGGACAGAAGTGTAAAGGTCCTTTTGAACCAGCCGTTCAGAGATCAGAATCGCATCCTCAAAGTCCCAGCCCTCCCAAGATAAGAATGCTGTAAGGACGTTCTGACCGAGGGCAAGTTCACCGTTCTCGGTGGAGGACGAGTCTGCTATTACATCCCCCTTCTGCACTCTCTGACCTTTAACCACCGCGGGACGCTGATCGATGCACGTACTCTGATTCGAGCGGTTGTATTTACGAAGTTTGTATGACTGCCGCTTACTACCTGATCGGATGACAACCTGGTTCCCGGTTACCGACTCGGCCTCACCATCCACTTCGGTCACGATGACCTGGCCCGAATCTATCGCAGCGTAGCTTTCCATTCCCGTTGAAACAAGAGGTGTCTCGGGGCGGATGAGTGGGACAGCTTGAGTCATCATGTTCGAACCCATGAGCGCTCGGTTCGCATCATCATGTTCGAGGAACGGGATGAGCGCCGCGCTCACGCCAACAATCTGTCCGGGGGCGACGTCCATATAATTAATACTAGGCGGAGTGAAGAATTGGAAATCCCCATGATGCCGACATGAGGCTCGGCGTCGAACGAATTCAAAAGATTCGTTCAAGGGCGCATTTGCCTGTGCTATGACGAATTCATCCTCATCGTACGCCGAGAGGTAGCGGATCTCCTCGGAGACAAACGGTACAATCGGAATTAAGCCATCAAATTTTTCCAGTTTCTTCGCAATACTCTCGGTGATCTCTTCGCCATCCGTTACGATGGGTTTCCTTCCTCGCGGTACCGTCAAATCGCCTCGAGCTTTGCGTCCAACCAGGCGCGGATCCGCCGCCTCGAGATCAGTTAAGACCTTGCGATATGGAGTCTCAATGAATCCATAGCTGTTGACACGGGCGTAGGATGCCAAACGCCCGATGAGGCCGATATTCGGGCCTTCCGGCGTTTCAATAGGGCATATACGGCCATAGTGGGAGTTGTGAACATCGCGCACATCGAAACCCGCTCGCTCCCGACGCAAGCCACCAGGACCAAGCGCGGAGAGCGTTCGTTTATGGCGCAGCTCTGCCAGTGGATTTGTCTGATCCATGAATTGTGAAAGTTGGCTCGATCCAAAAAATTCACGTATGGCTGCGACAACAGGTCTAATATTGATCAGCGAAATTGGCGAGATATTGTCCTGGTCACGAATCGACATCCGCTCCAAGATGACCCGCTCCATACGGCGCAAGCCTACACGCAGTTTTCCCTGAATGAGTTCGCCAACGGTCTTCACCCGGCGATTGCCTAGGTGATCAATGTCATCCGCTTGTTTTACACCGTTATTAATGAGGATAAGACGCTCGATGAGACGCACCATATCCCACGTTGTCACCCGACGATGATCGAGGGGTACGATCTTATCAAGATCTAATTTCTGATTTAATTTGTATCGCCCCACACGCTCCAGGTCATAACGGCGCTGGTCGAAGAGCTGCTCTATCAAGTACTGACGGGCATTGTCCAGCGTTGCCGGATCACCTGGGCGCATTCTGCGGTAAAACTCAATTAGAGCCTCTTCAGCTACTGTCCGCTTCTCCGTAATCTCCCACGTGGGTTCCTGTCGAATCGTCGTTGCGATGAAGGGATGATCCGGGTTGTTGTCGGCATCGGCAAAGAGTTCAATCAATTCCTCGTCTGACCCGTCCGAGAGCGGTGATGAGCCGAGACCATCATCAAGAGCAGCTAACGCACGCAGCAAGATAGTCACAGGCACAGTGCGTTTGCGATTGAATTTCAAGGTAAGATAATCACTCTTACGGGTCTCGAACTCCATCCAAGCGCCGCGATCCGGGATGAGCTTGGCGGCGGCCAGACGACGACCCGTCGTTCGATCCTCAGGCGCTTCGAAATACACGCCCGGCGAGCGAATGAGCTGAGAGACGACGACACGCTCCGTGCCGTTAATAATAAACGTGCCCTTCTCGGTCATGATTGGAAAGTCGCCCAAGAAGATATCTTGTTTGATGGGCTCAGGAACTTCGGATCCCGCCAAGAGCACAGAAACGTACATCGGCGCGGCGAAAGTTAGATCACGCTCAACACACTCCTCGATTCCGTGCTTGGGGTCTTCGAACCAATACTTAAGATTAAACTCTTTAGCTTCCGGTGTATTCCCCGGGAAAAAGAGCTTCATTCCACCGTTGTACGAGATGATGGGAGAGATCTCATCAAAAAGCTCGGACAGCCCATTATCCTCAAGCCATTTGAATGATTCCAGTTGAATGTCAATGAGGCTCGGTAAACTGAAAACCTCAGGTATTCGGGAATACCACTTTTGATTTCTGGTCGATGCCATACCCTAACTCCTGTAGGCTGTAATTGTGCGATCCAATCTCGGTGATAAACATCCAGGGGAATTCAGTACCAAACGGGAAACTGCTGGTCGGCATGACCAGTTCCCGAAGTAAATAATTCTCCAGTTATTACAGCTAAACGCCCTTTGCAAAACCTCAAGAACCCTTCACTGCAACCTATGATTTTACCATAAAATTAAACCTCTATGAATCTCATTTTCGGATTGTTTATTGGGCTCATCTTCAACCAGCGGGAGGTGGATAATGCCACACCTTCGAATGGAGCATGCTAACGTTAAAAAGAAATCTCTAAAGCAGCCTCCCCGTCCCCTTAAGGGATCGATTGATGCCGGATCATTCACATTTATTATGAGGAAAAGAAATTCCACCATCTTGATAATCTCTTCCTGCATGAGAAGCGACGCTGATGAGGAAGGTTAGTCGTGAAAACAGGTTGACGTTCATGGCCTGTTTAATTAATTCCACAAACGACCCAGCAACGCACCTTAAGGATTTCTAGCTTCACTCGAGAAGAGCTTCTCGCCGACTCAACTAAATTCGAATCCCTGGAGGGGATGAGAAATCCTCATCATGGTTTATTGGGAGTCGCTTATCGTGGCCTATAAAATTAAGGAGTCAGTTTTCTACAACGTAGAGCGCCTGGTATTCCGCGAAAGCCCACGCGATGCTGCGGATGTAATCCTGTGGCTGCTGGAGCCGAATGATTTCCAAGAATAGATCCGGATCACCCTGAGACAGATCTTTCCAGATCGATGAATTTCCCGGACCCGCGTTATAGGCAGCCAATGCAGCATACAGATCCCCATTGAACAAATCACTTTGGTCGGCCAAATAACGTGCCCCTAAGCGCACACTGACGATGGGCCGATATAAATCATCCGCGGTAAATCCTGGCGGCCATCCCTCACGCTCCGCTACATATTCACCAGTGCTCGGAATGATCTGCATCAAACCCCGCGCCGCAGCGTATGAGGTCGCGAAGCTCTCAAACAAACTCTCCTGCCGGGAGACAGAGAGCAGAAAAAGCCCATCTAGCCCATGAGACAATGCTTCCGGTAGGAATAGCTCCCCAAAGTAAGGACCAAAACGAACATAACGCAGGTAATCAGGCGCCAGGTGCGAGTTTGCCTCATCTAAGCCAGCAAGGTGGATTACCTCACGAACGTTGTAGATCGCGGGCTGGTAGAGACCCAAGTCCAAGAACCAATTCATAAGACGATACGTGGCTTCTGCATCGTGCAGGGAGTCCTTTCGAAGTGACTCCAATTCAGCTTTTGCTTCACCGTACTTGCCCAACCGCCAGAGTTCCTCCCCTCTCTGCGCGCGTGGGTCAGATCGCAGATTCACATCGAGTTCTGTCAACGGCACTGTTGAAGTGATCCCGAACGTTTCACGCATCCACTGATTCGCTTCATCTCTAGCCGAAGCCATCTCTTCATCAGATGGGAACACAAAGACCCCCTGTGCTTGAAAAGGGTGCCTTCCTTTAAGAATGTCCGTTGCCCGGAGTGAATAATAGCCATGGGGGTCAACAATCTCCGCAGCCTTAAACGCCTGCTGCGCAGCGTTATCATCACCGCTCGCCTGGCGTGATTTTCCAATCCATAATTGGGCTGCTGCTCGATCCTCACTGGATAAGGACAAATCCAAGGCTCTCTCAAAAGCAGTTTCTGCCTGGTGGTTCTCCCCAAGACGGAAGTATTGAATCCCTGCTAGGAACGCAGCCCGGAAAGCTTGCGGAGCGTTCGGGTAATCCGTGGCGAGTTGAAGCCATAATTGAGCTGACTGCTGAAGATCGTCATTCCGTTCAGCTATACGAGCCGCAGCGAAAAGGAATTCTGGCGCCTGAGGGTGCTCCGGGTAATTCTGCGTGAAGGCAAGACTCGTTTGCACAGCGAGGTCATACTGGTCTAGGTAAGCCCATAGTGTGTCGACCCGTTCATCCCAAGCCTGTGAGAAGTATTGATCGTTTGGGTAGTTATCGATCAGAATCTGCCATTCCAGCAAAGCTCCTGAGTAATCGCCGAGTGCTCGTAGCGATAGGGCTTTGAAATGGTGAGGCGTCCCGTCTGGCGCCTCCGGACTAGATGTTGTATAGCGGTCAAAGGCTGCTATCGCCACACCGTATTGGCCGGCGTAGAAATCGACCAGCCCTCGATCGAGTTCATTCACGGGCACGCCATCATTTACCAAAGCAACAAGCCCGGTATAGGAATCATATGCCTTGGGGTAGTTCTCAACCGAATCTTGGAACCGCTGGTAAGCCTGATCCGCATCCCCCAGGGCTAGAAAAGCTTGCCCCATCAAGAGATTTATCTGTGCACGTGTAAATTCACTCTCACTCTTAGAATATATAGATTCATACTTCTCAATCGCTTGATGATAATCACCGGAGGCAGCAATAGCTCGGGCAAGTTTGATCTCAACTGAGAGATCCGTTTCTGGACTGATCGTCTGCAGCGCAATACTATAAGCATCTTGTGCACGTTCGATCTCCCCGGTGGCTATCCAGGCATCGCCCTGAAGCTCAAGGACAAACGCATCAAGAGCATGCAACCCCAGGTTGATGCTGTCGCCATAATCCTCGGCCGCTTGCTCGTACCGCCCCAAAGCCATTCTCCCCTCCGCTCGTAGAAAGTACGCATCAGCCACACCATCCTGATCCGGAAATCTCAGAATGTAGTCATCGAGTGCAGCAACCGCCTCCTCAAAGCGTCGCGCCTCGAGCAGCGTCTTGCCGATGCCCAGCTGCGCCGCGGCCGACAACAATGGATCACTCGCAAAAGATTGTGCCTCTTTGAAAATATTTATCGCTCGCTCCCAATCGCCGTTGAAGCGCGCACGTTCACCGTTCTCAAGCATCGTCAATGGCAATGGTGTTGGCGTTGACGTCGGTGTCGAAGTTGCAGTAGGCGTAGGGGTCTGGCTCGGCGTGGCTGTCGGTTCCGGTGGATCGGCACTCGGAAGTCGGCAGCTCAGGATCGAGAGGATGACAAGCAAAACGACTAATCCTAACTTCGCTGTTGTCCTACTCACGAATGCGATCATATTCGACATGATCATCAGGGTCAATCTTGCGGGCTACCCTCCTCCATGCTAGACTCGAGTTTGGGAACTCGCCGCGCTCTCCACCGAGGGCGCATTTTTATGTGAGGTGATCGTGCGAACGATCAGCTGGGATCCTCATGGTCCCACAGTTCGAATGATAGACCAACAACGTCTCCCGACTGCCGTAGAATTTCTTTCGTTGGAGACTTGCGATAGCGTAGCGAATGCGATCCGCGAGATGTCCATCCGTGGCGCTCCCGCAATCGGAGCTGCAGCCGGGTTTGGCTTGGCACTTACTGCGGTTCGCTCTTCCACTGGCAGCACGCAGGATCTCTGGCAAGAACTTACCACTGCTGCCGAAGCCCTTCGCAGCACCCGACCCACAGCAGTGAACCTTCATTGGGCAATAGACCGGATGCTTATAACAGCTGAGGGTTCGATGGTTTCAGGTGTAGAAACCATGCGCCAAGCGCTCGTGGATGAAGCTCAACGCATCGCTGATGAGGATGTTGAGATCAATCGTAGGATTGGTGCTTTCGGAGCTAGTTTCATCAAAGATGGAGACACCATCCTCCATCATTGCAATACTGGGGCGCTGGCTACAGTCGATTTCGGGACAGCGCTCGGTGTGATCCGGACTGCGCATGAGGATGGAAAGCGCATCCATGTCCTTGTGGACGAGACTCGGCCTCGACTTCAAGGCGCACGCCTAACCGCCTGGGAACTCGACCAATACGGCATACCCCACGAAATTATCACGGACAACGCCGCTGGTTTCTTTCTGCAACGGGGTGAAGTCGCTTCAGTTTTCGTTGGGGCAGACCGGGTAGCAGCAAACGGGGATATCGCCAACAAGATCGGCACCTACATGCTAGCGTTAGCCGCCATTGAGAATGATGTTCCTTTTTATTGCGCGGCGCCTCTCTCTACGATCGACCGGAATTCATCTTCGGGTGAAGAGATCCCCATCGAGGAGCGCGATCCATCAGAGGTTTTGGATATTCAGCGAGGGGGCATGCCTATCTCGCCCCAAGGGAGTAAGGCACGTAATCCCGCCTTCGACATTACACCGCATCACCTGGTCACGGCGCTCATCACCGAAGCGGGGGTTTTAAAACCACCTTTTGAAAAATCAATCTCTCATGCCTTCCATCGCGAGGAGGAAGAATGAAAATTGTACTCACTGGCTCCATCGCATTCGATTATTTAATGACCTTTCCCGGTCGTTTCAGCGAGCACATTCTCCCTGACAAGATAGAGGACATCAGCATATCTTTCCTTGTCGATAATCTAGTCCACCGTCCCGGTGGGGTAGCTGCAAATATCGCCTATACACTTGCACTGCTGGGCGAACGACCGCTAGTCATGGCGACCGTTGGTCCTGACTTTGAGGAGCATCGACAATGGCTGGAATCCCAAGGTGTGGATACTTCCGCGATCAAAGTCATTCCCGACCTCTTCACCGCATCGTTCTTCGTAAACACGGACCAAGCCAACGCCCAGATCGCCAGCTTCTATCCTGGCGCAATGGCGAAAGCTTCAGACCTTACTTTTAAAGAAATCGATCCGATGCCTGATCTGGCTGTGATCTCCCCGAATGACCCGCAGGCGATGATCGATTACGTGCGGGAATGCTGCGAATTAGGCATCCCCTACATTTACGACCCTAGCCAGCAAATCGTGCGCCTTTCTTCTGAAGAATTGATCGAAGGGATCATCGGGGCACATTCCCTCTTTAGCAACGATTACGAGTTCAGCCTGATAGAGGAGAAAACCGGTTTCGATCTCGATGGGATACTGAAGAGCACAGGGTTTGTTGTGATTACCCGTGGAGATAATGGGGCTGACCTCTTCACAGCGGAAGGACAGGTACATGTGCCCGCAGCATTGCCAGAGAGGATCGCCGACCCCACTGGTGTTGGCGATGCATTCCGGGGTGGTTTCTTGAAGGGGTATTTAAATGACCTGCCTCTCCTCCGCTGCGCAGAGATGGGTGTCATGGCAGCAACTTATTGCATCGAAGCTGAAGGTCCACAGAGTCACTCGTTTACATTGGATAGCTTTATTAAACGCTACCGCCAGACCTTCGATGACTCCGGTGCACTCGATCTCCTGCGCTAGCACAGCCATGCCAGAATCCAAAATCCGAAAGATACTTATTATAGACCCCATATGGTCAGCATATGCTCTGGCGGATCTTTCCCCGCAACATGCGATTTTCTGCCGATGGCATCACTCGGCGGAGGGGATTGTATTGACGTATAGCGGCTTAACACCACCGGTCCTCTTCGCGTGCGGACCGAAGGAAGACGTTATCGCACTCATAACCCAGGTCCCTCCTGGCAAGTATCAATATACACTTCTTCCCGAACACAGGTTTTCCCTGGAGCCTTTGCTCTCTGCCCAATCTGAGTTGCAGATGTGGCGTATGAGCTATCAGGGTGTTAGCCCTGAGATAGACCCGGATCCAGATGTCTATCGTTTGTTAGGGGAGGATCTTGATTCCTTGAACTCGCTCTTCGCGAATCACGCAGACCGACCGGACTCATTTCATCCACGACAACTCGAGGAAGGTCCTTTTTTTGGCGCCTATCACAATGGGGAACTTGTCGCGGTTTCCGGTATCCACGTTTTATCTGAAAGTGCCGGCATGGCCGCGATCGGGAACGTGTTCACCCATCCCGCACATCGAGGGCAGGGCTTCGGACGAAAGGTCAGCGCTCGGGTGATAAGCGAATTGAGAAGGATGGGTATCCAAACAATCGTCCTCAACGTTGCCAAGGATAATTACGCTGCCGTCCACTTGTATCAAGATCTGGGGTTTCAGATCCATTGCGGTTATTATGAGGGTCTTGGCGAATTACGCGAGAAGCCGTGACGAATACGTGGAACGAATAATATTATCGATAGAGTAAGAGGAGGTTGCATCATGGACTATACAACATTGGGACGAACGGGCTTAAAAGTCAGTCGACTGTGCCTGGGGACCATGAATTTTGGACCCGAGACAGATGAGAAGACCAGCTTTCAACTCATGGATGCGGCGCTCGACATGGACATTAATTTCTTTGATACGGCGAATGTTTACGGGTGGAAACTCGGTGAGGGCATCACGGAGCAAATCATTGGTAGATGGTTGGCTCAGGGTGGCGGGCGGCGTGAGAAGATCGTACTTGCCACGAAAGTGTATGGGCGCATGGGTGAAGCTCCGAATGAAGGCCGTCTATCGGCATTCCACATTCGACGGGCGTGTGAAGAAAGCCTTCGCCGCCTGCAGACGGACCATATCGATCTCTACCAAATGCACCACATCGATCGCGAAACACCTTGGGAAGAGGTCTGGCAGGCGATGGAGCAATTAGTAGCGGAGGGCAAAGTGCTTTACGTCGGCAGCAGCAATTTTGCTGGCTGGCATATCGCCCAGGCTCAAAGCGCGGCAAAAGAGCGACACTTCATGGGATTGGTCTCCGAGCAAAGCCTTTATAATCTCGCTGCACGTTCCATTGAATTGGAGGTAATCCCCGCTTGCGAGTCCTACGGACTTGGCTTGATCCCCTGGAGTCCACTTTCGGGAGGCTTACTCGCAGGGGCGATGGAGAAGGCGAAGAAGGGTCGCCGAGCGAAGGAGCATGCTCAGAAACAACTTGACGAATATGGTGAACAGCTCGAGGCTTATGAAACGCTATGCCGCGAACTTGGTGAAGATCCCGCTGACATCGCCCTCGCCTGGCTCCTGGGCAATCCGACTGTGACTGCGCCAATCATCGGTCCGAGAACAATGGATCAATTAATGGGCAGCCTGCACGCGCTCGAGATCGATCTTGATCCTGAATTCCTCACAAAATTAGATACAATCTGGCCTGGTCCAGGTGGTCCCGCACCAGAAGCGTATGCCTGGTAAGCCAAGATTATTAGATGGGAAAATAAATTTCAGCAATGGAGATGCCAATGAGTGTTGAATACGATGTCAAAGATATGTCGCTTGCCGAAGGTGGTCGGCGGAGAATTCAGTGGGCGGAACAGGAGATGCCGGTTCTTAGGCAAATACAAGCCCGTTTTGTGAAAGAGCAGCCTTTAAAAGGAACCAGGATTGCTGCCTGTCTGCACGTGACAACAGAGACGGCCAACCTGATGCGGACATTACGGGATGGTGGCGCAGATGTAATCCTGACTGCATCTAATCCCCTCTCGACTCAGGACGATGTAGCGGCTTCGCTTGTGACGCATGATGAGATCCCTGTGTACGCGATCAAGGGCGAGGATAACAAAACCTACTACAAACACATCCACGCCGCGCTCGACATCGATCCCCACTTCACAATGGACGATGGCGCCGATCTCGTAAGCACGCTCCACAAAGATCGACGTGAGCTCTTGGAGAATATGCGTGGTGGAACCGAGGAAACTACTACCGGTGTTATCCGCCTACGTGCCATGGCTGCCGACGGTGCGCTGGAATTCCCAGTCCTCGCCGTAAACGACGCCATGACCAAGCACTTCTTCGATAACCGTTACGGCACCGGGCAGTCAACGATCGATGGGATCGTCCGGGCAACGAACATCCTGCTGGCAGGGAAGGTATTCGTCGTCGCCGGCTACGGCTGGTGTGGGCGCGGGCTGGCAATGCGTGCGCGCGGAATGGGGGCAAACGTGACCGTGACCGAAGTCGAACCTTTGGCTGCGCTCGAAGCCATTATGGATGGTTTCCGGGTGATGCCGATGGAAGAAGCCTCAGAAATCGGTGACATCTTCTGCACCCTAACCGGCGATCTCAACGTTATTGATCGCGATGATTTTGAACGGATGAAAGATGGCGCTATTATTGCTAACTCGGGGCATTTCAATGTCGAGATAAATATCCCGGCTCTAGAAGAAATGGCCACCGAGACACGGAAACCTCGCGAATTCATCGAGCAGTACATTCTGAAAGATGGGCGGAGAATTAACTTGCTAGGCGAAGGGCGCTTGATCAACCTTGCCGCCGCGGAGGGTCACCCAGCGAGTGTAATGGACATGTCGTTCGCCAATCAGGCGCTCTCCATTGAATATCTTCTCAAAAAAGCTGCTGAGCTTGAGAAAAAAGTCTACACCATACCCGAGGACATCGATCGCGAGATTGCCCGCCTTAAGCTCGAAGCGATGGGTGCAGAAATCGACGTCCTGACCGAAGAACAAAAGAAGTACCT
>DAOUEQ010000170.1:0-13359 GCA_034430395.1 Anaerolineales bacterium | reverse complement strand
TCTTGCCTTCTGGTCCTGGATAATTTCGAACACCTGATTGAAGGCGCCGGGCTACTCACCGAGCTGATACAGCATGCCCCCGATGTTCGCTTTCTGATCACATCCCGCGAGCGTTTGAACTTACGCGAAGAATGGATCTTCGACGTGGGCGGAATGAGCTACCCGAAAAATGGACATGACAGCAATAAGGTTTACAGCGGGCTGCATTTGTTCAGAGAGCGTGCTCTGCAAGTCGATAGCGAGTTTGTGCTCTCTAACGCGGTAGAGCCACATGCGGTGCGCATCTGTCAACTTATGGATGGTTCACCTCTGGGCATCGAACTATCAGCGGCCTGGATGGCCACGTTGCCCTGCAGCGAAATCGTACACGAGATCGAGAAGAACCTAGACTTCGTAGTCAGTACGATGCGTGATCTTCCGCAAAGACATCGAAGCTTGCGGGCGGTTTTTGAGCACTCATGGCAATTGCTCAGCGAAGAGCAGCGAGAAAGCTTTCAACGGCTTTCTATATTCCGCGGAGGTTTTTCTCGGCAGGCAGCTGAACAAGTTGCAGGTGTGAATTTGACGACGCTGGCGGAGTTCATGAGTAAATCACTCATACGGCAGAGCGTTGAGGGTCGCTACGATATACATGGACTGCTACGGCAGTATGCCCAGGAGCAATTAAGCCTTGATAGCGAAGAACAACAAGCTGTAAAAGAAAAACATAGTCGTTATTTCGCCCGCTTTCTGCAAGAACGCAGAGGTGCACTCGACCGAGAGCAGATACCTCAACTCCGGGATGAGATACGACCGGACATCAGCAATCTCAAAGATGCAGTCAACCATGCATTTAGAGTTTGGGAGGAGGCAGAGGCACTTGGATTCATGCGAGATTTCTGCGCTTTCTACCGGTCCACTAATTACTACGAAGGTCTAGATGTTCTTCGAAAGATCTCGCGCGGCTTGAGGGATGATGGCATAAAGATGGAACTCGGCTCTCCCCGGGGGACAGTGCTGCTCGCAATTACTGCCTTCGAATGCGCGTTTGAGAGTTCTCTGGGTTCATCTGACCATGAGGAAGTTGCGGAGGATATTCTCCCAATTCTGCGTGAAACAGAGTTAACTCAGGAGTTGGCAAATTGCTTGCTTGCTCTAGGTGTTTATCGCGTTTTATGCAGTGATTATTCCACAGCGATCACTAATCTTTCTGAATCAACTTCGCTATTTAACTCATTCAACGATCTCTATGGGTTGCTCACAAGTGTTTCCTGGTTGGGTTGGACGTACAAAGAGATGGGTGATCTTGATCGCGCAGGGGAAATCTTCCAGGACGCGTATGAACTCTGCAAACGCGAAGGCTCTCGGCTGGGTCAGGCGTACACATTGAGCAAACTTGGCACATGGTCCGACGCACGCCAAGAGTATGAACAGGCGTTGGAGTATCACCAGAAGGCTCAGACTATATTCATCGAATTCAATGATATCGCCGGACAGGGTTATGCTCTAAGCCGCATGAGCTTGAGCGCCTGGGGAATAGGAGATTTCAAAGAAGCGTTAAGTTATGGCAATACTGGATTAGAGCAATTTGAATCGATTGGACACCGCTGGGGTATCAACACTTCCTACTGCCGCATCGGATTTGCTGAGGTGGGCCTAGGCAGGTTTGAAAACGCCGATCCACACCTCAGGCGCGCTCTTACGCTGGCAATCGAGAATCAATTCCCAGCAATCGTCAGTTACGCCTTAATCGGCATTGCTGCAGTACGGAACCACCAGAGACAGTATGCGCTTGCAGCCGAGCTGCTTGGTTTTGCAAAGTCCCAGAAGACGACGCCCGCACTCTATAAGTATCTAGCAGATCTTGAGATCAACAAACTCGAAACGCATCTATCCCCTGAACAGCTCCAGCGAGGTTTAGCCAAGGGCTCGGAAACTGAACTCGAACAGCTTATTCGTACAATCCAATCCGAACAGCGTTGAAGCCCAGGATAGCTTTATCCGTCTTCTCTCTTGCCCAAGTGGATTACTGTTTCGAATGTCATGAAGGAGAAGAGTCGGCGGATTCAGGCTCTTTCGTGAAAGCGGGATTGAGGGGCCTCTATTCTATTGCATGCTTGAATTGTTATTGAGAGTCTAATCATGTACTATGGGTACTGGGGGAAGTAGAAACATCATCGTGATGTCTCAGTGGGACCCCCGTTTTTCGTAGCAATTTAATCGTACATAGGTGTGTCGATAGCTCTCATTTTGGTATGCAGCTGGATTTAAAGAGGCTTGTCGCCGGACGGGTAGATTGGCGGCTTCCACATCCCTCCAACCTCCCCACTAAGCCGCATTATCCGACATTTGGAATTGGATGACCGCCGGTGCGCAGATTTTTACCACAAATCAACTCAAAAACTCCGAGCCCATTGTCGCTTCACCTTCCGGCTATCGTCACCGGGGAGTCAGGCTTTCGGGCTCGACGAAGAAGACACTTTCTTTGCGAGAATTCGTTTACACATGAACATAAGTATACTGAAGTAAATAACCTCTGCCATAATCTTCTCTTTTTTCAGAGATCGATATCGCACAAAGGAGGATCACAGAATGATGACTAATGAGGCCAGAGTAAGACCTTCCACCTTTGCGATTTTTCGCAACCGAAGTTTTACATTCCTATGGATTGGTCAATTGGTCTCGACGATAGGAAGCGCCCTAACTTCCCTCGCAGCTTCCATCGTAGTATTTCGCCTGACAGGTTCAGCGCTCAGCGTGGGCTTGATGCTCATCGCAACATCCGCTCCAACGCTATTGTTCGGCCTCATCGCCGGTGTATTTGTCGACCGTTTTGATCGTAAGCGGATCATGATCATTGCTGATGTCTCCCGGGCTGTAGTGGTCATCCTGATCCCATTCCTAATTTCTCATGGAATCGCCTGGCTGTATATCATCGTCATGTTGACAAGTGTGATTGGACAGTTTTTCGATCCGGCTCATTCGAGTGTGATACCTGAGATTGCTTCCGATGAAGAATTGGCGGCAGCAAATTCATTCATCGCTATCAGTGCCTTCGGCTCGACCGCGGTGGGATTTGCAGCCGCAGGGCTAATCGCTTCAAAATTCCCCATTGCATGGGCTTTTTACATCGATGGACTCACCTTCATCATCTCTGCGCTCTGCATTCTTGCAGTGCGAATAGCGCCCTTGGAAGTCGAAGGTGAGACAACAATCCGCATGATCGGCAAGAACCTGCGTGCCGGCATGAATTTTCTCGTGAATAATGCATTGTTGCGCTCGTTATTGATGGTTTCTATTCCGGTGTTGCTCGGGTTCGGGCTGTGGAATTCGCTGCTGCTTCCCTTCGCCGAAAGAGCGCTGCATGCTTCTGAGTTTGAATACGGTCTGCAAGAGGCTTTAACCTCCGTTGGTTTCGTCTTGGCAAGCCTACTCATGGCCAGGGTGGGAGATCGACTCAGAGAAGGGCAGTGGATCGCAATAAGTTACTTGGGAATGGGCCTGGCTGCTATTTTCTATTCCAGAACCACTTCTATCCCGCTGGCGATCGCCATAGTCATGATTGTTGGCTTTATGAATGCGCCGGCGATGATCTCCGGGCGACTCTTAATTCAACGCAATACGGAACGCGGGATCCGAGGTAGAGTGATGAGCGTTTTTTCGGTTGTAAAGAATATTGCCTTTCTGCTCGGCATGGGTGCAGCCGGGCTTGCAGACATGGTAGATATTCGCGCAATGATGCTCATCAGCGCTTTGATCATCTTGTTCTCGGGAGCACTCACCTTGTCCTTACCTGGTTTACGCCAATCCGCTGAGGAGTGGAAGCGGGCAGTGAGCCTGCTGCGGACTGCACCGACGATGCCATCCTTATCCGTAGGACGTGCGGCAACCATACTTGATTTCGAGGCATTGCTAATTCACTTACCTGTATTCACACAATTAAACATGGCCGAACGGACCCAATTCTTGGAGGCATCGCAAGTTCGATCTGCACCAACGGGTTCCTCGCTTATCAGGCAAGGAGAACCTGGAGGGGAGGCATTCTTCATTCTCTCTGGTAGAGCCGTCGCCGGAACAACAACTTCGGCGGGCGTTTCTCGATCCTTATCCATCATGGCCGCGGGAGATTTCTTTGGGGAGATTGCGGCATTGATGGGAGTCGAGCGTACAGCAAACGTTGTGGCGGAAGAAGAGACGACGCTGCTTCAGGTCCCAGCCGAAAACCTGAAACGCCTATTAGATCACCCCCGACTGCGCTATCTACTACTATCCAAATTAACGGAACGTCTAAGTCGCACACACGTAACCGATCTGCCACGGCTTGCGGGTTTTGATCAGGATAACCTACGAGATCTGCGGCTAACACCAATTGAACTATCATGACACTGCATTAAGGGACCACAGAATGAAACCTGAACAACCCTTCACCGATCTTCCCGAAGGCACCGTCACTTTCCTCTTCACCGACATCGAAGGCTCGACCGAGCTTTTGAAGAAACTCGGTGATCAGTACGCCGATCTGTTAGAAGAGCAACGGCGGATTGTGCGTGAGGTCTTTTTGCGCTGGGAGGGGCAGGAAGTCGATACGCAGGGCGACTCATTCTTCGTCTCTTTCCCAAGAGCGACACAGGCAGTATCTGCAGCGGTCGAGATTCAAAAGACGATCCATGAACAGTCGTGGCCTGAAGATACTGAAGTTCGCCTACGGATGGGTTTGCACACAGGTGAACCGCTCACTTGGTCAGAAGGATACGTGGGCATCGACGTGCACCGGGCGGCGCGCATCGCTGCCGTCGGTCACGGCGGGCAGGTGCTGCTCTCCCAAACGACGACTCCCCTGGTGCAGGAGAACCTTCCGGGTGGCGTCACGTTGGTGGACCTCGGTCGCCACCGGTTGAAGGATCTGCGCACCCCCGAGCGCATCGGGCATCTCGTAATTGAAAGTCTCCCGGCTGATTTTCCCCCCTTGAAATCGCTAGAGGCGTTGCCACCGGAAGCTCCCATCGACCTCGGACCCGTGAAGCTGCCTGCTTTTCTGGAAACAGAGGAGGTTCCTGCGCCTATCTTTGTGGGACGGGATCGGGAACTAGATCTGTTGGATGGTTTTCTCGACCAGGCACTCGAAGGTCGCGGGCAGGTGGTCTTCTTGACCGGAGATCCGGGACGAGGGAAGACGGCGATATTGGATGCGTTTGCCCGGAGGGCGATGGAAAGACATCCCGACTTGTTGGTGGCCAGCGGGGAATGCAGCGCGCACACAGGAATTGGGGATCCATATCGACCCTTCCGCAGCGTGATGGGAATGCTGACGGGAGATCTAGAGACGCACTGGGCTGCGGGAAGGCTCACCCGGGGACAAGCGACCCGCCTATGGGAGGCGATGCCCAGTGTTTCACGAGCTCTGGTGGAGCAAGGGTCGGACCTGGTTGACGTTTTCGTGAGCGGGAGGGAGCTTCTGGCACGAGTCCGCTCTGCGCTGGAAGGCTCTGCAGACTGGCTTGAACGGCTGGCGACGCTCACCGAGCGCGAGCGACCCCTGCCGGGGGAACTCGAGCAGCGCAACCTGTTCGAGCAGCTTGAGGATGTGTTCGCTGTGACTGCAGAAACGCACCCGCTGTTGATCATGCTTGATAACCTGCAATGGTCCGATAAAGCCTCGATCAACCTGCTGTTTCACCTGGGACGGCAGCTTCTAGGGAGGCGCATTTTGATTGTGGGCGCGTACCGGCCAGAGGAAATTACGCTCGGCCGTGGGGAGGAGAAACACCCGCTGGAACCGGTGCTGGCAGAATTCAAACGGCTGCACGGGAATATTTGGATCGATTTGAGCACTATTTCGGAGGATGAGCAACACCAATTTATCAAGGCATACCTAGACAGTGAGCCAAACCGCTTGTCCCAGGGTTTTCGACAGGCGCTATACGATCATACGGATGGTCACCCTCTATTCACAGTGGAGCTTCTGCGGGACTTGCAAGAACGAGGAGCCCTGGTGAGGGACAAGCACGAGCTGTGGATCGAGAGTCCCGAGTTGGATTGGGGTGTTCTGCCGGCGCGGGTGGAGGGGGTGATCGAGGAGCGTATCGGGCGGTTGAAGGAGGAATTGAGGGAGACCTTGACAATTGCCAGCGTGGAGGGGGAGGACTTCACCTCACAGGTCGTAGCCGGCGTGCAGCAAGTTGGAGAACGCAAGCTGCTCAAGAGGCTTTCCAGAGAATTGGAAAAGCAGCACCGTCTTGTTAGAGCGAGGGGCGAGTCGAAGGTGGGAGCTAACATCCTTTCCCAGTTCCAGTTCAGTCACGTTCTCTTTCAGCGCTTCCTGTATAACGATATCGGTGCCGGGGAACGACGGCTGCTCCACGGTGAGGTGGCAAGAGCGCTGGAGGATTTGTATGCGGAGGATAAGGATACCATTGCCGTGCAGCTGGCCTATCATTATGCCAATGCGCAGGAAGCAGAGAAGGCCATCCACTACTTGCAGCTGGCGGGAGACAGGGCTCGTCTGGCCTACGCCCACCAGGAGGCGATTGACTTCTATAATCGGGCGCTGACGTTACAAAAAGAACAGGGGTGTGACGATGAAGCCGCGCGGACGCTGATGAAACTTGGGTTAACCTACCACTCTGCCTTTCAATTCGAAGATTCTCATGAGGCTTATGAGGAGGGCTTTGCTCTATGGCAGCGGGCAGGTTCAGCAGAATCCACCAGGCCGCTTGCACCAGCGCTGCACGCGCTTCGTTTGAATTGGACAGGGATCACGACTCTGGACCCCAATCTATCTAATGACCTCTGGTCGGTCGGTGTTATTACCAATCTTTTCGGTGGAATGGTGGATAGTAATCCTGAGATGGACATCGTTCCCGACGTGGCCCAAAGCTGGGATATGTCTGAAGGTGGTCGCAAGTATGTCTTCCATATGCGCGACGACGTGCGCTGGTCGGATGGGACACCGGTGACAGCGGGGGACTTTGAGTACGCCTGGAAGCGTGCGTTGGATCCGGCCACCGAGTCAAAGAGTGCCCACATGCTATTCGATATCAAAGGGGCTAGAGCCTTCCACCAAAGTGAGACCTCTGGGCCAGAGAATGTTGGGGTATGTGCTCTCGATGACCTCACGCTGTCGGTGGAGTTGGAAGAACCAACTGGACACTTTCTCCATCTGATGGCCTCTACCACCGCTTACCCCCTTCCCCAACACGTGGTGGAAGCACACGGGAAAGAATGGACGGACGTGGGCAAGATCGTAACCAATGGTCCCTTCCGACTGGATTCATGGCAGAGGGGTGAGCTGATGGTCTTGATCCGCAACACCGAGTACCATGGGCGCTTCAGTGGCAACCTGCACAGTGTGGAACTGTACTTCCAGAAGGATCCATCTGATCATTCACCACAATTGGAAATGTACAAGGCAGATCGCTTTGACATCTATGGTGTCTATGCCATGTTTCCACATGAGATTGATAGGGCACGCCAGCACCATGCCGGGGATTATGTGATGATTCCAGCGCTGGACACTCATTTCTTTGGATTCAATGTCACCAAAACACCCTTCGACGACATCCGGGTACGTCGGGCGTTTGTGCTCGCCATGGACAGAGAAAAGCTGTCGAATGTTACCTTGGGAGGGTACGTTTTCCCAGCCACGGGCGGCCTTGTGCCGCCGGGGATGCCCGGGCATTCAGCGGGTATCGCCCTGCCGTACGACCCCGGGGGTGCCCGCAAACTCCTGGCAGCGGCGGGCTACCCAAACGGTCGAGACTTCCCCACAATACACTGCCTGGCCCCCACACCCGTTGATTCCATCAAAGAGTATTCGGTAGCCCAATGGCGGGATAACCTCGGAGTTGAGATTGAGTGGGAAAGCATGGATTGGGTGGATTGGTGCGAATATCTTGAAAGGAACAACAGCGAGGACGAACCAGAAATGGGTTGGTATGGGTGGTCGGCAGACTACCCAGACCCCGCTTGTTTCTTGGATGGAGCGCTCACAATGGGGATGGAAAAATGGGAGGACGAGAGCTTTAATAATTTGTTGGAGAAAACCAAACGGACCACGGCTCAGGAAGAGCGGATGAGGCTGTTTAACCAGGCGGACAAGATTCTGGTTGAGGCGGCGGCGGTCATGCCCCTCACTTATGGAAGGTGGCACTTATTTGTTAAGCCCTGGGTGAGTAAATGTCCGACATCGGCGATTAACATATACCACTGGAAGGATGTCATCCTCGATCCGCATTGAACCGTCATGAATATATCGTTTGAATGAGGTATATGAAACACGAATTACCCTACACAGAACTCCCCTCCGGCACCGTTACCTTCCTCTTCACAGACATCGAGGGCTCTACAAAGCTGCTGAAACAGCTTGGCGATGGATACGCTGTTGTGCTTTCGCAACAACGTGAGCTTCTACGCGAGTGTTTCAAAAAATGGAGTGGTCAGGAGGTCGACACGCAGGGGGATGCGTTTTTCTACTCCTTCACAAGAGCCACTGATGCTGTTAAGGCTGCCGTCGATGCACAACGCTCTTTAGCTTCTCACCTTTGGCCAGAAAGTGTGGAGGTGCGTGTGCGCATGGGCCTGCACACCGGCGAGCCACTGAGTTGGGATGAGGGCTACGTGGGCATGGACGTGCACCGCGCCGCCCGCATCGCACACGCTGGACATGGCGGCCAGGTGCTGCTATCCGCGACGACCGCACCGCTCGTGCGCGGGGAACTGCCCGAGGGCATTGCCCTCCTGGATCTTGGTCGACACCGATTGAAGGATATAAAATATCCGGAGCGGATCGCCCAGCTTGTAATCGATGGGCTCCCCTCTGAATTTCCGCCTCTCACCTCGCTCGAAGCTCTACCCGCAGAAGATCCTCTATCTTTGAAATCTGCTCGCCTCCCATCCTTCCTAGAAAAAGCCGAAGCAGAATCTCAACCCCCCGTTTTCGTCGCCCGCGAGCGCGAGTTAGAAATCTTAGAGAAGTTCCTTCAAAATGCGCTGCAGGGAAATGGGGGCATTGCTTTTGTGACCGGTGGACCCGGGCGGGGCAAGACTGCGCTCCTGGAAGCGTTTGGCCGACAGGCGATAGACCGCTATCCCGACCTCTTAATCGTGGGGGGAGAGTGCAGCGCCTTCAGGGGAATCGGCGATCCTTATCTGCCCTTCCGGCGAATAATGGCCATGCTTACCGGTGATGTAGAGGCCGAATGGACCTCGGGAGCGATCAACCGCGAGGATGCCCTCCGCCTATGGGATTCGATGCCCTCTGCCGCAAGAGCGATCGTGGAGTACGGGCCGGATTTGGTCAACGTATTTGTCTCCGGTAGAGACCTGATTGCACGGGTTAATGCTGCAGTTGAAATCCGATCCAGCTGGCAAGAACGCTTGGGCACGCTGGTGGATCCTGATCGAATGGGAACGCCCGACATAGAGCAGCGCAATCTATTTGAGCAGTATAAACACGTGCTCAATTCGATTGCAGCTGACCATCCCCTGGTTCTAATCCTTGACGACATGCAGTGGGCGGATGGCGCCTCTCTCAACCTGCTTTTCCATCTTGGGCGACGATTAGGGGATGGGCGGATTTTGATCGTCGGAGCGTACCGACCGGAGGAGGTCGCCCTGGGACGTGGCGATGAACCCCATCCGTTGGAGAAGATCCTAGCTGAGTTCAAACGCCAGTCCGGTGAGAGAGAAGTCGATCTGGGAAAAACCAAAGCAGATGAGTCGCGCAATTTTGTCGATGCCTACATAGACAGTGAACCCAATCGCTTGTCCCCCGAATTCCGAGCGGCGTTGTTCTCGCATACAGAAGGGCATCCGCTCTTCACGGTGGAACTTATGAGGAATCTCCAGGAGCGGGGCGACATTGTCCAGGATTCAGACGGCCTATGGGTTGAGACGGACGAACTCGATTGGTCTGTGCTCCCTGCGCGCGTAGAGGGGGTGATCGAAGAGCGCATCGGCAGATTAGAGGATGATTTGAAAGAGACGCTCACAGTGGCTAGTGTGGAGGGCGTGGATTTCACGGCGCAGGTTGTCGCCAGGGTGCGGAAGGTGAATGAGCGGTCGCTCGTGCGTCAATTGAGCCAGGAGCTGGACAAGGTGCACCGCCTCGTCCAAGAATATGGCATCCTGGAACTATTAGAGTATCGCCTCTACCAATACCGATTCCGTCATCAATTGTTCCAGCAGCATCTTTATAACAGCTTGGGGGATTTTGAGCGAACCGAGCTGCATAGAGAAGTCGGGTCCATTCTCGAAGATGTCTACGGAGATCGAGCGAGAGAAATCGCACCTCAGCTTGCATTTCACTTTACCGAAGCGGGTGATTCGGAGAGAGCGCTTGAGTACCTCATTCAGGCTGGGGATCAAGCGCGGATGATTTATGCGCACGCTGAGGCGGTTGAGCATTACCGCCGGGTTTTAAATATCTTAGAAACATCTGGAGATTCAGAGCAAATCGCCCGTACACTCATGAAACTCGGTTTGGTATACACAGCAGATTTTCGTCCTGAAGAAGCTCGGATGGCCTATGATCAGGCTTTCTCCGTGTGGGATTCAGGAAAAGAATCCGTTACCCTAAAGGAGTCTCCCCTCCCCATAAACGTTCTTCGAATGGCAGTCAGGGAACCCATCTCCCTCGATCCTAATGTCATGGTTGGTGATGCATCTAGGTTTATTCTGAATCAGATATACGAGGGATTAACAACTGTAGATCATGAGTTCAATGTTCTTCCAGCAGCAGCTTCACGCTGGGAGGTATTAGATGAAGGACAGAGATATCTTTTCCACCTCCGAGAAGGTTTGCATTGGAATAATGGATCGACACTTAGGGCAACGGATTTCGAAAACACTTGGAAACACAGCTTGACCCTTCAGACTTTTCCACCTTCTTCAAAGCTCTTATATGTGATTGAGAACGCACGGAAATTTGGAGAGGGAATCATTACAGATCCTGCTCTGGTAGGCGTATCCGCAATGGATGATTTGACATTAGAGGTTCGCTTGGAATCACCTACGGCTTATCTACCTTTCCTCTTTTCAACATCCATTGCTTTTCCTCTCCACATGTCAGTGTTGAAGGGGGAAGATCAGCTTGAGGCTGATAAAACCAAAATCGTCTCAAACGGTCCGTATTACATTTCCGAGTATCAACCGGGGGAGAGGCTCATTCTCCAGAGGAACCCCTACTATCGTGGAAACTTTACGGGAAACGTCACCCGCATAGAATGCCCGTTTATTTCGGATTACTCAGAGATTCTCGATGCGTATGCGCATGATGAATTGGATGCTGTAGATATGATCACGTCCGATTTAGGCACGATCGGGCGCGCCCGCAGCCGATTTCCAGATGAATTTTCCTTTATCCCACAGTTGAACACATTCTACTTAGCGTTCCGAACCAACCGGCATCCCTTTGATGATGTTCGAGTCAGGCATGCGTTTTCACATGCGATCGATAAAAAAGCCCTCGCACGTGAGGCATCTCAGGGTGCCTACTACCCTGCTTTGGGTGGGTTTACTCCTCCGGGGATGCCAGGACACTCGGATGGTATTGGTATCACCTATGACCCTGGTCAGGCACGGAAACTGTTGGCAGAAGCGGGTTTTCCTGAAGGTCGCGGTTTTCCAGATGTACGTTGGTCTTTTGAAAAAGGTCCGGTAGATAACCCTGTTGTACCGTTTCTGCAGCAATCATGGAAGAGAGTCCTCAACCTGGATATTAACCCAACGCCCATGAGTTGGGAGGATTTCCTTGAGCAGCGGGATACCGATCCCCCGGATTTGGCTTTGAACGCGTGGAGTGCCGACTATCCCGATCCGGATAATTTCTTGCGCATACTCTTTCACAGTAAGGAAGGCATTAATCCAATTCGCTGGCGAAATCCAGAATTTGATAGCTGCGTAGAGGAGGCCGTAAGTATCCTTGACCAAAACCAACGTCTGGAATTATATCGAAAGGCAGATCACATTCTAGTCGCCGAGGAAACCGCAATCGTACCGATCTACTACTCAAAGGGTCGAATTCTGGCAAAACCCTGGGTTTCGATCCCCCGCATCCCACCGGCGATGTTGAAACTAAAGGAGGTGGTTGTTAATACAATACCTTGAAGGAGTGATGTCCAAGTTGGACGAGAAAATGAAAGCAAAAAAGGGGAGGAAAACATGAGTACTGGACAGACACCAAAAGATCGCGTTAGAGCATGGATACTTCTTCGAGCAGGCTATCCTGATAAAGTCGCAAAAGCCATTTATGACCAGTTTGGTAAAGATGGTGGAAATGAATTTGTGGTCGTCAGAGCCGATGTTGTTGATGGTGATTACAATATTGTCATACCCATTGATGCTGCAGATCAGAGCCACTTCTCTGCAACAGAGAAAAAAGTTACGTCACTTCGAGGTGTAACTAGTCATATAACTTTGACAGTAACAAATCACTACCCTACTCCGACATACCTGGCGCATGGATTTACAACATTGCAAGATTTCGCTGATAAGCTGAGATGGATTCACCCTGACGAATGGGGGCGCGTTCAAAAGAAAAGCCCGGGTGACAATCCCTGGGGGTAAGCCACATTAACATTAATCCGTATGTACTCATCATCCAGCTATACAATGCAAAGTCTAACCGCCTTCGTCCGAAGGCGGTTTTTGTGCAATAATATAGCTGTCTGATTGCAGGCTCGCACACATCGCAGCGCACATCGCCGGGGGTCCAATCGCAGCCTGTACGTTTTTTGAACAACCATCCTTCACCAAAGCCCCTCCAACGTGTGCATACGCAACCCTTTTCCCCGTTGATTGTGGCCGTTTCTGGTTTTAATTTCGGACTTGTAGAGATCAAATATTATGGACGAAGACATCATCCGTTCCGTTTCCATATTCTCCTCGATGCCTGATGAGGAGGTCGAGCATCTCGCTGAGACTCTCGACCTGAAGGAGATTCCCCGGGGAACGCTGCTCCTGGAAGAGGATGCCCAGGGGGATGGCTACTACATACTTGTCGATGGGGAAGTGGAGGTCATCAAAGCCCTGGGAACATCCGACGAGCGCTTGTTGGGCGTGCGCGGACCTGGTTCAATCATCGGAGAAATGTCCCTCTTCAGCGAAGCTGGTCGACACACCGCCAGTGTTCGCGCGAAAGTTCCCCTTCGGCTCCTTGAAATGAATCCTGCCGACCTTGACTCATTGCTGCATCGCCAGCCACGATTCGCTTACGAAATGATCCGCACGATCAGCCAGCGGCTTGATGAATCCGAGGATCTCACGATCTTCGATCTTCGCCAGAAGAACATTGAATTGCAGCAAGCTTATGATGACTTGAAAGCAGCCCAAGCCGAGATCATTGAGAAAGAAAAACTCGAGAAAGAGCTGGAAGTAGCACGG
>DAOUEQ010000169.1:0-47219 GCA_034430395.1 Anaerolineales bacterium | reverse complement strand
TTCGGCGTTGAGGGTGAAGGTTTTGAGCGAGTTAATCTTGCCTGCCCACGATCTGTTTTGGTTGAAGCCTTAGAGCGGATTAGGAAAGTTATTGAGCAAATGGGGCTTGGTTAGAATATTGATGGGAACGAGCAAACTCGAAAGCGTAGGTGGGTCACTCCGAGTTCTCGAAGATGATGGAAAACTACCATCGATGATAATCGCCTGCCGCTTGGGTTGGACAGAGGGATTAATACCTACAGAGGACCATACCACTCAGGAGGCAGCATCTTCATGCAGGTAGCGCTAATTCGTTTCCTCAGTGTCCTTACAGCAACAATCGGTATATTGTTCTTGACTTTTGTTTTCGGCGCGGCGATCGTGTCCATAAAGGAGCATGAACGCCGCGCCGCGGGCAAAATCGCTCTACTGGGTGTGCTGCTTTCTCTGCCGTACCTGCTAGCCGGGTTTATACTTCTTCCCCACTATGAAATCGTAGCCATATTTCTGCTCATCATCGCAGTCCTTGCGACAGCGATATATTTAATTCCCGTGGGACCAAGACTCATCACCGAGGACGATAACCCCAAACTCCGTGTCGATGAACGCGATATCATGTTCGCGCGGGCGCGCCTGCTGCCCGGATCGGAGCGCTTTGAGGAATACTACCGGCACAAGCCGGACATAAAGGCGCTCGACGATAAATTCAGGACCCGACCGGGTTTGCTGAACAAAGGATCAACCTTCTTTGATCCTTACATGTTCTCAGCCGCAGAAGCTAGCTTTGAAGCTGTTGGAGCATTTCAGACAATCGTCGATCAAGAGCCTGCTCTGGAACGCGTACCCACAGATCCAGAAAGAATAACTGGATTTATTAAGAAATGGGGCAGGAAGCTTGGGGCAATGTCGGTGGGAGTAACGGAACTCAGGGATTACCATCTCTACAGTCACCTCGGGCGTAATGAGCCCTATGGTCAACCGGTGGATTTGAAACACAAATTCGCCATCGCGCTGACAGTTGAGATGGACAAGCACATGCTCGATCATGCTCCGCACGGTCCGACGGTGATGGAATCAGCACAGCAATATTTGGTTTCGGGTGCGATTGCTGTCCAGATAGCTGCGTTTATCCGCAATCTCGGTTACCCTGCCCGCGCCCACATTGACGGCAATTATCGTGTTGTCTGCCCCCTGGTTGCCCGCGACGCTGGGCTGGGCGAGATTGGCAGGATGGGATTATTAATAACGCCCGGGCTCGGCCCTCGCGTTCGCTTGTCTGTTGTGACGACAGATCTGCCTCTCTCTGTCGACCAAAGGACCAGGGACTATTCCGTTCTTGATTTCTGTGTTCGGTGTAAAAAGTGCGCTGTTGTTTGCCCAAGCAATGCGATTTCGCTTGACGATAGGATCGAGATTGACGGCGTTAAGCGCTGGCAGATTAATGCAGAGGCATGTTTCACTTACTGGAATACAATCGGAACAGATTGCGGGCGTTGCGTGCGGGTATGCCCATATTCGCATCCCGATAACTTGCTGCATAATGTCGTTCGTTTCGGCGTAGGTAATTCATCGGTATTCAGGGCGCTAGCCGTCACGCTAGATGATTATCTTTATGGTAGAACACCTCCTGCATTGGATATACCTGCGTGGATGGATGCTAATGCAGGTGAGATGTGACAGCTTGCTATCGCCGCACGCTAACGTGATAATTTCTGATTAATATGTAGTGCTTATCAACCCTGATGGGGCTGTTTGAAATTGAATGGAGGGCTTATGCTTCCGCTTCGAGATCTCAATCCCACTCGTCGAACACCCATCTTAACCTACATCTTAATCGCGCTTAATATTCTAACTTTTATATGGCAGCAGATGTTCTCATTGCCCGATCAGCAGAGCATTTTCTTGAATCTTTCCGTGGTCCCGACGAACATTATTGCCAATCCCTTCTCTCTGGAAACGCTGCTGGACATCCTCCGCAGCATGTTCTTTCACGGTAACTGGTTCCACTTATTAAGCAACCTGCTTTACCTGTGGTTATTTGGGGACAATGTGGAAGATCGATGTGGCGTGTTCTATTACCTGTTTCTTTACTTCGCCAGCGGGTCTGTGGCCGTCTTTGCTCAGGTCATGGTTGACCCCACATCCCAGATCCCGCTTATCGGCGCGAGTGGAGCGATCGCTGGCGTGCTGGGCTCTTATTTGATCCTCTTCCCGGGTGTTCGGGTCCAAGGGATTGTCCCCTTGGGATTGTTTACTCGACTTGCAGTGTGGCCTGCCTGGATCGTCTTGGGACTTTGGTTTGGTCTTCAATTCGTCAATGGCTTCCTTTCGCTCGGTTCCCAATCGGGCGGTGGGGTAGCTTTTTTCGCTCACATCGGGGGCTTTGTGATGGGGGTGGTACTCACCTGGTTCCTTACACTTTTTACCCATCAGCCTCCACCCGAGGATAGGCGGGAGATGCTTTATCGGCGGGCGAGTCGTGATCGATGGTGATGACCATCGAAAACCCGGTTGGATAACTCAATGTTCAAGCGTTTACGGGGTTCTGCGGTTATGGAGACGATCCTCGTCTAACCAGCGTGAGACGTAAGCGCAGGCTGAAACGAGCAGGAAGATAACACCAGGCATTTTCACACAAGATAGATTCCCAGATGTTATATTGTTTATTCAGTTATTCGGGTACAAAGCCGCCTAGCGAAATCATGCCCTGCTTGATGGAAGGATAAGAATGACAAAAGAGATGCGGCGTTTTCTGCTCATAGCCCTGTTTATGTTGATTTTAATCTCAGCGTTGATCCTATTGCTGGTTCCTAAGTTGGACGCGTTTCTTTCCAGATCAAGAGGTGATGGGCCTCGGATTGGGCTTGGCGATGACATGTATAAGGCCGAGGTGTTTGAAACCCTCGAGGAGGGAACGGTTGCACTCGGGGGGCGGACCCAGTCTTATCAAGTCTTGCGAGTGGAAGTGTTGGAGGGACCACACAAAGGTCTGATTACGGAAATCGACTACGGAAAACGGCAGATACGACCAGAAGGTCTGACTTTGGAAGCCGGCGATCAGTTATTAGTTAACATCACCCAGGCTCCAGATGGCTCAGTAAACGCTTATTTCATTGATTTCGTTCGAACAAAACCACTTCTCTGGCTGTTGCTCGCCTTTGCGCTTTTCAGTATCTTGGTGGGTGGTAGGCAAGGGGCAAGGGGGCTCTTGGGATTGTTTCTTAGCCTCGTGGTGATCTTGGTTTATATCATCCCCGGAATTCTCGATGGTAAGGACCCAACCGTTGTCACGTTAATAGGTGGATTTCTGCTCCTGGGGATTACGCTCTATCTGATTTACGGTTGGGTGCTAAAAACCCATGCGGCTGTCCTGGCATTACTATTTACGCTGGTGTTCACGGGTTTGATGATCAACTTTTTTGTTGACCTGACTCACCTTACAGGTTTCGGAGATGAAGACATTCTATTCGTCATCCAGCAAGTGGATATCAGCATAAACCTGCGTGGCTTGGTTTTGGCCGGCATGTTGATCGGTGCAATGGGAGCGTTGGACGATTTGGTGATCACACAGGTTTCTGTGGTTTTTGAGTTGCACGCAGCTGATCCTGGGCTTGGATTACGCAGTCTATATCAGCGTGCAATGATCGTTGGGCAGGATCACGTTTCGGCGATGATCAATACGCTTTTCATGGCCTATGCTGGCGCAGCGCTGCCGACTCTTCTTCTATTCTCGCTGTCAGGACAGGCGTTTGTAGAATTGATCAATTTAGAGTTCGTCGCCGAAGAAGTGGTCCGAATCATGGCAGGATCATTGGGATTGATCGCCGCGGCGCCGATCTCAACCGGGATTGCAAGCCTTTTGGTTTTGTATCGCGGACGCATCCTTGGATTGGGTCAATACCTTCAGCGTTACAGGGAGGATGAGCAGTTAGGTGATCTCGATGCCAAGTAGGGCTGGCGTATTCAGGGGGTAAAAAGGACTGGCTTCTGTGAGCAAGCGGGTCTATAAGGATACAATGAGCGGAGAATGGTGCTCATCCTTTGAGTTTATCTGCGCTAACCATCGATTGAGAAAAAAACCCGCACTCCTGTGCGTTTTTTTGTGTAGATTTAAGAGAGATCCCATTATGGGACGAAGCGGATATTCCAATATGAAAAATCATCGAAGGTTGCGCTCAAGTTATAAGTTTGAGAAGCGCGGACATACAGGGCGAAATAACCAAAGGAGCGGCTGTATTGAGAATCGGCGACAATACCTACCGGCTGGTCGTTGATGAACAAGTAGAAGAGGTCGCGATACCCCATAATTCCAAGGTGGTTTGTGGCACCCGCTCCTGTAAGGATCGTCTCGGAGGGAGTCCAATCATTCAGCGCCCTTGGGCTTTTAGATTCGCGGTGTAGGCGGACTCGCCAGTGACCATCGCAGGATACCTCGAAGCCGTAACCGCTGGAGCCAGTTTCCTCATCGATGCGGATGACAATGCCTACAGAATCTTTTTCTATGCAGTCACCATTGGTAGCGGTGACTTCAGCATAGACGTTTCCTGATTGCCTACTGAGTATTGACCAGTAGGTATATTTTTCTTCTGGGACGTAGTCCACACCGATCAGCTCTCCGTTTTCTACCTGATATGCGCCGCTACCCTTGACATCAAAGCGATTCCAACCATTCGGGACATCGAAGGAATCCGTGTAATCTGGATTGTTGAGATCGAGCTTAGCGCGCGCATCCTCTTCGTGCGGTGGCACTGTTATGGGCTGGGCTGGAGGGGGATTGTCCGGCGCAGGCTGGGGATTCTCTGTCAATTGAAGAGAAGTAAGGGTCGCTGGTTTCGGATCGGTCTCTGGAACAGGGCTGCCGAACCAATCCCCTGTAAGACCGAAGATGGAAACAAGAATAGTGAGGATCAAGCCAAGTCCGATGTACAACGTGCGCCGCGGGATTTTAGGGCTCTTCCGAATAGGCGTCGTCTTGGATTCTGCAGCTACCGCGCTCTCAAGATCGGCTGCAAAAGCTTGTGCTTGAGCGTAGCGCCTTTCAGGCTGCTTAGCCAGTGCCCGCTTCATGACTTTTCTTATCGCGGCACCGGCGGCAGGCAGAGAGGGGGGGGGCGTGTGCACTTGTTGGTACATGATTGAAGCGGGAGTGTCCTCGGCCGACGTAAATGGCAGCTCCCCGGCAAGCAGCTCATAGGTAAGAATGCCCAGGGCATATAGATCCGAGCGTACACTGACCTCGTTCCCCTCCACTTGTTCTGGGCTCATATACGCTGGGGTGCCCATAATGGTGCCGGGCTCAGTATGCTCGGAGGAGATGCTGATCCGCGCCAGCCCGAAATCTGTTAGCACTGGCTCGACATCAGGTAGATGCGGATTCCCCAACTCAATAGGAGTAGATCCATTGCAGAGCATTACATTGGCGGGTTTGATATCTCTATGGATAACGCCTTCACCATGTGCGTAATCGAGGGCGTCAGCAAGCTTATTTATCAGGCGGACCACAGACTCCCTCGGCAGCCTCTGTGAACTGGCCCTCAAACTATGCAGATACAGCTCTAATGAGACGCCTTCGAGTAATTCCATCACGATATAAGGCTGGCCATTGACGATATCGAAATCGAAGACTTGAACGATATTGGGATGACGCAGGGCAGCCACAGCCTGAGCCTCGGTGTGGAACCTTGCTATGTGACGAGGGTCTTCGGATAGGTGTGCGTAGAGGATCTTGACTACCATGGCACGCTTCAAGGTGCCATGGTGACCGAGATAAACCTCGGCCATACCTCCACGGCCGATCCTTTTCTCAATTAAAACCTTCGATAGCGTCTGACCGACCCATTCGGTCAACGTGAACCTCCCAAAGTTAAGTGCTGTTCGCTACAATCATAGCGTAATAACGACCTTCTGTATTTTACGATTGCCTTTCAGTTGTTTTATAGAGAGTCACCCATCTTGAGATCGGGATGGATTTAGGAAGGATTTTGGATTCATCGACTATGTATTGATTCAAGTGCGCGGTGCAACCTGAAGGAAGGGAATGTGAAGAGGGAAAAAATATGCGAAAATCATCCCATTGTCCGGCAATCCGGGCATTCGATATTCTGTCATTCACAGCGTTTACAAGGTGAACTAGATTCTATGCAAAGAAGAATCGTCCTTGGTTTGGCCCTGGTGATAGCACTTGGAGGTTGCACTCAAGATCCAGTTGATCGTAATCCCCCACCTGACAGAGAGAGCCTGATCCCCACCAGCTAGGTGAAGATATCACCAGAGACAGATGCTTATCTTCCGAAATCGGAGACACAAGAATACGAGGACCCTATCCCGCTGCCCTATCCGGTAAATACAGCAGGGGCCGAAGATTCTGCGTTTATCATGCCGGATGGAAATACGCTGTATTTCTTTTTCACGCCTGATGTGAATAAACCTATTGAGGAGCAGATTGCGGATGGAGTCACCGGTATTTACGTTTCGTATAAAGTAAATGAGGCTTGGGGCGAACCGACAAGAGTGTTTCTTCAAGACCCGGGCAAGCTGGCTCTGGATGGATGTGAGTTCGTCCAGGGTGATGTCATGTGGTTCTGTTCGGCGCGGGAAGGGTACTCAGGTCCGCATTGGTTTACGGCAGAATTTGAAAATGGAGCATGGGGTAATTGGACGATCGCTGATTTCAAACCCGACTATGAAGTAGGCGAACTGCACATAACCGCCGACGGTGCCGAAGTGTATTTCCATTCATCCCGGACTGGTGGCAAGGGTGAATACGATATTTGGGTGTCCAGAAACGTCGATGGAGAATGGCAGGAGCCGGAGAATGTAGAGGCTGTCAATACAATTTATCCTGAGGGTTGGCCTTTCGTAACCCATGATGGGTCAGAGCTGTGGTTCTCGACGTTAATGGGCGCGCCTGAAATCTATCGATCGAAATGGACCGACGGTGAATGGGGCGCACCGGAGAGGATGTTCTCAGGCTTTGCCGGTGAGTCATCGATGGACCGTGATGGAAATGTCTATTTCACCCATCACTTTTACAGGGATGATGCAATGCTCGAAGCCGATATCTACGTGGCCGTCAGGAGATAAAGGCGACTTCACGCAGGATGGAAATCAGTTAGCAGAACTAAAAAATGTGATAGGGCTGTCCTGAAAGATGCAACAAGGCAACTTCTTTTTGTATCGGTTTCTTTTGCTTTCGGCGGTGATGTTCTTGGATCAAGGTTTGGCGAATACAATTACAAAGTAGCCGCCGTAATCACTCTCGTTACTGTAGATATAGCCCACACCGAATTCGGTGTAATTGGGGCTGAGGATATTGGCAGTGTGCGGCGCGCTGTTCATCCACCAGTTAAACGCGGTCTGTGGGTTTTGCGAGACCATATAATTCTCCCCGATCCACGAGAAGGTGTAGCCCTGCGCCGTTACCCGGTCCCGCACAGTTGACCCATCCGAACCGATGTGACCCAGGAAGTGGTTGCAGGCCATATCAGCCGCCTGGACCCGGGCAGCTGCTCGCAATTGGGTCTGCACCGCGTAAGCATGCAACCCGCGCGACTGGCGCTCATTGTTAATCAGCTGGACGACAGCGTTCTCATTGCTGAGGTTCAGTGTTGTATCGCAGGAGGTGAAGATGGGAGTATGTGTTCGGGTGGGCTCGATCGTGTTCGTCGGGATGGATGGGTCAAGCGTCGCAGAGGGCGTCGCTGTCGGGCCTGGTGTGTATGTCTGGGTTGGACGAGGCGTTCGCGAAGGTGTGAAAGTTCGAGAGGGGGTCCGGGTTGGATAGGGCGTCCATGTCGGATAGGGTGTGCGGGTGCCGGTGGTGGTTGGCGTGGGGGTGAGAGTCGGCGTGGATGTGGGGGTCCCCGTTTGCGTTGCGGTGGCCGTAGGTGAAGGTGTCTCGGTCTGTGTGGGTGTGGTCGTCGGCGTGAATGTTATGGCCTGAGGTTGGAAGACTTGACCTGCGTTATGGCCAGTGGTGGTGTTATCCGGTAGGATATCATCGGGAGGGATCGCTACAATGGGCGCTGTTGCTGTGGGAAGGGCAGTGGCGGATGGCGCAGGTAAAAAACCTTCCTCAACCAACATTGCAATTACAGCGTCACCCATCAAGGGTAGTTGGTCGCCATACATGGCTTGTGCTGAAAGCAGCAAAATGAATAGCGATACGCCGCAGGTGAGCGGTAGAAGCGCCAATCCCCGAATCAGGGCTTTTCGAAATTTGTATCTGCGTCGAGACGGCCGCACAGGCCGCAGCGGCTGCGTGATTTCTTCCATGCTGACCCTATTGTGGTCTTTGACGTTCCGTGTTTGCCATAGCGAGGGGGTACTAATTGAGATGACGCACATGTTGGACGAGCTGCCGATTCCTCCCTCCGGTGATGGCGCAGGTGGTTACTCGTGTTCATCTCTAATCTCCTGCGAGCTCTATCATTGGGGCTGTTCAAAAAGCTTTGGGTAGCCCTCTTCATTAATAAATCGTAGGGACTGACCTGTGTGACAGCTCGTTCAACCGGAGGAGCTTGAGTAATCATCCAAATTATTACGTGTAGTGAATTGGGTCCAGCAGACATAAGTTCTACAACTGAGGTATCCGCGGCACATTACCTATACACAGCGTTTGGAGGATAACCTTGGTGTGTTTTCATTGTGTGCATTGAGGGTCTCTCAACTTCTAGTACAGCAGGTCTATTGAGCCGATGAATACCAATCTCTAACGTATAGCATGCAAGACACTCGGAGTTTTTGAAGGGATTGTTAAATGGATGTTCAAGGCGCATTGCAGAACCTTAAGGATGCTTTGAAGACTGCTGTCGATGAAAAGAAATCAGCGGGTATTCAAGCTTTCGAAGCGGGGGAGTATGACGCTGCTCAACAAGCTGCCAACCAGGCAAAGGCAATAGAACCGATCTTTGAGGCTGCTGATCAGATTGCCAAACAATGGGAGGCAATAAATGCCCCCCATGAGGTTATAGAAACAAAGAAAACGAAAGCGAAGGATCTTGAATCAGCAGAAGTTGACTTTGTGATCCCCATCCTCCAGGTATTAGAGGACGAGGGGGGGAAAGGTCCGACAAATAAAATACTTGATCAAGTCAAGTTGATCCTTAAGGATCAGCTTAAAGCGGATGATTATGAACTTCTAAACGACAGTAATACCATTCGTTGGCGAGAATCTGCCCAATCGTCGATTAAGGTAATGATAAATAGAGGTCTTCTTCATTCAAAGGCTCCAAAAGACACTCTGCGGATTACCCCTCAAGGTCGTCTGTATTTCTTCGAACAGCAGAAATAATATCCATCGCTCATAAGACCTCCTGCAGTTATAAAAAACCCTCCCGCAGGTTCAAAACCCGCGGGAGGTTGTGTTGCTGTAAGTGGATACCAGGGTGGTTACTCCACGATAACCCAATCGCTGGCGCTGCGCCCGAACACCTCCGGTGAGTACATCTCCTCCGCTTTCGCCGGCGGCACTACGAAGGTGCCCGGTGTGGTCGCGCGAGCGATATAGGTGTATTCGTATACACCATCCCACAGGAGCGGGGTGAAAGCCTCGGCGCGTTCGTCGCGCATGTTCTGGTGCTCATACCATGTGCCCCACCACCACCATCCGTAGTGGTACTCCGAACTGTCGGGGTCTTGGGGTGTGCTTCCGGACACGGCCAGTGCCGGGTTTACGATCTCCAACCCTGCAGGCAGCGGGTCGATCAATGCCACGTGGTAGCGCCGATTATCGGCGACCATCGCTAACCGCACTCGCACGCGCGCACCGGCTTTGATATGCCAGACGCCGTTCTCGTCCCGGGTTACGTCTTCGGGATCGTCAATCGCTTCGTACTCGCGCTGGACGACAAAGCCCATGTCAACAGGATCAAGCGACAAATCGGTGGGGGCGTAGCGCAGCCCCAGCCGGTAGTAGAGCCGCCCATCACCGTCTTTGCTCAAGATCAGGTCCTGTGTTTCCCCTCCACCGAGTGTCTCATCCACCAGGTACACCATCGGGATTTCGGTCTCGTGCCGTTCAGTAGTACGCCCGACGAATTCGTGTCCACCGGCATAGGTATCACCGAGCCAGATGCGGGCGACGAAGTCCGGGGTCTGCGCTTCGAAGGTGTTGAAGTAGCGATCAAGGGACAGCAGGACGAAGACGTTCTCCTGCGTGTTGCCCCAGTGTCCCCTGGTGCGGTGCGCCAACAGCCCTGTGACCAGTTTGGGGATCAGGTCGCTCTGTGGATTGTCGAGTATCAGGGTGTCGAGAAGGATGCCATCTGTTCGCCGGTTCGAGCTGAGCAGCAGGTAAGTCTGGTCGTGATATTGGGTGGTGAAATTGGCTGCACCGGCGGTCTCCACCACGCGATTGTTGATGTACAGGCGGATGGCTTCGAGTTCTGAGCTAGAGCTGGGGTCATCGATAAGCGTCTGCCAGATCCAGCCCACAGCATCGAGCGACAGTTCCTCAAGCCCGGCTTCGTGAAGCAAGTTGCGGGCTTTTTGGGTATCGCGGTCGCCCATCAAGGTGCGCACGTAGAGCACATAGGAGCTCAGCGTCTGGCGGGTGCGCAGGCTGTACCAGTAGGGGTAGTGACTTTCGATATCGCGTAGATAGTTGAGAACGCGCTCCTGGATATCCTGAGGCACTTCAAAACCCTTTAGTTTGGCTCGCTGCAGAGCGTGTGCTACATGGATCGTATTGAAGGGAATCGAGTCTTGGCCTCGCCGCCAGTAGGGGAATCCGCCATCCCAATTCTGCAGCCCTTGTAATCGCTCGATATCCCGCTGCACTGCAAACTCCATTTCATCTACGGAGGGGAGTCCATCGGCCTTGAACGCGGTGAGCACATCACGCAGGGCAGCGACGCCCAGGATGCGCGAGGCCAACTGCTCGGAGCACTCGAAGGGGTATGAAACCAGGTAGAGCACGGCATCGGTGAGAGCTTGCAGCGCGGTGGAGGAGGTGTTGATCTCCAAACCGCCGTACTGCGGGAAGACATCAGTGGGCGACGAGACCGGTTGGGCGATCGCCCCCGCGTCGATTACACCGTAGGTGGCGAATGCTTCGGTTGTGGCGGGTGTGTAAACTGGAAGCTCAACCGTGGCCGCGTCGGCATAATCGCCCGACACAGCCGCGACCTGGAAGCGAGTTGTACCGGCTCTATCCGTCGCTGCCGGGAAACGCACTTCGATCCTGTCGTGCGCCGGCACGGTCACCTGCAGACCATGGTCGCCGGTGAGTTCAAGGTTGGTGGCTTCCAGGACCACTTCGACAGTCATTGGCTCATCGGTCTGGTTTTGCAGCACGACCGGAAGCTCGAAACGGTCGCCGAAATTGAGAAAGCGCGGTGCGGATGGGCGCACCATCAGCGGCAACCGGGCGGTCATATTGGATTCAGCCGAGCCGAAATGGTTCCCGCCTTCATCCACAGCTACTACCATCACACGGTAGCGTGTCAGATTGTCGGGTACGACCACCTTTACACGGGCTTTTCCGTTCGCGTCAGTGCGCACCTGCGGGGCGAAGGTGGCCAGTGGGTTGAAGTCCATGCGTATGCGGATGGGTTCCGGTCCGGCGTCCGAACCGGCAACGGATTTGTTAAGATCCCCTTCTGCAAAGGCGAGCGCGGGAGCCTCCATGGCTTCTTCAGCCATGCCTCTTCCAACCGCGTCCGTAGCCTGAAGCCCAAATTCGTCCCCGCCTCCGCCAATTCCTTCGGCAAGCGCCATCGGGTCGACAAGGATGATGCTGGCGCGGCCGTATCGGCTGCTGAGGTCAGAAGGACGGTGTTGATAGAAGATGGAAATGGGATCGCGGAGCTGGTAGTTGGTCAGCGCTAGAATAGCTTCGTCCACGACAACAACCGCAAGTTCAGCGCCGGAAACCGGTTGTCCGTCAGCATCCGTCAGGACGAGGTTAACCATGGTATCCCCGCCGGGCTCCAGCTCCGTCTCATCAGGCGTTATTTGGAGCGTGAGCGTACGCTGGAGCGGGGGGATGTTCAGGTTGAGATAACCGCTGGCATAGGCGGGCCGCGGGGGTGCATCGGGGACAATCTCTCCCGAGTCGTCCGTGCGCGGAGCAGAACCGACGACGTCCACCTGTATGTTGAGGTTAGGGATGTGTTGCGCCTCGATAGGCACCTGAAGTGTGATGGTGCCATCATCGATCACGAAACGCTCTGTGTAAAGTATGCCGCTGCGGGTGACGGTCAGCAGACCTTCTGCGGGGGTGAAGGGAGTCTGTACGAGGATCTGAGCCACATCCCCCGGCTGGTAGGTTTCCTTATCTGGAATCAGTGTGACTGTCTCTTGTTCGACCTCGCGGGCTGGGGGCTGCTGTCCACCGCTCACCCAGCGGGTGAACTGGCTCTGGTTATGGCGACCCATCGCATCCGTGACTTCAGCTGTGATCTGGTAGCGACCACCAATCGGGGTCTCGAAGCTGCAGCTAACCGGCTCCGGTTTTGAACCTACGGTGCATTCCTGCACATCTACTTCTACCTGCTGCCAGCTGCCATTTTGGTATTTCCATTCCAGCCGGGCTGCCTTCACGCTGATTGGCCGATCGGTTACGACGTTGCCATCGAGATCGGTGACGATCAGCTCGATCTCCAACGGCATGCCGCGCTCGACGAAATAGCGCTCACTGCGCAGACCTACATAGAGGCTTGCAGGATGTACCAGCAGGCTGGTGGTTCCCGCCCAAGCTTGGCGGTTGACATCGAACACTGTAGCTTCCGCCAAAACGCTGAACGGTCGCAGAGAGAACGCTTCATCGAAGTCCATGCGTAGATAATGGTTGCCGGAGGCATCGGTCACTCCGGAGAAAGATGCATATTCAGGTGTAGCGTAATCGGGCTCGTAATACCACCACCAGGGCGTCCAACTGCCGAAGGTGAAATCCGGCCAATTGGGCGGTTGATAGCTGCTGGGCGAGGAGGTTACATTCCATGATACCTCGGCGTTGGGGAGAGGATCACCGGTGTAGTATTTCGCTTCTACCGCGACCACTGCGTGGTCACCGATGAAGTAAGGTCCTGTCGTCTCATTGCGCGCTGATACTTCGAATTCCGGCCGCCGGAATTCCTGGATCTGGAAGTTGTGATAATACTGCCAACCACTGCCCAGTCCGCCTAGGCTGCCTTCGGCGTTCAGCAGGAGTTGAGCATATCCCAGGTTGGCGTTCTCGGGCAGCGTAAATGCGAAGTCAAATCCACCCAGGGCGTTGACATCGGCTCGGCCGTCACCCAGTTCGTTGCCCTGAGGGCCGATGATCTGGAAGCGCACGGCATCCACTTTGCCCCCGACCAATCCTACGTCGCCATCCTGCCCGGCGCCGATACTGCGTAGCCAGCCCTTCAAGTGAATTTCTTCGCCGGGGCGGTACATCTGGCGATCGTCGAAAACATACCAGCGCAAATCATCCTGCAGGCTTCTTCGAACCCAGCCGTCATCGCCCCAGTAGTAGGTTGAGCTGGGAAGAAGAGCTTGATCCCCTCCCTGACTTGCTACAAGGTAGGATACTCCCCCAGCGGGTATATTATATCTGGCGATGCCATCTTGCCCGGTGATGTAGGTTCCGCCGCCTGGTCCAGTTTCGATCATTACGTCGGCTAACGGAGAGCCGTCCTTCAGCGCATTGGACCAGACCACCATTTCACTGTGATCGACGAAAGCATCCACGCCGATCTGGGTTACCTGAACCCAGGCCTGTACAGTTTCCCAATAACGGTCTTCTTCGAAAATGCTGCGCTGTGGTTTGACGATGACGATGAAATGGCCAGACTCCCCGTCCATGTAATCGCTCAGGCCAATGTCCACTTCGGTGAGGACATCCGCAGGCGTCTCCAGCCGTTTAGTCTCGTTAAGAACCAGGTTGCCAGGAGGGTCTTGTGGAGTATCCGTACGCTGGTATTCATACATGTATTCCAGGAATGCTGGCCAATCGGATGGTTCAACGGCATAGATCTTGACATCCAATTTGTTGTAGTTGATGGTATACAGGTTTAACGCCGGATCACTGGCCGCGGGGTCCAGCGTTACAAAAATCTCATTGGGGCCGATCAAAGCGGGCTCTGCCGAACCAACCTTGAATTTTAATACAGCATCTCTGCCCAGTGTTTGGCCGAAGAAGTCCTTGATGTCCCCATCAACGGTTACCCTATAGGTCGTCCGTCCTTCCGTTGCACCGCGAATTGAGATCGTGTCTCCATAGATCGTTACCGACGCGCCGAGGAGTTCCGGGCTGATACGGAGCATGCTGTCATCGTATGCATCGAGGTCCAGGGGGTTGTTAAATTCGATAAAGAACGGTGTCAGAGGAGGGCATTCATCCTCATACCAGGAACAGCCATAATCATCAATACGCAGTGGGGCATACGTTTGAAAATTGAAGCTTTGCTGTGTCTGGGTGACCAGCGGACCCTCTGCCGAGGGTGTACCGGGTCCGATGGCAATCGAGATGTTGGTGTCCACGGGTAGTAATTCTTTTGCTCGGAAAGCCAGCCAACGCCCTTCGTTGGCGTATTCAGCCATATGGCTTACGGTTTTGTCCTCTGCAATTTCCTCCGCCGTTGCCAGCATGATGCTGACCTGCTGGTTCCCTGCTGTAACTTTGATGGTTTCCAGCACTGCTTCCGGGTTTATCCGTTGGTTAAAGGCGACGAAGAAAAGGGGATCCCGGGGTTGTGGTGTATACGATGGGTAATAATTCGTCATCGTTACGGTGGGGGTGCTGAAAGAAAATTGCACTGTTTCTGCCAGCACACCGCCGGTCGCGGACTGGGTCCCGGCAGGGATGGTGACGAGATATTCCGTGGCCATGGGCATGCGGTCGATCAATTCCGAATCATATTGGAAGTTAAGCGTCTTGGTGCCCAGCCAGCGCCAGGTACCGGGAAGGTCTGGTTCAATTTGAACGGGAACATCTTGTTCAGCAAGGTCGCTGATCGTTGCTAATACCACCATGGGCTGGTTAAAGGTGATGTTAACGAAAGGTGCAATGGGGATCTCCCCTTCTGGGGCGTAGCGCAACACTTCCAGAGGACCGGCTTCGATTGGTCCTGGTCCTATGAATGCCTGCGGCGGGGGGAAGGTCTCCGCGATGGTATCGCCGGTGCGCGGCGGGGGAATGACATCATCGGGAAGTCTGAAATCCAGGCTATCGTCGGGCTCAGGTACGAGTGCGGGGAGCCGCGCCAGGATGCGCACGAGGCTCTCATGCGTAAGCGGCTCACCGGTGGCGAGAGGTAGAGGTTCGACGACTTCGGGCTGGTCCTGACCCTCGCTCAAGCGGATGGATAGGTTTGAATCGGTACCGTCCGTCGCCACCGGACCTTCGCCGGTTTCCCCCGGTGTGTCGACCTGGGAGGGAATTACATGTCCCGGTCCACCGGTGTCCAAATTGCGAATAATCAAAAACGCGGCTAGTGCTGCCAGGATGACGATGGCGACGAGCATCAGCAGCCGATATCGACTCAAAAAATGATCTTGATTGTTTGCCATGACCGGGATACTCCTTATATATGACCAGGTGCTTGTCACCTGGTTTCTATTCTAGAGAATAGACGCCGGGATGTGCCAGTTGGTTCCCGGGTAGTGTTGCGTGCCTACTCTACCCCGTTTACTGCTGGGGGGAAAATTGCCCTGATGCCATTGTTGCTCCTACGCCCCCAGACGTACCATAGCGAGGGGGTACTACACTTTTCTTGTCATTAGTATGATTAAACGGATAGGTTTCTGGCCATTGTCTGAGGAGAGAAGCGACGAAGATTCTCGTTTGTGGCAAGAAGTAACCTTCTGTTCGAAGAACGAGATGGTTCGTTCAGCATGACGTTATGGGGTGGACTTGGCTGCATAGGGATGGCGCTTATCCTATAGAAAGAGTCGCCATGAGCAACATCGCAGAGTTCTCCCTGTCCGTCTATTACGGCCAGGGGATTGTCACTGCGGTCGAGTACCCCAGTTTATTGAAAACCCGCAGGGTCCCGTACGAAGCCGTAGTACAGCTCTTCGGATCGGTGATGGTATAGGCGGTGTTGGTTGTGCTGAAGACCATATCCCAGACATAGGCGCCCAGGCAGATGCGGGCTTCGATCAGGTAACCCAGATCGATAGCCGGCGGGGCAGGGTTCCAACTGACAGTTACCTTATCGCCGTTGCGCTGCGCGTGTACACCACTCGGCGGGGCTACCTCAGGGTGGGTGAGCAAAGTGGGATAGATCACGAGGATGCTGTCTATTTCGACATTGAGTTCGACGGCTGATGCCGTAATCCAACAATTCCAGATCGTGTCATGGGGGGTAACCCAGAGCCATGCTCCGGTGGCGTTCTTTCCTTTGACCTCGGCCGTATCCCCTTCCGACAAACCCCATGCGTAGAGATACTGTTTATCCGGCCCGTAACGGCAATTGATGCTCCCGAGCGCGGTGGCGATCGCAGCTTCTGGTGTGGCTGTAGCGCTAGGTGTGGGGCTGTACTCAGGCGTTGGCGTTTCGGTGATTGTAGGCGAAGGGCTCGGGCTGGCAGTTGGCGTCGCACTGGGTTCAGTTGTTGAACTCGCAGTTGCGCTGGGCGCGATTATCTCGGTCGATGGCACGCTGGTGGGAGAGGATGGCAAAGTCGTTGGGCTGGGTTGGACTTGAGATTGGGCGCAAGCCGAGAGTGTGACGGCGAGGGTGAGAGGGATGAGGACATGCCGTAAAGGGTTCTCCATATTCGCCTCCTATAGCGAATTGTGTGAAGCCTTCGGTGGGAGAGGTTACAACTGTACAGCTAGGTGCAAGGCTGTGCAACTGACCTCGTCATGCGAAACCACCGGGATCGTTTCAGCAAGGTCAACCGCGTTGATGCTCAGTGTGAACTCGACCTAACGATGCCAGAAGAGTCTGCAGACTCACCTTTTTAGGTCAAATTTTAGGGTGATGGGTCCAAGGAGGTCAGCATGATTGCTCGATGAATCTGTCACTTATTCATTGCCAATAGCTGTTTGCTCCATGTTGCAATTCCCTGCGATATCATCTAGTCTATTTCGGCATAAACTAACGAATAAAATTCAAGAGAGAGTGGGGCATGAACAAAACTCCTTTCATCGTCTCTATCATGACAATGTTTTTTGCCGCCGCCTGCGGACCAGTGAAACCTGCGGAAACAGTTCTCCCTAGTCCTCAGATCTTATCGGCCACAATAACCCCAACGCCCGGGCCATTTTGGGATTCTTTTCAAGCGTTCGACCGATCAGTAGATCATGTAATCGATTCCTATCCCCAACTTGCTCAGCTTGAGGATCTCAGCTGGTCATGGTATGAACCTGAAGAGGAAGCGGATTATGTAAACTTCCTTTTCACCGCCGATGATTGGAGAGTCCGTGTCTATGATCCGGATCTAGGGCGGTTGGATAATAAGGTGAAAGTCATAATCTCAAGTGCTTTGACTGAATTTCGATGGGAGGGGTTCGTCATTGGTGAGGATATTGATGGCTGGCTGACCTCCGCAGGAGTTGTCCCGAAACCAGCGGCTAGCCCTGAGGAGACGGATGAATGGCTGATGTATGTCAACGATCGCTATGGATATACCTTCCAGTATGACGGCGACGCCGATGTTATCGAGACTGGCGTGGCCTTCTTTGATCTCAGTGAACTTCCCGAAGGCATGTCTGAAACGGAGTATCGCTATGAGCTCTATGCGCGCTATGGTCCCAACCTATGCGTACGGCTCGAGCTTGGCGATGGGTACATCCTCTTCGATCCTCCGGAAAACCACAGTGCTAACTACACCTTTTGTCGACGTATCGGAGCCACCACGGCCACTGTTACGAAGCGGGTAGAAGCCGTAACGATTGAGGGTGTCCAATATCTTGCCGAGGGGGATGAATTCGAAGTGACCGACGGTAGGCATAACGAATCCCTCAGTATTGATCTGCCTTCCGGGGTGCGGATCGAGTTCGGTGGATATGCAAGTGATGATGCAGGCTTCGAGGTCTACCGGGAGGAGATCCTGCCCATCTTGATAGCTATTCTTGAGACCTATGAGAGCATTCCTTAAAATAGCCCTCGTTCCATAGACGGAACTCTCACAGACAGCATTACAGGGAATTCTTGGTCGGCGTTTTGCGGCTCACTCGAAATGATATATGAGAACGAGCGGGAAACTTCGTTTTACGTTATTCTGGGTCGCACAGTTTGTGAAAGGTAATCCCCCCTATATTTGGAATTTCTTAACCCTTACGTAGACTCCCATCATGGATCCAAAGCGCATTTCAAACAACCGCTTTGCCATATCAATCAGGAGGCCTCTCCAATGAACCCGGTCATAGATGTGATACACAATCCAAAATCCGTGCGTGCCTATGAGGCTAAGCCGGTGCCCGACGAGGTGCGTGACGTTATCCTCCGATCAGCTATGCGTGCCCCAACGGCCGGCAATATGATGCTGTATTCCATCCTCGAGGTCAGCGATCAAGAAGCCAAGGACAAGCTAGTCGAGACTTGCGATAACCAGCCGTTCATCGCCGAGGCGCCGCTTGTTCTCATTTTTCTCGCGGATTATCAGCGCTGGGTTGACTACTTCACGGTTTCAGGGGTGGAACAGTTTTGCATAGACAAGGGCATGCCGATGGTTAAGCCAGAAGAGGGGGACCTGTTCCTCGCTTGCTGCGATGCCCTCATTGCCGCGCAAACAGCCGTGATCGCCGCTGAGTCGATGGGGTTAGGTTCCTGCTACATTGGAGATATTTTAGAGAACTATGAAATTCACCGGGAGATTTTCGATCTGCCCCAATACGCCGTTCCCATAGGCATGGTTTGCTTCGGCTACCCATCAAAAGAACAGAAAGAGCGGGAGCGGACGGAGCGGTTCGGCGAGGAATTCATCGTTTACAAGAATCGGTACAGGCGTCTTGGCGAAGATGAATTCGAGGCGATGTACGCGAGCATCAGTGAACGCTTGGTGGCGGGGAATGCAGAAATGCGTGACCAGCCCAGCACAGGACTAAGAATGTACACGCGCAAATTCAGCGCGGAGTATGCGGTGGAAATGAGAAGATCGGTCCGCGCGATTCTGGATGCGTGGATTGCATAAATCCAGGCATCTTCGTCGCTGCACTCCTCGCAATGGCATGCAGGAGGAACTTGTCATGCTGAGTCGAAGCGCAGTGGAGTAACGGAAGACTCCGAAGAGATTACCCTGGTTTATCTCTCTTATCGCTTTTTCAACGCAATACCTGGTCTCGTATTCCGCATAGAACCGTCAATACTCGCAATAAGATAATTACCCCGATCTGGGTTTTCCGTTCGGCTTCTTTTTGACGACTGCGAGTATTCCCACACAAATAAGCACCAACGTGGGGAGCAGGTACGCCATAACCGGCGATGGTTGGGTTTCGTTATTTGCCTCCAGCGTCTGCAAGCGAGAATTCAAGGCTTCATTTTGCGCATAAAGGGCTTCGTTCTGCTGTTTGAGTTGTGCGATCTGAGCAGCTTGTCCGTCGGCGATACGGTTCAACTCCTGGATAGCAGCCAGTGCCACACCGGAAGAATCGATCGCGCTGATGTGGTCCTCGTATTCCCCAACGTCGAAGAGAGGGTTGAACTCCTGCGCCATAGGCCCGATGTGACGGCTATCTGTTTCGCGATCCTTGTAGCTCCAGGTCGTGAGCGGCAGCTCGGAGACGAGATCCAGGATCTCGGCGGTATCCACAGGTTTGAAATTCTCTTTGAGGTTCATGTCTGAAGGGCTGGGAATATTAATCGTCTTAGTCTTCGTCAGGCATGGCTCCCCCAGCCCATCTTGGGCGCAGGTTTTGAGCGTTACAGAGATTGTGTGCCCGCCGATCGGTGGAGTAAAGCCGATGTAGACGTAATACTTTTCACCCGGGTGGATCGTGGTCATAGGCCATGGAGTACAACCAACTCCTGCCGCGAAGACGTCCGCTTGACGTGTCTTGACTTCGAGCGTATCCAAATTCTTGGCAGTGGTGTGGTGTGATTCGATATCTAGCTCCCCGGTATTCGTCACTCCAAAAAATACCACCTCACTGGGACCACAAAGATCTATTTCGTCAAAAGAGAAATCGAAATTAAACACTGGCGTGGCAGTAGCGGCTGGCGTAGGCGTCGGCGGCGGTGTGCTCTCCGGGAGAGCGTTGGTGTCGCCCTTGATGACAGCATATTGCGTCCAGAGCCAGCAGGTGCGACCGGATGAATCCGGCACCTTGATGATGACGTAGTTAGCCACGCTGCTGCGGCCAACGATCTCCGCCTCGTCGCCGATCATGAAAATGTAAACCAGATCGTACACGGTCCCGGGACCGGACCGGCAGTTGGTATTCTCGGTGACGGTGACGATCGGTATGGAGGGAGTATCCGTTGGCGTAACCGTGGGTGTATTGGTGGGTGTCGGCGTGTCTTCAGGATGCGGCTCGGTTGGTGGGGACACCGTGGGTTGCGAAGGCACAGCGTCGGGCACATCTTGCATCGGACGGGTCTCCTGGATGGCTGGTCCGACATCAGTGGCGCCTGCCGAATCCCTGGCAAGTTGAAGGTTGCAGGCCAGCGTCGATAGGAAAAGCGCGATAGGGATGAGGATTAGCTGCTTGTTGTTCTTCATCTCGACACTCCTCTTTTATTAGTGCGATCGAATGCAAGGCGGGTTTCCTGATTCGGAGGGTTTGTAATCCACACGCATTTGCTGCGTACATAGGGTGCGACGATGGGGAATCTCCAATGGTTCCATAGTTTAGGGTTGATCCGGTTTCAGTGCAATCTGATAAGGGTCTTCGTGAAGTCCTTCAGAACTGCCCTGCGCGATATTCCGCCAGCACTAAAGCGACATATCCAGAAAAGGGTCTTGACAAAGTTATCGTAATACGATAAAATGATATCGATAAACGATAAATAATATACGTAAATCGATAATGTTAATAGGAGAAAGCACCATGTCTTCGACGAAAAACCTACGCTTAGCACGCTTTTTAAAGGTCTTAATGGACATCCTCTTCGGGTTGATGATTTTCGCCATTGTTGCCCTTGTGCTCTGGGTGGCGCTATCACCTGTGATCTTCAATCAGGCCGAGTTCATCGGATCAGCTTCGATCCCGGTGAGGATCGGGATGGGGTCTGAACCTCAATTTGAGGTGGCCTTCAACGGAACTCCTGGGGAACGGATTGGTACAGCCCATGTAGAAGAGGCGGAGGGAACCTTGTTTCTGGAAACAGATAGTCTCTTCGTCATTGCCATCGCCAATGCCGCCAAGCTGATTTTCGCCATCGGGCTGGCATACGTCTTCTATCTGATGCGAGGGATCCTGGAATCGATCGACGAGGGCGATCCATTCACGTTCGAGACGCGCCAGCGGATCCGCCGGTTGGGCTACGCTGTGCTGGCCGTTAGTTTATTAGGTCCAGGCGCTCAGTGGCTTGCAGCTATGGAGATTCTTAACCAACTTCCGAAGACAGTACCAGAGCTGATGCCAGGTCCCACGTATAACTCAGAAGTGATTTTAGTTTCTCTGTTGATCTTACTGCTTGCACATGTCTGGAGTTATGGTTTGGACCTCGAGCGTGAGCGCGAGCTGACGGTGTGAGGCGATCATGACGATCAAAGTCAATCTGGATCTACTGCTCGTGCAACGCGGGATGAAACTTTCTGAACTGGCCGAAGCAATTGATATCACCTTGCCGAATCTTTCGATCCTGAAGACCAATAAAGCCCGTGCGATCCGCTTCTCGACCCTGGATGCCATCTGCAGGGAGCTCAATTGCCAGCCCGGGGATTTGCTCGAGTACATCTCGGATCATGACGAGTCCTAAGAAGAGCCTATCGCCCTCGCTCTTTAGGAAGGATCGATTGGATGGATATGTTTGTATTGATGGTATATGTGCCCATAGTCCTCCGAGGACCTGGGCTATACCTCTTGGAGTTGGGGTTGCTCAAGGGGTTGGAAGTGGTTATCTGGAAGTTGTGAGCTTTGTCAGAAGGTCCATATCGTATCCAATTAAGATGAGGGACTGGAGTCGAGGAATACTCAGAAGAGGTTCCCCTGATTTATCTCTCTCTTCGCTTTTTCAACGAAATACCTGGTCTCGCATTCTGGACAGAATAGATAGTACTCGTAATAGGATGATTGACCCGGCTTTGGTTTTCCGCGCGGCTTCTTTTTGATCACCGGAGTCCCACACTTTCGGCAGGGCTGCCCAACCTCGGAGATCTTAGAGGGGGCCAGCCTCTCTAATTCCAATTGTTCCAAATAGCCGTCATCTTCGAGTGGATTTTCTCCTTCGATGGCGGCATAGGATAGGTGATCCGCCCGCTCATTATGCGGATCTCCCGCGTGCCCCTTCACCCACGAGAAGTGGACATCATACTCCTCGATCAAGGGGAGCAGCCTTTCCCATAGATCGGCGTTCGGGACGCGCACTCCGCCTTTGCGGATATAACCCTTCTCCCTCCAGGCAACGGCCCATCCCTGCGAAACCGCGTCAACGAGGTATTTCGAGTCGCTGTAGATCGTGACCGTGTATTTCTCTTTCAGGCGCTCAAGACCAGAGATCGCCGCCAAGAGCTCCATGCGGTTGTTGGTCGTGTGCCGGTATCCCTGCGAGAACTCAACCTCCGATTCTTCAGACAGGATCACGATGCCGATCCCGCCGGGTCCGGGGTTGCCCTCGCAGGCTCCGTCGGTGTAAATGCGTACGTTGTTATCCGTCATCGCTTATTGATTCTAAAGCCTGGGCCGGTAATCTTCAATCCCTGGGTTCCTCAGGAAAACGGTGTCATGTGCGGCATGTAGGTGTGAATGTGGATGGATGATAGCGGCATCGTCTGTGCGATGATTTATTAAGGACCTTGACGATGTCGCCAGTGGCCAGGTGCTTTGAATCACCGAAGCGCTGAGTAGACTGAGAACACTGAACTGATTGAACCGCAACCCCGCTGATTTTAATGAAACCGCTGAAAAATAAAACTGAACGGCATGTGGGTGGGCATCAAAAGATAGTGGAGATTTAGATTGAGCGGAAGTCGAATTACTTGTGCGTTGTTGGGTTTACACCCTCTAGACCTCCCCTGCAGTGAGTGTAATTCTTTGCGTATTTGGAGATATTAAAAGACGAGACAGAGTTTTTTGTTCAGGCTGGCACCTCACATCGTTTCCTTGGGTGTCTTCGTAGATAGCCTTGCAGCATGTCTTATAATGAGATCCGATTTGATTAAACTGAGGAGGTATTCATTTATGAGCCTACAAATTGGTCAGCAAGCCCCGGATTTCTGCTTGCCCAGTCATCTCGATAGGGAAGTTTGTCTGAGTGACTATCGCGGCCGCAACGTGGTGCTAGCCTTTTTCCCCCTGGCCTTCACCCCAACCTGAAGCGCGCAAATCCCGGGATACCAGGCGCAGTCCGCCAGGTTCGCGGGATTGAATGCCCAGGTGCTGGGCATCAGCGTCGACCATGTTCCTGCCCTGAAAGCCTGGGCAGATACCTTCCAGGGGATACAGTATCCCCTCCTCAGCGACTTCTGGCCGCATGGGGAGGTTTGCCAGCAATACGGCGTTCTTCGGACTGTGGGATCCTCCGAACGGGCGATCTTCATTGTCGACAAAGAAGGCCTGATCCAATACATCGACATTCATGATGTCGACGACCTTCCAGATAATGAGATTTTATTTTCAGAGCTGCGCCGCATCGATCCGGAAGCTGCACAGCAGGTTCCCCCTGAGCCGGTGGCACAGCCGCTGCCCTATGGCGGGATCGTGATGTACTGCACCCAATGGTGTGCGGATTGCGTCCGGGCGCGTGTGTGGCTCAAAGAACGCAATTTGGACTATACAGAAGTGGACGTTTACAGAGTGCCAGGGGCCTTGAAGCAGGTACGGGAATGGGCCGGCAATCGCTTGGTCACGCCCACCTTCAACATTGATGGAACGATTGTCATCGATTTTGACCCGGAACGCCTCGAACAGGTCCTGGGCGTGTAAGGCTCAAAGACTGGAGAGTCTGTGCCAGACGACACATTGCAGATTCTCGGCATGGATACCCAGTTTCTATCTAACCGCTTCCAAGTGCCCAATCAACCGGAATCCACGCCCTTCGCGTCGGTTGGTGAACCTTAGCTCATAATCTACAGCTTCAGTAGGCGTGGCGATAGTGGTTAAGTTAATCGTTCTTTTATAAACAATTGCCTGGAGGTAATCAGCTTTGGGAAAATGGAAGACACGAGTTTTCACACTGATCGTAGCGCTTGGCATCTTGTTGAGTTCCTGTAGCCAGGCAGGTCAGGGGTTATTGCCCACGGATACTGCTGTACCTGAGCCATTGCTCGTACCGGCGACGGATACGCCCCTGCCACCCTCGCCGACCTACATAGCGACAATAACACCATCGTCCACACCAGAACCGACTTCAACCCCCACGCGAGCACCGCAGATCCGTGTCATTGAAAACACGAATTGCCGATTGGGCCCAGGAGTTGACTTTCTCTTTCAGGGTATGCTTCGAGTTGGGGATGTAGCTGATGTGATCGGGAGAAGTACGCTGCCGGATTATTGGTATGTGACAAATGCGCAACTCCCAGAAGAGGGTTGCTGGTTGTGGGGTGAGTTTGCTCAAGTGGAGGGAGATATAGAAGCGTTACCGGTGTACACACCGGCACCCAGCCCAACGCCTCAGGTTGGCTTCGATGTCTACGTAAAGAGTTTCGTTGATTGCGGATACAACCAGACTGTCATATTCGCCGTGAGGAATGCCGGCAGCGAGCGGATCTGGTCGGGCTTTGTCGAAGTACAGGATCTTGGGACGGGTGAGACTTTGTATAGAGCCCGGGAACGGCATCCCTTTGCTGCAAGCGTTGAGCCGGCTTGTCCACCCGGTCACGGAAATGAGCTTTGGCCGGGTGAGACGCGCTACATCCACGTACCGATAGCACCCGAGAAATCGGACATTTCAGGGGTGGGAATCATCACCTTATGCACTGCAGATCATCAAGGTGGAACTTGCCTGACGAAGTACAGTTATTTTTACCTTCCTTGATCTAACAACTTTGTTAAGGTTATTCGATTTTAGCCCATTATAGCAATTGGAAATAAATCAAGTAGAGCAGTAAGATGCATTCAGCTCTATTCCAAACGCATCATTGCTGCTTCCTCGCGTAGCACACCCGCAGCTTAAGGCGGAAGGGGCAGAAGAACCCATTCCGAAGCATGACTAGATACGACACCCGCATCCCGCCTCCCACCTGGGTGATCTCCAATGACGATCCGAACAACAGCCTGGCCCCGTTCAATTATTTCGATGGGATGCCGGAAAAGCTGTTTGTGATGGCTGATGAGTCAGGTAGGGATTGAACCACTGAGTCGTTGTAGGGCTTGAACCGCCGAAACCCCGATTAGGATGCGGTAAAAAAATTGGATGGAGTTTATAATTTCAGAGATGCTGCTAGTTGGGATATCCAGTCTGAATTAGCCCTTACGAGACACAAATGCTATGCTTATGAAGCCCTGACCCTGTTAGGAAGTTAGAACCTTGGATCTAACCGTTCACGATCCATCGAAACGAAAACCTTCAACCTATCTTCCGATGAAAGAGGTTCTGATGAAATCGCACCAATTGTCTCCAACTTTGCTAATCTGCTCCTTTATTTTGTTAACTTCCAGTTGTAATTTCCCTCTACCCATCCCAACACCAACACCGACGTCCGGTTCTGTGAATTGCACGACCTCCCAACTTGTTGCTCCGCAGGCGTTCAGCCCATCCAATGAGCTGGTCCCCTCGCTTCAGCCTTCCATTCAGTGGTTCTACCCGGAGGATTGCGAGCCAGATGCATACCGGCTGGAAATTGCGGCCAACGGTGACTTCAACTCACCTTCAGTCCTTGTCGAGGTTGTCGGTGGCGGACAGGTGCCGTGGACGCTCTCCCAAGCACTCCAACCGGCAACGCTCTACCATTGGCGTGTGGCCGCCGAAATCGGGAATAGCACTGGCCCTTACTCACCCTCACCTGCGTTCTGGACCGGACCCACCTGCGATCCGAGTGCGCTGAACCCGCCTCTGCTGATCGATCCAGCGTATGGCGCTACCGTCCAGGATGATTCGCCTGAGCTTTCGTGGGAGTATTCCAACACAGTATGCATTCCGGAGGGCTATCACTTTGAGGTGGCTTCCGACTATCAATTCTCAAACCTGAAGATCTCAGGAGATGGACCAGGACCCTGGACAAGTTTTGAGACCGCAGTGCCTTTCCTGGATGATTGTGGTCTGTACTACTGGTGGGTAGCGGCGCAAACCGCTGGAGTCATGAGTGGGCACAATTTCTCGCTTTTCTATTCCGACTTCGCGGGAAATTGCCCACAATTTAGCTGCGATTCAACACAGCTTGTCCCGCCCGATCCGGTTTACCCGATCGGCGGTCAAACCGTGACCGATCTTGGCGATCCCTTTAGATACCAATGGGAGTATCTGGATCCAGCGTGCATACCGGATGGTTACTACATCGAGGTGTACTCCGGAACCGATTTTGCCTCGACACCAGTCGGGCAAGGAATGGCACTGGATTCTCGCGATCCGGGGTGGGGACCTCTTCCCGAACTTCCCGCCTACGTCATTCTCCCCGATTGCATGACATTTACATGGCATGTTGCTGCTTTGCAGGGTCCGGAGACGGGGCCTTTCTCAAGCGAAGCGACGTTCACAACAGACTACACGGGGTCCTGTGGCGCACCGAGCGTCCAGGGCGTTTCACTCATCGGCATGGCGTGTCTCGAGCAGGAGCGCATGATGGTGACGTTTGAATTTCCCGAACCCCCGCAAGGACCATACGAGGCCATCGTCGATGGACAGATCTTCGATTGCGAACCCTGGTCGGGTGCTCCTCGGCGCCTGATTTGTTCGGGCCCGATGGTTCCAGAAGATAGCCTGGTACCAGTCCAGCTGGAAGACCTGACCAGTGGGTCGCTCCTTTTTGACGGCGAGATATCCATCATCTGCGCGGAGGAGCTAGAATCTTGCAGCATATTAGATGAGGCAAAGTGTGTTTCCCGGAGTGACTGTACATGGGTTAAAAAAGATCTTCCCTCTGGCGGAACCTGTAAAGTCAAGTAGGCTGGGGCTCACCAACGAAGCTGGGCTCCAAAAACTTTTATCTGGATTGAGCGGACGCGGAATTCCTTATGCGCATTTGTGTTCTCCAGCCCCCAGCAAGTGTTCTGTGGTGGGTGTAATTCATAACGTAATCGAAAAAACCCCCCTTCATTGGGGGGTTCACCACAGTGGATGATCAACCCCCCTCGCAGATACAGAGGGGGTGACACACAACATTCTCACTCCCAACAAACTGGGAAAAACACACATCTTTTTTCTTGGCGAGCTCACTTACTGGAACGCTGTATGTAAGTTAAAGGACGCCGATACACCACAGAAGACCAAGCACCAACAAGATACCCGTCAACCATAATTCAAGGACAGTTGACAGCAAGATATTGGAAATTGGGTATTTATGCTTATTCATCTTGAAGAAATGGGTTGCAGGATGCGGGCCAAGTTATTGAAGAATCCGTTATGGCTGCATTAAGGCGAAGGATTTATTTCATCTACCAGGGTGGTTTCTAATTCCAATCGCACTGTATCGGGATCTTGACCGGGAATTGATACTCCCAAGTTAACGAGTTCTTCCCTAATCAATGGCATGAAAGCAATCGACGCCTAATTCGTCTCAAAATCCGAGGAAAGTAAACCGCCCCCATTTCTAATCCTTCTTGCACAAAACAGATTCATTTCATGGATGGGTTGTGCGGCTGTAAATCGAACCAACCGTACTCTTGTTACTCCTCTGTTCTGATTGCGCCTAACCTCAGATTCCCGGCGCCGACCATCGTCGTAGACAGCAGTGGTGTTTATTTAAAGACTGTGGATAATTGACGACCGATACAGAATTCTCTACAATGTATATCATTCTAAGAGAGGAGGATGTATAGGAAAGAATAGGAGAGCGTCGTGCGCAGAATAATTTACGGTTGAGTCGCTACGAATAACAAGGAATGACGAGGAGGAGACACCAGATGATCAGCAAACTCTTTCCAAAGAAGAATGGAGCGGTACTCAGGGCGGTCGGAATCGCGGTAATGATGACCGTGATAGTACTGGGAACAGCGATGTGTGCACCAGCTGCGGAAACCCCAGTGGTGGAGGAACCCCCAGCGGTGGAAGAACCCGCAGCAGTGGAAGAACCCGCAGCGGTGGAAGAACCCGCAGCGGTGGAAGAAGGTGCAACTCTTGCGATAGAGCATTTCAGTGTGATTGAAGGGACCACCTGGTCTGGTGCCCACGATCGCGCAGGAAAACGAATCGCCGAAGTATATCCCAATGTAGATTACGTCTACAGAGAGGAAGTAGGACCTGATCTCACAAATCCTTACGCAGAGGAAATGATCGCCGATGGCGCAGACATCGTCATTGGCAACGCAGAGTTCATGGGTCTGCCTTTGCAGGATATTGCGGATAAATACCCGGATGTCTATTTTGGATCCATCATTGCCAGCGATCTGGTGACCAAGAGGAACTTCATTCGGCTCTTCCCCAGGCAATACCAGGCGCTATATCTGGAAGGGCTTATCGCTGGAGCATTAACCGAAACGGGCAGTATTGGCATCGTTTCGGCATTCCCTTGTGTTCAGGTCATCAGGCGACAAAACGGCTTTATCCTAGGGGTACAAGATGCAGCCGAGTTGCTTGGTAAAGATGTCAGTATTTACGTGAAGTATGTCGGTGACTGGTACCTGCCCACGGAAGAGCGTGATATCGCAGAAACCTTGATCGCCGAGTACAACGTGGATGTCCTGACCCACCAGACGGATTCCGGATCTCCACTCGATGTTGCATCGGAACAAGGCATCTGGTTCGTCGGCAAGGACATGGACATCGTAGGGTTCTATGGCTGGTCGGATACGGATACCGTTGCGATATCTTTCGACACGCGGTGGGAGGTCCTATACAACTACATGTTGAGTGAGTTCCTTGCTGGAGAAGAAAATCCAACAACTGTTCTGTACTTGGGCATGGACTCCTCCATGGTTTTGGCTGACGGGACCGAGGTTCCGACTGTTGACATCATGAACGACAATAAAGTAGGCGTCGACGCCATTAGTCCAGCCGCACTATCCTTGATCCCTGATGAGATCGTTCAGCTTGTTAAGGATAGACGGGATCAAATGATTGCCGGAGAATGGGATCCGTTCACCGAATTCGCCTTTGTCAGCAATGGTACAGGATTGGACCTCGAAGGCACACCCATTCCAGCTGCAGGGACAACGGTTAAAGCTGCTGGCGAAACGCCGAATGACGAGTGGCTGCTCTCCCAGTTCAACTTCGACGTTGAAGGTGTGACGATCCTGGAGTAAAAAAGCGTTAAGTGATCTCCACGATCACATCAATGCGCAACAGACACGGCCAAGCACAAGCATGAGACTCCCAATCTTGAGCGCAAATCCCAGGAATGGGAGCCTCATGCCTGCTTGCAGATCAACTTCAGATAATTACAATCACAAGGCAATCTTGGAAGTTATCGATACCAACCATATCGAGTATCGGCTGTTACGGGTCACGGATGAAGACTGCTAGATCGGCATGCAAGACAATGCCCTTCTCATGGAAGCGTGTCCAGTGCAAAAAGTGCCCATAGAAGATATTGAAGGCGGGGAAACGATTCTAGAGGCGAGGGGAATCACGAAAAGATTCCCGGGAGTCGTGGCCAATGACCGCATAGATTTTGAAATTAAGGCGGGTGAGATCCACGCGGTTCTTGGTGAGAATGGGGCCGGGAAAACAACCCTGATGAAGATCCTCTTCGGGCAGTATCAACCTGACGAAGGTGAGATCTACATCGGCGGCAAGCAGGTCAAGTTCAGATCACCGCTGGATGCCATCGATCTGGGCATTGGCATGGTCCATCAACACCGCAAATTGGTAACCGCTCACACAGTCATTGAAAACATCATCCTCGGGCACCCCAGGGCCGGTAAGATACTCAATATTAAAAGAGCTGAGAGGGAGATCAAGGAGCTCTGTGAAAAATACGGATTCTACGTCGACCTCAAAGCAAAAGTGTGGCAGCTTTCCGAAGGAGAAAAGCAGCTCGTTGAGATCCTGAAGGCACTCTATCGTGGTGCAGAGGTCCTCATCATGGATGAGCCATCTTCAGCGTTGACACCTCTCGAGACTGAGAAACTTTTAACTTCCATAAAAGCTATGACCCGAGATGACCTCGCTATCGTCCCCTTCATCACTCATAAACTCCCAATTGTGCTGAGGATAAGCGACCGGGTCACGGTTCTAAGAAGAGGCAAGGTTGTGGCTTGCGTGGATAGTGCACTAGCAACAGAGAAGAGTCTAGCTAAGGAGATGGTAGGGCGAGAGGTTATATTTAGAACAAAAAAGGCTCAGGTGGAGAAGGGCAAACCACTCCTTCAAGTTGAAAACCTTGAGGTTTTGAGCGATAAAGGTTACCTGGCATTAAAAGGTGTTACGTTTTCTATTTGTGAAGGGGAGATCTTTGGCGTTGCTGGAGTCTCCGGTAATGGGCAATGTGAATTGGTCGAGGCGCTGGCAGGTCTTCGAAAGATAGAGGGGGGTAAGGTGATCTTTGATGAAGAAGATATTACCTTTACAACCAGCCTTAAAAGATGGCAGTCGGGCATGGGATACATACCAGCGGACCGCATACACGTGGGTTCGATTGCCGACTTCTCCCTCGTGGAAAATACCACTCTGAACTATTACTTCGATGACGATTTCAACACACGAGGGTTGTTGGATTACAGGAAGATACGCGAGTTGACAAAAGAAATCATCGCAGAGTATAGCGTGGCAACACCGTCCGCCGACATCAAGGCAAAAAGCTTATCCGGAGGAAACCTTCAAAAGCTCATCTTGGCACGCGTACTCTCGCGCAAACCAAGGTTGTTGATCGTTTATTTACCCACCCAGGGTCTTGATGTGGGGGCAACGGAGTTCGTCCGCAACAAACTCGTTGAAGCCAAACAAGAGAAAGCAGGAGTTCTTCTTATCTCTGAAGACCTGGATGAAATCTTAGCCTTGAGTGATTGGGTGGCTCCGATCTATGAAGGGAAGTTCATGGGCATCATCCAGGGAGAGAATGCCCAGAGGGAGCTTGTGGGTGTGATGATGGCTGGGATAACGGGGGATGAGCAAGAGATATGAGACTCGGTGACGTTGAGTATAAACTTCAGAAGAGAGTGTCATTATCCGGCATGCAAGCTGCGACCATATCGATCCTGGCAATCATCAGCGCGTTGGCTCTTTTTAGCTTGATCTTCATCTTGGCTAGGATCAACCCCCTGATCGCGTATCGCGAGATTTTCTCCTACGCTTTTGTTAGCTCCTATGGATTGCCGTTGACGATTAACCGGTTCATATTCATCTTGTTGTGCACATTCGCCTTCATCATTCCCTTTAAAGCAGGGCTCTGGAACATCGGAATGGCCGGGCAACTTTATGTCGGTACCTTGGCTGCATACGCAGTTCTGTATGCCTTTGGTGTGAATGAATTCCAATCCTTGCGAGTTTCGCCTCAGCTCATCATCCTATTCATGTTGATCGCAGCAGCATTGGGGGGTATCGTAGTTGGCTCAATTGCAGGGTTTTTAAAAGGGAAATTCAACCTCAATGAGATTGTTGTGACGATGATGTTGAATTTCATTGCTTTCTGGGTGGTTTCATTCATGATCAAAGAGGGAGGTCTTTTCATGAACCCTGGCGGGAGAGGCGAGAGTTTCGAATTGCCAGCTTCCCTGCAACCAGGGTTGATCATGGGCGTCCCTTTTACAATCTTCATCGTCCTTGGGGCTGCACTGCTGTTGCACTTTATGTTCGCAAGAACCAAAATCGGCTACAAAATCAGAGCTTACGGGCATAATCCCACTGCAGCCGAATATGCGGGAATCAGTCCATTGTTAATCCCCCTCCTGGTTTTTGTAATGGGCGGTGCCTTAGCGGGTCTGGCAGGTTATCACTACTTTGCAGCGGTTCCCGGAGTCTATAAAATCGCCAGGACGTATGGTTATTTTGGCGATCTGGCATTCTATGGGATTATTTGTGGGTTGATTTCCCAAGGTAACGCTATCGCCACGATCCCAGTAGCGCTGCTTTTCGGAGGTTTATCGATCGGGGGCAGATTCATCCAGGGAAAACTTGGCATGAGCTTTGGCGTGGATTTTGCCCTGCTCGGCGTTTTAATGATAACGCTCGTCGCTTTTCAATTCTTTTATCGCTATAGGATCGTTCGGGTAAAAACAAGGAAGGAGAGCATGGATGTGGGAGTTCTTCGTTAGAAGTCTCGACGCCTCAACGATCTTCACAATTGCGGCTCTCGGTGAACTCATTGGACAGCGTTCGGGGGTTCTAAACGTAGGAATCGAGGGTGTGATGCTTTTTGGCGCTACGTTGGGTTTCATCACCGCGAAAACTACCGGGAACTACTTGCTCGGCTTCTTAGTGGGAATTGCCATCGGAGGTTTGCTCGGACTTCTCCACGGATTTTTTTCTATAACCCTTGGTGGCGACCAGGTTGTAAGTGGAATGGGAATATGGATCCTTGGCTTCGGTCTCACCACCTACATCGGCAGCATATTTACGGGACCTTTAGGGATGGAAAGGATACCCGCGACCCTGGGGCTTTCTCCATTCTTTTTTCTAGGAATTGCGCTTACCGCGATTACCTGGTTTGTGCTTTCCAGGACAAGTTTGGGATTGATGATTAGATCGGTGGGGGAGAATCCTACGGTCGCTGAAGTATCAGGAGTCAACATCGCCAAAACTCGCTATCTCTGTGTCATAAGCGCCGGAATGCTGATGGGATTAGCGGGTGCAATTTTCTCCTTGGATTACAACCCAGTTTGGAGCTACAACTTCATCTCGGGTCGTGGTTTCATCGCACTTGCGCTCGTTTTTTTCTCGATGTGGAACCCTTTGATCTTGATTGGAGGTTCGATTCTATTTGGAACCTTGTGGCAGCTCTCACTCAACCCACAAATGCTGCTCCCAGGCGTTATGTCCAGGTACATCTGGAGGACAGTTCCCTTTGGCATCACCTTGGGCGCTCTGCTGCTCATGTCAACCAAGTGGTTCCGGACCAAGTGGGGCGCGGCAACGCCCGAAGCGCTTGGGCAACCATATGTAAAAGAAGGATAAGTCGATGCATGTTCTCCAAGCAATCATTCTTGTATGCAGGGACGATCTATCCAGGTGAGTAATCGAAGCTTCGTTTTACCGCTGCACTATTAGTTACGGGATCCTATAAGACCCTATTTTCCACCAATATGATCACAACTACCTTACCTCTTCTCAGATTTTTTAATTTCTTTTGGTCAACCAAGCAACCAATCAGAACAGGATCTTACAGCAGCGTTGGAGCCTGGAAGATTGGAATGAGTCTCGAATTTATGCGACAATAGTGAAGAGTATGGATCCCCCAGGCAGTTTCCTGCGAGCGGATTGGAAGCTCCATACCCCCCAGGTTATACGGAGACCATAAATGGGCCCATTGGAAGGCATTCGAGTACTGGACCTTAGCCGCGCAATGGCAGGGCCGTATTGCACCATGATGCTAGGAGATCTAGGTGCGGATGTGATAAAAGTGGAACGACCCGGCAGCGGTGATGAAAGCCGTGGCTATGGGCCACCCTTTGTTGGGCAATCGAATGAGGATTACCCGGGTGAATCGGCTTACTTCTTATCTGTAAATCGCAATAAACGCAGCATCACCGTTAATCTAAAGAGCAGTGAAGGTCAAGAGATCATTCAGCGTTTAGCGCGCTTGTGTGATGTGCTCGTGGAGAACTTCCGGACCGGAGTGCTTGATAAACTGGGTATGGGCTATGAAGATATGAAGGAATTCAATCCCAACCTGGTGTACTGCTCCATCAGTGGGTATGGGCGAACCGGCCCGTACGCCGGACGACCCGGCTATGATGTGATCATCCAGGCCGAGGGGGGGATGATGGGCATCACCGGCCCTGTCGAGGGCCCCCCTTCAAGGGTGGGCGTGCCGATCGTGGATATCACGACTGGGATGTTCGCGGCGACCTCCATCCTGGCGGCATTACGCGCCCGTGACCAAACGAAAGAGGGACAACTCATCGATATTTCTCTCTTCGATACGCAGGCAGCGCTCTTAACGAATGTGGCGTCCAACTACCTGATTGGGGGAGCCGATCCACTCCGAACAGGGAACGATCACCCCAACCTGGCGCCCTACGGAGCCTTCCGTGCTCAAGATCGCTGGCTCGTCCTCGGCGTAGCCAACGAACCCCAATGGGAAACCTTCTGTGCGGTAATTGATCGGCAAGATCTCAGGGAGGATGTGCGCTTCAAGACGAATGGAAACCGTATTACCCATAGGGCTGAATTAGGGGAGATTCTCAGTGGGGTTATGGCCTCACGCCCAGTGAGTGAATGGCTAAGCGCCTTGCGTAATGCGGGGCTGCCCTGCGGTCCCATCAACGATGTAGCAGCTGTCTTCGATCACCCCCAGGTTCAGCCCAGGGATTTGATATTGGAGGTTGAGCATCCCAAAGCTGGTCCGATCCGCCTTACAGGGTTTCCTTATAAAATAGCGAAAACACCTGCCGAACTACACTATCCTCCTCCATTGCTTGGGGAGCATACTGAGGACGTACTCACGGAAATTTTGGGTTACTCTATAGAGCAAGTCGCACTATTGCAGGAGCGAGGGGCGATCTAGAATAAAACTTCTAGTCGTCCTAAAGATCATCTAGTAGGATCATTCATCTCGAAGTCAATATTCCAAGGATTGTGATGTCGTCATGATGATATCTAAAGTAGAGATTCGATCTGGTGCATATTACGACTCGGTCATCCTCATGCAGTTGCAGCGAGAGCTCGCTGCTCTCCCCGATGTCATTGATGCTGGTGTGGTGATGGGGACAGAGGCGAATAAGAATATTCTCAGCCAGAACAATATGTTGTCACCTGAGGGTCAAGCTGCCGGACCGGAGGATTTACTCATTGTCGTGCAAGCTAAAAGCGATGAGATTGCGCTGGACGCGCTCCGCCAGGTGGACGAGCTGCTTATCCGCCGACGCCAAGTTGCAGATCATGAATTCCGACCGAAGAGCATCGAAACTGCAGCAGAGATGGCAGCGGACGCGCGCTGGGCACTCGTCTCTGTGCCGGGTCGCTACGCCGCCGACGTAACTCGAACAATACTTAACCTGGAGCGAAATGTTTTTCTCTATAGTGACAATGTCACCATCGAGGATGAAATTGCGATCAAGCAAGCAGCAAGAGAGAAGGGGTTAATGGTGATGGGCCCCGATTGCGGCACTGCAATTGTGAATGGCGTCGGACTGGGATTTGCCAACCAGGTGCGTCGAGGACCCATTGGATTGGTCGCTGCCTCGGGAACAGGTCTGCAGGCGGTGAGCGCCCGCATCCACCAGCTGGGAAGCGGTATCACGCACGCCATCGGCACCGGTGGACGAGACCTATCCGATGCGGTGGAGGCGATCACAGCATATCAAGGGCTCGATCTCCTTCGCCGTGACCCCGATACGCAAGTCATCGTCTTAATTTCCAAACCACCATCTGCCGCTGTAGCAGAAAAACTTGTGCAAGCTGCCCGGCAATCCGGTAAACCCGTGGTCGTGGATTTCATCGGCTATGCAAGCCCGACCCGACGGGTGGAGAACGTTTTCTTCGCTACCTCCTTCGATGAGACCGCGAAACTGGCCATTGAGTTGGCTTCCTCATCTTTCGAAATCTTGGTCTCTTCAGAAGTGGATGCCAGCGCTTTTTCACCCACCCAACGATACCTCCGAGGCCTCTTCTCAGGAGGCACATTAGCGTATGAAACCCTGCTGATCCTGCAAGCATATATCCCGGGTGTATATTCCAACGTTCCGCTAAAGGAAGAGTTCCGTCTGTCCGACGCGTTAATCAGCCATGAGCACACCATCGTCGATCTTGGTGAGGATGAGTTCACGGTTGGACGCCTGCACCCGATGATGGACAATGATCTACGTATCCGCAGATTAGAGCAGGAAGCTTCCGACCCTGAAGTGGCCATGATCCTGCTCGATGTGGTCCTGGGCCATGGCGCACACCCCGACCCAGCCAGCGAGATCGCGCCGGTGATCCAGAGCGTCATCGCTCGAGCTCGGGAGGCTGGAAGGCAACTTGATGTCTTAGCAGTTGTGATCGGAACCGATGAGGACCCTCAAGGTCTGGATGTGCAGATTTCACAACTCGAAGCAGCTGGCGCTAGAGTCTGGACCAGCAACGAAGCCGCAGCGCGGTATGTGGGTCGGTTGATCCAAGCTCTCGCTCCGGAACCTGAAATCCATGAGGGCACGCCGGTAGATTTGAGCGTTTTGAAGGATTCACTGTCGGCTATTAATGTGGGTGTGGAATCATTTGCAGAAAGCCTGTCGGCTCAAGATGCTCCTGTCATCCATGTGGATTGGCGTCCGCCAGCGGGGGGCAATCAGGAACTGATGTCCATTCTTGAGCGGATGAAAGGTAAATGATCGGAGACCAGGAATGAAGGAATTTATTGCAGCCTGCATTCAGATCGCCATTACTCCCAATGACGTACAGGCCAACGTATCGAAGGGTGTTAGCTGGTTGAAGAAGGCTGTAAGCGAAAATGAAGCCGAGCTTGTCGTATTTCCAGAGACTGTGACGACAGGCTATGAAACCGGTTTGGATGCCGAAGGCCTCTGGGACTTGGTCGATGAAGCTCCGGGATTGATCACCCAGGGGATCCAGGATGCTGCCGATGAGCTTGGTGTTTATGTTGTCTGGCCATCATACCGTCGAGGACCCGTGCGAGGAGAAGTCTACAATTCGTCGATCTTGATCGGTCCGGGTGGAGAGATTCTGGGCATCTACGATAAGACCCACCCCGCACCGTGGGAGCGCCGTGATCATGGCGGATGGGCGCTCGTTGGTGATCACGCTGATGTATATGAAACCGAGCTTGGAACCCTGGGTATGATCATTTGCTACGACGGAGATTTCCCGGAGTTGTCGCGTATACTGGCAGTGAAGGGAGCCGAGATCATCATCCGCGTATCTGCCCTGCAGCGCAGCTTCGATATTTGGCACATGACGAATGCCGCGCGGGCCTATGACAACCATGTGTATGTCATCGCCAGCAACCTGGTAGGACGGGATGCGAAAGATAACTACGGTTTTGGTCACAGTATGATCGTCAACCCGATCGCCTGGCGATTGGCGCAGGCGCGCGGCACCGAAGAAATCATCGCCGCTCGTCTTGATCCCGATCCTCTACGCTACATCACCTGGGGCAGCAAACATCTGCAAAATTTCGATCACCTGGAGGATCGCAACCTTGAACTTTATAAAGAAAGCCTTAAAGAGGCTCGATCTCGTTTCGAGATTGGGATACGCTTTCGACCATCGGGGATAGAGGAAGATAATTGAAGTAGACCATCATCATTGGATGGCTACCTGGCTGGAGCCGATCATCATTAAGCAAGGGAGGACCCATGGACATCGATAAAGCTAATACAGAAGCGTGCGAACGAATGATGGAGTCTCGTCCAGTTGTTGTGGGCCTGGGGAAAGCGCTGGAAGTGATCCCGGACATGCGGGAGAACTTGTTGCTGCACGCCGGACCTCCCATCACCTGGGAAAGGGCGTCTGGACCGATGCGCGGCGCCATTACTGGAGCCTTGATTTTTGAAGGCAAGGCGAAAGACGAAAAAAGCGCCAAGGCAATGGTTGAGTCGGGAGAGATCGAACTTGAACCCTGTCACCATCACCAGGCCGTGGGACCGATGGCCGGCGTCATCTGCCCTACGATGTCGGTCTATATTCTTGAGGACACGACCCATGGGAATAAGTCCTTTTCTAACCTGAATGAGGGCTATGGCAAAGTACTGCGCTATGGCGCCTACAGCGAAGATGTATTAGAACGCCTACGCTGGATAGAGGATGTGATGGCTCCGGTCCTGGGCGATGCTATCCAGGCCAGCGGAGGGATCGACATCCGGGCGCTCCTGGCTGAAGCGTTGCATATGGGTGACGAAGGCCACAACCGGAATAAGGCCGGTTCGGTGCTTTTCACGAAGATCCTTGCCCCATTCATCGTTAAGGTAGCCAAAGACAAAGAAGTTGCCGCGCAGATCATTCAGAATTTGGGTGATAACGCTTTAAGCGTACTCAACCCCGTTATGGCCGCCTGTAAAGCCATGGCCGATGCGGCTCACGGGATCAAAGGCAGCACAATCGTGAGCGTCATGGCCCGCAATGGCACGGATTTTGGGATTCGGATCAGCGGATTAGGTGACCGATGGTTTACGGCTCCGGTTGCTGTACCGAAGGGATTGTACTTCCCGGGCTTCACGGAAGAGGACGCAAGCGGGGATATTGGCGATAGCACGATCACCGAGACGGCAGGTATCGGTGGTTTTGCCATGGCTAGCGCACCAGCCATCGTCACATTCGTTAGTGGTACGCCAAGAGATGCGTTAAACGCCACGCTGGAAATGTATGAAATCTGCTTCACCGAGCACAAATACTTCACGATGCCCCCTCTTGATTTCCGGGGGACGCCGACCGGGATTGACATCCGCAAGGTCGTCGAGAAGGGCATCACACCCCGTGTGAATACGGGTATCGCACACAAAGACGCAGGAGTAGGGCAGGTTGGAGCCGGTCTGGTGCGTCCACCTATGGAGATGTTCGAAGAAGCGCTGGTGGCGTTCGCGGAAGAGTACAAAATTTAACAACCAAGAGAGATCATTCCCTCTCGAGAAAGCGTGAAAGTGAGGTCTGAATGGATCGCGATCGTTTTATCAAAACCATGACTGAAGCCAAACTTTATGACCTGACACAGGGGTGCAGCATCTTTACGCCTCCTTGGCCTGGGGAAAAATCGCTCGAAGTCCATTTTTTCAAACGAGTGACAGGCGCATATGGTGGGGGGCAGGGCGCGAATGGGCAGATACTCAATTGGAGTAACACCGTGGGCACGCATTTGGTCGGCGAGCGCGCCTTCCATTCTGCGGGTCGGGCCATCGCCGATATCGGATTGAAAGATCTTTGTGGTCCGGGAGTCGTGGTTGATATATCAGATGTTGTCTCTGACTACAGTCTATACACCCCCGAGATGATCGAGGAGCGGGTAGAGGTTAAAGAGGGAGACATCCTGATTGTCAACACCGGCTACCATAAATATTCTTGGGACCAACCGGATGTTTTCAATGAAGATGCGCAGGGCGGCGTCGAGTCGAAGGAATTTGGTTTCCTCGTTCGACATCCTGGTCCTTCGCCCGAGTTCTTTAAATGGGCGTTGGACAAGAAACTGAAGGTGATCGGGGTGGATTGTGGCTGCGCTGAACACCCGATGAATACCCCTATTCGCCGGATGCATGAGCGGGAGTTCCAGAAAGCCGAGGAGAAATTACTCAAAGAGCACGGAAAATCGTGGGATGAGATGTTTCCGCAAGACGAATACTACAAGATGACCCATGCGACCATACCTAACGCCCACTTGCTCTTCGTTGAATCCATTGTGGGTGATATCGACAAGCTGAAAAACCAGCGTGCATGGATCATGATCATGCCTATCCCCTTCATGGAGGTCGAAACGGCATGGGCGCGAGTCTCTGCCCTAACGGCGCCGAAGGGCATGAAGGAAGAAGAGTTCATCAAGGTTATGAGTTCAGGGGAGATGCTGGATCTCACGATCCCTTTCAGCGTCCAAACCCCTCAATGGTTGAATTACATTCCGCTGAGCGTGACCTACACCAAGCGGGTCGGGGGCCAGTTCTTCGGCATGGGCAGGAACGGTTCGATCTGCAATGCCAGCATCCACCTGGCGAGCCACATGGATGGCGAGATACACTTCTACCCTGCGGGTCGCTCCATTGGAAAAGTCCCCTTGGAAGAATGGGTTGGGCCGGGGGTCATTGCCGATATTTCGCATCTCGTCAGCAATTCGAGCGTGTACACACCCAAGATGATTCAAGAAGTAGTGGACATCCGCAAGGGCGACATACTCATCATTAAGACGGGGTGGCATAAATACGGGTGGAACAGCCCTGAATCGGATGAATTCCGCTATATGGTGAATCATCCAGGTCCTTCCCCGGATTTCTCGGACTGGTGTGTGGACATGCAGATTAAGTGGATCGGGGTCGATGCGGTCAGCGCCGACCACCCTATGAACACCATCATGCGGATCTGGCACCCGAAGACCTTCGAGGAAGCCAACCGCAAGCTAATCACTGATTTCGGCAAGGACTGGGATGAGATGTACCCGCTGGATAAGTACTACCAGGACATGCATCTGAATCTCTTTCCGAAGCGTATTGTCCATGCCGAAAATCTGGGGTTCGATATCGAGAAGGCCGAAAGCGGCAGGTATTACATCGGCTGCTACGTCCAGAAAGCCATGGAGGCTGAATCGATGTGGGGCAGATTCGTGGCCTTCAAGGAGAGCAGCGAAGGTTAGGAGTATCTTGAATGATCCTCGTTACTGGAGCTGCTGGCAAGACCGGGCGGTATGTTATCCAGGAGTTGGCTGGAAGAGGGGCTCGTGTCCGGGCACTCGTCCACCATAGGGAGCATATCCAACGGGTTGAAGAGCTTGGCGCTATCGAGGTCATCCATGGCGACATGGGCGGCCGGCGGACGATGGACCAGGCGGTCGAAGGAATTCGTGCGGTATATCACATACCGCCTAACGTCCACCCGGATGAGGTTGCGATCGGAAAGACGGTGATCTCAGCCGCTCAATCTGCTGAGATCGAACGCTTTGTTTATCACTCCGTGGCGCATCCGCACATCGAAGCTATGCCGCACCATTGGCAGAAGATGCGTGTCGAAGAGCAGCTTTTTTCCTGCGGTCTAGCTTTTACGATTTTGCAGCCTATAGCTTACATACAGAATATCCTGGCTCAATGGGATACACTGATCGGGGAGGGCAGCTACCGAGTCCCCTATCCGCTCGAAACCCGTTTAAGCATCGTCGATCTGAAAGACGTCGCTGAAGTTGCTTGGATGGTCCTCACCGAAGATGGCCACGCTGGGGCGACGTATGAGCTGACTGGCACCACGCCGTTGTCCCAAAGTCACGTCGCCCAGAAGCTGAGCGATGGTTTGGGTCGAGAGGTGACCGCAGAGAGGACACCAATTGAGGTCTGGGAGCGAGGCGCTCGAGACGCCGGACTGGGAAAGTACGCGATCGAGACGCTCAGGCAGATGTTCCTTTACTATGAACACCATGATTTTGTTGGCAGCCCGCAAATCTTAGGCTGGTTGCTGAAGCGTCCGCCGACGACTCTAGTTGAGGTCGTTGAGCGTGAGCGGCTGAAGCGCGAGAATGAGAACTGAAATGCTACCCAGAGGTAACAAAGGTTCCTTGAGGAGGGAAATTGACCTATGAAGCCTGCACCATTTGAATACATTGCACCAACCAGCGTAGAAGAGGCTTTGGGTCATCTAGCCGAATATGGCTATGACGCCAAAGTCCTGGCTGGCGGGCAGAGCCTGATCCCGATGATGAATTTCCGTCTGGCTCAGCCTTCGGTGCTGGTCGATCTGAATAAGCTCGCCGAGCTTTCATACATCCGCTCCGAGAAGGATGGTGAGCTGCGCATCGGTGCTATGACCCGCCATCATCAAGTTGAGCATGATGCCCTTGTGGCCGAACATGCACCGCTGATCCACGAGGCGATGCCGAAAATCGCCACCCCGCAAATTCGTAGCCGGGGGACCTTCGGCGGAAGTATTGCCCATGCGGATCCAGCCGCAGAGCTAACCACGATCTGTGTCGCACTGGATGCGCGTTTCCGCTGCCGGAGTGCGCGCGGTGAGCGTTGGGTACCGGCGAAGGAGTTCTTCCTGGGCATGTTTACCTCGGCTCTGGAGCCCGATGAGATCCTGGTCGAGATAGCCATTCCACCGATGGCGCCGCGCACAGGCTGGGCGTTGGAGGAGGAGGCACGACGCGTGCACGACTTCGCGCTGGTAGGCGTAGGTGCAGTGCTGACACTAGACGCGCAGAACCGTTGTGAACGCGCGCGGCTGGTATTCCTCAGCGTCGGTGATGGACCGGTGGAGGCGGAAATAGCTGCGGAGATGCTTATCGGGAAGGAAGTTACTCCCGATTTAATCCGCACGGTAGCCGAAGCGGTGTCCGATGAACTGGAACCGAGCGCGGACCTTCACGCCTCGGTGGAGTACCGATTGCATTTGGCCAGGGTCTTGGCGAAACGAGCACTCGAGAGAGCGTTCGCCCGAGCTGCAGATCCTGGATCCCGAGCAGCGTGAGAGAGGCAAAATCATGAGCAATGTTATGGACATTACCGTCACCGTTAATGGGGAGGTTTTCCAACGGAGGATCGAACCCCGTCTTCTCCTCAGCGATTTCATCCGCCATGAGCTTAATCTCTCCGGGACACATGTCGGCTGTGAACAGGGTGTGTGCGGAGCTTGTACGATTTTGTTCGATGGAATGCCCGTCCGCTCTTGTCTTATGTTCGCCGTCCAAGCTGATGGTCATGAAATCCGCACCGTCGAAGATCTCGGGACCATGGAGGATTTGCATCCACTCCAAGAGGCGTTCTGGGAAACCCACGCTCTACAATGCGGTTTCTGTACATCCGGCTTTCTGATGAGTATCCTCCCTGTCCTCGAGCAAAATCCGGACTTGAGCGAAGATGATCTCCGACACGCGTTGGAAGGAAACCTCTGCCGCTGCACGGGATACCAACACATCGAGGACGCGGTCCGATTAGCCGCCGAAAAGATGTCCTCAGGGGGTGAATCATGACGGCCAAATTGATAGGGAAGCGTATTAAGCGGAATGAAGACCCTCGCCTGCTCACCGGTCAGGCGTTGTTCGTCGATGATGTTGAACTGCCGGGGATGCTTCACGCTGCCTTTCTGCGCAGCGAATACGCTCACGCCAGATTGAAGGGTGTCGATGTTTCGGCAGCGCTGGAGCGACCGGGAGTGGTTGCAGCATTCACGGCAGAGGACATGGGCGATGCCTGGTCCCCGGGCCCTCCGCTTGTGATCCCGCCGCCAACCATCGAGGAGGTGGAATTCTACACCCGCACACAGGTCCCACTGGTTAAAGATAAGGTTCGCCATGCTGGTGAGCCTCTCGCCATCGTCATTGCTGAGAGTCGCTATATCGCCGAAGACGCGTTGGACGATATTGTTGTCGACCTCGAACCACTTGATGTGGTGACGGATATCGAGCGCGCGCTGGATTCGGACTCACCGCTGGTTCATGATGATCTTGAATCCAATCTCGCCGCGCATCTCGTCCAGGAGAAGGGTGACTACGCGGCTGTGCGCGAGGAAGCCGACACGGTGATCAAACGGCGTATCACCATTGAACGTGGTATCGCCGGGGCAATGGAAAACCGCGGCATCGTCGCCTCTTGGGACAATAAGCAGCAGCAATTGACTGTCTGGGATACGACGCAGTCGCCCATTCCCATCCGTAACGGTTTGGCGAGTATGTTCGGATTATCCGAACATCAGGTCCGTGTGATCGCGCCCTTTGTCGGTGGCGGCTTCGGACCTAAGATCATGATGTTCTACCCAGAGGAGGTGCTGCTCACCTGGTCCACGCTCAAGATGGGCAAACCGATCAAATGGATCGAGGATCGTCGCGAGAACTTCTATGCCACAACTCAGGAGCGCGGTCAGGTACACGATGTTGAATTGGCGCTCACGAGCGATGGGCGGATCCTGGGATTGCGCGACGATTTTCTGCATGACACCGGCGCGTATGACCCCTATGGCCTGACCATCCCGCTGAATACCCAGTGCCATGCATTGGGACCCTACGACATACCCAACTTCAGCTCCGATTTGAAAGTCGTATTCACCAACAAGACACTCACCACGCCGGTCCGCGGGGCCGGGCGACCTCAGGGTGTCTATGTGATCGAACGGATGCTCGATATCGCCGCTAAGGAGTTGGGTATTGACAGGGTGGAGATCCGTAAGAGGAACTTCCTACCCAATGATGTATTCCCGTATGACAACATAATCATCGACCAGGCTTTTGCGTCCTTCGTCATAGACAGCGGGGATTATCTTCCAGCGATGGAAAAGGCGCTTGAGATGATTGGGTACGAAAAGTTTACCAAGGAGGAACAGCCCAAACTGCGTGAGGAAGGTCGACGGGTTGGTATCGGAGTCGTCTCATTCATCGAGACGACGGGCGTCGGACCTTACGAGGGCGCCCGGGTGACGATCGAGTCGAGTGGGAAGATTAGTGCAGCGACGGGTGTCGGCACCCAGGGGCAGAGCCATTTCACAACCTTCGCACAGATCATCGCCGAACAATTAGGGGTGGATGTTCGCGATGTGCACCTGGTGACAGGAGATACAGCTCAGTTCCACTGGGGGACGGGTACATTTGCCAGCCGCGGCGCAGTTGTCGCCGCGAATGCGGTGAATGCTGCCGCTTCGATTGTGCGTGGGAAAGTCCTGAAACTTGCCAGCGAGGTACTTGAAACGCCCGAAGAGGAGTTGGAAATCGAGGATGGCGTTGTCCGTGTAGCGGATATCCCAACCCGATCCATAACCCTGGGTGATCTGGCCCAACGTTCCAATCCACTGCGTGGCGCCGTCGAGCCAGGCACCGAGCCAGGGCTCGAAGCGACAGCTTACTTCGGACCGAACTATGGGGCCACAGCCTTCGGCACCCACGCCATGATCGTCGAAGTCGATCCGGAGACGATGATGGTGGAGATCAAACGTTACATCGTCGTCGAAGACTGCGGCACGGTACTCAATCCGCTCGTCGTAGAAGGACAGATCCATGGCGGTGTAGCACATGGCATTGGCAATTCCTTCTATGAGAAACTGGTGTTCGATGATAATGGACAACTCTTAAACGCCTCTTTTATGGATTACTTAATCCCCACATCGGCGGAAATTCCCAGGATTGAAGTAGCGCATCAGGAGACACTTTCGCCGCTGAATCCGTTGGGCAGCAAAGGGGTTGGTGAGGCTGGAGCCATCCCGGTCCCGGCGCTCTTCGCTCAGGCAGTGGAGAACGCGCTCGGTGTAGATGGATTGGAGATTCTCGAATCGCCGCTCAGCCCGCAGAGGCTGTTTGAGTTATTTTACGGGGAGGAGAAAGACGCATGAAGATCGAAGGCGAGCACGTTTTTAACGGCTCTCGTGAGGAAGTTTGGTTGGTTGTGCGTGACCCTGAAGTCCTGGCAACGATGCTTCCGGGAACAACGAAATTGAGTCAGCTCTCCGAAAACGAATACGAGGGTGCGATCAACCTGCGGATTGGGCCCATCTCTGGTGGTTTCTCGGGTCGCATCGTCGTCGAAGACGAGATGCCCCCCGAGCACTGTAAGCTGGTGGCCGAAGGCGAAGGCAGGCCGGGCTTTTTCAAGGGTTCGGGCACCGTAGATTTGATCGAGGTCGACGCCGGTACGTTGATGAAGTACGAGGGCGAGATCCAGATCGGGGGTAAGCTGGCGAGCATAGGCCAACGTCTCATCGACATGACGAGTAAGACCATGATTCGCCAGGGGATGAAAGGTCTGGATGCTGCCTTAGATAAACGCAAAGCAAATGCAGCGGACTGATTGAGGGGGATATTCCTTGGTGGTACTCATGAATCGTTTTGGTTGAGTGTTTGCTTCCCCTTGAGTACAAAAGAGCTCTTTGAACTCAAGAGAACTGATAGTAAGCTTGAAGATGGTCAATATTCTAGAGCTTCAGATGATATGAAACGGTCAGGTATGAGAACTTGAAGCGCTTATTCAGGCCTCGCCCAATTGTCCTTGGCATAATTCTGGCGATCATTTTAATCTGTCTGGTTTTCACGGGCGGGCGCGCCTTGGACTATATGGAGGTCATCGATACCTACTGGCATGTTCATGACGATGTCCTGCTTCCCACAGAAATGGGGCGATACTATATTGACCTCTTCTGGCAGCACAACAACGAGCTTTGTTCTTTAGTCTTGAGCCACCCAATGGTTAAGGATGACGGGCTTGTGATTATTCTCCAATTCGAACCCGGATTGCGGGCTCTTGTTAACGGAGATGGCGACGAAGTCCGCATCACACAGGTCATGGTAGATCGCGTACAGGACTACCTGGACTTCCTTGTGGAAGTTGGAAGCCCCGAACTCCAGGCCGCGATACGGACCGAACGTGCTCGAACCCCGTTTGATGACTTCAGTGGGATGACTTTTGAGCAAGCTAGGATCCTTCTTGTCGGTTTACCACAAGAACCTGCAGCCACACCCTACAGCACAAGCCTGCCATAGTAGATTTTCTGGATAATCACGTAAATTACGATGCCTGGACTGCACTCATCAGCCCAGCGGCAGGGTCATGAGAGTGCTCCCAGATGTTGATCTAGATCCAGTTTCCACTTCTCTTTTCTTTCGTGATGACCTCTTTGGGACCTCGAACATTTTTCCCCGGATGGTGGTACTTTTCATAGCTTGATTTAATTTAAGGAGTGCAAGCAAACTACTCAGAGCCATCGAGGTGATCACATATCCAGCTTAAAGCAAGTCACGAAACGGGAATTCCTGAAAATTCTCGAAATAGCCACATCGGCGACCACCCTGGGGGCGTGCGCCTCGACGATAGCTACGCTCGAACCTACAGAGCCCTCTTTAGTAGACAGTACCCCTGCTTTTTTCTCCTACACTGGAATGGATAGTCCCGACAAAATCGCCTCCGACCCCTACGAAAAAGCCTTTGCGCGGGATTCTCTACCCCGAAATGGTGCTGGTCGAGGCGGGGAGTTTCCAAATGGGATCAAATGATGGTTACGCACATGAGCGTCCCGTTCACACCGTAACCCTCACCAGGTCCTTCCATATCGGTATCTACGCAGTGACGTACGCCGAGTACGCTCGATATTGTGAACGCAGGGTGGATTGTGGTGCGGATCATGATGATACAGGAAGAGAAACCTATCCAGTATCGTATGTGGATTGGTACGATGCCGTTGCATACTGCAATTGGCTGAGTGTGAAGGCGAACCTTATGCCGTGTTATGTCGAAAAAGGGAAACTGACCGAATGTGATTTTTCCGCAAATGTTTACCGGTGAATAAGTTCAGATAGATGTGAGACAGTAGCGAAGAAAAGCAATTGGAGCCATCCTTGAGTCTGGACAAGACAAACAGGAGGCTCCAATGCGGATAGTAGGACTACCCAGTTCATTCTAATATGTTTCCCGAAGACGC
>DAOUEQ010000168.1:0-4325 GCA_034430395.1 Anaerolineales bacterium | reverse complement strand
CAAGCCCCTGGCACCAGGCGACGAATTTCCTCCTCAGCAAGAACAGTGGCTCAACCGATGGGATCTGTATTCGTTATGATATGCTCACTGAAAGACTGCAGGAGGCGCAAGGGATTTTATCTCTTGATGAAGCGATGGAACTACTCGCAAGTGTGGCTCAATCTTCGACTCAGTGGTCCATCGTATATCAACTTCACACGGGGCAAATCTCCATCGCTATGGGTCGCAGTTATTCGGGGCTTCATTCTTTCCAACTCGAAGTTCCTGCTTTTGCAGACTGACCGCGCCTGTCCTACTCGGCTGGAGCGGATTGCTAGAATTGTTTTCAAATTGGGAGGGGAGCAATGTCGAAGGAAATTGCTTGGGCCGGATTTCTTCGAGACAATCCGACTGGCTGGCTGCTCGAGGAAGACCCAGTGAATCCAGGGGTGCGCTACATCGCGCTGCGCAACCTTTACGATCTCCCGCAGGATGACTCGGAGCTGGCAAAAGCGAGTCGGGCTGTGATGGATGGCGGACCTGTACCTCTCATCCTCGAGGCTCAGGAGGATGATGGATTCTGGGTGAAATCCGGTCCAGGCTACAACCCGAAATACCGCTCCACTGTATGGTCACTTATCGCATTGGCGCAACTTGGAGCTTCGCCCAACGACCCCAGAGTTCGAAGGGGAGGTGAGTATTATCTCGAGCACGCAATTTCGAAGGAAGGGGCCTTCACAATGACGGGCTCGCTCTCGGGCGTGATCTATTGCCTCACCGGAAATCTCATTTCAGCTCTAATCGATCTTGGCTTTTATAGCGACACACGTCTTAATACTGCGCTGGAATGGTTGGTGCGGGCAACGATTGGTCTAGGATCTCGACAATCAGACGAGCCGAATCAACCGCCTTTTTACCTCAAATCAGGAGTGAGCGGTCCCATCTTCGAATGCTCTGCCAACAATCGGCTTCCATGTGCCTGGGGAGGCTTAAAGGTCATGCATGCTCTGACCCGCATTCCAGAGTGCGATCGAACCTCTCAAATAAATCAAGCCATCAAAGTCGGCACTGACTTTTTCCTCAGTCGAGATCCTGCCAATGCAAATTACCCGATGGGGTGGAGTGAGAAACCAAACCGCAGCTGGTGGAAATTCGGCTACCCGATCTTCTACATCTCGGACATTCTTGAGATCCTCGAAGTCCTATCTGCGCTCGGTTTCGCCGCCGATAAACGCCTCGACCACGCCTTCCAACTCCTGCTGGATAAACAGGATGGAAAAGGACGCTGGCCGCTTGAATATACCTACAATGGTAAGACCTGGGTGGATGTAGAGGAGAAAGGCAAGCCAAGCAAGTGGGTCACGCTGCGAGCCCTGCGCGTGATTCGCGCGCGAGTTGAAGGGGCACACTGATGTACAACTGGAAACACGGCAATTGTATGCCCAGCTTAAGAATTCTCCTCCGGGTGGAGGATCACCATAACTTTATTCTCCGCGAGACTCTCTAAGTCCTGTCGGCTTGGTGAGAGCGGCAATCCCTCAGCTCGCAATATCATCCCGATCATCCAAGGGTGATGCGCAAGGCGGTATTCTAGGAAATCCGCGATCAGGACTGGGTCTGTGCAGGGCTCTGCGAGCGCCCTAAACTCCTTCCTGCCAACACGTACACGTACATCCGGATCAATCAGGATGTTCCGGTACCAATCAGCTCGGTCACCAAAAGCCGAAGCGACATAGTACCTTCCTTCTATCTGCTCGTATTGCAGCGGGGTTATGCGGAGAAGCCCAGTCCTCCGTCCTCTGGTGGTCAGCAGGAGAACCAGTCTCCCTAATAACGGTCCGAGCCCCAACGCATATGCAATTCGTGGTGGCTTGCTAAGCAATTTAAATAATTTTCTAATCCCCGGTCGGGGAACATCTTTGTCGCTCATCGCAATCCCTTTCAGGTGTATCCCCTATCTTACTTCTGCAGATACCGAGAGTCATATGTTTCTAGAAAGAAGACTACAGCGCTGAAGATTAATCAACATGATATTGGGACAAAGTCAGGTTTGAAGGAAAAGCACTCAACCATCCTGGATGCTAGCAATAAACCGATCGGCTTCGATTTGATGATTTAACTCAATGATTTCAAGATGTTTGTTTTGGGGAAGCTGAAATAGCTGCGGGTATTCGCGTCGGCGCCGCTTGTAGGTCCGCAACACCCACCAGATGATCGACTCTGGGTTAAACAACGCTCGACTCAAGATCTCGCGATTACCTGCAAACAGCTCCTCGCGAGTTACAAATCTCTGGAACGTCCTGCTGAGGGCTCTTGAGAAAACCGTCCTGAAGGGGAAATTCAGCCAGACAAGGTGCGTCGCTCTGGGCCAGACGATGTCGCGCACCTTGCCGTAATTGCCATCGATCACCCATCGATCCTGTCCTACGACCTCTGTCACCATTGAACGGAATTCCTCTAAGGGCCGCATCTGCCAATCAGGTAGCCAGTGGAGCACATCCAACTCCATGTGCGGTATGGCAAGCTGATCGGCAAGCTGACTGGCGAATGTCGTCTTCCCCGAGCAGCTCGTTCCGATGACAACTACGCGTTTCATCCGTTGAAATGATATCGTTATCATGAAACTGTATTCCACCCTGCCCGTAGCCCTTCCGAAATTAAGAGAAGTGCAGATCTACTATTTTACCGTCCCTCCCGGCTAAGTTGTACTTTCACCGTGGTTTTCAAGAAATACGCTCTGTGAGAAATTGCGCGGCCGATGGACGATTAGTTTCCGGATCGGGTAAGATAGACTGCAGTCGGCGTTGAACAGCGGAGGAAATTGAGTTCACTACGAGGCAATCCCTACGAGTCAAGTCGGGTCTCTTTCCGGCTTATTCACCAAGGAGTTTTAATTGAATGAGCACTCATGGTTTTAACCTCATCGCAACGAGAGAAATCCACGAATATAAAAGCAAGGTGGATTTATACAGGCACAAAAAGACGGGTGCCGAACTGCTATCCATCCAAAATGACGACGAGAACAAGTTCTTTAGCATTGCCTTCCGCACGCCCCCATCTAACCCCTCCGGGGTCGCCCACATCCTCGAACATGCAGTCCTGGCCGGCTCAGAGAAGTATCCATTGAAAGAACCTTTCGTTGAGCTTCTGAAGGGATCCCTGGCCAGCTTTGTCAACGCGATGACCTTCGAAGATAAAACTACATACCCTGTAGCGAGCCAGAATCTCCAGGATTTCTACAACCTGATCGATGTCTACGTCGACGCAGTCTTCCATCCACTACTATACGAACGGATCTTCGAGCAGGAGGGATGGCACTATGAATTAGAAGACATCGAACAACCCCTTCGCTATAAAGGAGTGGTCTTCAATGAGATGAAGGGGGCAATGGCGAACCCTGACAACGTGCTGTTAAAAGAGATTCTAAAATCGCTCTTTCCGGATACTCCTTATGCGCACGAATCCGGTGGTGTTCCAGAGGCGATCCCTGATCTTACCTATGCTCAATTCAAGGCTTTCTTTGATACCAACTACCATCCCAGCAATGCCCGCATCCTTTTTTATGGGGATGACCCTCCCGAAGAACGACTGCGCTTGATGCACGAACATCTAAAGGAATACGATCCTGTTGCGGAGAATCCTGCCATACCTCTCCAGAAGGCTTTTGATAAACCGTCATCCGTCACCACACCATTCATCGTTAGCGAGGGCGATGAATCCGCAAAGAGCCTGTTCACGGTGAACTGGATGCTCCCTGAAAATAATGATGCGGAACTGGCAATGGTGTACACCCTTCTCGCACATGTTCTCATGGGGACGTCTGCCTCACCGCTGCGACGAGCGCTCATCGAATCAGGGCTCGGAGAGGAAGTAATCGGGAGCGGGTACGATCCATCCTTTGGATTGTTCACAAGCCTACGGCAGCTGTTCTTCACGGTTGGGATGCGCGGAGTACAAACGGGGGATGTAGAAAAGGTTGAAGACATCATCCTCACCACACTTACGTCCATCGCCGATGATAGCTTTGAAAAAGCGATGGTCGACGCGAGCGTGAACACTATTGAATTTCAGCTCCGGGAAAATAATTTCGGCATCTATCCACGCGGTCTAATTCTGATGATGCGTGCACTTACAACATGGCTGCACGACGGCGATCCCTTCGCCCCGCTCGATTTCGCCCCTCCGTTGGATGCGGTCAAGCGCCGCTTGGCCGCGGGTGAACCGATCTTCGAAACGATGGTGCGTCAGCATATGCTCGATAACCCCCACCGCACTACCGTCCACCTGGTTCCAGATCCCGGGCTTCAAGCAAAGCAAGACAAGGCGGAAAGGGACCGCCTCGATAA
>DAOUEQ010000167.1:0-2433 GCA_034430395.1 Anaerolineales bacterium | reverse complement strand
CCATTCTGCTTCTCCGGGTTCAACATCCACTATCTCACCTGTATTTGTGTCTTTGATAGGATGTGCGCCAAAGTTTCCAATATTTCTGACCGCGTCAATGGCTCCCGCTAAGTGAGAAGGTATTCCTGACATGTTAATGAACTCATCAATTTCGGCTGCGAGGGTCTTCCTTTGAATTTTATACTGTTGGTGTAATACATTTTGGAGCATACGTCTACTTAACGCAGCACTTGCTTTAGGGCTCAAGCTGAGAATCGCGGCCGCCTCTTTAAATTCATTTCTGAAAATCTCTGGAACTTCGTTTTCGATATATCTGGTCGTGAATTTTGGATAGATTATCTCATCGCTTTGTACGTCATTCACAAAATGACTGAAATCTGTATAACCTAAATTCCCGAAAACAAGTTTTACAATAATTCCATCACACTCTGGACATTGTCCATGTGCTATTTCTACGCCTGTGACAGGATTCTTGGGATCATCCACATACGCGGAAGTGTTCTCCCATTCGATTTTCACTCCGATATTACAATAAGGACAAATCATGAAGGCACCCTCGTTATTTTATTTGCACAAGTGGCTCATTTATTTTCGTAATGATTATAAGGTTCTATTTTGTTTCACCATTGAAACTGGAAAATACCTGTGGCACTAACACTAATTTAGATGAGAAATCATGACCACCAGCCTCGAGACAATATTCCAGAGCCTCGTCTTTAATTTTTTGTTCCATCCACTCGAACCGCTTGTGCTAGTGGGTCGTTTGGCATGATGACCGCCATCTCTGGAATAAATTTTGGGAGCGGCGAATTGGGCGATGAGTGCAAGCACCGGATCCACCTAACGCATGGCGTCGTTGTCGACTTCGTTGGCGGCGAGCGGCACGTTTACCACCCCATTCAAACGGTGTGGGGCTCAAGTTCCAACCATTGGCAACCCCTTCTAACAGGGAGATGATCTCAATTGGTGTTTCAGGATGTTGCCCAGCCAGACCGCGGCGGACTAAAATCCGCTGCATCGACTCGGCCATATTCAACCATGAACCACCCAAAGGGGTGTACAACGGCATAATGCCATGAGCAAACAGCCAAAGGACCATCTCAACTGTGTGATGCCCGCGGAGGTTATCCCATATCAGCAGCATCCGTAAGGCCGGAAGTTCTTGTGGCAGCTTGATGGGCAGGGATAATCCTTCTTGCCAGGCTTGCCATAGCTGTTGATTGGTTTCTGCATCGATCGGAGGCTTCTCGGGTAGTGCCTGGAGAATAGTGCTCAGTTCTGCTTTCAGCCAGGGATGCAACACGGCGTTGGCAGTGCTGGTAACGCCCTTGACCCGGGCTCGACCGCTAGCAGGATGAAAAAGTGTTAGCAATTTTGCTGTCCCGTTGCGAATATACTCATGAGACTGATGGGCTGGGTGACCCACCGGCTGCCAACTTGCTCCTGGATAAGGCCGGGTTTGATACGGTCCGGCTTCATCCTGCGTCCATACGGATAATCCCAGCTTTTCGCCGGTTTGGTAAGCTCTTTCGATCAAGTTTTTTTAGCGCTGGTATCCGGATCGGTCACGCTGACTTTGCCGCGCTTACGCTTGCGGGTCACTTTACCCGTTTCACACCAGCTACGCGCCTCTTGCCAGCTAAAGCCAGCCTCCAGAAGGACAGTGCGGATGGTGTCTTCGCTCACTTCAGGCAAGCCATCCGCAGCTTTACGCAGCGCCTGACACAAGGTTTTCAGAGACCAGCTAGCCGTGCCATCCGTCTCAGGGTCCGGTTTCCGTCGGACTTCCTGCAAAATCCGTTCGCGCTCGGCCAAACCATACTTGATGGGAGTACCACCCCCATGCCGAGGTTGAATTGCATTCAGCCCTTCCTCATTGAACCGCTTCACCAGGTTCGAGACGGCATCCCCCGATTTCCTTCCGGAGAGCAGGGCAGCTTCCTGGTAAGAAGTTCCATGGGTTACATGCAGAATCTGCTTGGCTCTAGCTACATGACTGGCCGGTTCACTCTGAGAACGACTGATGCGTGCTAACCAGGTGCGCTCTTCTTCTGTCAAAGTTCGGAGCGGTTCTTTCTGTCGTCTTGTCATGCGTTCACCTCGATCATTTCATCGGATAACGCATTTTACTATCCATCATCGCCTATGGCTATACCCAGGTCAAACGACCCACTAGGAGAATGATTTTCAGTCATTTCTCTCTTTTGAAGGATCCTCCTCATTTGGAAAAACCGATGACGTAAGCTCATTGGTTCGCTCAGCTCTCATTCGTTCGATCATTTCAGCAACATCGATATCCAGCGGCTTTCCACCCCGCCGGGCAAGTATCTCCTGGCGGTGATTCTCAATAACTTGCAGGTCTTCCAGGCGTTTATTCAGCAAATCCTCCTCCTGGCATCCAGTTAACCATTCTTTCACAGCAGTTGGGATTAT
>DAOUEQ010000166.1:0-2722 GCA_034430395.1 Anaerolineales bacterium | reverse complement strand
TCGGGGTCGTCCTGGTGTAGCGGCGGAACACTTTCGTGAAGTAGCTCTGGTCGTTGAATCCGCAGTCCAAAGCGATCTGATTGATATTCAGGTTTGTTTCGTCCATCAACGCGCAGGCCTTCTCCACCCGGAAGTGGTTGTCGGTTCAATAGATCCGTAAAGGTATGGCCGGGCCTGTGGTGAAAAACCTTAGAGAAATACCAGGATTTGGCTGTGCCCAGGAAGCGCTTTCTATTTACAGTTTTTTTTTACCCCTATCGACGTGATGTCGTGTGGAGAGCCGCACTAATGAGCATAAACAGATCTGGAAAGATGTTCCTGGCAAACAAAGTCTTCCCACGAGATTTAGCCCCGTGGTTCGATGGAGGTTCCTGTCACCCCGCTCAACGAGTAGGTTGGCAGCATCCTAGTTCCTTTCTTTGCTATATTAACGCCACCATCTGGTATACCATTCAGAATTAAATTAGTGTAATAAGCAGCAAAATATGAAACCGGTGGGATAGCGCGAACTGTGATTAAATGAGCAAGAAATCCTTACTTGTCATAAAGGAGGTATTTGTTGTACTCCCAAACCGCTTTATGCAGGTGGCTATAGCTCCTACTCACTTGGATAGCGGCAATAAAAGCCGTAACTAGCCAGGTCAGCTCCGCTCCGATTTCCACATATGTGGCAGTTTCGCTGTCCGAAATCAACTCTGGCATTACAAGTCCCGCAAAGCCTACTCCTGCCCCACCCCAATACACTCCCCAGCCGAGGTTGTTATCCCTTTTGTACTCCCGTATTTCAGGTCGCGCCAGGGGAGCTTCGGATAACAAATCAACCAGTTCCCTGGAACCTCCGAACATGGATATTTTATATCTTTGAGAGCCTTGCATAAACGCCGCTGTCCAACCACCTACATAATACAGCACGTTTTCTTCGTAGTACTCCTTAGATTTGGGAGCCCCTTGGGCATCGGCACACAGCGAGTTGAGCAAGATGAAGAGCAAACAAGCCATTACGACCGAGGTGGGATTCTTCATTTGTGCCTCCTGCCGTCAATTATAACCTTGCCGGGGGAATCTGCAATCACTTCCAGTAGTGTAACGGTAAACCATTCAGGAGTGAATTATTGTAATAGACGGCAAAATTGGGGATCGCTAGAGCGATATTGAGCGTTTAGAGAAACGTGTCTCTTAGCGTTTCAGTGAAGACTCCACGTATAGACCAGTGGTTCTCAAACCTAAACCTCACACCCAGCTGTCGCTCCAGTTTAGCGTTATCTTATTTGCGGCTGATGTCACGAATCCACGAAAGTGGAGATATCAATGACTGTCGTTGGATCTCGTAGTGTCGCTCTTCTGCGTTATGCCATGCCTTTATATCATTATTCTTGGGTGGCTTGAATTCCTTGCCCATGTTGTGCATTGGGTGACCACATTGAGGGCACAAAGGTTGATATTCTTCGTATGTGGATGGCCGGGTGTCTTTTGGCAATTGGGTGTATGCGGTTTTTTTGAACATCTTGCGACAGGCAAAACACACAAAATGCTCCTTATACCGACCTGTTTGGCAAAAGCAAGTTCCCATTTTATTGTTCATATAAGATAGACATCAAATAGTTAATTGCCCTTATCGACGAATTGATGTATGTGACAGCTTGCCTTTCTCCGATCTCCAACCGTTAGGTGACCTTCAAAAACCACATCACGAACACTTCACTTGCACTGGACCACCTTAAGCTATCAGTCATTTTCCTCTTTTTATGGCTCGCGCTGCTGTGAGTTCTCCACCTTGACCTCGTATACGAGCTCAGTGCGTTTGATGGTCAGCGCTTCACCGCGACCGAGAGGCAGGAATCGATAGTCTGGGTTTCCGTGTAGTGGTACGATAGATTCCTTCGTTTTTTACGTCGCCGGTTATACCCTCTGGGGTCCTCCTATCTACTGCAATCATACAGATTGAGGTGTCTTCTGCCGATACTCGCATCCACCGACTGCTCACGAGCAGTATCCGAGATCGAGGCCGTCGATCTAGCCGCTTGAATATGTTTCAGTGGGAATACCATGGTGGTACTCACTTCGTGCATAGAACTTGCTACCATCTGTCGTCACAACCAGTATTCCCATGGGATCCCGGATGTATTTCTTGGCCTCAGAAAATGACATTTCCCGAATCTCACCGACACCCTTCAGGACATAGCATGTTTCTTCGTCGTTCATGGATAGCGCCTCGCTCTTGAATCTATCCTCGAAGATTTCAGCGGACGCATGGGATACTCGCCATTTCAACCTGTCGGGTTTCTTCTCCCATTCGTGGGCTACCCGCTCTCGCATTTCACGGCGGATATATCGCTCAATAAACTGTCGGGGTGCTTCGATCACCTTTCGCTTCATCCCACTGCCTTATTGGTCACCTGCGTGGCCCGGCGGTTGTGCCATCATCATGACGTCGGTGCATCCTTGAAGTCCAGGCCAACAGCCCATCAGTCTGTTCGGCAGCTAACGCGAAGCTGAGTTGCCGCGCCGAATCAAGCATTTACTTTTGGTCGACAGTGTTCCACAGATCGTTCCCACTAGACTCGTCGCGGTCGGGTCCAACGACATGATACTCATTTAAGGCCTCCCCCCGGGAGGTGCGGTATAATTACCGCGACTAATTTTCCATACCCAAGGAGGAAGCCTAATGAGATTCTACACAACTCAACATCAATACTACTGCGGCATAGACCTGCACGCAAGA
>DAOUEQ010000165.1:0-48930 GCA_034430395.1 Anaerolineales bacterium | reverse complement strand
GCTTAATTCACGTGAGTGTCTGAGACTTGCATCGTTGATTAAGGAGCCATTGTTTCAGTAACGGCGGCGAAGCAAGTCCTTATGGAGTACCCGATTTAGATAGGTGCAATTCCTGCGGTGATCTATGATGGGGCAGGGTCTGGCGCAATAGAACATATGTTCGGTTTTTGTTATGCAAGTTGGAAAGATTTACCACCAACTGACATTTGCCATGATCAACCTGGGCCGATGATTTAGAAATGAGGGATAATAAAAGTGGTCATGAATGAAGGGCTAGGACCTCCAAAAGTGAATACTCTTCTAAAAACACTTGCTATATGGTTCATCGCATTAGTGGGATGGAAGACTGAAGGGGATATTCATGTATTGCCCAAAAAGTTTGTTGCGATCTTGGCGCCGCATACCTCCAATTGGGATTTAATTTTCATCCTCGGGGTAATTTTCGCTATCGGATTAAAGGTTAACTGGTTCGGAAAAAAGGAAGCCTTTCGTTGGCCTTTGGGTGGGCTATTAAGACGGTTGGGAGGTATCCCCATCGAGCGCAGTACTCGTCAAAATATGGTCCAACAGACGGTTAAGTTAATGCGTTCACGAGAGCAAGTCATTGTTGGGATGACCCCTGAAGGGACCCGTGCAAACACTGCGTACTGGAAGACCGGTTTCTACCATATTGCCCATCAAGCCGAAGTTCCTATAGCTTTCGCATTTTTGGATTATGACCGCAAAGTTGGTGGTATTGGTCCATTGATGGCGACAACGGGTGATATCGAGGAAGACTTTAAGGAGATACGCGGCTATTACAAAGGTGTTATCGCAAAGTACCCGGAGTGTGTCGGAGAGATAGCCATAAAACCACAATGAGCGAATGGAGCAGTAGAGGGGTGCTTCAACCTCGAATTAGAAAGTAATCACACAAATATTGCTTTCTCACTTCTCGAAAATATCATGATAGCCACGATCCAGCTCGTCGTCTGATAAATGGGCATAGCGCTGTGTAACGGCGATGTTACGATGCCGAGCTAGTTCCTGGGCGAGCTTCAGATTGCCGCCAGAGCCACGCAATACTGTCGTTACGAAGTAATGCCGGAATGAGTGGGGTGTGATTGTGCCGGTGGCTTCAGAGCCGAGTGCTTCACAGACACGTTTGTGGACGATCGCACGCCCAGTTGTCGTTGATATTGGCAATACTTTCTTCCCAGCACCAAGATCGTGGCGGGCAAATAGTGGAAGCGCAGAAAGAGGGCGGCCGCTGCTTCCGTCTAGTTCAGCTCTTATTCGCAAATAATCCTTCAGCGCAGCAAGAGATCGTGAGGAGAAACGCACGATCGATTCCCGATCGCCTTTACCTATTAGAATCGCGCGCCCTTCATTCCAATCGATATCTGCACGGCGCAGGCTGCAAGCCTCATGAACGCGGAGGCCTGTATCGGCGAGTGTTAGCAGAAACCCGCGGTCGCGAAGGTTACGCAGGCGGTCTCGTTCATCATTCACAGCCGCGTGGATGAGATTATTTGCGTATTCAATTGTATTCTCGATCTGCCGGCGCGGAAATTGGGGGAGACGCTGGCCGGGACGGCGCCCACGACGTCGGATAAGCATCCGCATCCGAGAGAGATTGATATCGGCGAGTTCTTCGGCTGCCAGGTATTCGTACCAGCCAGCCGTCGCGGTGAGGTAGAGGCGCTCGCTTGCGGGCGCATATGATTTTAGCGCAGCGGCTAAATCAGCGATCCAATCCTCCTTTGCCGCCGCTATATTTGTCTCAGCGGGATCGATCCCTATGTCGTAGAGCATCGCCTGGAACGCGTTAAGCGCATTGCGGTAAGTCCGAGTAGTATTTTCGCTGCGCGCAAGCGCAATTGTCCCCAGGTAATTCTGTATAGAATCGGCGATTGAGATCCGTGTCATTGAATAATTACACCAACAGAAGCGAGAATCATTCCCAAGAATATGGTTATTATAATGATACTTATCATAAGCATAACGAATTTAGCATAAGATAGCGAAAGGGTCAAGCCCCTGCCCCAATCAAATGCGTTGGTAAAATTTGAATGGGAATCGCAAACCACCATCTCGATCACCTATTTAAATACTGATTATTCGTTGTGGAGATAGATGATATGGACCTCCCTACCCGTTTGAGGTGTCCCTATTATTAAATGGTGTGTTTTGACATTGGGGAGGGACGCACGTTTGTTCTATGCGTGGATAGCCTTACGTTGGCCAAATGTGTATAGATGGCTATTCAAAGTAGGCATCCGGCTCATCTAATTCCGATTCCGATATGGAGCGATAAGAGGTGATTGCTCCCCCGAGATGCGCACCATAAAGTATCACCAAACTAACGAGGTAAAACCAAAGCATGAGGGCGACGATTGCCCCTAATGAGCCATAAACAAGTTCATAGGTGGCGATCCCACTTGTAAGATACCAGCTGAAACCTGCTGTGGCGATATCCCAGCCCAAACCCGACACGATGGCACCAACGAGTGCTGCACGCCAAGGAACCCTTGTGTTTGGTGCCCATAGAAAGAGAAGGAAGAAGATAAGTACTTTTGGCAGCCAAGAGAAGAAATGAGTGAAGAATGATTGGACTGGCAGTAACTCGGGTGACATGAAACTTAGTTTTGCGAAATCGAAGCGGGAAACAAGAGTGGAGACGGTAGAGAAGAACATATAGAGTGATAGAAGTGCGATCACAAAGGTTATGATAGAGAGCCCGGCAAGGCGATTGCGGATGAAGTTACGAGGTTTTGTATCGGGCCAGGCAAGATTCACATTGTAAAACAAACTGGAGAAAACCCCTGTCCCTGCCCATACTAAACCAATAAAACCGATTATGCGGACCGGTCCACGCAAAGCCAGGACTGTCTGCAGATTATCCTCAATTATAGTCTCAGAGATGGGAAGGAAATTTCCGATAAGCTCAGCAACTTGTGAAAGAATGGTGGCTTCCTTTAGGATGAAACTAGTGGAAGCAATTAATGCAAGAAAGAATGGGAAGATGGAAAAAAGGGCGTAATATGCGAGACTGGCAGCGACAGCTGCAGCACGTGCCTTTGTGAATCGCTCTATGGAGAGTGCGATGATATCGAGTCCACCACGCGTAGCTAAGTTAATTCGGTCATACATCGGGCGCAGAACTGCTATCTTCGACATATTTAGCTTATAAACCCGCTTGCGATTGCAGGGATTATACAACCTTCGTGAGAAATGGATGCTCTTAGATTTTGTTTTAGAAGTTTGTGTTTATAAGGGGGGTTAAGAATCGCTTGTATTGTTGGAGTTGTTCATAATCCGATGAATTACACCCAAATCCCAGCACTTTTCCATAGCCTTTACCATACCCGGATCAAATTGCTTTCCTGAACCATTATGGATCTCTGCGTAGGCTGCCTCACCGGACATTGCCTTTCGGTAGGGTCGATCAGATGTCATTGCGTCGAAGGCATCGGCTACTGCAAGAAGCCGGGCACCCTCGGGGATATCCTCGCCGTTGAGTTCAGCAGGATACCCTTTGCCATCCCAGCGTTCATGATGATGTAGAACGAGTGGGATGGCGGGAGCAAGGTAAGGGATGTCGCGGATCATTAACGCGCCGACCTCGGGATGTTTTCGCATCTCTACCCATTCTTCATCAGAGAGGGAACTGTCTTTTCGCAACACCGACTCAGGTATGTAAATTTTCCCGATATCATGCAAAATGGCGCCGAACTCAAGTATTTCAAGCCTGACGCCATCCCATCCAAGTTGTTCAGCGAGGGCCTTGGCATACAGGTTTAATCGCTTCATATGTGCATGCGTATAGGAGTCGCGGGCTTCAATTGCATTAGCCAACACAAAAAGACTGTCCTTATATGCGCTCTTTAGCTGGGCAAGCATGAGTTCGTCTGAGCGCTGGAGCCTTGCTCGAACAGCCGACAGCAGTTCCTGGGTCGTTACGGGCTTTGTGATGTAATCGTCAGCCCCTAACGATTTGCCGGTGAAGATATCTTCCCTTGTGCCTCTGGCGGTGAGAAAGATGAATGGTATCTTTGCCCCTCCCGGTTGCTGGCGAACGGCCTCAAACAATTCATAGCCATCCATTATTGGCATTGAGATGTCGGAAAGGATTAGAGCAGGTTGGGTGTGAGTCAGAAGCTCCAGTGCGGATTCCCCATTGGAAGCTGAAAGGACTTCAAAGCCCGCACCCTTAAGTACATCTTGAAAGGCTATGAGCATTGCAGGATCATCCTCAACAACGAGGATTTTAATACGGTCTTCCGTTTGTTCTGTTGAACGAGTTGTGTCTTTAACCATTTACTAACTCTAGGCCAGGAAAAAGGAATTCCTTTGCAGTGTCAATTTATTATTACGTTCTATTTGCGATTATGCTATATGAAATTCGTACCCCCCTATCCATGATTGGCTTTTTCTCCATAGTCCTTGATATCGTTCCGTAGAAACGTTTGCTTTTTATAAAGTTTATCTGTTTTTTTGTATTATCATTCCGCTTGGATCGAAGAAGATAAGAATACAGGGCATTAAATGTCAAAACGCTGGACTTCAATTCTCGCTTTAGGTTTATTTGGGACCACAATTCTCTCTTTCGCAGCTGGTTATACTACGCGCGAGATCTGGCCACTTGCTTCAGAAAAGATGGCTCTATTAAAGGAAGCTAGACAACTCCTGGAGATACATTACCTCGATCCCCTGCCTGATGATCTGGAGCTTGAGCGGGGGATGATCCATGGCATGATGGGGGTGTTGCGAGATCCTTATAGTAGATACGTCGAACCTGAGGAACACGAGATTCAATCGAACGATCTGGCGGGTGAATACGCAGGCATAGGAGCAGAAATCTCTAAAGGAGAGCAGGGCAAGTTCTACCTTTTTCCAATAGCAGGTGGTCCAGCTGAAGTTGCCGGTATCCTTGAAGGTGACATACTGCTTGCCATTGATGATGTGGCGATCAACATAGATACCCCACTTGAATCGGTCATCACTCTTATTCGAGGACCAGAAAGTTCCGTGATCCACTTGACAGTAGCCCCAAGGGTTCTCCAACAAACCAACCTTGAGTTTGTAATTACGCGAGCTATCATCCCCCTACCCTCGGTGACGTACTACCTTCTCCCCGAAGAACAATGGATTGGTGTTGTTGTAATTCGGCTCTTTAGCGAAAAAACACCAAGCGAACTTGAGGTCGCCTATAAAGAATTAATAACTCGAGGGGCAAAAGCTATCATTCTCGACTTACGAGATAATTCTGGAGGTCTGCTCGATTCTTCGATAGAATCATCACGGCTATTTCTCGAGGACGGGCTCATCGTCGTTGAAGAACGCGGTGGAGTGGAGAGCCATGTATTCTATGCTCACGAGAAAGGATTGGCTTCAGAGATACCTCTGGCGATTCTGGTAAATGCTGGGACAGCAAGTGCAGCGGAAGTGATTGCAGCTTCGCTTCAGGACAATGGGCGAGCGGTATTGATAGGCGAGACGACTTTCGGCAAAGGATCTGTACAATCGATCTTGGATTTAAGAGATGGATCCAGTCTGCATGTGACGTCTGCACGTTGGCTGACTCCCAACGGCAACATTATTGACTCTTTGGGCCTTCTTCCAGATATCGTTGTTGAGCAAACCGAATCGGGAACGGATAATGATATTGCCGTTGCTGTAGAATTGTTACGGGAGTTGAGCGAAGATGGCCAAGACTAAGAAGGACCCGTATAAGACACTCGCAAGAAATAAAAAAGCGGCACATGATTTCATTATCGAGGACCGTCTTGAGGCGGGTATTGTATTGCGTGGAACTGAAATAAAATCTGCGAGAGCGGGCAATGTAAGCTTAAAGGAAGCTTATGTTCAAACCAGTGGAGAAGAAGCCTGGCTTGTGAATGCCTACATCGCGCCGTATAAGGCGGCTAGCGCATTTAATCATGACCCCCGAAGACGAAGGAAGCTATTGTTGCACCGAAGAGAAATCTTACGGTTAGATGCGAAAGTACATCAAAGGGGTTATACCGTTGTGCCTACAAGAATGTATCTAAAAGATGGCCGTGCAAAAATGGAAATCGCTTTAGCACGCGGGAAACGAAAGTATGACAAACGCCGAGAAATTGCAGAGAAGGATGCAGCCCGTGATATTGAGAGATCTATCGCGAGGAGAAAACGGTGAAACAAAATTCGATCGCATCCATTAATCAACTGCCAGCAGAGGAAAAAGAATCAATCTATACACGTTTCATCCCCAATACTTTGCTCCAACAATTTAATATTCATCCTGATTTCAAGGATGCTGAGGGCAGATCACTTCTCACCTTGCGATCTAGCGAAGGAAGCACCGACGTTGTACTTGACTTGCGACACGAATTTGGAGCTCAAGATCCCCTGCTCTATACGCACCTCACGGATACGATGAATGGGCAAATCCATGTATTGTTGTACATCGTTAACGATCCAAACTCTCCACGATTCGGTGTGGACAAAATGCCCGATGGTACGCCAACCGAATTCGGGGTATTTCGCAGAAATCTCATTGAAGAGGAAAAAGCTCTTGTCGCCGGGCTAGCACCCGGCCAGGTCCGCCAGGGGCTGCGATTGCTAAAACATGCAATCCCTGCCTTTGATGAATTCGTACAAGCTCTGGGTCATAGTGTGTACTTCATTGAACCCCTCTCTTATCATAACGCGATTGTTTTCGAGCGTTATGGCTTCTCCTATCAAAAAGGTCGTCGATTAATGATGCGGATTAATGAGGGATTCCAACCTTCCTCTGACCTATTCTTAAAACTGGACAATTCTACGCCCTTTCGAAAGTCCTCGTTCTCTAGAAGCATAAGGGGAAGGAGTTGGGCAATTCATGATTGCATCCTCGAAGAACCCTATTCCGATGTCACCATGTATAAAAAGATCGGCGAGAGCGCCGGGTTGAATACGTTTCCCGATGGGAAATGGTAATAAAATATTGCGCATAGCCTTTGAAAACATTAATGATGAATAAAAATATTTGTTGATAGGTTTATATATGGCTATGCGCATAATTGTAGCTGCCCATAACTGTATGCTATAATACTGTGAGGGGATGAATGGTATCGACGGAGGTGGAGCGTCACAGATTGCAAGCCGAGAGGCGCCGAACTCGTTAACTCAGCGCACTTTCAAGTGCCAATCGCACTGACTATGCTGCACTACCTGTAGCCGCGTAAGCGTTTTACAAGTAGGTCAGCGCTCTCCAAGGAGAGCTCGCCGCCTCAAACTTCGCCCTATCAGTGCGAGGGATGGCGATCAAAATGATTGGGCTGGCAGGATTGGATCCACGACAGTTCTGCAAGAGCGGGTTTAGGCTCGCAGTGGATAGTTGAGTAGAACGCCTGTCAATCGACGTCTTCTCAGCAAAACCAAGGATTGACCAAGCTTGTAGATATCTGATGACCGAATCCTTCGGACGCGGGTTCGAATCCCGCCATCTCCACTAAAAGCCCCTTATTTGGGGCTTTTTACTTCGTCAGGGGATTGGATTCTCTAAACGAAACCCATGGCCCCGAACAGTTAGTACGTACTTATGCTCAGGGTCAACTTCGAAAATTCGATCTCGCAATCGCCGAATAAGCGCATCAATTGCCTGGTCAGAAACACCTATGCCATCGGTCCCCGGCCAAACATACGCAGCAATCTCATCCCTGGTTACGATCTTCCCCGAACCTCGATAAAGTAATTCAAGAAGTCGAAATTGTGGCGGGGAGAGAGGCGGGTCAATTTCCTTTTCGTTTACCCAGACACGATGAGCCTGCACTTCCATTCGCAACCGACCAATACCAAAATGACCGACTTCCTCTCCTGAAAGCGGAAGCGTAGCTTCCGAACCGATAAAGGTGAGTCTGACCGCAAGCGCTATCTGTATCTCATCGCCATCTTGGAGCAATACTTCTGAATCAATGCTCGCCCCATTCAAATGCGTATGATTTTTACTTCCTAAATCCTCCAATAAGTAACCTTCTGATGTTCTGCAAATTCGAGCATGATGTCGCGACACCTGTCTATCCAATAATACGAGATCGCAATCCTGATCTCTGCCGATAATAAAAGTTGAACTAACTAATGGCCAGCGCTTGCCTCGAAGTTCGCCATCGGGTGCGATTAAGAAAGGGAACTCTTCTGTATGATCCTTCATGATGTCTTTCGAAAATTCTGATATCTTTATCCAGAGTATAATTCAATAGCTTTCTATATATTAGAATACCCTTAGATATACCGCTCTACAAGTATATGCCATAGTATATCTGTAAATCTTTCCGAGGTTATAGTGCCCGAACCGCTCAAGTCAGGCCACGTTCTTAAAGACCGTTACACTATTAAAAAACTCATCGGTCGAGGTGGCATGGGTTCGCTATATCTTGCAGACGATAATCGTCTTGAAGGGCGCCGTTGCGCAATCAAGGAAGTTCAGCAAGATTCAGAGCTCCCTGCCGAAATCCTGGAGCAAGCTCGCTCACAATTCTATCGTGAAGCATCAGTTCTCGCCCAACTCGATCACCCCACCCTACCGAAGGTCTCGGATTATTTCTCCGAAGAGAATCGTGATTATTTAGTAATGGATTACGTTCCAGGGGATGATCTAAAGACTCTTATGGATCAAGCACGCAGAAATGGTCAATTCCTACAAATAGATGACATTCTGTCTTGGGGCAAACAGCTCGCGGGTGCGCTCGTCTACCTTCACAACCAAGATCCGCCCGTTATCCATCGGGATATAAAACCCAGCAACTTAAAGCTCAATCCCCAAGGGTTGATCAAACTTGTCGATTTTGGTCTGGTGAAGCAATTAGTCCCTGATGAATTAACAATCACGGTTATTCAGGGTCGTGGTACTGCTTTATACACACCTTTAGAGCAGTATGGAGGTGATACCGGGCATACAGACAAAAGAAGTGATATCTATGCCTTTGGTGCAACTTTCTATCACCTGATGACCAACACACCTCCTGTTGAAGCGAAGCAACGGTTCCTCATGCCCGAATCACTCATCTCTCCCAGAGAGATTAACCCGTCTATTCCCCGTAGCCTTGAGAATTTAATCCTGAGCGCCATGGCTCTTCATCCTGACGGAAGGCCAGAAGATATGCTTGCCTTGGAGGAAATACATCTTCGTGATCGATACGTTGAACACTCAAATAACGAAGATCGACCCGTCGAGGTAATGGAATTGTTTCGGTCACCAATCGATAGGATTTTTCTAGGTGTTGCAATGGCGCTTGCATTGATTGCAATCGTTACTTCATTTATTTAATGCGTTTCTGAAACCATATCTGAGTAAAAACTAATGCGGATGCCCCAGTAATAACAGCGATAATGAAGCCCGAGAAGGGTCCCATCACTTCAAATAAACTTGAGGCGCCCGGAAGATCAAACGCTAAATAGTTATAACCTAATAAGCTTCCGATTATCGGCATCAAGATGCATCTGAGGCGGATTTCACCAGGGATTTCCTGACGATTTACGCTTGCATACCCCGCACCCGCCACAACTGCTAAACCCAATGTCCCAAACATTAATCCTATAAATCCAAGGTGATTCTCGTTCGGTGTTTCTCCTGCCTCGTTTCCAGCTGGCATTTCGGATGTTGGGGTTGGATTTTGCGAATCCGGCGACGGCTCAACTGTTAACGTTGGAAAAATGGTTGGCGAAATCAATGTAGCTTGTGCAGGCACATCTTCCTCCACATTGAATTGCAAAATCTCAGACACTTGAGCTTTTCCGCTTTGTGCAGTAATGGATAGCAACCCTGTACGCTCCAGAGCAATATCAGCTCGTGCGATTCCATCCTTTGCAAAAGCATTTATAGTAAACGTTGACACTCCCTCGCCCTGCTGGGTAATAATAAAATCTACAGGCGTATTTTCTGGAACATGATTGCCGTTATTATCGACAATAACACTTGTTTCGATGTGAAGGATATCCCCTACACCGTATCCAGTTGATGGCTCCTCTGTTCCTTCTTCACTACCTGCATCAATGATAAGTTGAATAATTTGATCCGGATTAGGTGATGTAGCCTCTATTAGGTCATACCCGATTCCAGTTACACTCACCGGAGAAGCCCCTGGTGCGCTCACTTCCTGAAAAAGAAGTTTTGCTGCCACATCAATAAAAGGTGAGCTTTCGTCATAGAGAGCGTGGAAGACATCAATCTTGCTGATATCGGTCGCATCAAGAATATTTGGGATATTGTGCGCAAATACAATAAGCTTCTTCGATCTTGCCAAATCCGGTCGCAAATCCAATAAAAGTTTTAGCGCATTTGCGCCATACTCTGTTGATCTACTGTCCAATACGCTAAAAATTAACCAATCGCTTTGGCGCACGGCTTCATCGATTTCTTCACTGGAAATTAGAGGAACAGTGGGGATTTCCGCCGGTAATTCGCCTAGGAAATAGGATAGATCTGCCATGGAGTAGGACCGCAGATTCCAGGTCCCTACCTCACCAGCCGCCCTTGGTCCGAACAATCGAACCACTGCATTCTCTAATGCATTTACAGGAATGGTCGCAAGGTCATCACAAGTTGAACACTGGTTCACATTACGCACGTCACTAAAAAAAACTATTCTTTCTCCGATCCTCGGAGCCCCTCCGACACGATCTTCAATTTCATCTAATGCAGGGCTTAAGAGTGTGGCAGCGGATTGCGCCACTTTATTCGCCAGGCTCATGTCCAGGTTTGTCTCATCAAATATATTCACATGGTTCACGACTCTTGGGTAAAAGAAAGATCCTCCGTAAAGTCTCAGCTTGAGTCGTAATATTTTTAATACGGCATCATCTACCAGTTCCGAAAATAACTCGTCTTCATCATACTTATTTGTGAAAAATTCAAGCGTATTTACTATTGTTGTGTACTCATCTGGGTCATTATTGTCACGAAAATCGGAAAGCAGCAAGACGTCATTCCCGGCGAGAAAGGCATCCCTGGCGACAAGATGCGCTCTGAATGTCAGCTCTGATGGATCTTTAAAACGTCGTATCGCTTCAGATCCGAGCGAATCACTCACAGTCACACCGCCACCTTCACGCCAGTCATTTAGTGGCACAAGATCCATCAACGCAGAGAATGCTTGCGGATCAAGACTAATTGGCCTTGTTGTTGCGCGAATATTTCCATGAAAACCCTGATAGCGGATATGCCCTACTAAAAGCCCGTCTGCGGTTGAGAGATTCTCCCCAGGTTGTGTACTTGTGACAGCAAGAAATGGGGCTAGATCAGTTTGTGTGATCTGCTCAATTGATTTACGGACCGTAGCGACTTCCTCTTCGATAGGGCGGTCGCTGCCTCCTAAACCAGGGAAGTGTTTCGCGATTACAGCCACCCCCCCATCAGACCCTAAATGAAGCCCTTGAATAAATTCCTCCCCCATAAGCCCCACCCAATATGGGTCGCCTCCGAATGATTCTACGCCGATATCACCGCTGGTAATCTGTGGCTGCTCAAGCACATCCAATGTAGGACCGATGATCATATTGATGCCCAAGGATTCAAGTTCTCTTCCCAGGATCTCGCCTGCTTCCAACGCTAAGGTTGGATCCCAAGTCGCCCCTAAGGACATCTGAGATGGAATTTTTGATATTCCCTCGAGTATCTCAGGAATCCCTTCATTGCTTCCCGGATCTTCGCTTGCGATGAAAAGAGGAACGTAAACTGGAACATCTTTGCCTATGCGAAGCTGTCTATCATTGTCGCCATATAACGACGACTCGTAGCGACTTTCTTGAAGGGTTTCGGTTAGCATTTGTAGTGCATTAAGGGTTTCAGGGTGATCCGCAAAATTATCATTTCCGCGTTTTAGTAAAATTCCGGAAACATAGTAGTTATTAATCAGATCGACGATCTGATCGTTTGATTCAATAGTTGAGCCATTAAAGGTCACAATAAAAAGCTGTCCCACCCGTTCTTTAGATGTCATAGAAGCAAGAAGCTCGCTTGCACGGTCCATCTCGGGTGAGTTAAATTGAGAATTCCCCAGATTAAAGGGCCCAACCAGGAGAATGATTATTAGTGCCCACCGCAATTTACTCATTAGAAGTAGTATACCCTTGATGAATACGCTTATAACAGCCTCGAGCCGAGTCGCCCGGGAATTCCCTAACACCCTCTCAATGCGATATCAAATCTTCTCCACCATAAGCATATTCCGGCGGTGCATCCCAGGTCGCCTCCAGCAAGTGGTTAAGCTGCTAACTTACGTGTCGGTACATGAATTGTACGCACACTAAAAGGGTCAGTTTCTTTGCCTAACCAAGAAGCTCTCAACATCCCTGATGAATTCCAAGGTTCCTCTTTCGATTTGTCTAGTTAAAGCACCTAAATCACCAAAATCTGGATGATCGATTAGGATGTGATCTATCACATAATCTTCGGCTCTTGGATTTAGTGCAAGGTGGTACTTATGCCAGTCGCTTCCTTTCACCAGTTTCCAATATTTTGTTTGAACGTTTCTGTTAGACCCTGATAACCAAACTTCAAATCTAAATTTGTTGTGAATAAAAACTATCGCAATTTTCAATTTACGACGTTTTAATGATGCTGGGAATAAGGAAAAATACGTCATATCCATATAGCCATAATAAATACTGCCAGATACGGAATAATCAGGATATTGATTCTTAAAATGCGTCTTTAGATCTCTAAAATAATCCATCAATCCTTGATAGGCCTCTTGGATGTAACCTCTCTTAAGTTGTTTCCTGTATTCATCCATAGATTTTGGAAATGATCCCATAATTACTCCATCTTTCTCCGTTTCCTTATGAGGCAACACGAATTGCAGCCTAACGGTCTTGAGCTCAACTGCCAGGGATATGTTTACTCGATATCCAATTGCCGTAAATCCCTGGTCCACTGCAGCAAATGGTTAGGCCGCATATACGATTTGGTGAATTCGGTAGCAAATTCAACACCAAATCTGTTAACCATCTTCATTCCTTAATCATTTTGAAACCATCTCAGAAGAATAAAAAATATCGAGGAATACGTTCCATATAGTTCTTATACGACTCACCATATTGTTCCAGGCAAGCTTCCTCTTCCGCGAGGATTTTAAAATGAGCTCCAATCACACCAAGGATCATGAATGCAAATGCTAGCCATGATCCGATACAGATGCCTATCCCCAGGAAGGATACGGAGACGGCCAATTGCTGAGGGTGACGTGAGATCCTATAGAGCCCACTTGTAACTGGCTGATCAACCGGAGTGTTTTTGAAATTATCAAGGGCAATAACAAACCCAATCAATCCAAGGGAATAAATTGAAATCCCTATCACAAACACCACATCACCAATTTTCAGGGGGGGCAAACTCACGAGAATGATCCATAAAAATACTAAGATCACTACAAATAAGCGGCGGAGTAGCGGTTGCTTTCTCTGTCCCGATCGGTCATATAGCCTCGCAATTGCATTTTTAGGGAAGAATATCAACATGATCCCATAAGCCCCAAAGAAGATGACAATCAATATCCATCCGTTGAATAATCCGATTTCTGGGTTTGGAAACAGCTCCATTGACTTTTCCTCGTCGAAACCAAGCTAGTTATCTTTAAATGCGACCTAACATCGTGTCATGGGGCGATCTCTGTTTGCAGAATGTTACGCAAAGCTGTTCTGCGATTATGCCCTGACATTAACTCAAGCTTCCTGATACCTAGTGGGTCAATCGTCTCCCGCAGCAATCTTACGTCGTCTGGTGTTGGAGGATCGGTGGTTCTTACGGGCTCCGCGACTTCAATTTCAAATCCCGTTTTTGCTATCACCCTTTCAACAGGAATCCCCGGATGCACAGACACCAATCGCATCTTTCCGTTCCTAAAGTCAAAGGCGCCCAAATCCGTAATTAAATACTTAGGACCAGCGCCTCGCCGTCGAGTGGGTTGATGTCCAAGACCGGAAAGAAAATCCAGCTCGCCTACAAAAGTTACTTTTGAATGTCGTGGTACGTATAAGTAGATATCATCCATAAACACCGTCACATCGGGTATCCCCCCTGTTCCGGGCATCCTCATACGGGGATGTGCGAAATCTTTTCCAAATGCAATGTTATTAAAATTGCCCGCTTGATCGACCTGGCCTGGTCGGAAAAACTCTTTCGGTTTAACGCGCGGCAACAGATCTGCTGCCGCTTGAACGAAACCGACTGACATCATTCCCTGATCAAGCCACAGTGCTTCAACATTCGCTAGCCCCAGTGGCGCGGCTGTTCTGCATATCGTTTGCCCAATCGCTGACGCAAAATATACATTCGAGGCATAGGCGTGCCATGCAAGCAAGTATCCAGCTGCCACAAGCGGTGTAGCAATCCCCTGCGCTAGAACGTCGTTGTCTTTGACCTGTCGCGCGATGCAGGTACATATCAGTTCATCAATTGTCCACTGCTCAACTGCCATCAGTTGTTATCTCTCGATCTCTTGTCTCAATAACCTTCTTTGCAATGTCCGGAACATCTGTAATCAATCCGTCAACACCCATAGAGAGTAATTCCATCATCACAGATTCTTCGTTTACAGTCCAAACGTTCACTTTATGTCCAGCAGCATGCTGCGTAATTATGTTCCCCTTGCTAACTAATGATACCTCTGGGTGCAATGCATAATAATCCGTAAAATTCTTGATGAAGCCGCTTATGAATTTTGGCCCGGTACCGATTAAAGCTGCACGGCGGATCTCCGATGAAGCTCTCTTGGCCTTGAGCAAAGCGATGGGGTTGAATGACGACAAAAGAATTCGATCCGTTAGACACTTCTCCCTCACTAAGTCAGCTACAATTTCAGGCAGGCGGTCGAAAGGCGATACGTAATTTTTCAATTCGACATTGATCATGATTTTCTTGCCGACAGCAGAAAATACTTCTTCTAAAGTCGGGATCCTCTCTCCAGCAAATCTAATGTCAAATGCTGATCCAGCGTCAAGCAGTTTGAGTTCCGCTACCGTCCTTGAGGAAACACTCCCAATTCCGTCTGTTGTGCGGTCTAGAGAATGGTCATGAATTACGATTGGGATGCCATCTTCAGTCAACATTGTGTCTAATTCAATTGCGTCCGCCCCCATCTCTACGGCCAGATCAAATGCAGCGAGCGTATTTTCGGGCGCATACATAGATGCCCCGCGATGAGCAATCACCAGCGGGGCAGAGGAATCCCAATTGCGTCTATCCGGCATACTACAACTCTACAAAATATGCTTCTGCCGAGCGATTGAGTAGATCTTTTGTCATCTTTGGATCAACACTGAGGTAGCGAGAAATATCTAGGATTTGATCGCAGATATCTCTTGGATGTGAAGCTCGCAGTTTTCGGTTCCGTTTTATGTACCACTCTTGCAAAAGATATGCGAGGCCACTTTCTGAGTATTCAACACCTTTAGCTTCGGCAACTTCCTTGAAGATGCCGCGATAAGCCTCATAGGATGGATCTTCAACCTCGATCTTATGCCGTAGGCGCCGCAAGAAAGCTTCATCGACTAGGTCTTTTGGCGGAAGATTTGTTGAAAATACAACCAGTACATCGAAAGGAATTTCTACTTTTCTTCCTGTGTGCAACGTGAGGTAGTCAATACGATTTTCAAGAGGCACAATCCATCGATTAAGTAAGTCTCTTGGGCGAACTTGCTGTCGACCGAAGTCATCGATCAAGAAAACACCGCCGTTAGCTTTTACCTGAAACGGTCCCTCATAGAATTTATTTACATCATCAAATACAAGGTCTAATCCCTCCATTGTCAATTCACCACCAGTGACAATGAAGGGTCGACGGATTCTTACCCAACGCGGATCTCTCTTTGATCCGGTTTTTAACGAACCTGTTCCTTCTGTTGAGTGTTCTTCATCTGGGGAAAGAACATGGTTTACTGAATCGTAGAGTTTCACAACCTGGCCATCAATATCGATGGCGTATGGAATATACATATCCTCTTCGAGGAGGATATTCCCGATTGCTTTCGCAATCGATGTCTTTCCATTTCCAGGTGGTCCGTAGAGGAAGATCGATGTGCCCGAGTTGACCGCCGGTCCGATCTGATTGAACGTTTTATCCGAGAGTACGAGTTCGGTTAATGCGGATCGCATGGAATGCTCATCTACTGTTGGTCTACCTCGGCTCTGTTTAAGAATCGAATCGTTATAAACCGCAAGCGGAACAGGTGCAGGACCCGCATATTGGCTGCGTTCAAGAGCTTCTCTCGCACGTGCAATCCCGGCGCCCGTGATAGCATATTGATAAGATCCCTCGCCAAAGCCCACCTGAGATTTAACTTCAACGAACTTCTCGCGTTTTAGTACCTCGAGAATCTGGTCCGTCAATCCTGCAAACGGGAGTGACATCGCTTCGCTTACTTTGAAACCGGTCATATACCCCCTGAAATATAAGATCTTCAATGCCAAATCTTGTAGCCAAAGTTGAGATAGACCGGTGTCGGATACGCGACTCACTGCCGGAGGGACAAAACGAAGATTTGATGTTGTCGGCCGATCATCAATGGTCGCAGCTCTAACAGGGCTTCTTGGTAAAGACATAACAAATCTCCAATGCTGAGAATAAATGCTTTTCAATAAGAGTAACCCGATTATATATACCCATACCGCTCTGAGCAAATAGTAAGTTGTGCCCACATAGATCGGGAGGTAAAATAGCCCTTATGAAACTTAGCGTGGTGATCCCTGTATTTAATGAATTCGATACGATCAAGACACTACTCGATAGAGTGATGTCCGTTAGGCTGGCAGATGAAATCATCATTGTCGATGATGGATCTACAGATGGAACACGTAAGCTCTTGCAGGAACTGGCACCAGCTCACGAACTCGTTCGATTGATCCTTCATGAAAAGAATCAGGGCAAAGGTGCTGCAGTTCAAACGGGTTTCCAGGCAGCTACTGGCGACCTGATCCTTATTCAAGATGCTGATTTAGAATACGATCCCAGAGACTACGTCACACTGCTGCAACCCATTCGCGATGGGTTTGCAGATGTCGTCTATGGGTCCAGATTTCTTGGTGCACCTCGCCGTGTGACGATGTTCTGGCACATGGTGGCAAACAAAATGCTTACCTTCATGACCAACCTTCTCTTTAACAGCATCCTCACAGATATGGAGACGGGCTATAAACTCTTCAAGAGTGAAATAATCAAAGATATCCCACTCCGCTCGAAGCGCTTTAATATTGAGCCTGAAATAACCGCGAAATTACTCAAGCGGAAGGTTCGCATTTTTGAAGTTCCGATAACGTTTAATCCCCGCGAGTACGAAGAGGGTAAGAAAATCGGATTGGGGGATGCGTTCGAGGCAGTTTGGTCTTTAATAAAGTATCGACTTATTGATTAGCCGTCCAAACAACTAATCGGGCAGATCCTTCCGTGCGGCTTTTTGGAGCGAAGATTCCCGGTAATCCCTTTAAGATCACCGTTCTTGGGGGAGCTGCTTCGCCGAGAAGTTCATCCTGAGCAACGCCGAAGGGATTCTCAGAACGACATTGCTGCGATCTGAGTTGCTACCACCCTCTCTATAGATTAGAGTCCTTGGCTTCAGGAAATCGAATATCTACAATATTCAATTGCATGGTTTCGTAACCAAGGTATGTATTCCTCTCTAATCGATAGGCGATATCGATATACTCCGGAAGCTGTTCAATAATCCCCCCCATACGGAATGCGATGGCATCAAAGGATTTTGATGATTTCCTCAAGGTCATCTTTAGGTGCGATTTATCCGATCCGACCGCACGTCTATCCATGATTTGTACTTGCTCGGTGCAGAATACTGGTCGATTATTACCTTGGCCACATGGCTCTAATCGATCGATAAATTTCATTGTTCTTTCCCCCAGTTCGCTGAAATCTGCTTCGGAATCAATCTCGATGGCAGGAACTAATTCCTCTTCACCCATTTCTTCTTTAGCGATGGACACCAATCGACTTTGAAGAGCTTGTAGATATTCATTTCGAACGCTGAAACCCGCGGCTGCTTCATGTCCCCCAAATCGCTCAAGAAGATCAGCGCACTTCTCCAGCGCCGCCGTTATATTAAACCCGGGAATGCTCCTCGCAGACGCACGCGTATATCTCTCACCTACTTTACCAACAATAGTCGGTCTGTAATATTCATCGCAGATTCTTGACGCAGCCAGACCAACAACACCCTCATGAAAATCTGCATCTGCGACCATCAATAGCGGTTCACTATCCCTGCCTTTAATCGTTCCTCTCGCCCGCTCGACTACTTCGAGAGTAAGCTGTTTCCGCTTTTGGTTTAACTGCTCGAGCTTCATTGCATGGTCACTTGCGATCTTTGGATTCTTTTCTACAAGTAACTTATAGGCGAAGAGCGCTGTCTCGAGTCTTCCAGCTGCATTCAACCTGGGCCCTAATCCAAAGCCGATGGCGGTGGAATCGATTCCCCCTTCACGATAACCGGAGACATTTATCAACGCTTGAATCCCTATTCGTGGCGTTGAGTTAATGACATCTAATCCCATTTTAACAAGAGCTCGATTCTCGCCCTCCAATGGAACCATATCGGCAACTGTCCCAATCGCAACAAAATCGAGAAGAGCTTTCTCTTTGGATGAAGGTAGCCCATTTCCTCTAAATATCGCCTGTGCTAGCTTATAAGCGACTCCAACACCCGCTAAACCCTCATTTGGATATGTTGCGTCAGATCGATGCGGGTTAAGAACAGCGAGTGCTTCGGGCAGCGCATCCCCTTGAAGATGATGATCGGTGATGATTACATCAAGCCCTTGCTCATTTGCCCGCGCCACCTCATCAATTGCTCGTACGCCGCAATCCACAGTGATCAAGAGTCTTGCATCCGAAGCGGCGATACTTTCGATAGCCTGAAGGTTCAGCCCATATCCCTCATTAAATCGGTCCGGGAAGTAGACTTTGACTCGTGCCCCAACCGATTTCAGCGCTTCGGCTAACAATGCAGTTGCAGTAACTCCATCTGCATCATAGTCACCGTAGATAATGATCTCCTGATTCTCTTCTTGCGCGAGATTGATCCTATTAACCGCTTCCTTCATCTGCTTGATTAAATAGGGATCGCCTTCTATGGATACATCCGGATCAAGGAAAGTTCTGGCTTGAGCTTCTGTCCAGCATCCACGATTGAAGAGAATCTGTTGTTCGATCGAGTAGAAGGATCGCAGAGATTTTATTACTGCATCAGAAGGGAGTTCGGGGATAATCCATTTCTTTACATTCATACGTTCTTTCCCGTGAGTGACGATTATGCAACGGCTTGTTTTTCAAAGTGTACCTTACTATAAGATACTTATTTCCACTTACCTGCTTGTGATTGAATCCACATATATGCACACAGACCTGGGATGTGCTACGATGACACTATGAACGTCCTATTTATGGCTTCCCCCGAATTTGCAATTCCTTCGTTAGATGCCCTATCAGAAGAACATAATATCGTTGGTATATTTACTCAACCTGACCGCCCTGCCGGTCGGGGACGGAAGTTGAGAGCTTCACCCGTAAAGCGACGCAGTGATGAGTTAGGATTGAGAATCTATCAGCCACCTTCCCTGCAATCACCTGATATCATTTCAACCCTTCGCAACCTTAATCCTGATCTCATTGTTGTAGCCGCGTACGGTAAGATCCTACCCCCAAATGTCCTTGGTCTCCCAGAATTTGGTGCTATTAATGTACACGCTTCTCTACTGCCACGCTGGCGTGGTGCAGCTCCCATTCAAGCGGCAATCCAAGCCGGAGATTCGGAAACAGGCGTGACGATTATGAAAATGGATCCCGGTCTTGATACCGGTCCCATTCTTTCTCAGCGTCATATCGCAATCCATTCATCAGATACAGGGGGTGATTTGTCTGAGCGGCTTGCAAGTTTGGGAGCAGAGCTGCTCATTGAAACCATCCCGAAATATATATCGGGAGAACTCCGTCCCAGCAATCAAGATGAGAAAAAAGCCACGTATGCACCGTTGCTAAAGAAATCTGACGGCCGCCTAGATTTTATGAGATCCGCGATTGAACTTGAGCGTCAAATACGAGCCTTTGAACCCTGGCCAACTTCATATTTTGAATGGGGAAATCGCCGTATCTGTGTCCACAAAGCTGCTGTAATTGCCGATGGCACCTTAGCCCCTGGAACCGTAGGTAAGGTCGAGAATCTTCCAGCCATCGGCGCAAATCCAGGCACTCTCCTTCTCCAGATCGTCCAACCAGCAGGAAAAACCGAGATGCCTGCAGAAGATTTTTTACGAGGCGCAGAAGGAATCTTGAACACCACCCTTCTCTCTAACCAGCCATGACGATGGAACTCCAACTCCTTCGCACTCGACATCCACCTGAAATCTTTCTTCAGCAACTTGTGCTGTTACTCAAATCCGCAAATGTTGATATCAGTTTAGAGCAAGTCCAGGAAAGGATTGATAAACTCCCAGACGAGGATAGACTATTCCTCGCGGTTGAAGGTGAGCAACTATATGGCTATGCGCACTTGTGTATTACGCATAACCTTGTTGAATCTGAGACATCAGTCGTTGTAGCGATCATCGTTCGTGATGATCGGAGACGGCAAGGGATCGGGAGCCGGCTTATTGCAGCCGCTGAGACTTGGGCGCTCCAATCAGGACGATCACGTCTTCTCCTCCGAACGGACGTTGTTCGAACAAACGCGCACGCTTTTTTCGTCGCCCTGGGCTATGAAGGAAGCTCAACCCAGCTTGAATTCGTCCGCCATCTTTCCGATTAATTTCTCTCCCTCGTTCAATACGTCCTCTCTCGCTTTGACAAGCAACTGTTCTGTGAGAAAATGGCCAATGCATGTCATCTCTTTCCACGCAGGTTCTCGTCATCGGTGGTGGTGCCACTGGGCTAGGTATTGCATGGGATGCCGCTTTGCGTGGCCTCAAGGTTGTCCTCATCGAACAATCAGACATCGGTCAGGGAACCTCAGGCCGCCACCATGGCCTGCTGCACTCCGGAGGTCGCTATGCTCTCTCCGATCCCGTGACGGCGCGAGATTGCGCCTCAGAAAATAAGATCCTCAGACAGATTGCGCCTCATACAATTGAAGATACCGGCGGGCTCTTTGTAGCAACCCCTGCTGACCCAGTTGACTACCCCGATCGGTGGTTTAGTGCATGCTCCCAATTGAACGTTCCAGCCCAGGAGATTTCGCTCTCAACAATGCTTGAACGAGAACCATTGCTCAATCCGAGGATCTCTCGATCCTTTCTCGTTCAAGATGCTTCAATCGACTCCTTCGACCTTGCACACGCGTTGGTCAAAGGAATTGAAGAGCATGGCGGTGTTGTACTCCTACGTCACCAATTAGCAAGCCTCATCAGACATCAAGATCGTTTGGTTGCAGCTAAGATCATAGATTTATCGACAGGTAGAAGCCTAAAACTATCCACCAGCATCTTAATCAATGCAACAGGTCCGTGGGCAAAAACCACCACAGCAATGGCAGGAATAGATTTGCCCCTTGCCCTCGGTAAAGGGACACTCATTGCTATGTCCCACCGCCTCGTCAACACTGTTGTTAACCGATGCAAGCCACCCTCAGACGGGGATATTATCGTACCTGTAGGCACGGTTTCAATTGTCGGGACAACGGATGTGCCCGTCAAAGAACCCACATCCTTGGAAATTGAACCCTGGGAAGTGGACCTCTTACTCGCGGAAGGGGATCTTCTTCTCCCTGGATTGCGAGACAGCAGGCCGCTTCGAACTTGGGCAGGCATTCGCCCGCTCTACCAGCCGACCGAAAGCAATGACTCACAAACCCGCTCTCTACTGCGATCTCATGTGGTCCTGGATCACGAGGAAACCGATGGACTCCAGTGCTTTATCAGTGTGATCGGCGGTAAACTTACAACTTTTCGATTGATGGCAGAGGAAACGGTTGATCTTATTTGCGATAAGCTCGAGATTGATCAAAAGTGCTCCACAGCATCAACACCCCTGCCGAATAAGATGGGGAAATTCTATAGCCTGCCTTCCCGTTTGGAGAAGCTCGAACACCAGGATCCTCTCGCCAGCTCTGATCAGATTGTTTGCGAGTGCGAACTCGTCACGCGCAGTGATCTTGAGCTCGCTCTTGAAAATGCTACCGCTGGCACAGATCTGGATGATCTCAGACGTGATCTACGAATGGGAATGGGACCCTGTCAGGCTGGCTTTTGTTCTTACCGCTCGTACGCGATTTCTTCAGAGCGCTCCTCTAAGCCCCCCTCATTAAAAGAGCTCTGCAATTTTCTAGATGAGCGCTGGAAGGGAATACGGCCAGTAGCCTGGGGTAGCACGCTTCAACAAATGGAGCTCTCGCGCCGCATTTACCTCGATTTGCTCGCGGCAAATCAAGACTCGGAGGATTGCCCTTGACACATATCATCGTCATTGGCGGAGGCCTCACAGGGTTATTTGCAGCTGTAGTCGCCGCTGAGCAAGGAGCCTCTGTCACGCTTGCCATGAAGGGCCGCGGCGGATTATCGCTATCCCATGGCTGCATTGATGTTTTGGATAGAAGTGCACCCTCAAGATCTCTTTCACTCCTACCAGAGCATCACCCGTACAAGCTCACAGGAAAAGCAAACCTTAAGGATGCGATTTCGAGATTTCGCGACCTGATGCGCCATGCCGGATATCCATATACTGGAAAAATCTCAAGGAGCATGTCGATCCTTACAGCACTTGGCACCATTAAACGAACATCCTTTGCCCCTTCCGGCATCGCCAGAGGCAATATCAGCTCAAGTGGGTCAATCGTTTTGGGAAACTTCCTCGGCTTTAGGGATTTTTATCCAACAATGATTCAAAAACAAGCTCGTAAAGCTGGTGTCAAGATTGTGAAAGTCATAGATTTGCCCTTGCTCGACCAACCTAACTATCGAGATGCCTATTCCACGGATTACGCACACCTATTTGAAGATACCGAATGGCGCGAGGAAGTTATTCGTATGTGGAGGCCGCTCCTCCCCGGCGTCAAACGCCTCGGGCTTCCAGCTGTTCTTGGCTTTCAAAGCCATTGCGAGATACTTGAGGATCTCGAGGATTCGCTAGGCATTGAAATCTTTGAGATTCCTTCGCTGCCACCATCCGTACCCGGACTTCGAATCGAGCGCATTCTTCTCCAACAAGCCGAAGCTCTCGGTGTAAGAGTTATCGAGGGCGCCGGTGTGATTGGACGCATAGACGGTCGAAGTCGGGGAAAACGTGTAGCCGGCCTCGTCCTGCATTCTACTGGTCGCACGGTTCAACTCGACGCAGATGTAGTCCTGTTGGCGACGGGGGGAATTTTAAATGGGGGATTAGTCTCCCAGCAGAATCATCGCATTCGCGAATCTGTCTTCGACCTTCCGGTGCACCACCCGAATAATCGATCCGATTGGGTTGGATTGTCACTTTTCCATCGACAGGCCTATGCAAGTGCTGGAATTTGTGTTAATGCACACATGCAGCCACTTGGGCTTGACGAGAAACCAATGTTCAATAATCTCTTCGCTGCCGGTGGCCTTTTGTCAGGTGCGTGTCGTTCACTCGACGGTTGCCGTCAAGGCATCGATCTCGCGACCGCGTATTGTGCTATTAACGAAGCGCTGAGATGATAGGGATTTGGTCTAAATTATGATATTTTACTTTTTAATTATCGTGGGCGATATCTGAATGGTTCACAAGATAACACTTCTTCGCCACGGTCTTTCGGTTGGCAATCAAAAAGGGATCATCCAGGGACAAATGGATTATCCTTTGTCCGAAGATGGTCTTGAACAAACTCGGTCATTATTGCGTTACTGGAAAGATCACGAGGTCAATTTTGATGCTATCGTTGCCAGCCCATTACTGCGAGCGAAACAAACTGCTGAAATCATTTCATCAGGCATGAACGTGCCAATTGAGTTTGATGAAGCCTGGTGTGAGCGGCATCAAGGGAAGGCTGAGGGAAGATCATATTCTGATGTGAAGCTTCAACATGCAAATCAACCCCACGATACGTCTTATGATCCGATGTTTGAAACCGGCGAAAGCAGATGGGATCTGTTTATCCGGGCAGCAAATGCGATGCAACTTCTCATTCGACGTCCGGCCGGTGCATACCTGGTGGTAAGTCATGGAGCTATACTGGGGGCAGCAATTCACGCTGTACTTGGTGTTGCTCCATTGCCAGGAAGGGTCCGGCCAATCCGTATTGGCTTTTATAACACGGGCTATGCAGTTTTAGAGTTCGACGCGGATGAGGCTCGTTGGTGGTTGCTCAATCTTAACGTGACCTGTCATCTCACGAAAAGTCTGGATGAATAATGCATAACCATGAAGCTCTACTGCTTGAAAACGCGATTATCTATTCATTCGGTGATCCTCCCGGTCAAGCCGAGAGTCTGGCAATTCAAGACGGTCATATCTTTGCCCTCGGAGACAGAGAAGAGCTGCGTCAAACAATCCCCTCTACCTTTGCCCGCATCGACCTTGGAGGACGAATAATTATTCCCGGCTTAACGGATGCACACATCCACTTCGAGAAGTACTCGCTTAACCACAAGCAGATCGACTGCAACACAAATTCAATCGAAGAATGTCTTGCTCGGATTCAGAGTGTGGCTGAGACGCTCGAACCCGGTGCGTGGGTACGAGGGCATGGTTGGGATCAAAACCAGTGGGGGCGATACGGCACAAAAGAGGAGCTTGATCGGGTCACAGCGAGCAACCCAGCATACATCACTGCGAAATCTCTTCACGCGGCATGGGTCAATACAGCTGCACTCGATCAGGCCAGATTAAATGCAAGCTCAACAGACCCGCCTAAGGGGAAGCTTCAACGCCGGGAAGACGGAAGCCTAACAGGGATCTTGTATGAATTCGCTATGCTTCTTATTTCTGGGATCATTCCACGACCATCGCCCGCTGAACTCTCTCAAATAATGCGGTGCGGGCAGGATGAACTTCTCCGCTTAGGGATCACTTCAATTCATGATTTTGACGGTACAAGGTGTTTTCAAGCGCTTCAGTTGCTGAGAGAAGATTCGCAGCAGCACATTCGAGTTGTTAAATCTATCCATTTTGATGATTTTGAAAGTTACATCGATACCGGACTGCGCACTGGTTTCGGTGATGAGTGGATTCGCATTGGTGCCGTTAAGTTATTTTCTGATGGCGCCCTAGGCCCGCGAACAGCTGCGATGCTGTCTCCCTATGAAGTCGATAGCGCTAATTCGGGAATCCTTCTCTTAACTGCAGAGGAGATTGCAGAAATTGGCAAGAGAGCAGCAATGAACGGCCTTGCCCTTGCGATTCATGCCATCGGCGATCGAGCAAATCGCGAAGTATTAGATGGATTTGAAGAACTCAGGAAATTCGAATTGAAGAACCGGATCAAACCTCTTCCGCATCGCATCGAGCATCTACAGTTGATCGCTCAAGGGGATATCCGAAGACCGGCGGATCTCGACATCATCGTATCGATGCAACCCATCCATGCAACATCAGATATGCAAATGGCTGATCTTTATTGGGGTGATAGAGTTCAACAAAGCTATGGATGGCGATCCCAAATAGACGCCGGGGCGAAGCTGGTATTTGGATCAGATGCCCCAGTTGAGTCTGCGAATCCTTTCCTGGGGATTCATGCCGCCGTCACTCGCCAACCACTTGGTGGTGATGCTGACACAGCGCCATGGATTCCTGAGCAAAGGATCAATCTTCAGGAAGCCTTCAATGCCTATTCAGTCTGGCCCGCACAATCCGTTGGTCTCGGCTCTAAACTTGGCAGGCTTTTACCTGGATACCTCGCTGACCTTATTGTGCTAGATGAGGATCCATTTCTTCAGGACAATTCTGAATTGCCCGCATTTAAACCATCGGGTGTGATGGTTAACGGCAAATGGTACTTCTTAGACTAAGCGTCGCTCATCTCCTTCGCGCACTGTTAATCCAATCGCATCAAGGTGTTCCATCAACGCTAACATGTATTTCCGCGATGTTTGGAACTGATCACGAATCTCTGCGACTGTTATCGAACCACCGCCCATTAAGCTGCTCTTCACTTTATCGACCAGCTCTTCGTACGCATCCGCTTTAAAGATAACATCCTCTGATACTTGCACCAGCGATCCACTCTCAATCAGGTATCGGACGAGGTCCTCTCCGATTTCCCGCGTGGCTTCTTTTTTCGTTGGCGGGGCATAAGGATCTGAATCGAACTTCTGTAGCAATTGATCCACTAATTTATTCTCTCCAGCATCGAGCTGGACCCTATGTTCCCGCAAATACACATAACCAGGAACGATCACAACATGCCTTTCTTTTTCAGCCTGCTCAAGCAGAAAAGTTGCCAGTTTTGTCTCCATCCCCATTTTGCTACGTAATTCTTCAATGGGCATACCAATCCGCAGCCGATATTCGGTATGGTAATCGCCCAAGATTTTTCGAATCCGAACTACCATTGCCAGCCAGGCTTGTTTCACAATAACCAACGAAGAAGACGTCACGCTTAAATCGGTGTTATCGTTCAAGATTAATTCATTGTTATTGATCAATTCCCGAACAGCTTCTTCTGCTTCATCCTTGGAGAGGCCAGCCTCTTTCAAGCCCTTCAATAAAGGCACTGGACCGATCTTTTCTAGTGTTCGCTGCAAAATAGTCGCAGGCGTTCCTCTTAGAAAGGCTTCAAGCTGTCTAATTACAGCTTCATCCTTAAGGCGATGCCTTCTTTTTGGATGTGCATCGGCAACAATCCCACCTCCCAATGTTGAGCTGGGCGAAGGGCGCCGCAGAATAAATCGATCGCCCCGTATGGTGATAGCGGGGGTCGAAAGGAGAAGCTGCAGCCAACCTTCTTCCCCTGGGTGGAGCATCTTGCACCCTAAAAGTCGGACCTTCGCTATGCGCTGCGCCGCGCCAATATACAGCTTAACTTCCTGATTATGGCGCATTACATGGTCTGAATCTGCTAACGATCGAAAGTGGACATCGATCATGCTCGTCGACTTGTAAGTGCCGGGTTTAATGACAACCTCTCCGCGCTCCACTTCATCCACTTCGATACCGCTAATGTTCACCGCGACCCTGCTCCCTTGGCTGGCAAGGTCTATTTTTTCCTTGTGCGTCTGCAAACCTCGAATTCTCCCTTTAGAACCGCAGGGCTGGATCTCCACAGGATCGCCAACTGAAAAGGTGCCGTCGAGAAGTGTCCCCGTCACGACGGTTCCGAAACCAGCGATTGTAAATATCCGATCAATGGGTAGCCGTGGTGCCCCTCGATCCTGTTGCCGTGGGATTTCCTGCAAAGTATTTTGCAGCGTCACCACTAGTTCATCCAGACCTTCACCCATCTTTACTGATACCCTAACAATCGGTGATTGCCCAAGAGAAGAGGTGCTTACCAGATTCGATACATCCTCCTCAACCAATTCCAGCCATTCTTCATCAACGGTGTCTATCTTTGTTAGCGCGATAATCCCTCGTTGCACATTTAGAAGATCCAGGATAGCTAGGTGTTCCCTTGTTTGCGGCATTACGCCCTCATCTGCCGCAACAACAAAGAGGACCGCATCTATCCCCCCTACTCCCGCCAACATATTCTCAATAAAATCGCGGTGTCCTGGCACATCGACAATGCCAACGGATTCGCCATCTGATAAAGTCAGCCAGGCGAATCCTAAGTCAATCGTCATCTGTCTTCTCTGTTCTTCCGCGAGTCGGTCTGGATTGATTCCGGTTATCGCTTGAACGAGAGATGATTTTCCGTGATCCACATGTCCAGCTGTTCCGACTACACGCATAACAATTTCCTGCAGGTTCTTATTGATCCGCTACTTGCCTCTAGTATCTAATTCCGTCATCCATTCTCGAAGCGTGGATAACAACTCGGCGAGTCGCCTTCTATCGCTTCCCTCAACTTCTCCTAAGCGATCGAGTCCATTGCGTAGATTTGATGACATTTCCTCGATATCAGTTCGCAGCTTATCGTGCAACCTAGTATGTTCATTCCAGCGTTCATCCAAGGTCAAGGTATATGTACTCCAGCGCCGGTGATCTTCCGATTGAAATTCTCCCCAGCTATGCTTCATCCGCTCTTCAGCAAGGCGCTGCATTTCGCCTACTTCAGTAATCCTTCGCTCTAATCTTTCAAGTACATCTTCGAGATCGTTTTGCATCTTCATTAACATGCGATGCGTTTCATCGTAGGCGATCATTTGCTCATCGATCATTTCAGCTCGCTTCTCGAAAACCAAATAGCGCTGCCCCCATTCTTTCCAAGATTTTTCAAATTCAACAATCTTCAAGTCCTGACTTTCCATCCAGAGTTCCTGCGTTTCAGAGCGCTCCTTCTCGCTCGCTTGAAACTCATTCGCACGAACCTCCAATCGACGAGATAGACTTTCTAAAGACTCCATCCTCGCATTAACTCCATCAAGACCTTTCTTCTGTCTTTCATTAAGGCTTTCAATCTTTGTTAGACGTTTGCCAACATGCTTCTGATTTTCATTCAAGGAGACAGCCCTTCTTTTCTCCGATTTAAATTCGTCAATCATGAGCTCTAGATTGCCCTTGAGCGAATTGAACTCTTTATTAATTCGAAGCTCCTCCTCACGGCGAACTTCAAGCAATTGCTCGAATTTTTCTAGCCGCATTAGCTCCTTTCGAACGTCGTCTAGTCTCTTGGAAAACCCCTTCTGGTCTGTCTTGCGTAGAGCTTCAATGTGTTTTTCTTTTTCAGTTCGTCTTTCTTCAGCATCTTCTAGTTGTCGCGATATCTCATTTCGATGCTGTGCCAATGCATCATCCATTTGATGGATCTTCGTTGCTAGAGCCGCCGCCCTGGATGTTTCATCAGAAAGCCCTAAGATCTTGCGATCTAATTTCTCAATAGATTCTTCAAGATACTTATTCCGATCGATAAGTGCCTGTAATTTTTCAGATTCTTTTATCCTCTTGTCGTCCAGCCATTTAAGCCTTTTCTCAACCTGTTCTTGATCCATATTCCTACCTCCCACAGAAAAGGCGGATAATCCTTTGATTTAAGATCTCTAAAGAAATAGGTTTGTCAGTCCGGACGCAACATCTTCGACCCAAGGAAAGATAAACTGAGGGAATATGGCAAGAAGCAGTAGCAATATAATGCCGCCTAGAAGAAAGCCGCGGGGCAGGTGTGACATCGCGATTGGCTCCTCGCCATCCCCTCGTTCGAAGAGGATAGCCGCCCACCTAATTACAAGCACGCCCAAACCAATCATTGAAAATATTACAGTACCAGCCGCAAGCTTGTCGCCATGCAGCACAACTGTTAGAAGAGACCATCTTCCAGGAAAACCTGCTGTGAGTGGTGTTCCCGCTATCGAGAGTAACCCTACAAGGAACGCAACCGATGCGAGAGGCATTTTATATCCCATACCTCGAGTATTGTTTATAAGTAGATCTTCATTACTCAAAAATGAAAGTCCCAATGCGAGCACCCCAAGTGCAATAACGCGTACACCACTAAGGCTCAATGCGATACGGAAACCCGCTTCCTCCCCGGACCCAATGGCGATCAGCATCACACCCAAATCAACCAACAGCGCATAAGCCATTAGCTTCTTTAAATCTCGTTGACTTGCCGAGAATCCAACCGCCAAAATCGTGGTGATGATTCCCGCGATTCGAATCCCGTCAAATATTGCTGTTTGTTCTCTTAACCATATGTAACTGTCCAAGAATCTTATCAGGAAGAAAAATCCAGCACTCTGCAGGATGACTAAGATAAAAACCAAAATATATGGATCGGATTCATCGGCAGATTTTGGTAGCCATAAATGGAAAGGCGGAACCGTCATTAATATGGCAAACCCGAAGCCAAGCAAGAATGTCACCCGTATTGCTAGAACCGGAGTTGCGCTTGTTATTCCGGCTATCTCTAATAATGATCCGGTAAAAAGAATGCTGAACATCGCGAACGTGTAAAGAGTCAACATTCGAGAGGCTCCGGTACTCCTAGGATGCTGTCGTGTGACAAGAATAAACACCGCCCCCATAGCTGCTAGCTCAATAAAAACTGCCGCAAATACAAATGGATCAACCATCAGCGACGCGGCAACGGTTCCGAGAATCAATAATCCAACAGGCGTGAAGTATCGATTGGCATTAACGACCCATGCTGCAGGCAATAGGAAAGCGCCAGCAAGATATAGAAAACCAATTAGAGGCCGTACAGTATCACTCATCGAAAACAATCGCCCCAATATAATCCACTCGCTTGTGAGCTTAATCGAAACACTCCCAATGAGGAACACATCATCAAAAGGGACGAACAACACAAATACCGCAATAGATCCTGCTCCAATCGCCGCGACAAGCGCAGAAGCAATCCGCTGGTGTCGTAGAACAAAGCACAACAACGAATAAATCGCTGTGAAAAGGAAAATAATAAGGCCCGCACTCATGGATTAAATATCTCCGGATTCCCATGGCGAATTCGAATAGAAATGATGTAATTGATTGCGAGCACAATTCCTAGGTGAACCATTGCGAGCAAGGCAATCAATGCCAGCGAAGGCTCAATGAAACTGTAGATTAACTCACCCCCCGAAATAAGAGTGAGCAAACCGATCCCGCTCCTCAGCGGATCTGTTCCCAAACCCAAATTCAATAAACTTGAAGCGATAAGGAATGATGCGCCTACATTGGCTTCCATGCTTATTTCAAATTGTGCAAACAAATTACTTCCTGCAACACTTACCGAGGCAACCGTCACAAGCAGTAAGGCAATAACGCGAAAAGAGAGGTTGGCTGATAGTACCTCGTCATCCATTGGCAAGGGGTCATTACCAATTTGTCGGATTCCAAGGTACAAAATCACACACACCAGAAAACCGGTTATTAATTTTGCAGCGACGCCTGCAGCCGGCAAACTTGTAAAAGCCAGCCAAGATGTAGAGATGTATTGCACAGCAAGAATAACCATTGATTTTGGGTTCGGCTTTAAGAGAGCAAGTGCGCTTCCCGTCAAGAAAAGCAAAATCATAGGCACGAACAAGGTATTATCGAGCCAAGCCATTTACCAATCACCTCAAAGTGAGAAGGAGTACTGCGATGAAGGCGAACATCCATAGCATTGCAGCTTCACCCTCAAATAGTTCGCCAATAGATCTAACTATGCTTAGAGACCGACGAAGTATTATCCAGAACATTGAATAAATCCTGTTCGGATTAACCCGAAGGAATGCAGACCTCCATCGCTTATGTTCAATACCTCCAAGGTTGCGCAATGCAAAGAATGCGCACACCCCCACAACAATAGCTGCAATCGTAAACAATCCTCCATAAGTGCTGTAAGTCTCTTTAATCCAGAAACCCAGTCCAATACTTACCAAAATCGGTAATGCTAGCCCCACACTATACATGACTCGCATAAGGCTTTCACCGGTCGGCCAAGGTTTTTCTTCCGAGAAGAAGATATGGATCGCGCCGAGGGCAAGGCTACTTAGACCCATTATTCCAATTAACGCCTGAATCCACGCTCCCTCGGTCAGTGCTGATCGACCCATGACCGAACTTATCAGCCCTCCTGGACTCCATGGCAATCCAATCAGCAGCACTGCAGCTAATACTGGCCATGCGCGATGTGAGGGTGTATGGATCTGAATTAGCGAAAGCAAAGCTCCAACAAGCAACAGCAACGCACTTGTCGCAAATAGGACTTCCCCGTTTGCAGAAGGACTGCTGCTTGCCAGGAGTCCAACGCCTGCGAGCCCCATCACTAGTAATGGCCCTGCCAAGATGCGGTCTTCTTCCAACAACCAGCGAACTCCCCCGAGCAGGATGCCTATCGCCCCTGCCACTGCCAGCCATACTCTTATCGTTGAAGGTGCCCCATTTTCAAGAAATCTCGCGAGCAGCAAGAGCGCAATCGCCGGCGGATATAAACGGAGTAGCGTTCCTTCACCCCTGCGAAGAGGGGAAAGAGATGGCGTTTCATAATGCAGAGGGATCAACCCCAATCGCAACAGAATTCCTATTAGAAACAAGAGTGCTGCCGGTGATGTAAAGGACGCAGCGTTAAGACCTGCTCTAATTCCATTATTCGAGTTGACCCAGGCAGCCGCTACAATTAATAACACCCCGCCCAAGTCAACACCGGCTCGAACAATCGCCCGGCGGACATCGTTCACGTTTTCGGTAAAGTAAATAGAGAAAACAAATGAACTCAAATCGATTAAAGTAAATGTAAGTACTACGGTAAGTAAGTTAATGGCAAAAACTGCTACCATAGCCAGTGCAGTGTATAGGAACCAGAAAACACGTACACCGGTCGATGCGATGTCCGGCCTTGTTGCAGCAGTAAGAATCATCGAGAGAAGAACGGTCGAAATACAATAAGCAATTCCCCAGCTTATCCTGTCGAGTGAAAGTTCAAGAGGGGTTTGAAATAAGTTTGCTGGTTTCCAAATTGAGAAACGAGCAGCATTCGGAATCGCTGAGAGCAAAAGTAATGAAAGAAGCCAGATGAGTAAGGCGGACAATGTACTTACGACCCATTGATTCCGTGATGGGCGATTGCGGACTGACCATATTGCGCCCGCAGCAAGCAGGAGTGCGATAATTGGGATAAATATCATGCTGATTTTGTAGAAAAGTCCCTCAGTCTTTATCGACGATTAGCATACCACGGAAGCGCCCCCATGCTATACTTTTTACGATTCTTCACCTACGTTACTCTCATGTCGACGAAGAAAAGAGAATTAAAGAGATGACCAAGCGAACCATTCCTTCAACAAGTAATTCCTCGGTGAACCCTGTTTTAATTGACGGTAACCACCTCACACTTGCGGACATCGAATCCGTTGCTCGCTTCAATGCTCGAGTTGATCTCGATGAACCAGCGAGAGCTCGGATTGAGCAATCCGCCTCGAAACTAAAAAGGATTGCATCTTCCAAGACCCCAATTTATGGCGTAAATACTGGATACGGTATTTTTGCCGATAAACGCTTGGATTCATCTCAAGCCTCGCAGATCTCGGAGAATCTAGTTCTGAGTCACAATGTCGCCGTGGGAAGTCCGTTTCCTGAGGATGTCGTTCGAGCTGCTATTCTCATTCGGGCAAACTCTCTTGCACGTGGAAACTCTGGTGTACGAATTGTAATCATCGAAACACTCCTTTTGCTATTGAATAAACGTGTAACACCTTACATCCCCTCTCAGGGCTCATTAGGATCATCGGGCGATCTCGCACAACTGGCGCAGCTCGCCCTTGTCATTTCGCATATCGACGGGTATGAGCATGCAGATTCTGATTTGAAGGCTTGGTTTGAAGAAAGCCTGCTCCCCAGTCATGAGGCAATGGACAGAGCTGGTATCGATCTTGTTTCACTCGGCCCGAAAGAAGGATTGGCGCTCATAAACGGCGCATCCTTCTCAACGGCTCTTCTCGCTTTGGCTATCATCGATTCACAGCGAGTGCTTTTCTCGAATGAGATCGCTTCGTCGATGACCCTTGATGCCCTGCTCGGCGTTTCCGCCGCGCTCGATAAGCGCATCCATGCTGCGCGGCCCTACCCCGGCCAACAAGCTGTTGCTCGAAGAATGCGCACCCTCATTGCCGGTAGTCAACTCATTGATAGCACCGCAAGAGTCCAAGATGCTTATAGCTTACGCTGCTGCCCTCAAATTCTTGGCCCGGTCTGGGATACACTAGCCTACGCCGAAAAAACTTGCAATATTGAGATGAACTCTGCAACCGATAATCCCTTGCTATTTGACGATGACGTCCTCTCTGGGGGAAATTTCCATGGAGAACCTGTGGGGCTTGCCGCCGATTATCTAAAAATTGCGCTTTCAGAAGCTGGATCAATTTCAGAGAGGCAAATTTTCAGACTTCTATCTGAGGATATGAATGCAAACCTCCCGCCCATGCTGATTGCAGATCGCAGCAAGGTCGGTCTCTATTCAGGTCTAATGATGCTCCATTACACTGCCGGCTCGTTAGCGCTTGAAAATCAAGCTCTTGCCAATCCTAATTCAACCTCATCTGTGCCAACATCATCCGGTCAGGAAGACCATAACTCTAACTCTACTACAGCCGCCAGGAATCTTCGATGCGTTGTTGACAATCTGACCCGCATCATCGCCATTGAGCTCATATGCGCCTCTCAAGCTCTCGAATTACGCATAAAGGAAACACCCGGGAAATCCCCGGGCAAGGGAACCCTTGTCGCTCTTGAACACATCCGCAAATCTATCGGCTTTATCGAACATGATCGGCCATACTCAGTTGACATCAATTTAACAAGCGAATTAATCCGATCTGGATCGCTGCTTAATGCCCTCCATTCCGCGGGGTTTGACGATTACGCCCCTATGCTATAATCTGTAATCATGAAAACTGGGTCCACGCTACACGTACATAACGCATCAACCCACCATCGTGTGGGTATATTGCGCGCGTAGACCCACCCGCTCTGATAAGAATGGATCGTTAATAAAGACGGCGTGGGCTGCGCTCAGGTCGTATTTTTTATGATGGAGGCATAAATGCCGATAATTCAACCGGTTCGAGGTTCGCGTGATTTTTATCCTGAGGACATGGCTTTCCGTCAGTGGCTTAAGAACCAGATCCGTGAGGCATCTGAGCAATTTGGCTATCAGGAATTCGACGGCCCCTTTCTAGAGCGTTTGGAGCTCTATGCTGCCAAATCCGGTGATGAGCTCGTTAAAGAGCAGTCCTATGTATTTCCCGATCGAAGCGGGTTGATGATTGCCCTCCGTCCCGAACTCACACCCTCTCTTGCGCGCATGGTGGCGCAGCGCGGTAAGGGTCTCACCCTACCGCTTCGCTGGTGGTCTTTCGGACCTTTTTGGCGATACGAACGAAAGCAGAAAGGCCGATCTCGGGAATTTTTCCAGTGGAATATCGATCTTATTGGAGTAGATTCCCCTGAAGCGGATGCCGAACTCGTGGCTGTTGCTGCTACACTTTTTCGAAACGTTGGATTGACACCGGATATGATCCGCATCAAAGTTAACAACCGTCTCCTCGCGGAGAAACAGCTTCAGAACATTGGAATACAGGGCGAGCTGTTGCCAAAAACCTTCCGTCTTATGGATCGACAAGATCGCATGAATCCTGATTCATGGAAATCATACGCGCTTGAAAGCGGATTAAACGAAGATCAATTCATGGGTCTCTTTAAGGTGCTCGAAGATCGTAAAGCCTGGAAATCATCGCCGGAAATGCTTCAATACTTTAAGGCTGCCGAAGCGCTCGGCGCGGCGGAATATCTTGACTATGATCCGACCGTAATCCGAGGACTCGATTACTACACCGGTACGGTTTACGAAGCCAGGGATGTCAAAGGCAATCATCGTTCGATCCTCGGCGGAGGACGCTATGACGATCTCGTATCGGTCGTCGGCGGCGACATGATCCCGGCTACGGGATTTGCGATGGGAGATATCGTATTCGGTCTTGTGCTCGAAGAAAATGGGATTAAACCTGATCTCCGCGTGAGTCCGGCGGATATCTTGATCACGACTTTTGAAGAAAGCAGCGAGAGCGTATCTATTCAAATCGCGAAAGAGTTGCGCGATGCCGGCTATCGGGTCGAGTGGTATCCGCAACCTGTGCGCCTTCAACGGCAGCTTAAATACGCGGATCGTAATGAAATCCCGCTGGTTGTGATTATTGGACCCGATGAAATGGAATCCGGTATGGTTTCACTGAAGGATATGGCCTCGGGTGAGCAGGAGACCTTTTCTCGGAGCGATCTTCAATCACGAATAAAGACCCGGCTTTCTGGCTGATTGAGCTCATTTCTGTGGCTCGATGCATGCCTTCGTGTTAGAATAACGCTCGCATAAATAGGGCACCTGTTACTCAATTGCAGATTGCCTTATTGCAAAAAATCAGGGCAACATGGCGAGGGTAGTTCAGTGGCAGAACGCGCGCCTGTGGAGCGCGATGTCGCGGGTTCGAATCCCGTCCCTCGCCCTGATAAAACCATAATAACGAAAGCTCTAGCTTGTCCTTTTATGGAATTGGTGATGTCTAGGAGCCCTTCAGCCACCCATTCGAGAACGCCCGCCAGGGCGTTTTTCTATATTAGCGAGCTATCCCAGTTATGGGGTCCACCCCTGTGTCAATATATCCATCGGTGAGATCCTGCAAGATTTCTTGAGCCCACGCTTCTTTCCCAGGTGTTAATCGCTCAGGATTCACATCATCGATGATAATCGGCATTGTCACAGCCCCACCGCTATCACCCGTACTAATGCGATCCCAGATTTCTGTTATCGCGAGTTCAGGAGCGGCGCGTACCGTCGCTATCCATTTCGCTCCGAGATTCTCCCCGGGGGTCTCACCGCCAATATAGCTCACACCTGGGCCTTCGAGTATTTCCACCGAGGCTGCTGCACTCAACTCTGGCGATAAGAAAACCGTTTCCACATCCAAGGATGTTAGAGCAGCAATTACTCCCTGAATTGCTGAACCATCAACGGATGAGGTCTCGGCGCTAGTCGGATATGAATGAAAAGGTGGGTAGGCCGGTCGGCACAAGCCGCAATAGAATATCACCCCATTTTGAAACGCTAAATTGCTGGCACGATCTTCACCTGAGTTCTGCACCGAGATAGCGCCTACCCGCCAATCGGGGGTGACTGCGGCGGCGATAACGCCGGCGACGAATCCTATTTGATCTTCTCGAAGACCGTCTGGGCCGATCCTCGTTAAATTGGATGCTTCGCTTAAGCCATGTATCCCAATAGCCACAAACTGCACCGCCGGATATCGCGCAGCTAAGTCGTTTAATCCCTTGTCAGGCGGGAGATAGAATACAATTTTAACGTTCTGCTCGAGATCGCCGTTTGAGAGTTCGGTTAAAACAACGAGTTTATTGCCAGCAGCCACCGCAAGCTCGGCAATGCCTTCTTCAACCCTGGCTTCCATCCTCTCTGCTGCCTCGCCCCCTCGGATTAGATAGACCAGATCAGGAGCAGGTGTCGGTGAGGCTGTTTGCTTGACCGGTCGCTCGAGAGTGGGTGTTGCCGTATCCCCCCCATTAACCCCTGATCCTCCACAAGCGGCTAGCAGTATAAGAAATCCAAGCAAGCTAATTTTCATTGAGCGATTGTTAACGAAACGCATTAAAAGGTTTCCCTATCCATGTCTACTATTCTACTATCTGTATTCAACCCTTGACCACACAACCCAAACGTGGAAAATGATTATATTGAACTATCGATCCATCCACCAAAATCAGAGCTATCCTTTCAACTCATAAGCGCTTGCAATTATGGCTACGCAAAATCACCAATTTTTTCAATAAACGAGATATTATTAGTTACGTGAAACCCTCTACACGACTTGTCGAACGCATCAACCGTCGGGATGCGCTTAAAGTGTCTGTCCTGGGACTTGGTGGTTTTGCCTCCCATCGATTCCTGCGAGGACTCGCGTTACCAGAATTTCCTAGCGCAGACCGTCTTGGACGAGTTACATCACCAAAGGTCGAACTACACATACGCCCCGATCCATCCAGCCAAGCAATCGGAACTCTCTATGAGGATGCCGTCGTTCCCTGGCTGCGAGAGGTAGTTGGGCGTCATCCATACCGCTTTAACCAACGCTGGGTAGAAACCCCAGATGGCTATCTCTGGTCTGGAACAGTGCAACCCGTTAAAAATGAGTCCAATCAACCCGTAGATCACTTGCCTGTGACGAGCCTCGGCGAAGGGATGTGGGTTAAGGTGACTGTCCCCTGGGTGGATCTCTTCTTGGATAATCCCCCTGCCAGTTCTCCTTGGTTGAAAGAAAACCCTACACCGCGTCTTGCTTACAGCCAGATATTGTGGGTAGACCAAATTCGTCCTGACGGTTCGGGCATAAACCCCCTCTACCGCATCAGTGAGCGTTACGGATATGGCGACATCTTCTGGGCTGACGCCCATGCGTTTCGGCCGCTCATTGAAGAGGATCTCTCCCCTATCCACCCTGAGGTAGAAGATAAACGAGTCGTAGTTAACCTGACCACGCAGACATTATCTTGCTTTGAGGGTAATCGGGAGGTCTATTTCTGTCGAATTTCCTCCGGCGCTAAATACAACGCTTCTGGCAACCCGGTCGATGAGTGGTCCACCCCGATCGGAGGCTTCCAGATCTGGCGCAAGTTGATCTCGCTCCATATGAGCGGCGGAACGACAGGAGGCGGGTACGATCTTCCAGGAATCGGCTGGGTAACCCTCTTTGTGGGCAACGGCGTAGCAATCCATTCAACTTTTTGGCATAACAATTTCGGCGTTCCCATGTCGCATGGTTGCGTGAACGCACAACCGCGGGATGCACAATGGATCTTCCGCTGGACAACACCTACTATCGACTATGACCCTGGCGATGCGACTGTGTCAATGCCTGGAGGGACCCGCATCCAGATTGTCGAATCATGAAGCAATACTTAATGGGCCGTCTCTCCCATTTGATGTGATTTTTTTCCTTTGAGGTTGGAATAAAACCGATGTCCAAAAAAGGCTCGACAGCGACCGCTTCACCAAACATCGCCTTTATCAAGTACTGGGGCAACCGTGATCATGCACTCCGCCTCCCTGCAAACACCTCTCTCTCCATGACGCTTGCCAATCTCCGAACAGAGACTACCGTCTTCTTCGATGACGACCTGCAGTCGGATCAGATCGAAATTAACGGCAGCCCAGCATCAGAGAAAGCTGTAGCCCGAGTATCACAGCATTTAGATCTAATCCGCTCACTCGCAGGAAGTCCTGCATTCGCCAGCATACGCAGCCAAAGCAATTTTCCTTCTGGCGCAGGCATCGCCTCTTCGGCCTCGGCTTTCGCAGCACTGACTGCAGCAGCAAGCACGGCAGCCGGTCTAGAGATGGATAAGAAACAGCTCTCAATCCTCGCCCGACGCGGCTCTGGCTCTGCTGCTCGTTCCATCTTCGGCGGTTTCGTACAGCTTTACTCGGGAGAAGTGAACGATGATGGTTACGCCGAACAGCTTGCGCCTGCAAACCATTGGCAATTGGTCGATCTCATTGCAGTTGTCACCAAAGAACACAAATCGACGGGATCATCTGAAGGACACCTACTCGCGCCCACAAGTCCTATTCAAGTTTCTCGAGTGCAAGATGCCGCGCGCCGTCTAGAAATCTGCAGCCGAGCGATTCTTCAAAAGGATTTTCTAGCCCTTGCTCAGATCATTGAGCAGGACTCAAACTTGATGCATTCCGTGATGATGACCTCTAATCCACCGCTTCTCTATTTGGAGCCGGAGTCAATCAGCATCATGAAGCATGTCACCCACTGGCGAGAGGATGGACTGGAAGTGTGTTACACCGTTGATGCCGGACCCAACATCCATTGCATTTGCTCCTCTGATGACTCCGTTGAAGTCGAGCGTCAGCTTCGTCTAATCGATGGTGTTCTCGATGTTTTCCGCTGCCCACCAGGAAATGGCGTCGCGCTTACATCAAGTAATGAACAAACACCCCAGTGATATAATCCCGGTTAAATTATGGCTTAGGTGATATCCATGTCAGATTTCTTTCTATTCATAATCGTCCTCTCAGTATTGCTAATTGGCCATGAGTTGGGACACTTTCTCGTTGGCAAAATTCGTGGTGTAAAAATCGAGGAGTTTGGTTTAGGTTTCCCGCCACGAGCGTTGACTTTATTCGAAGCTGGCGGGGTTAACTACTCTCTTAACTGGATCCCTTTTGGCGGCTTTGTTCGCTTCGCTGGGGAGGATAACCCAGATATTCAGAACGGTCTCGCTTCATCGAGCAAGCTGACGCGCACGCTCGTCCTTTCTGCCGGCCCGGCAGCAAACATCATCTTAGGCTTCCTTGCCTTTCTCATGGCATACAAATTTGCCGCACCCGACATCAACCGCGTACTCATCGCTGAAGTCCTTGAAGAGACTCCTGCCTACACCGCCGGGATATTGGCAGGTGACATCGTCGAATTCGTTGATGACACTCCCATCAAGGGCATCGAGGATATGCAGATAGCCATACGCGCAAAACTCGGCAAAACTACTCACGTTGTTGTTAATCGAGAAGGACAGATCGTTGAACTAACGATGATCCCGCGTGTGGAATTCCCTGATGATCAAGGACCCATCGGTGTGACATTGAGTTACCCCACCGCTCAGATGGGGTGGCTCGAAGCCTCCAGATGGGGCGTGGATTCGGTCAAGGACCAGATTACCATGATTCTCAAGCTTCCTGGACGACTGCTAAGCGGTCAGGCATCACCTGAAGAAGCCCGTCTCAGCGGTTTAAAGGGCATTCATGATATGTTGGCATGGGCAAGCACGATCGATCAAGCATCCGACCGACCCTTCATCACGTTGAACTTGGTCGGCGTCATCAGTGTTGGTTTGGCATTGGCTAATTTGCTGCCCTTCCCTGCCCTTGACGGTGGGCGATTAATGTTCGTCCTTTATGAGGTTATCTTTCGACGCCGGATATCGCCTCGCTTCGAGGGATTCGCTCACGCCATCGGCTTTGCCATCCTCATCTTTCTCATGGTCTATATCAACCTACAGGATTTTATCAATCCGATCTCTCTTCCTTAGTATCTCTGATGTGATATCCAATGGATCGAGAACTAGACGAATTATTCACGCTACTGATGGACGAAGAGCAGGTTCTACCCATAGAAGAACTCTCAGCACTTTCTGATTTAAGCTCACGCCAGCTCGACCGCTTTTCGGGTTGTTGGCAATCCCTATCGCCCCTTCGTCGCCGCACGTTGCTGGCGACCCTCGGTCAGCAAGCCGATGAACATTTTGAGCTTTTATTCGACAACATCAACCGATTAGCGCTTGAGGATCCCAACCCTAAAGTTAGAAAGATTGCGATCGGCAATCTATGGGAATCAACAGATCCATCTCTCATTACGCTTTTCCGCACAGCTTTGACCAAAGACAGCTCAATTGAAGTGCGAGCTGCTGCCGCGGATGCTCTTGGACGTTTCGTCCTTTTAGCTGAACTTGAGGATTCAACCATTGAAGAGCCAGACCTGATCGTAGATGATCTTCTTGCAGCAATTAGATCTGGCGCCCCTTCTGCATTACATCGCGCCTGTGTAGAGTCACTCGGGTTCTCATCCCGCGATGATGTGGAGGCGATCATTACAGAAGCGTACAACTCTGGAGATGATGAATTAATAGAGTCTGCCATACTAGCCATGGGTAGATCTGCAAATCCGGCTTGGAGGCCCGAAATTCTTCAGGAATTGGATCACCCTTCCCCGCGAATTCGCGCTAATGCTGCTCGTGCCGCAGGTGAACTTGAGCTTCACGATGCAACCCAGTCTCTTTTGGAGCTTCTCGAAGATGTCAGCGAAGAAGTAGTACACGTCGCAATATGGTCATTGGGACAACTTGGTGGCGACGATGCTAGAACAGCCATATTAGAAATCCAGTCATCAGCAACGGATACAGAGACTGCTAAGATAGCTGATGAAGCTCTCGAGCACCTGGCATTTCTAGAGGGTATACCGGATCTCTTGATACTTGACTTCGATAACCCTTCAGAGGATTCTGTGGATTGAGGGAATTCATAGGTCTTTTCACGAATAATATTTTCCCGATCATCGCTGTTTCTGGAGCGGGCTTCCTTCTCCAAAAGCGAACGAACCTTGACCCCCGACCTATCTCCGTTGCCATCTTTCACATCCTCGTACCCGCACTTGTTTTTGATTTAGTACTTACAACAGAAATTCCCAAATCCGATATTGTACGGATGGCGATCCTCACATCGGCGGTCATCGCCTTTATGCTCTTTTTCAGTTTAGCGATTTCAAAACTTCTCCGCCTATCTCAAGCACTGACATCCGCTTTTATTCTCTCGGTGTCTTTTATCAATTCTGGGAATTATGGCCTTTCGCTTAACCACTTCGCACTGGGTGAAGCCGGCTTGCTCTGGGCAAGTATCTTCTTCATCACGAGTGCTTTATGGACAAACTCTGCTGGTGTGTACATCGCCAGCGCTGGTCGAATGGAGCCGCTACAGGCGTTAAAGAATCTGGCCAAGGTGCCGGCTGTCTATGCCATCTTTTTATCTCTCCTCCTCCGCGCTCTAGATATTAACCTCCCGCAAGCCGTGTCTCGACCTATCGAACTTCTAGCAGCTGCGATGATCCCCATGATGCTGCTGGTCATGGGAATGCAAATCTCTAAGGCGGGGTCTCCAAAGCGCCTCGGTCTACTATCTATCGTAATCGCCCTTCGTTTAGTCCTATCTCCTCTAGCCGCATGGTTTGTTGCCGGCACGCTTAATATGCCCATGATCGGCAGTCAAGTGGGTGTTCTCGAGTCCGCCATGCCTACTGCGGTCCTAGTTTCTATCCTTGCGATCCAATATGACACGGAGCCTGAGTTCGTGACTGGTGCAGTTCTTGTATCAACTTTGCTAAGTCCAATCACATTAACACCACTTCTCTATCTGCTCAAGGTGTAGCCATAAATAAACTACCATCCATCCTACTTATTACCATTTTTCTTCTTTCTCCGCTGAGGCTTGCTTCAGCCCAGACGAGCGAGATCCGCGTTGAAACCCACGCCGAGTATAAGTATGGCTCAACGATCAACTTAAGCGCCCAAATTCAAGCCCCTAACATTGTCACACGGGCGGCAGTCTTTTTCCGTGAGGCCTCATCAGACTATACACATGTCGCTGTTGCCGTCCTTTCAGACGGTCCCACGATCTTGGCGGAAGTAACCGAAGATGTTCAGAAGATCGGGATCGAACCATTTACAACAATCACCTACTGGTGGCAGATCGATTTCGTAGATGGTGACAACTATATAACGGACCCTGCATCCTTTGTATATGAGGATAATCGTTTCGATTGGCAATCCCTTGGCACATCAAACATAACCGTTCATTGGATTGAAGGAGACATGACCCGTGGTCAGGATATCCTTAACCTTGCGGATGACTCTATTACGCGAATTCAGCACGATCTCGCATTGCCAACTCCGGATCATATAAATCTTTACATCTACCCCACAGTTGGTCAGCTGCAATCAAGCATGCGCATGGGTGGGGCGACGTGGATCGGTGGGCATTCGCATCCAGAACTTGGAGCAGTTCTCTTAGCAGCGCCCATTGGGGTTGAAGGTCAAATCTCACTGGAACGTGACATCCCCCATGAGCTTGTTCACATCCTGCTTTACAAACGCATGGGCGATCAATACCACAACCTGCCCACCTGGTTGAACGAAGGGCTTGCCACGCTCCAAGAAGGCGTGCCTAATCCCGCTTACATCTTCGAATTGGATCGTGCTGCTAGCGAAAATGCACTACTTTCAATGGATTCCTTATGCGCCTCTTTCCCGATTTCTGAGGAGGACGCTTTGCTTGCATACGCACAAAGCGCATCCTTCACGCAATATTTGCTCGACATCTATGGGATTGGAGGCATAGTACTTCTACTTGATGCTTATCAGGAAGGCACAAGCTGCGCAGGAGGCATTCAACGAGTGTACCAACGCCCCATCTCTCAACTCCAAGACGAGTGGAAGTGGACAACACTCTCAAATCCCAATATGCTTGATTTCGCCCGGCCACTTCTGCCCTGGCTTTTGCTCGGCTTGTCCGTGATAGTGGTATTTGGTATCGTTTTTCTGCTCAGCCGCCGACAACATAAGGAATAGAATAATAATGAGCACATCTAAAACGCTTGTATTTGACCTTGAGACTAAACATCTTGCCGAAGAGGTCGGCGGCTGGGACCATATCGATATGATGGGTCTCTCTGCTGGTGTGACCTACCACGTTGAAGAGGACAACTGGTTAATGTTCAAAGAGGAAAATGTTGATTCTCTTCTGGATGAACTTGTTTCAGCATCCAAAATCGTCGGTTTCAACGTTATCCGCTTTGACTACACAGTTCTTCGGCCCTACGGTCTTTCTATCGATCGACCCCTGGTGGAGAAGACAGCGGACATGCTCGCAAATATCTCGCTTACACTTGGATTTCGGGTTGGTTTAGACCATGTCGCAGAAGCGACTCTGGGGGAAAGTAAATCAGCGAACGGCCTTGCTGCGGTTGAATGGTATAAAAAAGGTGAGATTGACAAGGTCTTAGCGTATTGCAAGCAGGATGTTTGGGTTACGTACCGTTTATGGGTTTATGGCCGTGATCACGGCCATATTTTCCGGCGGGATCGAAGTGGCGCTAAAAGAAAGATACCGGTGTCCTGGTGATACTTATCAAGATACTTTAAATTGATCTATTACCGATTAACCCGGCGAATTCGGTTCCGTCAGAAATTTCTGAACGCCACGCAATCGCATCATGATCTCGAACTGCAGATAATGCATAAGCAAATGCTGCAGCGATACCGGGCTGGGATCGGACCATCCGGTAGAATTCTGCATATTGGTCAGCCTTCGTACGCTCCGCTACACTTTGGATCGGGTTGCAGAACTCAGTGATCATGAGTACCTTACCAGGGAACCTATCTCGATATACTTCGAATGCCCGCCCCTTTTTGCGTTCCTTTAACGATGCTTGATCCGTCCAGTAGCAATTCAAACCTACCCAATCAGCATTTTGCACTGCACTCTCCGCTTCATTGAGAAACTGAGCGTCATCTGCTCTCCACCCGGGCACAAGTTCGCCCTGAGACAACCCTGGGAAACCAACCTTGGCGTCGTGGAAACGCGCCTTTATCAAGTGGGATAGCTTATTAAACCACTGCCCGAACTCCAGCCCATCTCGCCAGGACCGCCGCCAACCTGCGTTTTGCAGGTTCGGATTACTGAGAATCTCGAAATATCTAATCCCAGCTCGATAAAGCCGTCCAAAGTTGTTTTCAATCGATGTGAAATAACTTTCTGCGGAGATTGCCTCACCAGAAAAATCTCCCGTTGTACGTACAACGATGAACATTTCTGGGTCCAATGCTCGCAGGCGCTCGATCGTATCTAGACTTTCGTTGAGCTCCAACTTGATAGCTTCTAACCTCGCCAAACTTATGAGATTGAGATCTTCGTCTTGTAATGGCTGCCCCACCCTAGCGTGCGCACCCACAAGGCACTTTTCAGGGCTCCAGTTGTAGGCATCGAACGATTTCTTCGACGCAAATTCCGGCCAAACTAGAAACGGCGTAGGGTCTATGATGTCTTTCGGGAAATTCGTCTCCCCGCGGTCCGTTGCTCCATCTCGTTTCAACGTCAGGTGCAGGTGTGATCCAGTAGATGCTCCTGTAGAGTCCGCTTTACCGAGCAGTTCACCAGCCTTCAACTCCTGTCCCTCCCGCACCAATGGCCGCGCAAGATGACCGTATACGGTTTTGTATCCATCCTTATGCCGTACTCGCACGTGTTTCCCATAAGCGGACACCCTGGGGTCTGGGTCGTTATGAACCCGATAGACGACACCGTCTGCGCAGCAATAAATGTTTGTGTTGTTCAGTGCGCGGATATCCACGCCCTCATGACCAGGCATGCCAAAACGGCTATATATCTGTGGGTTGGCACCATATTTTTGAGTGATGACTGAGTAATCAGTGGGCCAAACTAGATAGAACGATTTGCGCTTTTGTCCGTAGCGATCCGAATCGATGATTCTCTGAGCGAACTCCTCCCGCAACCCGTCCGCCGTCTCAGTGGAAATCGGATCAAGTCGAACGCCAGGATGTTGCTTAAAAAACCATTCTTCAAGTTGTCCATTTTCGGGATATCCACCTGAGACTGCCGGGAAAGTTATCACCTGGGCTGGTGACATGTATTGAGCAGCAGTTTGAGGGTCCTGTGTCAAGTTTGGCCCATAATGCAATACATATTCGGTGCATGCGCGAACCCATGTCCAGTAATTCTCACGCGGTAGTAAGATCACCTGGTGTTCCATTATCAGTTATTAAACCCCATGCTTTTTGATTTCAGTGACACGTAGCGGTTCTTTCCAATCACGAGATGATCAAGAACCTCAATGTCAAGAAGTTTTCCCGCATCTACAATTGCTCGGGTGACTGCAATATCCTCCGGGCTGGGTGTTGGGTCACCGCTCGGGTGATTATGCGCAACGATGATTGCGGCTGCATTGCGCCTTACAGCCTCACGAAAGACCTCACCAACTCTGATGACTGAACTGTTGAGTGAGCCACGGTATACCTCTACAAACTTGATGACCTGATTGCGTGTGTCTAAGAGCATTACTCTTAAATGCTCCTGTTCTAATGCCCCCATCTCATACAGAAGGAGATTGGCAGCGTCCTGTGGTGATTGAATACGTGGCTTATCTTCCTCGTGCACAATCGCTAATCGACGCCCTAATTCAACCGCGGCTTGTATCTGAGCAGCTTTTGTAAAACCGATGCCCTTCATCTCTTGAAGCTCGGGAAGTGAGAGGCGATGAATTCCAATAAGGCCTCCAATTTCGACCAATAGTGTCTGCGCTAGCTGAACAGCGTTCATCCCTTTAATACCTGTTCGAAGCAAAATAGCCAGCAGTTCTGCATTGGACAATGCCCCTGGACCTAAGGCAGCGAGCCGTTCACGTGGGCGATCGTCAGAGTCAAGATCCTTAATCCTGTAACGCAGCTGTCCATCCCCCATGTCACACCCCCATTCTGTGCAAATTGCGTGCCGCAGTCGATGACTGCGACTATACTCCTGTGGATTCTTGCTGTCAAAGTGGCCCAGAATTTGCACTATCTGGGTTGCACTGCATGCTATAATGCCGCTCGTCAGGAGTGACCATGCTGGATCTTTTCGGAATCATATCAATAGGGAAATTCTTTACTTATCTCACGGCTTTCTTCGGTGCCTTCTTGGCCGCGTTATGGCTAAGCCTAATTTTTTGGACGCTCAGGGATATCCGTTCCAGATCCCACGATAAACTTGTGCACATTCTCGCGGCAATCCTGGTTTCCGTTTTAAATCTGCCGGGAATAATCATCTACCTCATCCTCCGCCCATCCTTGACGCTTACTGAGGAGTACCAGCTTACACTCGAAGAAGAGGCTCTCCTTTCACAAGTTGAGGAACGTATGCTATGTCCAGGATGCGGAAGCCATACGGAAAGTAATTGGCAGGTTTGCGCTCATTGCCACACACGTCTGCGAAAGATTTGTCCCCAATGCGGTCAGCTTCTGCAGCTTCCTTGGCAGATTTGCCCACACTGCACAACACCTATGCCTGGGTCTCCTTCCGAAGCGCCGCCCACAGATTTACCGCCGTTCCCAGAATAATCCGTACCCCATTCCGGCACCTCTCATAAACAAAAAAAACCAGCGAGTTGCCCTCGCCAGTTTTTTTTTGTGATCGTCGGATATGCGCGGACTACTTTTGGGAAGTAACTCCTAGACTTGACCAACCTGCATACTGTGCGCCCTCTCCCAGTTCGTCCTCTATGCGAAGAAGTTGGTTGTACTTCGCAACGCGATCGGAGCGAGCAGGTGCTCCCGTCTTGATTTGTCCCATGTGGATCGCGACAGAGAGATCGGCAATTGTGGCATCTTCTGTTTCTCCGGAGCGATGTGACGTCACTGCCCTCCAACCTGCTTCCCGGCAAACCTGGACAGCTTCGAGCGTTTCCGTTAGTGTGCCAATTTGATTTACTTTAACCAACAGCGAATTGCAGGCTTTTAATTCGACGCCTTTTCTCACCCTTTCGGGATTTGTCACAAGCAAGTCATCTCCAACAATCTGGATTCTATCGCCCAGCTTGGCCGTCATTAATTGCCAGCTATCCCAGTCATCTTGTGCAAGCCCATCTTCAATGGACACGATTGGATATTGCTTCACCCAGGATTCCCAGAACTCAACCAATTCCTCGCCGCTGAGTTCTTTACCCTCACTCCGCAGCTGGTACACTCCTCGTTCATTGTCGTAAAACTCAGAGGCTGCTGGGTCGAGCGCGATCGAAACCTGTTCGCCTGCTTTGTAACCGGCTTTCTCAATCGCTTCTAGTATGATTTCCACGGCTTCAGCGTTTGCCTTTAATGCCGGCGCAAACCCGCCTTCATCGCCCACAAGCGCGGTGTAACCTTTTGTTCTCAGTACAGTTTTAAGCTCGTGATAAATTTCTGCGCCCCACCTCAGACCCTCGGAGAAAGATTGCGCACCCAGCGGCATAATCATAAATTCCTGTGCGTCCGTCGACTGCCATCCTGTATGTGCTCCCCCGTTCAATATGTTTAACATGGGTACCGGCAGGAGATGTGCACTGACTCCCCCGATGTAGCGGTAGAGGGGCAACTCGAGAGAATTTGCAGCTGCTTTCGCGACCGCTAAACTCACGCCAAGTATGGAATTGGCGCCAATCCTTGATTTATTCTCTGTCCCATCGACTTCAATCATGGCAAGATCGATTGAGCGTTGATCGGTTGCATCCCACCCCAGAAGAAGCTCTGCAAGCTCAGAATTCACATTCTCAACCGCCTTCAACACGCCCTTGCCGCCGAAACGAGACTTATCCCCGTCCCGCAGTTCAAGCGCTTCATGAACACCTGTCGATGCGCCTGAGGGCACAATTGCGCGGCCCCAGCTTCCATCAAAAAGCGAAACCTCAACTTCAACCGTAGGATTTCCTCGAGAATCAAGTACCTCTCGACCGTGTATCATTTCAATCGTTGTTTGCATCGAATCCAGCCTCCTTTGATTCCTCAGTCCTAATTATAATCCCATAAATCCTTATCCATCCCGAAAGATACCTCGCAATAACTTCTGGCCTTCTTTTCAAGATCCCCGTGATAGAATCTCCTGACAAAGCATGAAATATCACAACTCTAACTAAGATGCCCCTTCTTCTTTATTCGATCTGGCGTAATAAGTAATGTTGCTATCTATCCAGCAGAGTTTCGTAAATCCATCATCCGTCTATCCTTTGCTGCAAACAGCAGATGACGGTCCAGGATGCTTTTCAGTTGACAAGGGCGAGTCAGAATTTTCCACTTTTACTCCCACAATCATTTCAAATTT
>DAOUEQ010000164.1:0-25158 GCA_034430395.1 Anaerolineales bacterium | reverse complement strand
CTGAGCTTGCATATGTCAACCGCCAACGCGGAGCTGGCACTCGAATTCTGCTTGACTACCAACTAGACCAACTCGGGATAGACCCCCTTTCTATACATGGCTATCAACACGAGGAATATACTCATCTGGCTGTCGCCGCCGCTGTTGCTTCCGGCCGTGCGGACTGCGGCTTAGCGATCCACGCTGCCGCTGCCGCTCTCAATCTCGATTTCCTGCCGCTCTTCCAGGAACGTTATGATCTCATCATCCCAAAGGAATATCACGAGAGCGCCAAGCTTAGGCCCCTGCTCCAATTACTCGGCGACACCGAATTCCAAGAGACAGTCGCTTCTCTCCCGGGTTACTCAATCGATAGGATGGGGGAAATCGTCGCCGTCATGGATTAGCCATCATGTATGGCGGATAGGAAGGGATATCATTCAACAGCTCAGAATACCATCACCCCATCTGTATCATCTTGGCTTACAATTATCGAGCCAACGCGACCTGTAAGGATAGCTGTCTGCACATAATCTTAGGAGGTTTCAGAATATGTCCATCCCCAAGATAGGTGGAACCGCTCCGGACTTTGAAGTACTTGACGATACAGGTGAAACAATCCATCTCTCAGATTATATCGGCAAGGAAGTTGTTTTATATTTCTATCCCAAGGCGGATACGCCAGGCTGCACGAAAGAAGCTTGTGCGTTCCGTGATGACTACAGCGCTTATTCAGATCAGGGGGTTGTCATCCTGGGGGTGAGCCCTGACTCGGTAAAAAAGCAGGCGGCATTCAAACAGAAATTTCAGCTGCCCTTCACCCTACTTGCCGACGATGACCAAAAGATCAGCAAGACCTATGGCGTATGGGGACCCAAGAAGTTTATGGGCAAGGAATATGAGGGCGTACATAGGACTACGTTTTTGATTGATGCGGAGGGGAAGATCAAGCAGGTCTTCAAGAACGTCAAACCCGCAGAACACAGCAAGGAGATCCTGGAAGCGTTTGAAAAAGATGCGACTTGAGGTTCTTTAAGCTCAAATCTGAACGATAAACTGGAGCCTTGAGGTCTTGCATTAAGCGATAGAAGTTCATCAGGCATCCCTTACCATTAATTAAATATGACCAATGGACTATGGAACTTTTCTCTTGCGAGATTCTATAATTTGATGGTCGTCACATGGCTTATTCGCCAATGTCTCGACTGCCCCCAGGCTTGCCCCCCTCAGGTCTGGGGGTGTTTCTTTAAGCATGCCCCTCCTTCAGAGCAGTCAAAATTGCCCTCGATTCCAGGACATCTTCTCCCGTCACTAGTCTGTCGCACTTGAGCAGAAGTTGTGTGCATCGCCCTAAGGCTGGTCAGAAGAATCCCGACCAATCACAGTGATCCTATAAACATGCCGAGATTCTTCACTCCCTGCAGTCGCTCAGCATGACATACCTGGCCAGTGACTAAACTGCGATCAGGATCACATCCTCGTCAACTAAAGATATCCCTTTTCGAAAAAGGGGCGGAAAGAAATCGGAAAAGGTAACTCCACCTCGACATGTACGAGATGCGTTTCCCAGATTTTTCATTCTCAAGAATTTTATCCACAAGCCATGGGGCAACATCTTCAACACGGTTAGCAATGATATTAAAAATGCGCTTAGCCTTCTCAAATTCTTCTGGCCTGTCCTTATAATGTTCCGTGAGAAAGGATGTTGTGACCATTCCCGGACTCAGCGATCCCACAATGATAGATCTGCCTTTTGTCTCTTGCGCCAATCCTTTTGTGAAATAATTAACTCCGGATTTCGTCATACCGTAAGAGATAAGCCCTTCGAGCATTCGCCCATCACTGCCCATCCCCTCCATGTTGTACAGACTTCCAAATCCTTGGCTCAACATACATCTGACGGCAATCTGTGATCCAAAAACCACGCCTAGAATATTCGTGTCGACAACCTCTTTCACTTGATCCGGTGAAAGTTTCCATATTTTCATCTGCGGTCCACTTAGTCCCGCATTGTTAATCCAAATATCAATTTTCCTGATTCGAGACATCGCCTCATTCCAGAGGGCTTGTAATTGCTCGGGGTCTCTTACATCGCAAGGATGGCCGAACACTCGATTTTCCGGACACTTCGATCGGAGATCCTCAATGGCGTTATCAACTCCTTCACGACTCCGACCGCTAATCATAACAACGCAATTTCGAGCCAGAAACGATTCTGCTAAACCAAAACCGATCCCGCGTGTACTTCCAGTGATCACAATACTTTTCATAATTTAATGCCTCCGTCACAGGTGATGTCTTGATATATCAGGAATAAAAAGATGGTAAGAGCGGACAGACAACCATGATACGGCAAGTATCATGGACATTAATTTACTAACGGCAATGATCTCCTCGCAGCCGCCCGTGAAGACTTCCATAAGCCGACCCGGTTCGGAATGACCAGATTATTCAGGCTATCCCAGTGATAAACACATCCTTTGATTTTCGATGCAAGCGGTTACCCAACGCCAATCTCGCCTGCGCAAACAAGAGCTTCTAATACTTCCTCAAGCGAAGGTTGATCTGGCTCTGCCTTGAAATGAGCGAGGCGACGATAGATCTCGCCCGCAGCCTCGTGGAATCCCGCTGGCACTCCTGCCTCTGCGAAGGTCGCTGCTATCTCCTCCATCTCGCCTGTAAATCGCCACGCTTTTTCCGTCGCACGCCTGACTCTGCTCACCGCCTGGTCCGCAAAATCCGATCCATTCCGAGACCATTGTCTATGCAAATCCATTCGAACGCCTAATTTCTCGGCCGTTGCGAGAATCGCGCAAAGCAAGGCCGTCGTTCCCTTCGTATAAGCCGCGTAGCACATCTTGAGCGCAGATGCACTCCCAATTTCCTCACCGACAATGCACGTTTCGAGCGGACCTTCGGAGAAACATTCGGTCACGCTCTCAGCATGCTCACCGGAGAGATAAAGCCACGTCCTTCCAGGTTCCCACGCAGGACCTCCAATGATGCCGCCATCGATAAACTTTACACCTGCTTCATCCATCAACCGCCCGATGAGTTTTGCTCGTTGCGGGGATATCGCATTGGCATCCAAATAGAGCCCATCAAAGGATGCTTCCAGGGTTTGTCTCGCCACCTGCTCTGCAGCGTGAGGTGGACACACACACACGATCACAGAGCAGGTTTCGCAAAGCTCGGTTAAAGATCGAACTTCAACAAGATTGTGTTCTGCTGCTCGTGCATGTGTTTGCCTGCTTCGCTCCTCAGACGCCCAATAGACAGTGTGCCCTGAATTCTTAGCCGACGCAGCAAGGGAGATTCCCATCGCTCCGGGGTGCAGAAATCCAATTTTCAGCTTCGTCATGTACCCTCTCTTTACCTAGCCAATGTTTTTTGCTGGACGGTGGTTGTGCTCTCCGTGATTCTCCCCAAGGTGCTGAGATGTATCATGGAGGAGATTCCATATGCACAGATTCCCTTTTCTGCACCACACCTGGAAAGTCAAACGGGGCTAAACACACATGCATTTTCCAAAAACAGCAGGGTGGGTGTCCAAAAAAGAAGGATCAGTCAACCATTCTCCCCATGATCACGGTGTCCGCGTAATCACCCTCGGCAAATTTAATATCTCGTGGAGCCCTACCTTCAATTGTGAATCCATTTTGTTCGTAGAGAGCTATGGCAGCCTCACTCGTCGAGAAGACAAATAAACCAAGTTTCTCGATTCCTTTGTTCCCTTCTGCCCAGCAAATGATGGCATCGATTAGCGCATTTCCGATCCCTCGCCTTCGCCAATCCGAGTGTACCCAGACTGAATCCACATCGCCAAAGTGCGCTGTACGCTGAAGTTCGCCGGTCCGAACCCGAGCCATTCCTACGATCAGCCCATCGACCTCAGCAACAACACGAAGGCAGCCTGGGCGCTCGCTCTCATTAGCGATGGCCTTTCGCTCCATTTCCTCTGTGCGCTGCAATTCTTCTAATAGAAGCAAGGTATATCGACCCTCAGCCAATATAGATCTGTAAAGATCCAAGATAGCTGCTGCATCATTCTCAGATGCTGTGCGAATACTAATATGCGCTCCCTGCCCCAAAGGTATCTCTCGTGGCTTGATTTCTCCCATTGGATTTTTCCACCCTCCCTATTCCAAGTCTGCTTATTCATACCAAGCGAGAAAGAGTAGCGAATTGTAAGAATTCCCCTGGACCGGATTTGATAAATATAGACTCAGTTATGGGTAATACGCAGCGCTTCGATTCCCACCCATCAGGAAGAGCCCGCAAGAGGAATCACGTAGAAGAGAATAGCAAAATAGTGAAACGCGCTTCCCGCCAGCACAAAAACATGCCAGATTGCGTGGTGATACGGCAGTCGCCGCCAAACGTAGAAACCAATCCCGGCAGTGTAGAACAGACCCCCGATGAGCAGAAGAAGCCCCCCCCCCGGGGCTATGGCGGCGAGCAAGGGTTTGGTAGCGACGATTACTGCCCAGCCCATGCCCACATAAAGTGCTAAAGATATGGTTGGCCTCCTACGCAGTCGTGTCACTTGAAAAATAATTCCTAGGACAGCGAGCCCCCAGACTACACCAAAGAGAGTCCAGCCCCACGCTCCGCGCAGGCTCACAAGCGTGAATGGCGTATAGGTTCCTGCGATCAGAAGAAAAATGGCCGAATGATCCATCACCTGGAGTATGCGCTTGACCCGCGGAAGTTGGATGCTGTGGTACAGGGTGGATGATGTGTACAACAAGATTAGCGTTGCACCGAAAATACTGCTGCTTACGATATGCCAGACGTTTCCAAGTAAACTGGCGAACGCTGTAAGTACTGCTAACCCTCCGATAGAAAGGACCACTCCAACGCCGTGCGTCACACTGTTGGCGATTTCCTCACCGATGCTGTAGCGGGGTTTACTGTAGGAGGTCATATTTAATATTCTAACGCATTCCAGGTTCGTAAGTTGAGATCCTTGGTTCAGATTGCGCCAATTCGCACATATCTCTGGGATCCCCACCTTAAACTGGCACGAATGATCCGTATGGATTCAATCGCTTGGTGGGAGGCGGAGCGTATGCGAGTCTAACGTCTCCCCACCCAAACCGTACGCCGTAATATCGACATGATCGGGGTATAGATCCAGGATCACAAAGTGGGACTGCGCCGCGAAGAATTCGCTTTCTTCCCTCGTTTCTTGTTTGCCATAGAGTTTATTGGAACCTCCACCCGAAACGATATAGGTTATGCCGTTCAATTCAAGCCGTTCATAGTTATGGTCATGACCGGATAGCACCAGGGCCACATCGCCATCCTCGAATAGCGGAACCCAGGCTTGACGGATGGGGATCCCATCATCACGATGACGCCCACTCGTGAATGGAGGGATGTGAAAGACCACAATATTCGTTAACGATGTATTATCTCCCAGCTTTTCCCGGAGCCAGGCGATTTGCTCCTCCAACAATTTTGCAGAATAAAACTGCTGGCTATTAAGAAAGATAAATTGGTAATCGCCGCGCGAGAATGCATACCATTCCCGTTGGTCCGATATTCCGCCGAAGTCCTCCCCACTGAGTCCATTCTCCAACGGCGGAAATGCCGTGTAGTAGAAGGGTCGATCCCGCCAAAAAGTATCTCCATACCCCTCGTGATTACCAAAGACCGGGTAAATGGGTGCAATATGGAGAAGCTCAGCCATCGGTTGATAGAACTTGCGAATAAAAGCATCAGGAGGGGAGGGATCCTGATAAACACTGTACACAAGATCACCGGTATGGATGACCAATTCGGGGAAATGAGAAGCCATCTCTTGAGCAAGTTGATAGGTTACCGCCTCCCCAAATCCCGAATCTCCGATGACGCCGAAGCGGATCGGCCAATTGCTTTCCTGCGGCACTCGGATTGTAATGGGGTTCCAAATGCCATCTGCAAAGGAAGGTGGGTGGTGGATCCCATCATCATCAGAAACACCAACCCATGCCTCATAAGACGCTCCAGGCTCCAGGTCACTCACCTTGATAAGATGGGCATCCGTTGTTGCGTTAAATGTGATCCACTGAACCTGGTTTGATTGATCGCCCTTCAGCGAGTAAAAGACTGCGCCTTCCGCTGGGGACTCCAGCATGAAGTACAGGTCTGCAGATGTCTCTGAGACGTGCTGCATTGTGAGGGGTATAACGTACTCACCGAGGGCTTCCAAAGAAACATAGCTTGGAGGCGGGATTGTCGGCTCAAGTGTGGGTGCAATCGTTGGCGTTAGTGTAGGTGGTGTCTTGGTCGGCGTTGAACTTGCCGGCAGCTCTTGTGTAGGCAATAGTTTGGGATATTCATCCTGCACCGAGCCCCCGGAACGAGCGCAGCCTGTCAGCGCTCCCAGTAAGAAAACACTCATGATGAAGTGGGTCATGAGGATCCGGGGAGACACGAATGTTAAGATCGTTTTTTTGCGGTTTGCCAAAATTCCTCCAATTCATCGATCGTTAGATCAGAAAGCTTCCGCTCTTCCACACGCGCCTGTCCTTCGACATCGGTAAACCTTCGCCGGAAGCGACGATTAGCCTCTCGCAAAGCAGCTTCCGGATCTACCCCTCTCCAACGAGCATAATTGACAACAGCAAACAATAAATCGCCGATTTCCCAAGCTACGTGTTCGTCTTCTTTAGCTTCTTGGACTTCCGCCAGCTCCTCCTTGAGCTTCTGCAGGGCGCCATCGATGTGAGGCCAATCGAATCCCACTCTGGCGACTCTCGCTTGAATCTCTTCCGCCTGTGTGAGTGCTGGCAGGTCAATTGGCACACCATCGAGGATGCCTTTCTCGGAGCCATCATTCTCACGTTCGGCTTCCTTAAGCGCCTCCCAATTGAGCAATACCTGGCCGACGTCTTCTACATCCAGGTCAGCAAAGACATGTGGATGACGCCGGATGATTTTCGATTGAATGCTGGCGATCACATCAGATGTTGTGAAGAAACCCTCTTCGGTCGCGATCTGAGCATGGAGGACGATCTGAAGCAGCAGATCGCCTAATTCCTCCTGCAGCGCCTCCATATCTTCATCGTCCAGCGCCTGGAGCGCTTCATACGCCTCCTCCATAAGATGATTCCGAAGGCTTAGATGCGTTTGCTTAATATCCCACGGGCACCCATCGGGCGCGCGCAGATGTGCCACCGTCTCCTGGAAATTCTCGAAGGCAGACTCCACCGGCAGCTCCGGCAGAAAAAGTGTCGTCATATAGCCAATGCTCTCGCTGTGATCAATTTCAGCAAGCGGGAGATTCTCACTCCATCCAACGTTGGTTCCGGCCATATGGAGCAAGGTTGTCGGATGTTCAGGTGGGTACTGATTCAACAGGGTCAATTTAACATCCGCAGCGACGAGTTTGGAATACAGCTGCCCGACTAACGCCGGTGTATCGGGGGGAAATGGCGGATTATTTCTACCTGCAATCTCAAGGGCATCGTGAACCGAAAGGCCATCCAATGCATCCAGTCCTAGAAGACCCAGACACGGCTCAATAAAGCTTATTCCGTGGAGTACACGAACGGATAGATTCTCTTCAGACGCCAGGCGCAGGAGAGCGCTTACCGTCGCTTCGCCGATCATGGGATCCCCGGGAACCGCATATACAACGGGGGGATTTCCGCGTACTTCATCGTGGATTTTATTTACTATGGATGTGTATACCCCATCAAAGTCGTCGATCTCTTCATAGAGATGGTCGAAGGTTTTTAGTTCGACTTGCGGAGGAAGCGCATCATGTACGGGATGCTGACCGGTTCGGAAGTAGACGACTTTCGAACCCGTGAGCAGTTCCCAAGCGCTGCGTGAGACCAATTCTGGAGAACCGGGTCCCAATCCCACGATGGTCAAATCTGCTCCCAAATCAACCTCCTAAATAACACGAAAGGCCGGGGGGTTAACTCACCCCGGCCTGATTTTTCCACAAACGGTAAGGGATGCATAACGCCCAGATCGATCAGCGTTTCGTATACGTCGGTGCCTTGCGTGCGCGCTTCAAACCTGGCTTTTTGCGCTCCTTCATGCGCGAGTCTCGAGTGAGGAACCCACCAGATCGCATAATCGGACGCAGTTCAGGTTCCATTTTAATCAGAGCCCTCGCTACACCGTGCATTACCGCACCCGTCTGTCCTGAGACCCCGCCGCCCTTGACAAGCACAGATAAATCCAGCTTGCTTTCCATCTCGACCGCTTTCATGGGATCTAGGATGATTTCTATGTCACCCATGCGGGTGAAGTACTCCGCTCCGGGTTTACCGTTGACAATGATGTTTCCACTGCCCGGCGTGATACGGACACGGGCTGTACTGGTTTTTCGTCGTCCTATGCCTTCATAATATTTCTCAGACATCTATCCTGCCTTCCTCTAACTGTATTATCAACGTAACTCCGCGCGAGATAGCTCCCTCAGACGCAGACTAATCAAGCTCCAATTTGCTAGGTTTCTGTGCCCGATGAGGATGGTCTGCCCCTCGATAGACTTTAAGCTTTTTCATTATCTTCCGACCATAGCGATTATGCGGAACCATTCCCCATACCGCTGAAGTGATTACGCGATCTGGGAACTTCTCCAATTGATTGCGGAGCGAAATCGCTGTTAGACCACCCGGATAACCAGAATGGCGATAATACATTTTCTGATCTAATTTCTTCCCCGTAACAGTCACTTTTTCAGCATTAATGACGATGACAAAGTCTCCCAAATCAACTCCGGGGGTGTAAGAGGGTTTCTTTTTTCCTATCAAGACTTGAGCGATACGCGATGCCAGGCGTCCGAGGTTTTCCCCCGCCGCGTCAACGATATACCACTCTCGAGTTACGTCATCTGGTTTTGGATAATACGTTTTCTGCACGCTTCCTACTCCTGCGTTCCTTTGTAATCGATTTCTAAAGCCATAATAGTTTTCGCATGCACCGTTCAAAAATCCTTGATGCTTTATTCGTACTTCACGCTGAGAAGGCACAATCCTTGTGAAGGCGCTAGACCGCCCTCCCATTTTTGATTGGGGTTCTGCACTGCAGCAAGAAGCTCATCCATTTTCATCTTGCCAAACCCTATAGCTAACTGCGCGGATACAAGCCTTCGCACCATGTGGTAGAGAAAGGCATTCGCCTCAATCTCGAACCACAATTCATCATTCTGCAGATTCCAAACCGCTTCGAAGATCTCCCGCACCGTGCTCCCCTCTGGTTGGGGTGCGCTGCCAAAAGCGCCGAAATCTTGCTTGCCGACGATCAAATCCGCTGCATGGTTCAATTGTTGCATATCCGCTTCGGTCCTGATACGCCAGGCGTAGCGCTCCCGCAACGGATCCCGCGTTTTATCGATGAAGAGACTATAGCGGTAACGTCTGCTTATGGCTGAATAGCGCGGGTGAAAGTCTTTCTGTGCAAGCAAAGTCTTCCGGACAGCTACGTCGTGCGGCAGATTGGCGTTTATCGCCATTGTGAGATCATCGGGCGGGTGCTTCCACGCAAGTTCGTAGGCAATAACCTGACCTTGCGCATGCACACCACTATCGGTTCGCCCAGCCGCTCTCAGGGAACTCTCTTGCCATCCGACGTCCTGAAGTGCCTGCTCCAGATCTCCTTGGACGGTTCTCCGCCCGGAAGCCTGTCGCTGGAAACCTTCAAAATTGGTGCCGTCGTAAGCTACGATCGATTTGTAAGCTGCTAAAGACGGAGTTTCTTCCTGCTCCGTCACGGCCGGTTTCATCCCAACCTATTCTTCCACGAGCTCTAAGATAACCATCTCCGCGGCGTCGCCGAGACGTGGGCCGAGTTTTATAACACGGGTGTAACCACCCGGTCGATCCACATAACGTGGGGCGATGTCATCAAAAAGTTTCTTCACGATCTCGGTGTCATTCAGCCGGGCGGACGCCAGGCGACGGGCGTGCACCGCTTTTGCTTCTCCTGCTTCGTTGCCCTTCTTGGCCAGCGTGATCAACTTTTCCGCGCCGCCTCGCACTGCCGCAGCCTTAGCTTTGGTTGTTTTAATTCGTTCATGACGAAAGAGATCTTTCATAAGATTCTTACGCAACGCAATGCGATGGCCCTTAGGCCGGTTTAATCTTTTACCTGCAACTTGGTGTCTCATCAATTCCTCACTCCGCCTCGCCCGACTGCTCCGGCTCTTCGTCAAGATAGCCCTTCTCAAACAAGCGCTCCTTGAGTTCGTCGAGACTTTTCTCACCGAAGTTACGGATGGATAACATCGCTTCCTCACCCTTTTCGAGCATATCAAGGACTTCACCAACACTGGTGATTCCCGTTCGCTTGAGAGAGTTGAAAACCCGTACGGTGAGGTCAAGGTTTTCAATGGGAACTTCATAAACCTCACTGGCAAGTCGAGGATCTTCCTCTTCCACCGCTGCGACCATCAAGCTCTCTTCAGTGACGCCGCCGATATCGCGAAGATGCGCCATGAGAATTTGCGCACTGCGGCTTAATGCGTCCTCAGGCTTGATTGTGCCGTCGGTCCAGATCTCGATAACCAGCGAGTCATAGCTCGTATCCTGACCCACTCGTGCGCGCCCGATTTCGTAGTGCACCCGTCGTACCGGGTTGAAAATCGCATCCGTCGGGAGTTCTCCGATGGGTAGGCGGCCGCGCTCATCAGAAGGGGAATATCCGCGCCCCCGCTCAACATTCATTTCGATTTCAAGATGAGCCTTATCGTCATCCACTGTGAGCAGATAGAGTTCAGGATTGATGATCTCCGCTTCAGCGGGAGCGATGATGTCAGCCGCCGTTACAACACCCTCTCCCTTCACCTCAAGGCGCAAACGGGCTGATTCGCCCTCGTGTAAGAAGAGCCGCAGCTTCTTGACATTCATCATCACCTGAAGCACATCTTCACGGACACCAGGAATGTCTGTGAATTCATGGGGCACATCCGTGATGCGAATGGAACTTACAGCAGCGCCTTCCAAGGAACTTAACAGAATCCGTCGAAGAGCGTTGCCAATCGTAATACCATATCCAGCCTCAAGCGGGCTGATCACGAATTTGCCATAATTCAGAGCGATGGCTTCTCGTTCAATCTTCGGCATAACTAAGTTGGTGGTTATAACCACGATATCCCTCCACGACCCACGACAGTAGGAACGTGTCCGCGCACGTATCGATTTACCTCGAATAGTACTCAACAATCAATTGATCATTCACACTGGCGTCGATATCTTTCCGCTCCGGTGCGATGAGCATCTTCCCCGACAAGTCGCTCAGATTACGCTCCAGCCAAGCCGGAATGGTTTTTGGCTCAGCGAGATCCGCCAAACCTTGAAAAAAGGTGCGTTTCCGTGAACCCTCACGGACCTCGATTGAATCACCCGTTTGGACAAGCATGGAGGGAACATCCGTCCTCCTGCCATTGACGTTGAAATGCCCATGCGTCACAAGCATTCGAGCATGCGCACGACTTTCTGCGTAGCCCAGGCGAAATACAACGTTATCAAGCCTGCGCTCCAGCATCTTTAAGAGATTCTCACCCGTAAGGCCTCGTTGTTGGACAGCAGTTCGGTAATATCGACGGAACTGCCGTTCTGTAACGCCATAGATGCGACGAGTCTTCTGCTTCTCGCGCAATTGCCGGCTGTAATCCGATACTCGCCGACGGCGCCATTGAGCGTCACGTCCGTGCTCCCCTGGGGGATAGCCGCGTCGCTCGAATGCACATTTCGGTGTAAAACAGCGTTGTCCCTTGAGAAAGAGTTTTTCTCCTTCTCGGCGACAAAGCTTGCAAACAGGTCCGATATACCTCGCCATAACGATTTGATTCCTTCCCTATCAGGTTAAACTTTAAACGCGGCGCTTCTTAGGCGGTCGGCAGCCATTATGCGGAATGGGCGTTGTATCACTGATCGAACGGATTTTAACGTTCTCCGCCATTAGCGCTCGAATAGCAGACTCCCGGCCAGGACCAGGTCCCTTAACATGGACATCGAGCTCCTGCAATCCAAGGTCCTTTGCAGCTTTCACAACTGCCTTCGCGGCAAGTCCGGCTGCATATGGAGTGCTCTTACGCGATCCTTTAAAACCCGCTGAACCCGCGCTCGCCCAAGCTACTGCGTTTCCTTGTGTATCTGTAATTGTGATTATCGTGTTATTAAAGGTCACGTGGATATGCGCTATCCCATGGGACAGCGTTCGCTTTTCCTTGCGTGACTTGCTCCGACTTGATCCTGCCGCTCTCTTTGCCATACTTTTCCGCCTATCTCACTAGTCTCGAACGTTTTTTACCCAGACACATGCAGGCGACACTCGCAGACGGAAGCCGCTGTAAATGGAAGGAAGCCATCAGCCGCCAGGGTGTGCTCTATAAATGAATCCGATTTACTTCTTCGTCGCTCCACGTCGTCGTCCACGACCCGCAACTGTTTTCTTCGGGCCTTTGCGTGTGCGCGCGTTTGTTCGTGTCCGCTGACCGTGAACGGGCAAATTCCGGCGATGGCGTAAGCCGCGGTAGCACCCAATTTCCATCAGCCGCTTAATATTCATCTGGACTTCTCGCCGCAGGTCACCTTCGACGACAATATTCTGCGCGATATGATCGCGCAAGCTTGTAACCTCGCCCTCGGTTAAATCCCGCACTTTCCGATTCGGGTCGACACCAGCTGAAAGTAGTGCATTTTGTGCCGTGGTTCGACCAATGCCATGGATATAGGTCAACCCGATAACGACGCGCTTATTCCGAGGAAGATCAACACCTTCAATTCGTGCCATAACTTTATCCCTGTCTTTGTTTGTGACGCGGGTTCTCACAAATCACATAGACTTTCCCACGTCGCTTCACGACTTTACATTTTGCACAGCGTTTCCGAACGGAAGAAGATACTTTCATCTTCGCTTACTCCTTCAATCCTATTGCTGACTCTACTCGGCCAGCAAAGTAATCATTATATCTAATCCACTCCCCCTCGTCTAGTTCTTCGTCCATTGCCGTAAGAATCCATGGTCCATTTTCTGTCACTGCAACGGAGTGCTCAAAGTGAGCTGTTAGACGCCCATCTTTCGACGCTACTGTCCACTGATCACTCAGGATGCGTGTTTCAAAACCACCGCTCATTACCATAGGTTCCAGGGCAATTGTCAATCCTGACTTAAGCGGTACTCCACGTCCTTTGCGACCATAGTTCGGAACCTGAGGATCTTCATGCATGCTTCTGCCAACGCCGTGCCCTGTGTACTCCCTAACGACTTGAAAACCATTGCCTTCAACATGGGCTTGAATAGCTGCAGAAACATCGCCCGAATAGTTCCCCGGGATCATTTTTTTGATCCCTTCAAATAACGCCTCTCGTGTGATCCGGATGAGTTTCTGCGCTTCATCTGAAATCTCCCCCACCCCAATGGTCAACGCAGAGTCACCGACAAATCCCTCGTAAATCGTTCCACAATCTATGCTTACGATATCCCCTTCCTCTAAACGGCGATCCCCAGGAATTCCATGAACCAATTCATCGTTTATCGAGATCGTCGTTTCGGCAGGATAAGGATACGCTCCCGGAACACCAACAAATGCTGGCACCGCACCGGACTTCTTGAGCACTTCTGCAGCGGCCTGATTTACCTCGCCAGTTGTAACGCCAGTCCGTACGACTTCGAGTGCCGCAGCCAAAGCCCGGGCGTTGATTTTCCCTGCTTCGCGCATCAATGCAAGCTCGCGTGGACTTTTTAAGATGATTCCCCTCTTCAAGGTCATTCGCTAGCCCTCACCGACATAATCCTTTGCAGCAAATCCGTTACACCTGCGACGTTTCCAGCTTTTCGGCCTGCGTACCCTTCCCTGCTCCTGGTGGACCGATCAAGATAATAAAACAGCCCTATCGTGCTCGGTCTAACGTACCAATACCGCCTGGTCATAACCGCGGAGTTTAAGCTCGGCCTCGATAGAGCGGTACAAATCCCGAACGACGCCCACCACGATCAGCAAACCAGAAGAAGAAACTAACAAAAGCCCCGTATTCGAACCTCCCATCGGCCAAATCAATCCCACCAGGAATGGCATAATAGCTACTACCCCCAGGAAGAACGCGCCCACAAACGTGATGCGGCGCATCACGCGCGTGAGATACCGCTGCGTTGCTACGCCCTTTGTTACACCCGGTATCTGAGCGCCGGATCGTTTCAAATTCTCGCCGTAATTCTGCTGCGAGAAGAGGACATCCGTATAGAAGAAGGTAAACCCTACGACCATCAGGAAGTAGAGAATCCAATAGGTGTCGCTGAAACCGCCAAATGTATTTTGAAGGAAAAATGCGATCTTCTGGATAGTTAGATTTTCCGAAGCGATGAAAAACTGGGCCACGACGGCAGGGAAGGTCAGAAGCGATTGTGCAAAGATGATCGGGATCATACCCGCCATATTGACCATCAATGGCAGCGTACCTTTAACAGGCATAGACATGCGATTTCCCACACGCCGTCCCGGGTACATTACAGGTACATTCCGGCGACCTTCCTGCACATAAACAATGACAAAAATCGTGGTTAAAGTTAAGAACACCAGGAAGATCAGCATAGGGATGACCTGCTGAAAATCGCCGGTGAGCAACTGCCCAACGTTGCTCGGGATCCGGGTGACGATTCCAGAGAAAATTATCAACGAAAGACCCTGATTCTTGATCCCATGCTCAGAGATGAGCTCTCCCAACCAGATCGCGAACATCGTGCCTGCGGTCATTGTCAGGAGGGTTGTGAATGTTGCCAGGTTCAATCCCAAAGGGGTGTTGAGGATGCTCCCGCCCTGTCCAGTGGCGTACTGCTGGAAAAGCCGGATCTGACCTACGGCCTGCAGGGCTGACATCGGCACCGCAAGATAATACGTCCACTTTTCCTGCCATTTACGGGCTTCTCGGGGGTCATCTTCCATACGCCGCTGAAGTGCGGGGATGATGGGAACCAGAAGCTGCAGGATAATCTGCGCTGTGATATAGGGGTAGACCCCCATTGCCAGGACGGAAAAGTTCGATACAGTTCCACCGGAAAGCAAGTCTAAAAGGCCGAATAACGTCTGTCCTTGCCCCGATCCGCTCATCACACTTTCGATAGCTAATCGGTTAATTCCTGGAACTGGAACGTGAGCCACCAATCGGTAGAGGACCAGCAACAATATCGAAATCAGGATCCGATTACGGATATCCGATGATATGAATAAAAAGCGCCACGCAGAGCGTCTCATCCATTACTCCTTTTGAGCCACAGATTTCAATCCTCTAGCAGCTCGACCGTTCCACCCGCGGCTTCGATCTTGTCCCTTGCCCCCTGAGTGATCCGATGCAGACGGATCTTCAACGGCACTTTGATCTCTCCACGGCCCAATAAAACCACCGGCTTTCCCGCATCTCGCAGGATGCCGGCTTCAACGAGGCTATCCGGGGTAACTTCTGCGTCGGCTTTCAACTCCGACAGATTCTCGAGATTCACCTCATGCCATACGATGCGATTGATATTGGTAAACCCTCTCTTGAATGGGAGACTGCGGTAGAAAGGCAGATTCCCACCTTGATGATACAGTTTTCCCCCGGACCCGGCGCGTGCACCGTACCCCTTTACCCCGCGTCCCGCTGTTTTTCCTTGTCCAGCCGATATTCCTCGGCCGACCCGCTTGCGGCGCTTTTTGGCGCCGTGGCGTGGTTGAAGATCGTGTAGTTTCATCGGTTATTGCTCCTCAACCTGGACCAGGTGTTGAATTTTCGTGATCATGCCCCGCACAGCGGGGCTGTCGATGTGCTCAACCGTTTGACGCATCCGGCGCAGCCCAAGGGCATGAACAGTCCGCTTTTGCCGCTCTGAATACCCAATCGGGCTTTTCACCAATGTAATACGCAAGGCTTTCCCCTTGCTTGCTCGTTTAGCCATTGCGCTCTCGCTCCCAGAAGGGTATTAAATGTTCCTGATCCTTACCCCGCTTCGCGATTTCTTCCTCGATCCATTTTAGCTCTTGGAGCCCATTAATCGTCGCTTGGGCGACATTTAAGACATTCGCGCTGCCCAGTGATTTTGTAAGGATGTTGTGCACCCCAGCAGCTTGCAACACTGCACGCACCGCACCACCGGCGACCACGCCAGTACCAGGTGATGCAGGCTTTAGCATGACGATCGCCCCGCTGTGTTTCGAGTTAACTTGGTGAGGTATTGTCGACCCCACAAGGGAGATCTGTTGCATATTCTTACGTGCTTTCTCACCTGCTTTGCGGATGGCGTCCGGAACACCGCGCGCCTTTCCTACGCCGAGTCCAACTCGGCCCTTGTTGTCACCCACGACAACGGTGACACGGAATGCAAAACGACGGCCACCCTTAACCACCTTAGCAACTCTGGAGATGTCAATTACACGCTCGTCGAGTTCATCACGATCGTCTTTCCGATCCCGAAAGTTTTTTCTCACCGATCGCTCTCCTTATATTTCAGAATTCAAGACCGGCTTCTCGAGCCGCCTCGGCTAATGCTTTGATACGTCCATGATAGCGGAAACCGCCGCGGTCAAAGACAACTTCCTTAATGCCTTCCTTCTTCGCTTTTTTCGCCAGCTCTTGCCCCACCAATGCAGCCTGTTCTGTTTTGTTCAATCCCTTCAGCTTCGACTGAACTGCCTGCTCTAAGGTGGAGATAGCTGTAATTGTGTGTCCATGCTCATCGTCAATGATTTGTGCATAAATCTGGTTTAAGCTCCGGAAAACATTCAAGCGTGGACGTTCAGCGGTTCCCGAGACTTTTTTTCGCACCCGACCATGGCGTCGTGTGCGCATCTTATTTCTGCTTTCTTTCGCCATAATTACGCCATCACCTTACCGGCCTTACCGGCTTTACGACGGACATACTCACCCTTATACCGGATCCCCTTACCCTTGTAAGGTTCCGGTGGGCGAATCTTGCGGATGTCTGCAGCAACCCGGCCGACCAATTCCTTATCGATTCCCTTAACAATAATTGTTCGAGCGCGCGTATCCACCTCGAATTCAATGCCCTCAAGAGGTTCGACACGCACTGGATGGGAGAAACCAACATGCACGATGAGATCCTTCCCTTCGAGATCCGGTCGATAGCCGACGCCTTCAATCTGAAGGGTTTTTTCAAATCCCTCGCTCACGCCCACGACCATGTTATTAATCAGGGAACGAGTAAGGCCGTGGAATGCACGCATTCGCGGCGCATCCGATGGTTTATCGACCGTAATAATCCCATCTTCAAGCTTGATTGACATCTCCGGTCGGAACTCCATCGTCAACTCACCCTTAGGGCCGTTGACACGGACTGTTGTCTTCTTGATCTCTACTTGTACGCCATCCGGGATGACAATTGGCATACGACCGATTCTCGACACTTCAACCTCCATCCTTCATCATTCGAAGATTGCCTCTGCCCAATTACAGCCCCAAATTATCCTTCGCTCGGTCCTGCCGAGTCCCACGGGGATTGGGAGAACACCTTCGAACTGTGCGTGATCTGGTGCGCTTTTAGGCTACCAGACCTCGCATAACACCTCTCCACCGACTCCGAGTTGCCGAGCGCGAACTCCGGTTACCACACCTTTGGGTGTTGTGAGGATTGCGATTCCCAATCCCGACTGCACCCACGGAATCTCGCCTCGCCCGACATAAATACGACGGCCAGGTTTACTCACTCGTTTCAATCCTGTGATTACCGGTTTTCTTTTACGGCGCTCACCGACGTATTTGAGATGGATCCGCAGCGTATCCTGAGGTTTGCCCTCAACAGACACCTGTTCGAAGCCATCGATAAACCCTTCCTCAACGAGGATTTTAGCTAATGCTACCTTTATTTTAGAGCTCGGGACCGATACGCTCTGATTCCCCGCCATTATGGCGTTACGGATCCGAGTCAAAAAATCAGCAATGGGATCTGAGATACTCATTAAAACCTCTCTCGATCAATTCTTACCAGGATGATTTCACGAGCCCTGGAATCTTACCTTCCAGTGCTTGTTCACGGAGGCAAATACGGCAAAGCTGAAAACGGCGGTAATAACCACGCGGCCGACCACAAATGCGGCAGCGATTGCGCACTCGGACCTTATATTTCCTGCGAGTTTCCCGTATCGGCATACATGTCTTAGCCATAAGTCTCGCCTTTCCCAAAGGGCATCCCGAGCAATTGCAGCAGTCGGTGCCCAAGCTCATCATTCGGTGCGGTAGTGACAATCGTGACTTCAAAACCACGGATCTTGTCGATCTTGTCGTAACCGATCTCCGGAAATATCAATTGCTCTCGGATGCCTACTGTATAGTTGCCCCGCCCATCAAAACTGTTGGGTGACACGCCACGAAAGTCACGTGTGCGAGGCATCGCCACGTTGACCAGGCGATCGAAGAAGGACCACATGCGTTCCCCTCGAAGTGTTACCTTCACACCGATCGAACTCCCCTCGCGCAGTTTGAAGTTCGCAATACTCTTACGCGCCTTGGTCACGACAGGTTGTTGACCGGTGATGATCGTCATATCGCCAACTGCAGCGTCAAGAGCCTTCGCGTTGTCAATCGCCTCACCGACACCGACATTTACCACGATCTTTTCAATCTTGGGAACCATCATCGGGTTCTCGAGATTGAACTCCTTCATCAGCGTCGGGAGAATTTCCTTTTCGTATCGTTCTTTTAAATAATGTGCCATTCCAATATGGCTCCCTCTTCCTCTTAGGAGTCGATGACCGCTTCACACTTCTTACAATACCGTTGAGCTTTACCCTCTTCCCGCCTAATTCCGATGCGTGTTGGCTGGTTACACTTCGGGCAGATCAACAATACGTTCGATATGTGGATCGGTGCTTCGAATTGAATAATCCCAGGGTTCATCGTCCGTCCACCCGCCTGAACCTGACGTTGATGTTTCTTGTGGATGTTGACGCCCTGGACGACAATCTTCGTCTTTACGGGCAAGATTCGGATCACCTCTCCCTGTGTTCCTTTATCTCGACCGCTGATAATCTTCACTTGGTCCCCTCGTTTGATTCTTAAAGTCTGAGCCACCGCAACAAGCCTCCTATAGGACTTCCGGCGCAAGAGAAACAATCTTCGTGAATCCCTTCTCGCGTAACTCTCTGGCTACTGGGCCAAAGATGCGAGTTCCCTTGGGATTTCTGCCGTCGGTGTCCAGAATTACTACGGCATTGTCATCAAAGCGAATATAGGAACCATCGTTTCGGCGGTACTCTTTTTTCGTCCTGACAATCACAGCTCGGACGACGTCACTCTTACTCACTGCTCCATGCGGAGTCGCCGTTTTAATCGTTCCAACAATAATATCGCCCACTCGGCCATAGCGTCTTTTTGAGCCACCGAGGACTCGGATCACGAGCAGCTCCCGGCCGCCTGTATTGTCAGCCACTTTAAGACGGCTTTCTTGCTGGATCATGCTTCCGCCTCCAGGTCCACTTCATCCTGTGTTTCCACAGCGCTCACACTGGCTTCCAACTCGGTCTGGCGTTGAAGAATCTCCTCCACCATCCAGCGTTTCCGCTTCGAGATCGGACGGCTTTCGATCATTTTCACTTGATCCCCTAAGTGACAGCCCAGTTCATCATGGGCAAGATAATTCTTATTAGTGCGAATCACCTTCCCGTAGAGTGGGTGTAGGGAACTGCGATCTATTTGTACGGTCACTGTCTTCTCGGAATTTGTGCGAGTGACCACACCAACCAAGCGACGTCTCGTATTGGTCATTTTTCACTTCCTTCGCTCTCGATTTCAAGTTCTCGTTCATGCAATATCGTCGCAAGTCTCGCTATCTCCTTGCGGGCAATTTTTAAACGAGAGTGATCCGTCAATTGACCTGTTGTATATCGAAAGCGCAGTTTGAAATAATTCTCTCGAGCATCATCCAAGTAGGTCTGTATTTTGTCAGTGGATGCTTTTCGGATTTCTGCCGTCTTCATCGCCTACCCCCTCCCAACCGAATCGCGCGAGGTGAATTTGGTTTTAATCGAGAGTTTATGCGTGGCCAGGCGCATCGCCTCTTTAGCCGCTTCCTCGTCCAAACCAGAGATCTCAAACATGATTCTGCCTGGCTTGACAACTGCCACCCAGTGATCAACAGCGCCTTTCCCTTTACCCATGCGTGTCTCGGCTGCTTTCTGTGTCACCGGTTTATCGGGGAAAATCCGAATCCATACTTTCCCGCGCCGGCGCATGAATCGAACCAACGCTCTTCGGGTAGCCTCGATTTGACGCGCGGTTACCCAACCGGGTTCGAGCGCTTGTAAACCATAATCACCGAAAGAGACTTCCGTGCCGCGGCTTGCTTTACCTTTCATTCGGCCGCGCATTTGCTTTCTATGTTTAGATCGCTTTGGCATCAACATTGCCACACCTCATCGCTCAGGAAATGAGACATCTCACTCGCTGACGTACACATCCATCGCTTCCGACTCATCTAAAGCTTCCTGTAATATCTCACCTTTATAAATCCAAACCTTGACCCCAATGCGGCCGTAGCTCGTCCCGGCATCGACGCGAGCAAAGTCTATGTCCGCCCGCAGCGTTTGCGCTGGAACACGTCCCTCACGCATCCACTCGCGGCGAGCCATTTCATTGCCGCCCAGGCGGCCCGAGCACATGACCTTAATGCCCTCGGCGCCTTGCCGCATCGTCTGCCCGATTGCCCGCTGCATCGCCCTACGATGGCTGATGCGTCGTTCGAGCTGGTTGGCTATGTTCTCTGCCACCAGGCGAGCATCGAGATCGGGTTCTTTTATTTCTGAAATATCGAGCTTAACCGTTGTCCCCGTCAACTCCTGGATCATCCGCCGCAGTTCCTTTACATTCGCACCTTTACGACCTATGACAATCCCAGGTCGAGCTGTGTGAACGATGATCTGAACGCTGTTCGGGAAGCGTTCGATTTCAATCTTAGAAATGCCTGCCCGCGGCGTGGTCTTGAATATCAAATCGCGAATCTCGCGATCCTCGTGAAGTTGGTCCGCATACTTATCCGGCGTAGCAAACCAACGGGAATCCCAGGTTTTGTTGATCTTCAGACGAAAACCGATCGGATGGACTTTGCGCCCCATGCTTTCTCCTTTCGTTCAAATCCTTACTATTCTCCCCACCGTGAGCTGGATGCCATCTCAATAAGATTGCCTCCTGCTCAATGGTCAGGCTTGGTATCTTCTTAGGCTGCCTCAGCCTCGCGCTCACGGAGGATGACACTAATATGTGAAGAGCGCCGCAATAATGGCTTGAACCGTCCGCGTGCGCCGAAACGCCTCCAACGGCGGGTAGGACCAACATCAGCAAAAATCGCGTGCACAAAGAGATCATTTCTGCTGAGACCCATGTTCTCCTCGGCGTTTGCCACCGCGGAACGAAGCAGCTTGTAGACCGGCTTGGCTGCAGCTTTCTGTTCAAACCGCAATGCGCTCATCGCCTCTACGACATCCATACCGCGCACAAGATCGATGACCAACCGCACTTTCTGCGGTGATATCGGAACGTACCGAACTTTCGCTCGCACATCAACAGAATCCATCATGCATCATCCCTTATTCGAGTGGTCCTGTCTCTCCCCACATGTCCTCGAAAAGTCCGGGTGGGCGCGAATTCTCCCAGCTTATGCCCAACCATATTTTCGGTGATGTAGATCGGCACATGGCGCCGTCCATCATGCACAGCGAGTGTATGACCAACCATTTGCGGGAAGATGGTGCTCGCCCGACTCCACGTTCGAATGACCGTCTTGTCGCCGCGCTCGTTCATCTCTTCAACTTTTCTTAGTAACTTCGGGTCAATAAAGGGACCCTTTTTCAATGATCTAGACATTTTTCTTCGTCTCCACCGTCTGTGTTTTTATAGCTAACGGCGACCCTTTGATCGGTGACGGATAATGTACTTCTCCGTGCGCTTGTTCTGGCGCGTCTTCTTACCCAGCGTTGGCTTACCCCACGGGCTTTTCGGTCCAGGCAGACCTATCGGGGACCTTCCCTCGCCGCCACCATGAGGGTGATCTCGCGGCGACATAGCCGAACCACGCACTGCAGGTCGGATACCCCTATGGCGCTTGCGCCCAGCTTTACCCAATTTGATGTTGCCATGGTCAGGGTTACCGACTTCTCCAACGGTCGCATAGCATGTCTGGCGGACTCTGCGGACTTCGCCTGATGGCAAACGTATTGCCGCATAGGCGCCCTCTTTACCTAGCAACTGTGCTGAAGTGCCTGCGGATCTCACCATCTGACCGCCACGCCCTTCGTTCAACTCAATGTTGTGAATGGTCGTTCCCAGAGGGATACTCGCCAACGGTAGGCTGTTACCCGGGCGAATTTCCACCTTGGGACCCGCAAACACAGTATCGCCGACCCGCAATCCCAATGGCGCGAGGATGTATCGTTTCTCGCCATCGGAATAGTGCAGCAAGGCCAAACGGGCAGAGCGATTGGGATCGTATTCAATCGCAACAACATCAGCGGAGATTTCGCGTTTATCGCGCTTGAAGTCGACCCTGCGAATATGGCGCTTATGACCGCCTCCACGATGTCGAACTGTGATTCGACCCTTATTGTTTCTCCCTGCGGAGCGTTTCTTGGCAAAGAGAAGCGAGGACTCAGGCTTGGTCTTCGTGATCTCCTCAAATGTATGTCCGCTCATTCCCCGGCGACCGGGTGATGTGGGTTTATACTTTTTTACCGGCATTATTGAACCCCTTCGAACACATCAATGCGGTCCCCTGCTTTCAGGGTGACAATCGCTTTCTTGTATCCACCTCGCCGCACCTGGCGTCGGCGGTTCCGTAAATTGCGCGCTACTTTTGCAGGTCGATTTATGACATTCACGCGCAGGACTGTTACATCAAACATCGTCTCAACCGCTTCTTTGATCTGCCGCTTATTGGCTCTCGAGTCAACTTCGAAAGTAAATTGATTCAGATTGCTGCTCTGGTAACTCGTCTTCTCTGTAATAAGGGGCCGACGCAGGATATCGTATACCGTTGTCATCTCGACGCTCCTCAGCTTCCCAGATACGACTGGATCACATCCAGCACGTCCAGCGGCATCACAAGCCGCTCGTATCCCAGCAAATCGCGAATATTCAAATAATGTGCTCGCAACGTTTTAACTTTACGCAGGTTGCGCGCCGACATCTCAACATTGGCATTCTCGCCCGGTAGGATGATTAATGCGCTTGCCTGTCCGGCGATTCGATTGATCACCTCTGCCATTTCCTTCGTCTTCGGCGCAGCCATCGAAATCTTATCAAGCACGATGATCTCTTTTTGAGCCGCTTTAACCGACAGGGCAGAGCACAAAGCCGCCCGGCGCATTTTTCGGGGCATTTTCTTGCTGTAATCGCGCTGGCGAGGTGTATGGGCTCCCCCACCGCCAACCCAGATTGGTGAACGGCGTGATCCATGGCGCGCTCGTCCCGTGCCTTTTTGGCGCCACGGTTTCGCTCCACCGCCACTTACTTCACCCCGCGACTTGGTTTTATGAGTCCCCAACCGAGCATTGGCAAGCTGTCGGACGAGTGCCTGATGCATCAGATCGCGCTTGATTGGCGCTTCGAAGATCTGCGGAGGGAGCTCCGTGGTATCTATCTTCTTTCCTTTAATGTCAATAACGTCTACTTTCATCGCTCACTCCGGAGAAACTAATGCTTACGTACTTCTTTGATCATGACTACGCTGCCCCGAGCACCCGGCACACTTCCGCGGACACCGAGCAAATTGCGTTCGGGATCAACCAGTTCTACGCGAATATTTTGAGATGTCACTCGCGTGGAACCCATGTGTCCTGGCATACGCTTCCCCTTAAAAACACGCCCAGGGGTTGAACCTGCGCCCGCTGAACCAGGAGCTCGCTCACGATCAGACTGACCGTGCGTCTTGGGTCCCCTGTGAAATCCATGGCGTTTAATACCACCGGCAAATCCCCTGCCTTTGCTGATGCCGGTGATATCTACCTGATCCCCAACCTGAAAGACGTCCGCTTTGAGTTGGTCTCCTTCTTTCAGATCTCCTACCGATCTCACCCGGAATTCACGCAGATAGCGCAGTGGAGGTAGATCATTCCGCTTCAGGTGGCCCAGTTGACCACCTGAGAGCCGCCTTGGTTTGGCTTCGCCAAAACCGAGCTGAACGGCTTTATATTGATCGCGTTTTGGGTGGCGAATGATCGTGACATAACAAGGCCCAGCTTCGATTAGGGTAACCGGGACAATATTGCCCGTTTCATCGAAAACCTGGGTCATGCCAACTTTCTTACCAATAAGCCCTTTCATTCTATCTCTCCTATTTCAATTTCCTTGACGGGACTGTCAGCCAGGGCCTGGCTGCATCATCCCCGATCGCCGTGTAGTAAACCGCCGGGGAAAGGAAGTTCGGGTGGGTGTCCCATTCGCCCGTCCGGTTCTTACGCGGCCACTCTTCGGCTTGTGCACCCCAGAGGTTTTTTTCTCCGGAGCACTCAAAATCAATTGTTAAATCTTAATCTCAATATCCACGCCAGCAGGAAGGTTCAATCGCATTAGTGTATCAATCGTCTTCGTATCTGGTTCCATGACATCAATTAAACGCTTGTGTGTCCTAATTTCGAAGTGCTCATGTGAGTCCTTGTCGATGAACGTCGACCGGCGGACTGTGAAGCGCTCGATTCTTGTTGGCAGAGGGACTGGCCCGACTACCTTTGCGCCTGTGCGCTCGGCGGTTTCAACAATTCGTTTCGCCGATTGGTCGAGTACTCGATGGTCATATGCCTTCAGCCGGATACGAATCTTCTGTTTTGCCATTGCTCACCTATTCCAGGATGTCAGTGATAACACCCGCACCAACGGTCAAACCGCCTTCACGGATCGCAAACTTCGAACCTTTCTCCAATGCCACCGGTGTGATCAATTCAACCGTCAGGTTCACATTGTCTCCGGGCATCACCATCTCCACCCCCTCCGGAAGCTCGATCGTGCCCGTCACATCCAACGTCCGAATGTAAAATTGCGGCCGATACCCGTTGAAGAACGCCTTGTGCCTGCCCCCTTCTTCCTTCGTCAACACGTACACCTCACTCAGGAACTTCGTGTGCGGTTTTATCGACCCCGGCGCAGCTATCACCATCCCCCGCTCTACTTCCTCGCGGTCGATCCCTCGCAGCAGCAAGCCAACATTGTCCCCAGCCTGCCCATCGTCCAGTATCTTGTGGAACATCTCCACACCGGT
>DAOUEQ010000163.1:0-2947 GCA_034430395.1 Anaerolineales bacterium | reverse complement strand
CGTTTTTATCCGGACCGGTTGCTACCTGGCGTATGTTATCCAAAAGACCGGGGGCGATTTCTCGGTTGGGATCATTTCCATCAAGATCCGGCTCGTGGACGTAGAGCAGCACAACACCTATGGCCAGCAACATCACCCCCGAGCCGACGATGAAAGGCAGCGGGACGCCAAGCTTATACAGCGCACCACCGCCGAAGAGCGCCACAGCTGCGCCAAAACCACCCATCAAATTGATTACGCCATTGGCTTTGCTGCGATCATCAGGACGGAATAGATCCCCCAGGTAGGCGACGGTTGGTGTGCGGAAAAGCGCCATACCTATGTTGGTGCAGAGGATGGCTGTGCCGATCAAGATAAAATTTTCGCGGACGAAGGGGACCAGGATGAAAAACAGCGCGGCCATTGGCGCGCCGACGATGAGGAAGGGCTTTCTGCGTCCGAGGCGCGTGTGCGTTCGGTCAGAAAGGCTCCCCACCCAGGGTTGGACGAACATATTGATGATGTTGTCCCAGGTGAGGATGAAACCTACGACAACGGCCGAAAGACCGAGGTCTTCCAACATTGGTGGGATAAGGCTGTTGAACAGTGGCCAGATAATGCTGATGCCAAAGAAACCAAACCCCAGAACGAATGTGCGGCCATAAGGGAAACGCTGCATGATTAAACCTCCTGAATGTGGTCAACCCGGATTTTATTGGGTATTGGAGAACATGCAAACAATATTTGAACCCTTATTGACCGGAGAGTGTATGAGATATACAATGCTTTAGGTGTTGCACCCGCCTTGGGTGCCCACTGCGCACCGCCAACTGTTTTTAAAGACGGCGCGCAGTATGTGTATCTACGAGCAAGGAGGTGATGCCCGGATTAAAGACAATCCCAAACCGTTACCAAAATGATGAATACCCGAACCCTTAAGAGGAGGAGAATATCGTGATACGCCGAAGTTTGTTTCTAGTGATAAGTTTGCTTGTAATGGCGAGCATGCTGCTGGCAGCCTGCGGTGGGGCGGCGACAGAAGCACCACCGGTGGAACCTGCTGAGCCCGCGGCACCAGCGGAACCCGCGGAACCCGCGGAGCCCGTGGAGCCTGTTGAACCAAAGACCTTCATCTTCGGTCGTGGGGGAGACTCAGTTCAGTTGGATCCGTCCATCGTAACCGATGGCGAGAGCTTCCGTGTGACGGGACAGATCCTCGAGCCTCTATACCAATACGAACCCGGCAAAACGACCGCCATCCCCGCGCTGGCAACAGAATGTACCCCAAATGCCGCTGCAACAGAGTGGACCTGCGCGTTGCGTGAGGGCGTCAAGTTCCACGATGGCACGGACTTCAACGCCGATGCGGTTATTTTCAACTTTGACCGCTGGAGGTTCACCGACAATCCACTACACTTCGAAAGTCAGGTGTTTGAGTACTACGAGTACATGTGGTTCGGATTCGATGATGACGGCATAATCAAGGCCGTTGAGAAGGTCGACGACTACACGGTGAAGTTTGTCCTCGGCTCTCCGCTGGCCCCGTTCGTTCAAAACCTGGCTATGGACATGTTCGCCATCTCAAGCCCAGCAGCGCTCGAAGCAGCCGGTGAGGATTATGGTACACCCGCTGGGGGTTGCGTCGGCACCGGACCCTTCAAGTTTGTCGAATGGATCGAAGGCGACAGCATCACTGTAGAAGCCAATGAGGATTACTGGGCTGGCACACCGACCATCAGCGAGATCATCTTCCGTGTGATCCCCGACGACTCGGCTCGTTTCCTGGCTCTGAAGGCTGGAGATATCCACGCCCTTGAGCAGGCAGTTGTAGAGGATCTGGCATCGGCAGAAGCCGATCCTGATCTGTACGTTACGACTAGACCCAGCATGAACACAGCCTATCTGGCGTACAACTACAAGATCGCAGAGTTCCAGGACAAGAACGTACGCCTAGCGATCTATCACGCCATGAATCGGCCAGGTCTGGTCGAGAACTTCTACGGCGCCTATGGTGAAACTGCAGACACATTCCTTCCGCCGTTGATCTGGGGCAAGAACACAGCCATCACGGGCTATGAGTATGATCCTGAACTGGCGAAGCAATATCTGGCGGACGCAGGTTTCCCGGATGGTTTATCCGAGGTGACCATCGCCGAAGATGTTGTAGACGCTGAGGGGACCGTGCTGTATACCGCCGGCGAGAAGATCCCGCTGATGCTGTATTACATGCCCGTCACGCGCTTCTACTACCCAAGCCCAGAGGAAATTGGTACAGCAATGGCTGCGGACCTGGCGAATGCCGGTATCGTTGCCAACCTCGAGCTGGCTGGTGACTGGTCGACGTATCTCGGCCTGCGCCGCAATGGCACCCTCATGGGGCTGTACATGCTGGGTTGGGGTAGCGACAATGGTGATCCGGATAACTTCCTCAACTACTTCTTCGGCGGCCTAAGCTCCGCGGATGATGTTAAGGAACCCGATGCGCGCGAGGGCTGGTACGCAAACCAGGAAGTCGCCACTTTGCTCTACGAAGCGGCGGTCAACCCCGATCGGGGAGAGCGAACTGCGCTCTATGAACAGGTCGAGCAACTGCTCTACGACGATGTCGCTCGCATCTGGATTGCCCACAACAACACACCGCTTATTTTCTCCGCGAAAGTGAGCGGCTACATACCTCAACCTGTTGGGGCCGACCTCTTCGAATGGACGGTTGTTGAGTAGCACTGAGCACGGCGCTTATCTTGACGACCATCCACCTCGAATGTGAATAGTCAAATAGGGGGGCGGATAGCCTCTGCCCCCCTAAAATCCTACATATAGAGGGCTTCTTGACTCGTTATATCATCCGCCGACTTATTACGTTAATTCCCACCCTGCTGGGCGTTGTCTTCGTTATTTTCATGTTCCAACGTCTCATCCCCGGCGATCCCGCCGTGGCGATGTTAGGGGAGCATGCCGCGCAGGAGAA
>DAOUEQ010000162.1:0-26910 GCA_034430395.1 Anaerolineales bacterium | reverse complement strand
GAATTCAGCATCCCCGCTGAACGACGCATATTTCGTGATCGCCGCCGTTAACGTCGTCTTCCCATGGTCGATGTGCCCCATCGTCCCTACGTTCATGTGCGGCTTCGTCCGCTTAAATTTCTCCTTCGCCATGATCTTTATCTCCTCGTTCGTTCTAAAATAATTCTTTCGGCAATTAGAGCCCTCAAGGGGAATTGAACCCCTGACCCCGTTCTTACCAAGAACGTGCTCTACCGTCTGAGCTATGAGGGCTTGAACCACAGTCTCGAATTATCACATCAACCCGAGCCTGAGTGGGCGGTGACGGATTCGAACCGCCGAAGGCAACGCCAGCTGATTTACAGTCAGCCCCCTTTGGCCACTTGGGTAACCGCCCATTGCCCTATATCGGTCAGCAAATGCCTTCCGCAGAAGCATCGCTCAAGTAAAATAATTAAACGACACAGCAAGCCGACGATGGGAGTCGAACCCATAACCTACCACTTACAAAGCGGTTGCTCTGCCATTGAGCTACGTCGGCATGATAATAAAACGCGCCTCACCTGCTCGGCGCTGTCCTATTATACCAGACTCCCTTGCCGACTTTTCTCGCCGAGTCTACCAAGATTCAGAGGCATCGTCAATGGAAATGCGACCACTTCGGTTCACTGAGTGTTCGATACTGCAAAACCTCGTCGTTCCAATACTGCATAAAGAGCAATAGCACCAGCAACGGATGCATTCAAAGAATCGATTTCCCCTCGCATAGGGATGCCGACCAAGAAATCGCACGATTCCCTTACTCTACGCCGCATTCCCGAGCCCTCGCTGCCAACGACCAAGCCCAATGGACCTTTGAGGTCCGCATCCCAGTAGATGGATGCTTCTGGGGCATTTTCGAGGCCCGCAATCCATAGGTCCGCTTTTTTTAGACGCCCGATCGCATCCGCCAGATTACTGCGAGCGATGATCATGTGCTCGCTAGCCCCGGAAGATGCGCTAACCACCGCTGGCGTAACAGAGGCGCTCCTGCGCGCAGGAATCACCACACCATGGACGCCGACAGCTTCTGCTGTGCGCAATAGCGTTCCTAGATTCTGTGGGTCCTGGATCATATCCAAAAGGAGGATCCAAGGGGGTTCTCCCCGTTCTACTGCAAGTTCCAGCATCTCATCGATGGACCCGTATTCAAAGGGGTCAACAATCGCCACAATCCCCTGGTGATTTGAGATCTCTCGATCCAACGAGGTTCTCGGGACGCGTTTAATTCGTATACCACTCGCTCGCGCAATGTCATTAATTTCCATGAGGAGTCCCCGCTCGACAACCCCTTCGGCGAGTTGAATTTGATGGACTCGGCGCCGCCCAGCCCGCAATACTTCTCGAACTGGGTTCCGCCCGTATATTGTTTCTTTTCCGTTTCCACTCATAGTAATTTTCTGATGGTCCGGAATTTTAAGGATAGAAATTCGCCCCAGCTCTTTATCGAACTGGGGCGCTGGTTTGGATAATGCTGCTAGGGGGCTCTCCAGACCGTTCCTCCCTTGCCATCCTCCAGTGAAATTCCCAATTCACTTAATCGGTCACGGATCATGTCTGAGAGCTCCCACTGCTTGGCATTTCGCAGTTCCCTTCGGATTTCTAAGAGCAGATCTATAAAAGGTGCCACCTCTGCATCCAGGTGGTTTTTCTGTGCAAGCGATAACCCAAGTACACCCGCCAATTCACAAAGAACATCCTGTGCATTGCCCAAGTTCTCCTGGTCGATCCCAGCCGTCCTCGCTTCGTTGATCGCTCGGACCAATTCAAAAAGATGACCCAGTGCTCCAGCACTATTGAAATCATCATCCATCGCCGCTTCAAAACCGAGGCGCGCCTTTTCTGCTGCCTGGGATAGGGTCACCGCTATTCCGGGGTCAAAATCGAGAAGAGGGGATGCTGAACGCAAGCCACCTTTCAACCTCTCGAGCCCGTGCGCCGCCTGCTCAATAACATCTTCATTATAAGTAAGCGGACTGCGGTAACTGGCATTTAGGATTAAGAGTCGCAGGACATCCGCATCGTACTTCCCAAGAAATTGTTCGATTGTAAAAACGTTGCCGGTTGACTTCGACATATCCTCGCCACTGAGTTGCATCATGCCATTGTGCACCCAATAACGAGCGAATGGTTTGCCGGTGTAGCTTTCTGATTGAGCAATCTCATTCTCGTGATGCGGGAATATCAGGTCATTCCCGCCGCCATGAATATCGATTTGATCTCCGAGATGGTGCAGGCTCATCGCTGAGCACTCGATATGCCAACCTGGTCTACCCCGTCCCCACGGGCTTTCCCACGCGGGCTCTCCGGGTTTAGCCGCCTTCCAAAGAGCAAAATCCGCAGGATCCTCCTTCCGTTCATCGACGCCGAGGCGAGCACCGGCACGCATATCATCCAACGCCCGTCTTGAGAGGCGTCCGTAATCATCGTCGCTTGCCACCCGGAAATATACGTCCCCGTCTACGGCGTAGGCATATCCTTTTTCAATCAATCCCGTAATCACGGCGAGGATGGATTCGATCTCTGTAGATACTCTTGGGAAGACATGTGCAGGTAATACATTAAGTTCCTTTAAGTGGTGATCGTATTCGTTGATATATTGTTCCGCCAGATCAATAGGGTCGACGCCTAAATCCTGTGCGCGCAGGATGACTTTATCGTCGACATCTGTGTAGTTCATGACATGTTGAACGTCAAATTTTTTAAATTCAAGGTATCGGCGGATCACATCGAAAACAATCGACGACATTGCATGACCAACGTGCGCCTTATCGTACACAGTAGGCCCACAGACATAGATCCGAACTTTTCCTGGGTCCAATGTCTCAAACTGCTCTTTCTTGCGGGTCATGGTGTTATAGATCTTCAACGTCATCGAACCCTACTCCTGAGCTAAAGTGGTCTCGTCATCTACCTTAAGACGGGCAAAGATCATTCTGCCTGCGGCTGTCTGCAGCACTTTCGTGACAGTTACCAGAATCACATTGCCGATGCGTGTCTCACCATCTTCGATGACAACCATGGTGCCATCGTCAAGATAGCCAACCCCCTGTCCGCTCTCCTTACCTTTTTGTATGACGTCCACTTCCAGCGTCTCCCCTGGCAGAAAAACCGCTTTAACTGCATTTGCTAATTCGTTGATATTCAATACAGCAACACCCTGCAGTTCCGCGACTCGATTCAGATTGTAGTCGTTGGTGAGGACTTTGCAGCGAAGTTGCTTGGCGAGGATCACCAACTTATCGTCCACCTCCCGCACACCTTCCACATCTAAATCCGTTATGCGCATCGAGTTAAGGGGATCTTTTTGGAGTCGGTTGAGTATTTCCAAGCCCCGTCGACCTCGCTGTCTCCGTAAGCCATCGGATGAATCTGCGACATGTTGAAGTTCGCTCAAGACGAACGAAGGCACCAGCATCGGACCCGCAACAAAGCCTGTGCGTGCAATATCAGCAATCCTCCCATCAATGATCACGCTGGTATCGAGCAGAACGCTGTTGTTATCATGCGAAAGGTCTTGACCTCCCTTGCTCAATGATCCAAAGCGCGACCCAATCAAATTTAAAATATCAGTCTGCCGTGCAGTGAAAATTGTTATGCTTAAATAGCTGGTGAGCATGGCGCCAATGAAGGGCAGTAACTGGCCAAACGGGCTGGGCAGAAGCGAAAGGGGAAATGCAATCAGCGCACCAACAACCAATCCAATGATCAACCCGAACAATCCGGCCACCATTGTCTTCAACGATATTGTTGAGAGTTTGTTACGGATCGCATTGAATGGGCGTGTAGTCAGAAACGGCGTTACCACAAGCCCCAATAACGCGCCAACCATTCCAAACACAATGGCCCAAAGGACCGGTTGATCTCCAGCAAGATCCCCAAGCATTGCCCCAAGGTAGACCCCGCCAACGGATAAAGCGATCATTCCAACAATTCGAGCAATAAAATCTACACTCATGATCCAATCCTTTTTAAAAAATAAATACGTATATAAAAACAGGGTAGACACCCGGTTCCGGTGTCCACCCGTAAGGGAAGCCACATCCAAAAATATCCGTGCTAATTTTCCCCCGCAAAATCCACTACGATCGACCCGACATAATGCAGGGCATAAGATAATAAGGATGAAACCGGGCAGAGGGAAAATAACCTTATCAATGATGATCTCCCTCGCATTTTTAATAATACCATGTCGGGAAAAGGACTGTCAACGCGCACTTAGGATTATGTAGCCATTGCCATTCTCTGTATCGTCGACCAGTCAATTGTTCTCGTCATATATGCGATTAATCCCAATATCAATGTGGGGCACGATGTGACCTACAGCGGCGCTCTGGCAGCAGATATGGAAGCCGCGATCTTGTGTTTTCCAAGATTCACCTGTTCAATCGACTTTCCCTCGGGTCATCAAGGTACAAAGGATTCCAGCACAGCAGCTTGTGTGGCTGCCTCAGTTGCCAGGCAAATGCTAACAAAACCAATGCCAGAGAAGTCATCCTAAACGTGAACATCCCACATGGCAGCCGGGAGGATATTTACGGTATTGTGGTCACTCCCCAAGGGCTACAAATATCGCGATGCGTTCGTCGAAAGGGAAGACCCTCCTACACAGAAATACCACTAGATTGGCGGCGAGCACCCACAGACATCGCCGAACCGGGAACCCATTTCTGGGCATTGGCGAACAACGATGCCTCCATAACCCCCTTAATGCTTAGCCTCACTGACACACAATTCCTGCCCACATTAAAAACCTGGGAATTGACGGTTGATCAACACGTAGTAGTCCACCGCGCCGATTCATTTCACTGTAATAACGAGAAGACCTCCGAAACCAGCAGCCGCGGAGGTCTTTTTATGAAGATTCTATTGAACCTACTGTTAGGTTATGCCTCGACGACCTCCACCTGAGGCTCTATCTGTACAGCCGAGACCTTGTATTCCGGGATCTTCGCCACAGGATCGAGATTCTTCGGCGTGAGCAAGTTCGCTGCTGCTTCGGCATAATGGAAGGTCATAAAAACCATTCCCGGCAGCGAGCGTCGAGTCACGATAACCTTGGCTGTAACCGACCCGCGTCTGGAGCGCACGTTAACTGCCTGGCCGTCATTGACTTCCAGCCGAGATGCGTCCTCGGGGTGGATCTCGACTTCAGCTTCTGGCGCCAGACAATCCAATCCCGGCGAACGGCGCGAAAGCGTACCACCGTGCCAGTGGAAGAGGACTCTTCCCGTTGAAAGGATAAATGGGTACTCATCATCGGGTAGTTCTGCCGGCTCTCGATATTCGATAACGCTGAACTGACCGAGACCGCGCGCAAACTCCCCCACATGCAAGATCGGCGTTCCAGGATGATCTGCAGTTGGGCATGGCCACTGCAAGCCGTTCTGCTCCAGCCGCTCGTGAGACATCCCCGCGTATTGTGGCGTGAGCTGCGCCATCTCATCGAAGATTTCATTTGCGCTGTCGTAGGCCCAATTCTCGCCCATCTCCTGAGCCAGTTTGGTAATAATCTCCCAATCGGGTTTGGCTTCGCCTGTCGTGGGAAGGGCTTTGCGGATGAGCTGCACCCTGCGCTCTGTGTTTGTGAATGTCCCTTCCTTCTCTGCAAAACTCGCTCCCGAGAGAACGACATCCGCAAGCTCCGCCGTCTCATTCAGGAAGATATCTTGAACAACGAGGAAGTCTACCGCTTCGAGAGCTTCTCGGACGTGGGTTTGGTCAGGATCTGAGAGAATCGGGTTCTCACCCATTATGTAAATCGCTCGGATTTTACCCTCGAGCACAGCATCCATGATCTCCGTAACTGTTAACCCAGCCTCCGCACTTAGATGTTCATAGGGAATACCCCAACCATCTGCGAACTTTCTCCGGAGTCCTTCATCCGTCACAGTTTGGTACCCAGGGAAAACGTTCGGCAAACCACCCAAATCGCAGGCGCCCTGGACATTATTCTGCCCGCGGAGAGGGTTTAGACCAGTCCCTGGCCGACCCACCTGCCCGCACAGCATAGCCAGGTTGGCAAGCGATTTAACATTGTCTGTCCCGGTCGTATGTTGTGTAATCCCCATCGCCCAGAAGATCGCCGCCGCATTAGCCTTTGCATATAACCTTGCAGCTTCGGCAATCAACTCTGAAGGCACACCTGTTACCCGCTGCGCACGTTCCGGTGTCCACTCAGCAACTGATTTCTTAAAAGCCTCAAATTCCTCTGTCCGCGACTCGATAAATTCTGTATTCTGGAGTCCCTCAGACAGTATGACATTAGCCATGGCGTGGATCAGGGCAACATCCGTCCCCGGACGGTGCCGCAGATGCATACGGGCGAACTGGGCAAGCTCGATCTTTCTCGGATCAACTAAAATTAATTTCGCGCCCAGTTCCCGCACAGCTTTTTTCATCTGTAAAGCTAGGACGGGATGAGTTTCACTCGTGTTGCTTCCGATGACAAATAAAACATCCGCATCGATGATGTCGCCAATGGAGTTGGTCATCGCGCCTGAGCCCACCGTTGTGGCCAGACCGGCCACGCTGCTGGAGTGTCAAAGACGGGCACAATGATCGACGTTGTTTGTTCCGATCACACCACGAGCAAATTTCTGGAGGAGGTAATTCTCCTCATTGGTGCACTTCGCTGAGGTCAGGAAAGCGATGCTGTTCGGTCCATACTCCTCGCGAATTTGAGATAACCGCGTCCCGACTCTCGAGATCGCATCATCCCAGCTTACAGGCTGCAAGTTCTCTCCCTTCTTCTCTCGCAGTAGAGGCCTGGTCAGTCGATCCGGAGCATGGACAAAGTCATAACCAAAGCGTCCTTTAACGCACAAGTTGCCAAAGTTCACTTGATTATCAAAACGACCGCTGACGCGGAATATGTCGTCGTTCTTGATGTGGAGGTCCATCTGACAGCCAACACCGCAGTAGGGACAAGTAGTATGAACAACACGATCAGCTTCTAGCATTTCATCCTCCCCGATCCGAGTGGGGTCCTTTTCGGGAGCGCTGCCCTACTCCTTTGGCGCGCGTTACCGAGAACACTTCATCGGGGGAGATCCCCTGCTCAAGTAAGTATTCCCGTTTGCCTTTCAATGCTCCGGTCGGACAAACTCCTACACATTGACCGCAGAACACACATACGGTTTGTGTCAATGGCTTATTCAGGAAAGTCCCGATCGAGGTGTGAAAGCCGCGTCCGTTGAAATTGATGGCGTATGTAAATTGCGCGTCCTGCGCACACACCTGAACACATCGCCAGCATAAAATACATTTAGCGTAATCTCGAATATAGACGGGGTTGTCATCAATCAGATCTGGATGCCGCTGTTCGCCTCCCTCGTACCGGTCTGGGGAAGCCCCATACTCCTCCAGTAGTTTCAGAATCTCAGGAGCCTCCGACAGGTCCGTACTATAGGCCAACATCTCGAGGATCGTCCGGCGGGCGCGATCCACATTCGCCGATCGTGTACGAATCACAGCTCCTTCGGCGGCTTCCGTCACGCATGCAGCCTGCAACCCCCGCCCCCCCTCCGTCTCTACCATGCAAAGGCGACACAACCCATTCGCGGTGGTATGGGCGAAATAGCAGAGTACCGGGATCTCGATACCGGCTTGCTCCGCAGCTTCTAAAATAGTCGTCCCTTTTTCAACTTCAACCCGTTGGTCATCGATCTTCAGTGTAATCATCATTGTCACGATTCGCTCACCTTCTTCCACGATCCGACTAGCACCCCTTCTACCAAAATTGGGTGGAATACATAGACGCAAATCCGGTATTCGTTGTCCCTAGCAAATAAACATGAAGGGCACCGGGTAGACCTCTGCCGTATGTAAAGGTTTCTATCCATAAATATCATCCCTCAACGAGGCGGGATAAACGCTCTGCCGATTTTTCCGGCGATGGCTGTACACGCTGGGGATGTGTGTACACGCGCATACATTTACGTCGAACGTAACCAATCAATGTGATCTTCAAGGCTTCGGCAATCTTCACCGATAGGGATGTCGGGGAATTTCTGGAGGCGACAATTGGGCAGCCCATTCTGGCGGTTTTCTGGAGCATCTCGGAAGAGAGCCTGCCTGTCGCAATCAGAATCAAGCCACTTGGATCAATCCCTCTCCGCAGGCAGGCGCCGTGTAACTTGTCGATAGTGTTGTGGCGGCCCACATCTTCGGCGACTGCCAGCACCCGCGCTCCATCGGTGAGCCCCGCGCTATGGACACCACGCGCCCGCGCATAGAGGCTCCCAGATGATTGAAGCATATTAAATTGATGAAATAGCGCGTCCTGGGCAATCACACAACTGTCCTGAATGGGCTCGATATCACCCGAAGGATCCTGAAAAGTCACGCCCCCGCCACATCCAGAAGTGAGTATGCGTTGCTCAGGGAGCTTCACTGAATGACCAAGCCAAATATCCACACAACATCCATCTCCGGTGAGATGAATATGATCTACATCAGAGATAGCATCGATCATGCCTTCATTTGCCAAGAATCCTATCGCGAGATCTTCCTGATCCCGCGGGGTGCACATGATTGTGGCGAGTTCCTTTCCATTAACATAGATTGTCACTAAGGCTTCTTCAATGATCTCGCCGTGAACAGGTTGAAGGGATTCTCCCAGTTCAAACCACGTCGCTCTTACCGTACCAGAACCCATCGATATCTCCTCGCCGTCAACCGTCAACTTCACCTATTGCCACAAGGATGGCCATTTATCAATGGCGGAAATTATCGCCGTGCTCGCCGTCATTCCTAATCCACATAATGATGCGTTAGTCATTGCAAAGCCAATATCCCTTAGTGCACTTAAATCACTCTTCACAGCTTTTCCTTCCACCCAGCGGGAGATGATCTCCAGTTGTCGCTGGGTCCCAAGCTGGCAGGGAAAGCACTTTCCGCATGATTCATGAGCGAAGAAATGCGCCAGGCTTAACAAGAACTGCCCAAGATCCCGTTCCTTATTTATCACCGTGACAACGCCAGATCCGAGAGGGAGTCCCGCCTCTTTTAGCCCCTCAAAGCTCATCGAGAGTTCCAAATCCTCTTGTCCAGCAAACGCCCCCGCTGCGCCGCCCAATAGGATGGCTTGGAGATCTCCATCCACTCCCCCCGCCAAGTCAATCAAATCGCCTAATCGAATTCCAAAAGGAACCTCATATACCCCTCTGCGAGCGACATCGCCGGACAGGCAGAAAAGTTTCGATCCCGGTGATCCATCGGTACCGATTGAGCGGTATTTCGCCGCACCATTTTTAAGGATCCAGGCAGCGGCACATAGCGTTTCAATGTTATTGATTACGGTTGGTTGACCGAAAAGGCCATCCGTTGTGGGGAATGGAGGCTTCAAACGAGGGTAACCTCGTTTTCCTTCGATCGATTCGAATAGTGCCGTCTCTTCACCACAAATATACGCCCCTGCTCCTGACCGAACCTCAATCTCGAAGGAAAAACCGCTGCCAAGGATATCGTCTCCGAGGTAGCCACCTGCACGAGCGTTCTGTATCGCCTTTGCCAAAATTCCCTGGGCGCGAGGGTACTCACCGCGGATATAGAGAAATCCCTTATGTGCACCAATGGCATAACCAGCGATGAGCATGCCCTCGAGAATTGCGTATGGATCCCCCTCCATTAAAAGCCGGTCCTTGAACGTTCCGGGTTCAGATTCATCGCCGTTGCACACAATATAGCGGATATCACTCTGGGCGGCTGCTGTGTACTCCCATTTGAGACCGGTGGGGAAAGCCGCTCCACCCCGCCCCATCAAACCGGATGCCTTAACCTCCTCCACCACCTCCCGGGGTTGCATTTGCTCCAGAGCACGTTGGAGACCAGCGAAACCACCATGACTCTCGAATGCCGACAGATCTGTTGGTTCGATTTCGCCGCACCTCCCTGTCAACCAGCGCGGCTCCCCTCCAACAAAGCTCAACGGCGCCACTTGCGGGTCGTTGATCCAACTCCCGGGAGATGCCGCATCCACTCGAGAGACCGGAGTATCTCCGATTAAGGCTGCCGGTGCATGATCACAAAGACCAAGGCAATGCACCTCTTCGACCATATACTCTCCATCAGTTGTCGGCTCTGACGAATCAACACCCAGATGGGCACGAGCAGCCTGGAAAACCTCCCTGCCTCCAACCTGAGCGCATATCGGGCTCGTGCAGATCCGGACTATCGTCTTGCCGATCGGTACACTGTAGAGCATGCTATAAAACTCGACTACACCGTGTATTTCCGCCAGCGGAACGCGGAGATGCTGCCCAATTGCCTCTATAACAAGTTCGGGAAGGTAGCCGTAAATAGCCTGTGCTTCGAAAAGTGTGGGGATTAAAGATGAACGATTTTTTTGGGCGCAGCGCTCAAGGACCGGTGTTAGTGGGCCAAGGTCAGGAGTGTTCAGTTTCGTGGCCATATTCTCTCCTTAGAAACGGGTAAAGCCAATCCGCCGCTTGGATCAATTGTTTATTGTTATCTGTTGCACATCCTGCTCTAGTATTCAGCAACCTTCATACATTATACACTCAGCGTTGTTTGCCCGTACTCGCTTGCTGGCATACAATCACCGCCATGCCGCTGCAGTTGAACGACACATTACATGACCGCTACCGCATCAAAGGTCAGCTTGGGAAAGGTGGAATGGGCGCAGTTTTCCTTGCGCATGACATGACATTAGATCTCAAAGTCGCTGTCAAGGAAAACCTCAACCCAAGCCCAGAATCAGAACGACAGTTCCGGCGTGAAGCGCGCCTGCTGGCTACGCTGCGTCACCCCAATCTCCCTCGAGTGACGGACCATTTCATCCTTGAGGATCGCCAATACCTGGTGATGGACTTCGTCGAGGGGGTCGATCTAAACACACAGGTTGCGAAACAGCCACCAACCCCCGATGTTGTGTTGACGTGGGCCAAATCCATCTGCGACGCGTTGAGTTACCTCCACTCACGCAAACCGCCTGTGATCCACCGCGATATAAAACCGGCTAATCTCAAATTGCAGCCTGGTGGGAACATCGTCCTCGTCGATTTCGGTATCGCCAAGGTCTTCGACCAGTCACGGACTACGACCGGGGCACGAGGGCTAACGCCCGGCTTCTCACCTCCTGAGCAATACGGTGGACAACGCACAGACGCGCGCAGCGATCAGTATTCCTTGGCTGCAACGCTTTACTCTCTTTTAACCAATCAACGCCCGGCGGACAGTATCCAACGCATGCTTGGCAAGGAAATCCTTCAACCAATCCGCAACCTGAATCCCGCAGTACCTGAACATGTGGAAGCCGCACTAGAAAGGGCGCTGGCCTTGAAACAGGAGGACCGCTTCCCAGAGATGGCCAGTTTCTGTATGGCGCTGGCGGGTCAGATGCAGTTGGAGACGATTCGCGCCCCGCTCAAGCCCCCCGCTCCCCCCAAACCCCGAAATACAGGTCGTTGGATCGGTCTCGGAGTTCTCGCCTTGATCTTAATCGGTGGTGGAGGGGCACTCGCTCTCGGTGGCGTTCTCCCCTTCGGCGGAGGTCGCACCCAGCCGACTGAAACCGCCATGGTTGCTGCCATTCAACCCGAGAACACAAGCCCCCCGACTACACAGACCCCAACTCCCTACACGCCAACACCCGTCCCCGAACCATCGTCCACTCCAACCCAAATGCCAACACCTACAGCCACCACCATCATCCTTGGTGGTGGCGGCAGGATCGCCTTTGTGAGCGACCGCGAAGACGGACGTACCTTACAAATATGGACGATGAATGCTGACGGAAGCGATCCGCGACAGTTAACCTACGGTCCTGGCGACAAGGGTCAGCCCAGATGGTCAACCGACGGAAAGAAAATCATCTATACGGCTCCGGGTGGCAGTGATGTGTACGGAAATGATCTAGGGCTTGATCTTTTTGTAATCAACACCGATCGCTCCGGTGAACCGATCAATCTTACCAAGAGCCTCGGCGATGATTTCGATCCCATGTGGTCCCCCGATGGCAGTCAAATCGCCTTTACAAGTACGCGCGTAAATTCATTGAAGCAGGTGTTCGTCATGAGCGTTGAGTGCAACCCGGCGCCTGATAACTGCTCAATCACTGAACCACCGCGGAATGTCACCGCAGGATATGCCATCGAATATGCCCCCGCGTGGTCACCCGACGGAAAGACGCTCGCGGTTATCGCTTCGATTAACCAGGCCCCCGGCCGCATCGTGTTGAGACCCGCAGGAGGCGGCGATCCCTCATGGTTTGATGTTCAGGACAGAATAATCGGTGCCGATCAATTAACCTGGTCATCAGATGGTCAGTTCATCGCCTTCAGCTGGCTCGTAAAATACGGCAAGCAGGAGATTTACATCGCTTATGCACAGAGTCCGGGTCTTGATCCCATCTCCCTCACAAACTCCCTGGGAAACAAGGAACCGATGTTCTCACCCAATAATCAGTGGATTGTTTTCACGTCCACCCGTGACCAGAATCCTGAAATCTACATCATGACGAACAACGGCTCAGGTCAGCTCAACCTGACTCAGAACCCCGGGCGCGATCTGCATCCGGATTGGCAGCCCCATCCAGGTGATTAGCTCAACCTGGTGATATCTCACGCCAGCTATTCACACTGATTGACCTCTACGGAACGGCAATGAAGCATGTATTAACGGTTGATATTGGCACTGGCACGCAGGATATCTTCCTCTTACAAGAAGGACTAGACATCGAGAACGGTCTCAAGCTAGTCATGCCTTCACCGACGATGATGGTGAGAGAGAAGATACAAGAGGCGACCTTCCTTGGCGAGGACATCCTTCTCACAGGTGTGACGATGGGGGGAGGGCCCTCACATTGGGCAGCTGAGACCCATCTCAAGCAAGGTCATCGAGTTTTCGCAACACCGGAGGCTGCACAGACTTTCAACGACGACCTCGAATGGGTTGAATATGAAATGGGCGTCACACTCATCAGCGAAGACGAGGCGTGGTCTCTTGAGTCCATTCGGCGTATCACACTTCAGGACTTCGATCTCGAGGTCATACGGCAAACCTTCACCGCCTTCGGCGTTAACCTCGATCTGGATGGGGTTGGTGTGGCAGTCTTTGACCACGGTGCCGCCCCTCCCAATATCTCGGACCGCAAGTTCCGTTTCGACTACCTCAAGCGGCGTATTCTGGAGAAGAACCACCTAAGCGCCTTCGCTTATCCCGCAGAACATGTGCCCGAAATACTTACTCGTATGCGTGCTGTATCTACGTCTGCGTCGAGCCTCGACTGCCCTTTGATGCTGATGGACACTGCCCCCGCGGCGGTGCTCGGGGCCACACTCGATCCTATTGCTTCAAAGCAGGCTCGCGCTCTCTTCGTTAACCTCGGTAACTTACACACATTGGCTTTCCGCCTCGGACCCAGCGGCATTGAAGGTGTTTTTGAGCATCACACAGGTTTGCTCGACCAAGTCCGTCTGGATACACTGCTGGAGTCATTCGCCGCTGGGACTTTGAAGTGCGAGGATGTTTTCAACGACCATGGTCATGGTGCACTTACGATCATCCCGGAATCGCTCCCTTTGGAAGGGGAGGAGTTTAAGGTGATCGTCACAGGACCGCGGCGATCGATGATGGCGGAATCTCGCCTTAATTGTTATTACGCAGCCCCTTATGGTGACATGATGCTCTCCGGATGTTTTGGCGTATTGGCTGCGCTAGCCGACAACATTCCCTCGCTGCAGGAACCAATCCGCTCTGCACTGTATGGTGTTGGATCGAAGAACACACCCTGGGATACCAATTTTTAGACATGGATCCAGCGTTAAATAGTAATGGCTAAGGAATGTCCTCCTGAGCGACCGCAGGTAAGTGGGGAATAACGCCGAATGGATGCCAATACCCAGAGACGTTTAAGTTTTCACGTTTAATAAATGAATTGCCGACGCAAAACCAGATGATGCGTCGCGACGAAACACTTGACTCTTGAATTAGGTGTCACATAAGCTTGATATCTACGTTATAGATATGGAGAGTGTAAAACGATTTCATTCTAAGGAGATGGAAACCATGAATACTAAACGCTCGTTACGAATGCTCCTTCCAATCGTCATGTTGTTGATGTCGGCTCTGGCCTGCAGCCTACCTGGCAGCGCCGGCCCCTCAGCCACACAGACGATGGAAGCGTTGGCAACGATCGTCGAGGCTAACCTGCAATCAGGAGAGGCAACAAAGGTGCCTGACGCGACGAGCCCAGCTGAGGCGACCCCGCTCCCTGCGGAGCCAACCGAAGAGGCGCTGCCCTCACCTACCGTTGAGCACCAGATCCAACCCTCGAGCCCTGGCTCGGTGAGCAGCTTTATGACCGACCGTTCGAGCGCATCTCTTGCTTCAGAGAGACGAGCTAACGCCGACATTTTTGACATCAATCTCCTCGAGCGTCCCTTCACTACACAGGTGATGGATTACCAGGAATATCTGGATATCACCCGCGCGGAAATTAGTATGGGCCCGCCCTGGGTTTACGTCACGATCTTTCTTGAAGGACTACCCCCTGCTGGGTCAGAAGCTGCCTACGGTGTGGAAGTCGACCTGGATATCGACGGTCATGGCGATTGGTTGATCCTCGCTGATGCCCCGCCCGACAGCGCGTGGACCACGGACGGTGTGCGAGCTTGCCGTGATACCAACGGCGATGTTGGCGGCCCCACACCGATGATTTCTGATAGTCCACACTCTGCTCGAGACGGCTATGAGGATTGTGTGTTCGAGAACGGGTACGGGATCGGACCTGACGAAGCCTGGATCCGCCGCGACCCCGGAAATGCCGATCGCATTCAGATTGCTTTCCTCTATTCACTCATCGGCAATGACGGTGAGTTCATGTGGGGTGCGTGGAGCGACGAAAGCATCAAGGATCCTGCCTGGTTCGACTACCACGACCACTTCACATTGATTGAAGCCGGTTCACCCGCCTCTGAGAGCAGCCAATACCCCGTTAAGGCGATGGCATCGCTGGACAACACCTGCCGCTGGGGTTACGGCTTCATCCCAACCGGCTCCGAGCCTGGTGTGTGCTACGTCCCACCAACCCCAACGCCCGTCCTTCCCGGCTCGATATCCGGTATGGTTTGGCGGGATATCGATCACGACGGGACCCGCGACATCGGTGATGGCGGTATTGGCGGATGGACGGTGACGCTCAGGTCCGGTGGATGCAGCGGTTCCGTAGTCGACTCGACGACCACGTTTGGCGGCGGTGAATACGGCTTCTCCAATGTTCCGCCAGGGAATTATTGCGTATCCGTGGGTCACTCTTGTGGTTCGTGTGGAGGCGATTGTCCCAGCACCACCCATCCCAGATCGGTTACAGTTGGTTCAGGTGCACATGTGGGCGGTGTCGATTTTGGTTTCTACGTGCAAGGACCCTGCTAACAGCATAATCCGTAATCTACCAGCTCCCCGTGGGCGCCGCTCATGGGGAGCTGTACGATTCTCACAGAAATTGGTTTAATGCAACGGAATCGACTGTATGAATCCTGATTATGGCCGTTCTACCATGAATAGGCCGCGGTCACTTTCCGCCACGTTCCCAGCGAGATCGATCGCTTGAACATAGACCTCATGTTCACCAACCATACGCATACGCCAGCGGATCGAATACGGCGGCGTGGTCACCGTTTCAACCTTAATGCCGTCAATATAGAACTCGACCCGCTCAACCCCAAAGTTATCGTCCACCTCAACCTCAATCACCATCTCCTGTGTGCTCATGCCGCTCAGGACCTGGTCGGGTTTGGGCAATAGTATCGCTACCTCTGGGGGTTGGTTGTCCACTGTAACATGGATGGCATGGGTTGAGATATGCCCGTCGAGGTCGACAACAACGAGTTGAAGCGTATATAACCCGTTGAGTCCTTCGGTCGTCCAAAGCGCCAAAGTCCCGCCCCGTACTTGCTTGCCACTGTCATCCCCAATTTGCACCCAGCGCGTGGGGTTTAGTCCGCTGCCATATTGAAGCCGGTAATAGTCAAAATTCGTCGGACTTGCATACCCTCGCACCATAATATCGCCACGAAGATAGGAAAAAGGTGCCGGCGTTGTAATGCGTACGTCTGGATCCTGACGTTCCAGATCGGTGAGGGTGTCATATTCTTGAGGGGGTCTTTCGAGACCGATCATCCGTACCCACTCCGCAGTCTCTGGAGGCGGGACGAGATATATCCGCTCTTCAACAAGATCGATTGGTGTATTCAGAGTCGCAAGCTTGCCCGTTTCTTTGTTCACCAGGTAGGGCTGGAAAAGATTATCGAAGGTTATCGGCTCAGTTCCGCTTAGGAAAACCTCGGTCACAACCGAAGGGCAGTAGACCGTGGGCAGCAGACCAGAGGGGTCACAGACATCTATCCGGCTCACACCCGGTGGTATCTGCCATCCAGTGTTCGGTAGCTCCTTTGTTGTATAGCGAATAAGGGCATGCCATACAGGGGCGGCACTGTTCATCTCATGTAGTCCAACTGGCTCGGCGCCGTTCAGATTTCCAAGCCAAACACCGACAACTCGGCTCGGAGTGTATCCTAAACTCCAGAAGTCGTGTCCATCCCCAACAGAGGCAATGGCTCCCGCTGGCCGGCCGATCTCCAAGGCATTTGACTGCCCTAGGGCTGACCGGCGTGCCGTCTCATCCGTCAGCACATCCGTCATCAAATAAGCCAGCTGAGCGCTGAGAACTGCCTTATGATCTGGTTCAAAGCCAAACGCTAGCCTCCCCACACCATCTTCAATCATCGAAATGATCGATGGCCGCAAAGAATCTCTTGCAGCGTTATCCTGTGGAGATGACTCACCGACCATCGTTCCTTGATTCGCAAGAACGGCAAAGGCACTGGTTAGATCCAGCAGAGAAGCCTCCCAATTTAGATCACTGGATATGCGATACGCTTTTGCATTGTAAGTTGCTGACGAGACACCCATTGAACGTGCCGTTCGCTCGATGCTGTCCACACCTATCAAAGACTGGACCCTATCACTCGCTGCTTCATACCCATTCGCCAGCGCGGTGCGGATCCGCACCGGTCCGCTATATTGTGAAGCCTGCTCTCCTGACATTCCATTTTCTAACTCGCCTTCAGGAGGAATATCCAGGACCATGCTCCCCGGTGAATAGCCTTGGGCGAAAGCTGTCAGATAGACAAATGGGGAGAACATAGTGCCGGTAGATCTCGTTTCTGTGATGGGCCCCGCCATCGCTAGAATCTCCCCATTTTCTGCATCGAGAACTACAAAGCCTCCCGCTTCAATATTGTGATCGAGATTTGCGTCGCTTGGGCGAACTGGAGGGAGAAATCCCGCAGCGAGGCATCCCGTTCCATCTGCCGCAGGGAGAATGGCGCTTGGTTCAAACCCGGACAGACGGGCGGCATGAGTTTGGAGTGTGCAGTGGGATTGCAGCTGCAGGTCGTAATCCACCGTGGTTTGAATCCACAATCCACTTCGTCTCAGGGCATCATCGCCAAACATCTCAAGCACTTCGCTCTGGAGATACTCAATTATTGCGTGTAGGTGGTCCGGTCGCTCAATGGTCTCATGCATGATCTCCAAAGGCTGAGCAAGGGCCAGTTCTGCTTCATGGGGCGTGATTGCTCCCATACTCACCATCGCCCTCAAGGTTTCCGCCTGCCGTTCCTTCGCCTCTTTTGGAGCATCAACTGGGTTCAGTGATGGATTAAGAGGGATGGCCGCTAACATCGCGCTTTCGGGGAGGGTGAGAGCTGACGCATGCTTGGCGAAATACACCAGCGCCGCGGCATCAATCCCATAGGCATAGTTTCCATAGTCGGCGCTGTTGATATGCCACTCGAGGATTTTTTCCTTGGGATACTTCTGGGTGACCTCAGCCGCTAGAATCATTCTTTGTAAGGATTGCTTCTCGGGAGAACGAACTCCCCCCCCGAGTGGCAACAGTTGCGACTGGACTAATTGCTGACTTATCGAGGTTGTTATCTCTTTAGGTTGCTGAAGCTCGAGATAGCTCAGCGCCGCTTGAATTACCTCTTGGGGGTTATATCCAGAGTTTACCCAGAAGGTTTCGTCTTGGATCGCGATCGTAGCCTCAAGCGCGTACTCAGGTAAATCGATCGGCCCATCCGGGTCGAGGTACAACCAACGTCGGCTCTGTGCCTGCGGGTGAAGTACATCCAAAAGAAGTTTATCGCCTGTTCGATCATAGAACTTGACCGGACGGAAAGACTCCCGCCCCGTGGAGCCGAAGATCAGATCCAGATCTTCCGCCGGGGGAAGGTTTGAAGTTAAATCGGCATAAGATATAGCCACCAGGAGGCTTACAATTCCAATTCCAATAACCAGCAGAAGGGAAGATATAAAACCAAGCCGCCCAAGCAGCTTCTCTCCTCCAGATTGGATCTCCCGGCGGTGTCGAAACCGCCTTACATCCATCGCCTTCGCCATATTCGAATTCTACCCGTAAATGATTGCGTAACTAAACTCCCTGCAATACCTGTGCCGAAGCGTGTAGTACAGCCACCTATCCGTAACCACTGCGAGAGAGCCGGATAGGTGCTCGATAGCACGCGGAAGCTTTATAGCGGCATAGGGGAGACCAAAGTGTGTAAATGACGACTCAGGATTACCTCATCTATACATACTTCTCGCGCGCCCCCCCCGTTACGCTGCGGTTGATGTGCCGCTCCGAGACGAAGTGGGGGGCATTATCCACGAATAGAATCGTAATTCGCAGCCTCGCATCCCATCTGGATGAATTTCGACCCGCGGGGTATAACGCAGCGGCATAGGCCGTCCTACACGTTCGATCCAGACAAGTGCGAATAGCGTACGCTTGAATATGCCACCCAAGTATTCTGCGCCTGACCTTCGAGTCGCTCAGGCCAGGAAGCGTCGGACAGTCCTCAGGAGATGATCGGGATCCACCGGTTTGCTAATCCAGGCATCAATGGGAATTCTCATGTCGTCTGGAAGGCGATCGGCATACTCGCTATGCTCGATACTGGAAACCATAATGACTGGAATCTCCGATAGGATCGTATCCAAGGTCATTTTTCGGGCCAGGTTGACGCCGTCGAGTGGTGAATCCATCATCACGTCAAGCAGGACCAGATCCGGCGGTTCCGCTTTCATGATCTCGAGAGCTTGTGCTCCATTTGCTGCAGAGAACACTTCGTAGCCGCCATCTTTGGTGAGAACGGTGCGCGTAAACTCGATCATGTCGGGATCGTCGTCCACGACCAGGATTTGGACCGCGGCTTCTTTCGCAACTTCTACCACCTTCTGGGGTCGTAAGTAGATAAACCAGTAAACCAATCCCACAAATCCGGCGCCACCTATGATGTTACCGATAGTCACCGGCAACAGGTTCTTGATAAAGAAAGCTCCCCACGTCAGGTTTCCATAATCTGTAGCTGTCCTACCGATGGCTTCCCAGAATCCCGCGCCAGCGGTGCTTTTAATGAACAAGCCTATGGGGATGAAGTACATGTTAGCCACAGAGTGCTCAAATCCGGCAGCGACGAAGGCGGTAATGGGGAAGATAATTGCCAGGATTTTGTCAGTGGTTGATCGTGCCGAGGAACAGAGCCACACAGCCAGACATACCAGGGCATTGCACATGATGCCCAGGGCGATGGCTTGGAAAAAGCCTAGACCGGTCTTGGCATTGGCGATACCGAGAGCATTGGCGCCCAAGGAACCGTTGGAAAACATGTACTGCTTTGTCACTAGCATGATCATCGCAGTCAATATCGAGCCCACAAAGTTGCCCGCATACACGATGCCCCAGTTGCGTAGTAGCTTGGCTAGAGGAACCCTACCGCTGGCAAATGCCATGATGATCAGGTTGTTTCCGGTGAAGAGCTCGGCCCCAGCCACAACGACGCCGACAAGGCCGAGGCAGAAGACCAGCCCTCCCAGCAGTTTGATGACCCCGAAGCCCATACCGACGGCTCCCAGGCCAGTTGTGACGACCGTGGCAAAGATCGCCCCACAACCGATAAATGCTCCCGCCAGAACAGCCAAGGCGAACATCGTGTTCGCCCTGAGTTCTGATTTTGCGACGCCGACACTCTCCATCCTGCTCGCCATCTTTGCCGGTGGAAAAGCGTCTATCTGTATCTCGTTAGCCATTTTGTCAATCTCTCCTTTTTACAAACAGCACAAATTGCTGCTTGGTGCCGGATAATATCCGACTCCTGTGATGATTGGGAGTATACATCCCGTCATTTAAATATAAAATTTTAAGCGCTTGACGTCGCAGGGTGGGGGATGCTCTGAAACTCTGGGGGTATTTAAAAGTCCCGGGCGTTTGGTTTATTCAGTTTCACCGGGAGCGTTTTCCAATATCACCTCGATCTTATTTAAGATCTCAGGCGAAAGCATTGCTACATAATCCAACGCTTTCAAGTTGTCATCTAGATGCTTAAGCCGCGACGCTCCTGTGATCACGCTGCTCACCTCAGGAATGCGAAGGAGCCAGGCGATCGCTAGTTGAGCGGTCGTCGCTCCGATTTCGTCCGCAAGTGCAGTCAAGCCGCGAACTACCTCCACCCGTTCTTCCGTTATGACTTTTGTACCCCATTCCGGTTCCCGCGTAAGACGAGTCTTCTCATCAGGTTGGCCGTTGTTGTATTTTCCGCTTAAAAGTCCGTACTTCAGAGGACTATATGTCACTAAGCCGAATCCAAGATCTCTCGCAGCCGGAACCAGTTCGTCCTCGACTTTACGACGGACAAACATATTGTATTGCGGTTGCTCAACAACTGGTGGATAAGAGTTCCACTCACGGGCAATGGCATAGGAGCGTGCAATCTGACCCGCGCGCCATTCGGATGTGCCCCAATACAACACCTTACCCTGACAGACAAGGTCATCCATCGCTCGCACCACCTCCTCCAGCGGCGTCTCGGGGTCGTAACGATGGCAGAAATATAGATCCAGATATTCCAGATTCATTCGCTTCAACGAAGCGTGGCAGGATTCCATAATATGCTTTCTGGAGAGACCGCGACCGTTGGGGCCGGGCATCGTGGGCCAATAAACTTTACTCGAGACTACAAGGCTCTCTCGAGAGAAATCCTTAATCGCCTCTCCCATTACTTGTTCGGACTCTCCATTTGCATAAATATCGGCGTTGTCAAAGAAATTGACACCTGCTTCGTATGCCCTTTGTATGAGCTTTTCAACAACGATTTCATCAATCTGGTCGCCAAAGGTAATCCAAGATCCTAAGGAGATAGCGCTCAACTTCAATCCAGAACATCCCATTCTGCGGTATTCCATCATCCACTCCTATCCCTTGCCTTGGTACATGAGAACCATAGTCAAAGCATTATAACTCGCACAAGATTGAGTTTGCGGTGTTAATGCTATACTCCGAATTAACTATCTTTCCCGGAGGCACTCCGTAACATGGCCGAAATGATGCAGGCAGTGGTTAAAGCCCACGCCAATCCAGGTCTTGAAGTCCAGCAAGTACCCATCCCAAGTATCAAACGCGACGAAGTGCTCGTTAAGGTACGCGCGGCTTCCATTTGTGGTACCGATTTACATATCTACAACTGGGATTCTTGGGCAGCAGGTCGAATGCACCCACCCGTGATCGTCGGACATGAGATCTGTGGAGATATCGTTGATCGCGGATCCATGGTCGAGACACCGGAGATAGGAGATTTTGTCTCTTTAGAATCACATGTCATCTGCAATCAATGTTCCTTCTGTCGCACAGGTCTTGGTCACATTTGTGAGAACACGCGGCTAATCGGCGTCGATCGCGATGGCGGTTTCGCCGAGTACATCGCCATTCACGCGCAGAACGCTTGGCCAAACCCTGAAGATCTTCCCGTGGAAATCGCTGTACTGCAGGAGAACTTCGGCAACGCAGTTCATACCGCGTTTGCGGCCGACTTAAGGGCGAAGAAAGTCCTCGTCACAGGCTGTGGTCCTGTTGGGTTGATGACCATCGCTGTCGCCCGCGCCATCGGCGCTCGATCCATTTATGCCACCGACATCAGCGCCTACCGTATTGACTTCGCGCGCCGGATGGGAGCGGATCTGGCGCTGCATGCCGTTGATGACCCGGTAATCGAGTTGATTCGCGATGCAACCGACGGTGAGGGGGTCGATGTGCTCCTGGAGATGTCCGGCTCACCGTCAGCGATCGATCAGGGGTTCACGCTGTTGAAGCCCGGTGGTGAAGCGGCGCTTCTGGGTGTCACACCTGGGTCGATTGAATTCGATTGGGATCATCACATCGTCTTCAAAGCCGCGCGCGTTCTGGGCATCAGTGGTCGCAAGCTTTGGCAAACCTGGTATCAGGCTCGTGGTCTTATCCGCTCTGGTGCTGTTGATCTCGCGCCACTCGTTACCCACCACTTTAAAATGGATGAATTTGATAAAGCCTTTGAGACCATGACCTCCGGCGAGTCCGGCAAGGTCATGCTAACCCCTTGAAGGAGGAACCAAGATGAGTGAGGAAAAAGGGAAATCTCTCAGTATCGAACGTATTCTCTTGATTATCGTATCCGCATTGCTGGTAATATTACTTGCATATCTCGGCGTCTCTGCACTTGTTCGCCGTGGGCAAGAAGCACCGCCCCCCGAAGTGGTGCCAGTCGAGCCTGCTGAGGAGCAACCTGTTGTGGCGCTTCCGACTGAACCTATGGTGGTGGAACCGGTCGTAGAACCACCCACCGCTGAGCCCACATCTTCTGTTCAGAGGTTGGAAGTCCCACCGACCCCAACACCTTTCGTCATTACCGATGAGAGCGATCCACGTGTTAAATATCTCGATCTCGCCCATCCCGATCACACGGATTACTTCATAAATCCTGACACTTGGTACGACTACGAAGCGGCGGGAGCTTCTTACTCAATTCAAGACGGGAAACTTGTTGGCACAGATAACGTTGCCCAGGAAGGGCTTTACTGGTCCTACACATCCGTTCAATCCGGTCGTTTGTATGCTGAAATATCTGCTACCAACGGTGATTGCATCTCAAAAGATGCCGTTGGACTCGTTATTCGGATCGATCCCGAACAGACCCCCAGCGGATATGCACTTGAGGTTTCCTGCGACGGTGCCTGGCGCTTAATACGCTTCCGTCCAGCTGGAGGAGCCACAGCAACACAGGTCGATTGGACTCCTTCAGATGTGATTCGAACGGGGAAGGATGCCACCAATAGACTGGGCATCTGGGGGTACGACGGCAAGTTTTATATCTTCATTAACGGCTTCCAGGTCGGAGAACATTGGGATGCAGGGATGCCATGGGCTTACGGGTATTTCGCAGCGTATGTCCGCGCTGAATATACATACCCGTTATCGGCAACCTTCGACGATTTCGCTTTCTGGCACATCCCTTTTATCCCGTGAGCTTGTCAAAAAGACTTGGAACCGTCGTTGTAATAACCTGGCTGGCCGGGTCATGCACCCGGCCAGCCCCTGTGCGCGAGCTGCCTGGTGACGTCAACCAGACCATGGATTCCGCCCTGGTTAACGCGCTTCCATCGTTGACGGCTCCTCCCAGCGCAACGAATATCACCACACCTACTGCGATACTCACCTTAACACCAACACCTGAACTGACGATTACACCTACCCCGCCCCCTCTTTCGCCTGATGATCCGCGCTACGGGATCAACCTCGCTGCGCCGCACTATTGGGATGATTTCTCATCCAACCTGACCTGGGTCGGTCCTAATTTCGATGGGGCGATGAACGTATGGGAGGATGGACGCCTGCGGGCCACTGATTTCCTGACAGATAAGTACCTATGGTGGAGCACAACCATACCGGACGTCGACGCAGGAGAACTCTACGTCGAAGTGACTGCCGAAGTCGGAGAGTGCTCCGGGAAAGACGCCATCGGCCTGGCCGTTAGGGTTGAACCGGAGAATCGCGACAGCGGGTACACACTCGAATTCTCCTGTGACGGATCTTATCGAATACGCAAACTTTTTGCCGGCACAGTACAAACCTTGCTCGATTGGACACCCAATGATTCGATTCTCTCCGGGTCGGACACAACGAATGTGCTCGGATTCCTCGCCCGCGGCACAACCTTGACCGTCTTTGCGAACGGCGAAGTCTTAGACTCAATTGAAGATAACTCTTTCTTCAAAGGGAACTTCGGCCTCTTCTCCGACGCCGCATCCACGCCAGGTTTAACGGTCTACTTCGACGATTTCAAGCTTTGGTACATAAATCCCTGACGGATGCCCTTTTCTCTCCAACCCGCGAGATTTCCCACAATCACATAGATTGTTGTATCCTCATGCAAATCACACTTTCTTTAAGGGAAGAAGGATGCGTCATCTCATCACCCACCAGGGGAGCGAAGTCCCCCGTTTCGCCATGCGCCCCCGAAGCGAAGCGGAGAGGGATTCGGAGAGCGGAAGCAAGCGATTCCGGTTTCTAGCAATTTGCTTAACCGCGTGCACCATGCTTCTTTCATCTTGCGTGAGCACAAGGCCCGCTCCCACGCGCACTCCAATGCCAACACTCCCTGCGCCCACATCCACTGTTTTCTTCCCCACTTTAGTCCCTACACCAACATTTACACCCGAGCCCATACCATCCCCCACAGCGGATATCGCCTCAGGATTGGGCACGATCCTTTTCCATGATGACTTTAGCCAGGATCAAGGCTGGCTAGCACTAAACTCGAACCTCGGTGGGTCGAGTTTATACGACGGTCGCTTCAGCCTATCCGTCCGACAGGCACACGCTTTTTACACCGCCCTGAGTCCCGTTAAAGAATTCACGGACGGTTATCTTGAGGTAGTAGTTCGAGCTTTGCTATGTACAGATGATGATGAATTCGGTTTGATGTTCCGCGTCGACCCATCAGGCGGACACTACCGTTTCACCCTGACATGTCAAGGGGAAGCTCGTGTAACGCGTGTCTCTGATGGTTCGGAAGTTGCTGTCATTCCAAAGACAATCACCAATGCCTTAATCCCCGGATTGCTCATCGACAACCGCTTAGGCGTCATCGCCGATGGCGACCGCTTCCGCTTCTTCATCAACAGTGAGGAAGTTTTTAGCGCGCACGACCCTGGACTACGCTGGGGACGGCTTGGCTTGATTGTTCACGCCAGACGCAGTGGACAGACAACCGCTTCTTTCGATAACTTCATTGTCCGTACGCTGCTGCCCACTCCTACTCCAACGCACACACCGACACCCTGAGCGAAATTTGATGGCAAAAAAAAGAACCTTTCACAACCGCCTGAACGACTTATCACCGAAGGATTGGATCAAATTCCAAAAATCCTGGTTTAGGCACAACCCCCCTCCCAGACGAAAGGATGTCCTCCGCCATCCAGCGAAATTTCCAGAGACGCTCGCACAGGAGTTCATCGAATTCTTTACGAAACGCGGCCAGATGGTCTTCGACCCGATGGTTGGAACCGGCTCAACACTTCTCGCCTGCCTGCGAAGTGGCAGAAGTGGTATTGGATTGGAGTTGAATACCGGTTATGCTGAAATCGCCCGAGAGCTGATCGCTGAGGAGCGCGAGCTCCTGGGTCCGTCTGTCAGCGATCTCCACATCGAGGTTATCACCGGTGATGCAGCCGACCTCCCATCCTTCAATTTACCTCAGATCGACTATGTCCTAACTTCTCCACCGTATTGGGACATACTCCACGCGCGAGGGGCTGAGACGCAGCGCCATCGGCGGGATTCTTCTGACCTTGATGTAACCTATTCAGATGAACCTGCCGACCTTGGAAACATTGCTGACTATGATGAGTTCCTCGATCGCCTAGTCCAGATCTACGCTGGCCTCAAATCCTACATGCGACCTCGCTCATACTTGACCGTGATATTGAAGAACGTTAAGAAGAAAGGGACGATTTACCCGCTCGCCTGGGATGTGGCTCGCAATCTCGCCGATGTGTACACCCTTAAAGATGAGCGTGTTTGGGTGCAGGACAACATCCCCCTTGCGCCCTATGGCATGGGTAATGCCTGGGTCAGTAATATCCACCACCACTATTGTCTCCAATTCCGCTTTGAGCCTTAGTTGTAGTGTAGGATTTCATAGTTATTGAGACTCATGTCATAGTTATTGAGACTGGGGACCTCAAATCTGCAATGAATAACAATTAAACAGCCCAAATATGCGAATCCATAAGTTTAACAACGGTAAAGATTATTACGTTGGCATGAGATTATTTACTTCCGTTTTCGCTAATTATATTGAGTTGGTCATTCCTGAGGTAACATCCAGGCTCCGGATGTTCATTGGAGACCAACATGGACCAGGCTCGTCGCCGCTTCGACCAGTACCTCAACCGTTGCTATGGTCAAAGCACCACACCAAAATGCTATGCCAGCGACCTCAATATATTCCTCAGAACAATCGGCGACAAAGAGCCTGAAGCGGTAACCGCAGCGGATGTGGATGTCTTCATAGACGGCCAACTCGCAGCCGGTCTTAGTCCCATCACCATTAATCGCCGTCTGGTAACGATCCATACCTTTTTCGAGTACCTGGCCAGCGAATGCCCGGATCAGCATTGGCCCAATCCGGTCACCTGGCGTCGCCACAAGCTCAAACGGGGCTCGCGTCTGCCGCGCGACGCGCCGGAGGACGAGGTCACACGGTTATTTTCCATCATCACAGCTGAGCGAGACCAGGCGATGTTTGGCCTGATGATCGGAGCCGGTCTCAGAGTTGCGGAAGTAGCCGCGTTGCGTATGGATAGTCTGGAAGTCCCCGCGAATACCGACGGATTGACGAAGGTGAGGGTTTGCGGAAAAAGACAGAAGGAGCGCATGGTATGGCTCACGCCCTCGCTCTGGGAGACGCTGCAGGCCTGGCTTCAAGTGCGACCAGTCGTTGAAAGCGAGCATCTGTTTCTCAGCCAACGTGGTTCTCCGATCAGTGTGGCTGG
>DAOUEQ010000161.1:0-10820 GCA_034430395.1 Anaerolineales bacterium | reverse complement strand
ACGGGTCTGCTGTAGCAAAGAGGTAGCCGCGCCGGTTGAGATTGAAGCGGTTACCGCTCTCGTCGGCCAGATCTTCAAGGATGTCAATGCTGCGGTTCATCATCTGAACCATTGCGGGCCCTGGGCCAGGCCACCAATTGCGATAGCACTCCGTTGATTTGTCACTGGTTAGTGAGAGGGGTGGCCGCTCATCAACCAGGAGCACCCGTCTCACGCCAGTATTGACGCTGAGATGGTAGGCCGTCGATATCCCCGCTATCCCGGCTCCACAGATGACGACGTCAGCGATTTGAGATGACATGATTTATTTTTCTTACCTCTTCCTGGCTCACGATAAGGAAATGTTCCTCCTATTCGTAACCAGGAAGAACAACGTCAGGTCTGGGTTTAAGATTTGCGCCCTTCTGTAATTTATTTGCGATTTTTTTTAAGGCGGCTCCCGTTAGAGGGTGGGGGAAGTCCGGTCGGAGTTCGGCAATTGTCACCGCAAGATGCGGTCTCTTCAAGAGGTCGGGGTCCGGGAGGGATAGCAGCTCATGATCAAGCACAATATCACCTAATAAACAGAGATCCAAATCGATCGTTCGCGGCGCGAACTTGTCCTCTGTGCGAATGCGCCCCATGTCTACTTCTATCTCGCGCAGTTTGTCTCGGATCGCCAAGGGGTCAAGTGCAGTCTCTATTAAGATCGCCGCATTGAGGTAATCCGGCTGCGGTTCATCTGTGATGGCGGGGTTCTGATAGACCGTTGAAGCGCCAATGGGTTTGCCAAGCTCGGACAGCCGCGTTGACGCGAGCGGCAAGTTCGTTTCAGGATCGATATTCGAACCTAAGGCGATAAAGGCAAGTTCAGTCAAAGTCGCTCACGCTCCGCTCGATTTCCACACCGACTGATTTCGCGAAGCGCAATGCGCCGGGTTTCTCGACCCGAACTTTTGCGCGCCGAACCCCCTCCGCGCTCAAGCACAGTCTGGCGATGTCGGCGGCCAAGGCTTCAACCGTATATCTGGCTGACTCCTCCACATGCTCGATGATTTTCTTCGTTAACGTCCGGTAATTGATGGTGTCCTCGATCGTATCGCTCTCGCCGGCTGCCCGTAGGTCTCCCGAAAGGGTGATATTGATCAGGATGTCCTGTCTTTTTTCACGCTCCCAATCGTTGATCCCGATGATTCCCCGCAGCAGTAAATCCTTGATGATGATGCGGTCTTCGTTCATAGGTCCATCCTTCGTAATGCCCAATCTCGAACGGTTCGAGAATGACGGCGGCAGGTAAGACATTTGTATCGTAAATCGTCAAAATGTTGATAGAATGGCTTCTTTGTTGTGGCTATTTTACTCAGAATCTTACAATATGAGGGGTGCTCCCGGAAATTTCCTGTCCCAGGTTTGATTTCGTTTGTGATAGGATTTTTTTAAAAGAATTACCATGAGAGGAGGAAGAGGACTATGCACAATATCGATGCAGCAGCGGAGCTTTTGGATGGGGTAGGTGTAGCGCGGCCAGAAATTGAAGCCGCGGTCGCTACACTTCTCCAAGCATTTGGTGAGGACGCCTGCCGGGAAGGTCTGGAACGCACACCCGAACGTGTCGCCCGCATGTATGATGAACTTCTTGCGGGGTATCGCGTAGACCCCTACAAACTCATTAATGAAGCTGTTTTCGAAGTGGACTATGACGATATGGTCATTGTCCGCGATATTGAGTTTTACAGCATGTGTGAGCACCATTTGCTGCCCTTCATGGGGCGTGCACACGTCGCCTATCTCCCCAATGGCAAGGTCATTGGGCTGTCGAAAATCCCCCGCGTCGTCGATTTATTTGCCCGCCGGCTGCAGGTTCAGGAGCGGATGACGCGCCAGATCGCGGATTTCCTCGAGGCGGCAATCCACCCTCAGGGTGTCGCCGTCGTCCTTGAGGGCGTACATCTTTGCTCGAAGATCCGCGGGGTGAAGAAGGCCAACGCAAGCATGGTCACCAGTGCCATGACCGGGACGTTCAAGACCAATGACATCACTCGCAAAGAGTTCTTGGAGCACATCGCCAGGGACACCACCAACTTGGCGGTCTAGTCGATTATATCGTCCTGCCTAAATCAACGTTCTCACTTTTCCTAACGAGAACGCTGATCTCCTAACAAGGTGAATCCGCCGTCGATGACGATCGTCTGCCCCCGGATCATGTCAGCCTCCTGGGAGCACAGGAAAGCGACCAGATCGGCAACATCCTCGGGAGTCACAAGTCGACCGGCGGGGGTGATCGTTGAGACGCGCTTAATCACAGAATCGTCCTGCGTAACGTCGAAATGCTCCAGAGCATCGGTCCTCACGACACCCGGCGAAACGGCGTTCACTCTGATGCCCAAAGGGGCAAGCTCTACGGCGAGATAACGGGTCAGCGTTTCGATTGCGGCTTTACTGGCACCGACGACGACGTAGTCCGGAATGACGTGTGAGGCGCCTGGGCTAGAGAGGCTGACAATCGCGCCGCCGCCGCGGTGCTGCATGAGCCGCGTGGCGTGTTGAGCTCCGAATAGCAGCGAACGAGCGTTGATATTCATTGTCCATTCCCAACCCTTCGGCTTCTGCTCTAAAACCGGACGGTTGTATCCTGAGGCTGCGTTGCTGATAAAAAAATCCAATCCACCGAAGGTCTCTTCCGCACCGATAAATAGATTTTCAAGATCTTCAAGGTCGCCAACATTGGCCTTAAGTACGACTGCCTTCCGCCCTAAGTTACGGATTTCCTCGGCTGTATCTTCCGCAGGGGCTCGGTTGCGGAAAAAATTCACAACGATGTCAGCTCCGTCTGCAGCCAGACGCAAAGCGATGGCTCGTCCGATCCCCCGACCTGATCCCGTCACCAGGGCAACCTTGTCCTTAAAGCGCATTTTTGCATACTCCTTTGGCTGGCATTTATCTTACGCTCATCTTACCATTTAGGGGTGGGCAAAGCTTAACAGTTCGGTTCCCGGGTGAGAAACGCCATGATGACATATCAACGAAAAGGGAACGATCGATGCAAAAAGGTTTAAGCGGCGATCTGCTTACACTCAAGCGAACGATACATGAAGAATTAAAGGATGCTAATCGAGCACGGATCGATGGCAATGAGGGGCGAGCCAGAGTCTGTGCTCGGCGGGCAGCAGGTTGGGCGGTGAGCTTCACGCGGAGTTTGACCGAGGAGTGTGAGATTGAATCGAATGCTTATAGTATGCTGCAATGGTTGACGCAGCAAGCTGATGCCACAGACGCTGTTCGTTCCGCTGCGAAACGACTGACGGCTCGCGTGAGTCACGACCATACGCTGCCTTTTCCGGAAGATCCACTAGAAGATGCCCGGATGATTGTTGAAGTGCTCCTGGGGTTGGATTGGACTGAGATGGGGGAGGCTCAGGACCCCGGCAATTCATCATAGTTTTTATGAGGCGCGCCCCGCCTTATCAAACCGAGGTGAGAACTGAATCCGCAGGAAGAGAGTTCAGACAAGGCTGAAGAAAAGTACAAAGGGCGCGACCTGCGTGCGTATGCAAGCGGGACCACATTGCGCCTTGTTCTGGGAGGCTTGGCCATAGTCTTGATCGTTGGCAATGTGCTCATATGGATTTTCTATGGACGCGGGGCGGTCCAAATGTCACTGCTTTGCATGGGCGTCACACTGGTGCCAGGCCTACTGATCGCCGTGGTTCTCTGGGTTATGGGGCGGATCGTGCGTAAGAATAGAGATGCATGATCTTGTATTTGTGGGCGTCACTCAGGGAGTGTTCACTTTCTATTCCTGCCCGGCGAGTAGCCAGTAGACGCGCATATCCTGATGCTTCACACTCTCTATACACAGGATCTGCGTTCTGAGAAGAAAATGAGCTCTCGGATCGTCTAGATAACCATGGGTGGATAATTTTGCATGTTATCATCCTCTTGAAGGATCAGGATAAGAAACCAATAAATAATGGAGCATTAGATGGTCTCAGCGCAAATTCACGAAAAAGCGATCAACACAATACGATTTCTTGCCGCGGACGCGATTCAGAAGGCGAACTCGGGTCATCCGGGTCTTCCCATGGGGATGGCTTCGGTGGCCTATGTTCTTTGGACGCGGCATATGAAATACAACCCCGTAGATCCCCAATGGCCGAACCGCGACCGTTTCATCCTCTCCCCCGGACATGGTTCCATGCTGCTGTATGCCTTGCTGCACTTGAGCGGATACGATCTTCCTCTGGAAGAACTTAAGCAATTTCGGCAATGGGGGAGCAAGACTCCGGGTCATCCAGAGTATGGATTGACACCGGGCGTAGAAGTGACGACAGGCCCTCTTGGGCAGGGTTTAGCTACTGGCGTCGGTATGGCGATCGCAGCGGAACACCTCGCGGCGCTTTATAACCGTGATGAGTATGCCGTCGTCGATCATTTCATCTATGGAATTGTTTCGGATGGTGACTTGATGGAGGGTGTCGCTTCCGAGGCGGCTTCGCTTGCTGGGCATTTTCGACTTGGCCGGTTGATCTATCTCTACGATGACAACCGGATCAGCATCGATGGCAGCACGGATATAACCTTCACCGAAGATCGCGCCGCGCGCTTTGAGGCATATGGGTGGCATGTCGAGCAGGTTGCGGATGCCAATGACCTGCAGGCGCTAGATCGCGCCATAGAGGCCGCCAGATCGGATGAACGCCCTTCGTTGATCGTAACTCGCTCTCATATCGGCTATGGTCTTCCAACAAAGCAAGATACCTCTGCCGCGCATGGTGAACCACCGGGGGAAGAGGAGTTAGCGGGCGCGAAAGATAAATTGGGTTGGCCGCAGGAACCTTCTTTCCTCGTTCCGGATGATGTGCGCGAGCATTTCCGCGCCGGTGCTCAGCGCAATCTCAAGGCATACGAAGCCTGGCAGGAGAGGATGGCTAGTTACGGAGAGGCATATCCCGATCTGTATGCGCAATTTACGCGAACCTTGAGTGGAATACTCCCCACTGAGGTGAGAGCAAAGCTCCCTGTTTTTGACACCGATGCGAAAGGCATGGCTACCCGCGTCTCCTCGGGGGTAGTCCTGAACGCGCTGGCGCCGTTCATTCCCGAGCTGTTCGGTGGGTCTGCCGATCTAACCGGATCGAATAAGACTGCGCTGCAAGGAGAAACAGCATTTAATCTTGAGCACCGAGCTGGGCGGTACCTGCATTTTGGGGTGCGCGAACACGCGATGGGAGCGATCCTGAACGGCCTTTCCCTATACGGTGGACTCATCCCCTTCGGTGGGACCTTTCTAGTTTTTTCTGACTATATGCGCGGAGCGGTCCGCCTGGCGGCATTAATGAAGATCCGCGTAATCTATGTGTTCACGCACGATTCGATTGGCCTGGGAGAGGATGGGCCCACGCATCAACCTATTGAACAACTCACTGCATTGCGCACGATCCCCAATATGGTCGTATTCCGACCGGCGGATGCGAATGAGGTCGCCCAAGCCTGGATGTCAGCATTAGAAAGAGACGATGGGCCAACTGCATTAGCATTAACCCGTCAAGCACTGCCGACAATCGACCGGGCGAAATACGGATCGGCTGAGGGATTACAGAAAGGCGCATATGTCCTGGCAGATTTAGGGGAGGGACCGCCTCAGCTCATCTTGATGGCGTCGGGGTCAGAGGTCGAGATCATCCTCGAAGCTGGTGCAAAACTCGCGAACGATGGCATTTCGATCCGCCTGGTGTCGTTCCCGTCTTGGGAGCTATTCGAAGCCCAATCTCCTGAATATCGTCAACAGGTGCTTCCGGCGGTGATTCGCGCCCGCGTGGCAATTGAAGCCGGCGTTGCACTTGGATGGGATCGCTGGGTTGGCGATACTGGGGCCATCATCGGCATCGATCATTACGGTGAATCAGCGCCGTACGAGGAACTCTATGAGCGCTTTGGATTGACCGCAGATATTGTTGTCCGGAAAGCTCAGGAAGTCCTGGTGCGGATCAAGTCCTCAGGTTCATGAGCCATGTAGGTGGCCGGTTGCTTTATCGGGACTTCATGGCTCTTTGCATCTTTGCTTCTTAAGTGAAAATGTTCCTGGCCATTAGTTTCATCACGTAAGTGGAGCGTTTGCATCGGGTAGGTAGAGCAAGAGAATAATTGAAGCGACCCCTTCTAGGACAGATAATGAACCCGATCCAATCTGTTCATTCACTAGGACAGTCCCTGTGGTTGGATAATATCCGCAGGGACTCGCTCGATTCTGGGGAATTGGTTGATCGGATCGCTACTGGTGAACTGCGCGGTGTGACCTCCAATCCAACCATCTTTGAAGGTGCCATCTTGTCGAGCGATAACTACACGGTGGATTTGCGCCGTTTCGCCCAGGCAGGATGGACGGCAGAAAGGATATTCGATCAACTTGCGATTGATGATATCCGCGCCGCGGCGGATGCCTTCTTGCCGCTTTTTGAGCAAACGAACGGTGGGGACGGTTTCGTCTCGATCGAGGTGAATCCCGAATTGGCCGATGATACATCCAAGACTATTGAAGAGGCGAGACGGCTTTGGGATGCAGTAAATCGCCCTAACGCAATGATTAAGATCCCGGCGACGCTTGCCGGTCTACCCGCGATCGAATCTTCTATTCGAGCGGGCATCAATGTAAATGCCACGTTGATTTTTTCTCTTGGGCGTTATATAGAAGTTATGGAAGCTTATATGAGTGGTCTGGAGAGGCGTCTCGAAGATGGCGGCTCGCTCGACCATGTTGCCTCTGTGGCTTCATTTTTCGTATCACGGATCGATACTGCGCTGGATGAGCAACTGCAGGAGACAATCAAGCGCAGCGACGAGGAGGGGGAGCGCGCTTCCTCCTTGCTCGGGAAAGTAGCCATTGCGAACTGCGGGCTTGCTTACGGGCAATTTGTAGCAACTATTCAAGGGGAACAGTTTCAATATCTCGCCGCGCGGGGAGCGCGAGTCCAAAGACCTCTCTGGGCATCCACGAGCACGAAGAACCTAGAGTATCCTGATACCTACTATGTCGATCATCTGATTGGGCCGGACACCGTAAACACGCTTTCTGAATCAACCCTAAAGGCATTCAAGGATCATGGATCTCCGGAGCTGACGCTTACCGAGAATATCTCAACCGCCCGCAGCCAATTGCAGGCGCTGGATGACCTTGGGATCTCGCTCGCTGATGCAGCTGAACGGCTCGAGAGGCAGGGTATTAGCAAATTCGTAGACTCTTATCACTCCATCTTGAGGACGATTGAGAATAAGGCAGCGGCATTTAGAAAGGAGATCTCCGCGCTTGAACCGAAAATGCGGGAGACCCTGGCGGAATTAGATCGAGATGAGGTTGGGAAGAGGCTCTGGCAGGAAGATGTAACGCTGTGGGTGGAACGCGATCGCGAGAAAGCGCGGGTTGGCCATTGGCTGCGGTGGCTATCAGAGCCTGCGAAAATGTCAACCGGAGTCACTGAGCTCATGCGTTTCGCAGAAGAAGCGGCAGCTCCGGAAATTACCACGCTTGTCCTCATTGGATCCGGATGTGGAATATTCACTGCGGAGATGCTGGCACGGTTACTCACGCCAACCGACAGGATTGATTTCCACTCAATCGGTACGGCGAATCCGGATGACATTCGTACCATAAAGCGGAAAATTACACCTGAAGCAACTTTGTATCTTATCGTAGACGCCTCTTCGGACGATGGAATTGAGGAGAACTTGATCGCAGCTTTTTGGGAACAAGCGGTCCGGAAGCTTGAAGAGCAGACACGGCATCACTTCGTTGTCATGACTCAGGAGGGTTCCAAATTACGAAATTGGGCTGTCGAGCGAGGTATCCAGAAAATTATTGAGGTGGATTTACATGACGACATCTGGCCCTCCCCATTCAATTGGCAGAGTCTCTTGCCAGCAGCGTTGGCAGGTGCGGATCTCCATTCCTTCGTGCGCGGTGGCGTGGACATGACGCGTGCCTGTGGCCCACTCGTGGATGTTGCCCAGAATCCCGGCCTTTATCTCGGCTCGGTCCTGGCTGCGGCATTGCGCTGTGGGCGAGAGAAAATTACGCTCTTCGCCGACCCACCTTTAGAACCGATATTAAAGTGGATAGAGGGCCTACTCGCGGCAGGGCGCGGGAGAGATGAGGGCGGATTTATCACGATCCGGGATGAACCACCGGGATCTGGGAAAGTCTATGGCGACGATCGACTCTTCGTGTATCTGCGCCGATCTGGTGCTTTGGATCGTCGTCTGCATGAGTGGGTCGACGTGGGAATTCCGGTGCTTGTGCTTGAGACAGGTACGAACACAAAACAAATCGGCGAGATGCTCGTCCAATGGCAGTTTGGCGCGGCAATCGCAAAGTCCTTGTTATCGATAAATCCCACCAATCTTGATGGCCTGAACCGTAGCCGAGCGGAGTTTCAACACATTCTGCATAGGCTCGAACGCAAAGGTGAACTGCCTCAAGCAGATCCGCTATGGAAGGGTGATGGTGTGCAATTGAGAGCTGCGTCACGGGGCTTGAAGTTCACGGGAGGCGGATTATCTGAAGTGATCGATTTTATTCTTGCTGAATCTCGGAAGGTGGGAGGGTTGAAACTACGCATCTACACTTCCATGTCGCAAGCTCTTCAGGGAAAAGTGGCGCGCCTGCGTCGTGTGCTTCGCGATCAGCTTGGTTTGTTCTCGCTGACTGGGGCCATAGATTGCGATCTTGATTCAGGACGTGGCTTAAAGGATCTTGTCAATCTGATCCTACTGGTGAAACCCCGAAAGGATGAGGATGTGCCCGGTAAAACCTACACCTTCGGGCTTTTGTTTGAAGGGCAAGCCTTGAGTGATTTTGCGGCGATGAAGGACGACGGATCGCCTGCCCTTTACCTTTTTTTTGATGCCCAGAAACGGCTGAGTGATTTCTTGCGGGCCATGGCTGAAGCTGCAAAGGCAGGAGATAGCGAAACCGATGACTGATGACCTCAATGGGAGTTCCGGCAAGAGTGGGGATAGTCATGCCGCCGAGCGGAGGTGGCTCCCAAGGCAGGTCATTTCCGGGGAGGGTGAGCGGATTTTTTCAGTTCTCCCTGAGAGTGTGCTAACAAACTTCCTCAATCCAAACTCGGAAAACGCATTGTTATGGAACGAGATCTACATGTTGGCGCAGCCGACAATCTCGCTGATGGATCTTCTGAGTATCAGACCTTTATGGGGGAATCCTAACGAAGAAGATTTGTCCGACGAGGTATTGACTCCCTACTACTGGGGTTACGACGTGGATGGGGTTCGCCTATCTCGGCTTGATGATGTTCTTCTCATGATCGAGGGAGGCGGTCCCAAGACTGAGGTTGACCTATTTTTTCTTGGGGAGAGTAACCTAATCCTGGTTGAATCCAAGCGCGGGAGCGGCTTTGGTCGCTGCTCGCGCTTCAGCAGGCGTCGCTGCCCGGAGATGCATCCTTCACCAGGAGATGACAGGTCGCCCTGCCGGTATTGGTATGTTGAGAAAGCTCGCTTCTCACGCCATCTGACCTTGGAACCGCGTCCCAAACCAGATGCTGAGTCGCCAGCCTGCAATCGACATTATCAACTGGCGCGTACGCTCACAATCGGGCATGAACTCGCGGGCCAGTTAGGGCGTGAGTTTCACCTCTGGGCCTTCACGCCGCGTTCGCTATGGTCGAAACTTGAAAAGGATTGGCTCGATTTCGCGGAGCGTATTCAAGATGATTCTCTTTGGCGGCGACTGCGTGTGATCGCCTGGGAAGACATCCAGGACATGGCAAGCGGGTAAGGCGAGGGTTCATTTTACCGGACTTATCGTCAAATGGGATCGGATGAGTCGCTGTCAGGCTGGACGAAGATCGTATCTTATCTGATGATTATTGGACCAAAGGGAAGCATGAACGCTGGAGATGACAGCTTCGGACATTAGTGATACATCGAGGAGCGTTACCCCTCGCTTGACACCAGTTCATAGATTCGGAAATGGTCCAGGTAGAATTCTCCCCCGAAATCCAGCTGAAATTGCATGAGGCCCGATTCGATAGGATGATCGATGATGATATTGAAGATTTCAACATCATCGAGTACAACCCGATACTTTTCGCGATATTTGAATATCTGAAGGGTATGCCACTCACGTGGAGAAACATAATAGGGATTGTCTAACGAGAAGTAATGATCAGAGTCGCAAGCATTCCGGTCGAAACGAATTCCTTCCGGTGCTATATACATCGAGTAGCAATTCGGTTGATTAAGGATCGGAGAACAGGTCTGGTGCATCGTCGAGACATGCAGGGAATAAAAGCCATCAGCATTTGGTTTCGAGAGGTAAAAATCAAATTGGGCGAGGTGGTCACTCCATTCACCAACGTCCATCCCATAAGCCTGTTCCGTAGACGCAACTAGGACTGAACGCTCGTCGATATCTGCCGTTAACCAAGGATCCTGCCCACCGTCGTACCACCAAAAATTGGGCAATGGGTCAGTAAAATCTTCCTTATACAGAATCTCGCCAATTTCGTAACCATCTTCACCCACAGGCAAATTCAGAGTGATTTCTTGAGTTGGCATGGCTTGTGAGGAGGTCGGTGTGGATATTGTCCGTTCCGTACCGACAGGTTGTTCCTGCGGCTCTAATCCCATCGGTGTTCTTACATTCAATGCATAATAAAGCGCGTAGCCCACCGCCAGGACAGCTGCAGCAGCTAAAAACCACCGAATCCAGATTGAAACCGGTGGTCTTGATAGAGCCTCAGAAACAGGCTCCAATGCCGGACCATCTGCATCGACCAGAGGGGCAATCAAGTCACTCTGTGAAGGGATACCAAGTTCCCACT
>DAOUEQ010000160.1:0-18322 GCA_034430395.1 Anaerolineales bacterium | reverse complement strand
ACCGCCTCCGTGTTCGGGCGAGAATATAGTGCAAGTAAATAGCTTGACTACTATTGCTTCAAATAATCTTCATAGTATCTTAATAATTTCTTGATATTCTCAATATTGATCGAGCACATCAACGATCGCGTACACATCTCCCCATCACGCTCGATTTCTCATAACTAAATAGAATCGTGCGCTGGAAAACATGATGGTGAAAAAGATCCTGGTTGTCGATGACGAAGAGCGGATCGTGTCCTTAGTTAAAGCCTACCTTGAGCAGGAAGGCTTTCGGGTTGCGACAGCCGGGGATGGCACAGAAGCCTTGATCGTGGCTCGGACTGAAACTCCCGACCTGATCATCCTGGATATCATGATGCCAGAGATGGATGGCTACGAGTTCATGCGCCTGCATCGCAGGGAACAAAATACACCGATCATCCTTCTCACGGCGAAGGTGAATGAAGATGATAAAGTCATTGGTCTCGAACTCGGCGCGGATGATTACGTTATTAAACCTTTCCGGCCGCGCGAACTCTTGGCCCGCATCCGCGCGGTCTTGCGCCGAGTGGGGGAAACGGAACCTATTGCTGAGATCCTTCGCCACGCGGATATTACCCTCGATAGAGGGAGTCACAACGTTAGCGTAGGAGAGTCGTTTGTGAACCTGACCCCCTCGGAATTCGACTTACTGGCAGTTCTGATGTCATCACCGGGCCGTGTCTTCTCTCGCCTTGATCTGCTGGATCACATTCAGGGTGTCGCCTATGGAGGCTACGAACGCACAATCGACGTTCACATAAAGAACTTGCGTGCTAAGATCGAACCCGATCCACGCTCACCGCGCTATATTGAAACGGTTTATGGCGTGGGCTATCGCTTCACCAGGGAATAAATGAAATGCGCTCGCTAAGCTTGAAACTCATCCTCGCCTTCCTGGCTGTCGTCGTGGTTGCGGTGGCGCTTGTAGCGATCATCGCCAGTCAAACAACGGCGAAGGAGTTCACCGACTTCATCTTCGACCAATATCAGGAAGGATACTTCTCACAACTGGAAGAATACTATCGCAGTCATGGTGAATGGGCAGGCGTGGATGAGGAATTGTCCTTTCCCGGCAGGATTCCCTGGGAAGGACCTCCCCCTGGTACAAGAGAAAGGGGCGGCATCACGATAACCGATGAGGCTGGAAGGGTCATCATCGCCGGCTCTGGGTATCAGATTGGGGACATGGTATCTCAAGCTGAATTTACGGACGCATATCCACTAGCCGTTGATGGACAGACCGTAGGTTGGATACTCCCAATGCGCATGGAATTTGGACGAGGACCGTCTGAAGCACTCTTCCTAGATCGCATCAATCAGACGCTCATTTTTAGCGCGATCGGGGCATTGTTTGTCGCTCTGATTCTGGGGATCTTCCTTGCTCGCACCCTTACGCGCCCACTTCGTGAGCTGACTGCTGCGACAAGCGCAGTCGCTGAGGGAGATCTGGGACTGAAGGTGCCGGTCCGCTCGAGGGATGAATTGGGCGAACTAACTGCGTCGTTTAACCGAATGAGCGAAGAGCTCGATCGATCGACCAGCATCCGCCGCCAGATGACTGCTGACATCGCCCATGAACTGCGCACACCCATCAGCATTATTCTTGGGCACGCAGATGCAGTTCACGATCGCGTTCTCCCTCCCACCCAGGAGACATTCGGCATCATCCGTGATGAAGCCTGCCGTCTTGAGCGCCTGGTCGAAGATCTACGCACACTTTCAAGGGCAGATGCAGGAGAATTGACTCTCACGTGTCGCCCAACTCCCCCAAACACGCTGCTGGAAGAGGTAGCTGCCGCATATCATCCGCTTGCCCTTGAAAGAGGGATCAAAGTGCGCAGCGAAATCGATCCTGATCTACCTGATGTAAATGTTGACCCCGATCGAATGGCGCAGGTGTTGGGAAATTTACTGAGCAATGCGCTGCGCTATACAAAAAAGGGGGGGGAAGTAACTCTCTCAGCGGAATTACGGGATGTTGAGATTGAGATTCGCATCCAAGACACCGGACCGGGCATCGGAACCGATGACCTCCGACACGTCTTCGACCGCTTCTATCGAGCGGATAAGTCGCGCCAGCGGGACAGCGGCGGTTCTGGTCTAGGTCTTGCTATTGCAAAGTCAATTGTCGAAAACCATGATGGCCGCATCTGGGTGGAGAGCAGCGAAAATGCTGGGACGACGTTCGTCCTCGCGCTTCCAATTGCCCGTCTCACTGACCAGGACGATGAAGGTTCGCTATAATCCGGGATCAGCTTAATTTCACCATTACCGTCTCGACGAGATCAAATACCATAAATCAGTTCTCCTCGGACCCCAGACTCCGCTCCTCTTGAAAGAAAATTGACCCCATCTTTTGCGACGTTAGCCAACTCTATCAATCACCCCGCTAGCTCCCTACGAGATAAATTCAATGGAGAAAATATCAGTTATATGCTAAAGTCCTTGATCCACTGAGCAGAAGATTTATCGCGCAAACGAACCGAGGAGCAATATGTTGAGTGACCTTCAGAGGCAACTACAAGAGACAAGCCCCTTCGCATACTTTGATGAAACAAGTATGGCAGAAATCACATCATTGGCTCATCAGCGACGATTTGATAAAGGGGAATTCGTCACCTTACACGGTGAGCTATGGCCATATCTGATCCTGATGAAGGAAGGAACACTCCACGCGGTGAAGGAATCCGAAGAGGGCCGGAATTTGGTGGTTCTCACGCTCGCCCCTGGTGATGTATTCTGGGGGTTAACCTTCTTCGATGACGACTCGACAATGCCCGTCTCCCTGCAGGCCGTTAAATCAGGCTCGTTGATTTTCTGGTCACGCGATGATTTGCTTCCCTTTCTTCTCGCCAACGGGGAGGCGCTTTGGTCGCTCTGTGGTTTGCTTGTTACGCGCATGAAACAAGCCAGCAACATCGTGGAAAGTCTTGCCTTCCAACCTGTAGCGGGGCGTCTCGCGAATTTGATGCTTGAGCGCTATGGGAGAACGGGCGAGGATCCGGTGGCGCGCGATCTCACCCTGGATACGATGGCCGCCTATGTCGGGACAACTCGTGAGATGGTGTGCCGGATTCTATACCAATTCTCCGACGAGAATCTGATCCATATCACCCGCACAGAGTTCTCGATCACGAATCAGGAAGGGCTCGCTGCTTTGGCCGGCACCAACCAGGATAATTAGATGTTGAGGTGCAGCCATTTGTCGGCAACCAACCTATTCGCATACTCCCCACACACTCACCTTGACGGAAGGTTCAATAAAACGCCCTGGGATTTCAACCACGATCGGTGAAAACCAGTTCGCAGGTCTTCCTTTTCTTGGAAGATCACTCCTTCCCCATAGATACTAGGAGCCAAAGCCATAAACAAATATCCCTTCATTTGGGGGATTATTTGCGTTAAAGCAACAACTTTACGGTGATTTCATGGGATACTTTTCACAAGCGCGTCATTCTTATACCAACCTCAGGAGAAGGAAAATGAAAGATACCCCGCAGAAAAATCGGACGATCATGTCGATCATAGCAATCGTCATCGGTTTGCTCATGGTGGGTGTTATCCCCTTCATCGTGCAAACCGCGTTGGAAAGGGTTTTGACCAATTTAACCATCCATATCGAAGCTGGTAACCCGACCTTCTCAAGCGGGCTGAAGCTCTTTGATCTCTTCTACCCGGTCTGGCGAGCGATCATTTTCGTGGCCGGCGCTGCACTGATCGTCGTTTCTCAGGAGATAAGGAAGGGTGAAGAGTGGACTTATCCACTGGCCATGGCCCTTTTTGCGCTGCCCGCAATTGGCGGCATGTTTATGTTCTTGCCCTATATCAGCTTTGTAGACGGCTTTCCGATCCCAATGATTATTGCCGCTATCGGCCTGACCGGCTATTGGAGTTTTATTTTCCTGCGGAAAGCCGAGAAAGCGCAAAAGTGGACACGTTTTGCTGTTTTGACCTTTATCGGCATGTTGGCAACCCACGCCTTCGTCATCGGCATCGGTGCCCAACGGACATTGATGACCCGCCCGGGTCACCCCATGTATCCAGATTTCACCTGGTGGTTGTTCCTATGGGCTGGTGAGGTCAACTGGGTAGCGGTCATCCTATTATTCATGTCCATTCCCCTGTTGGCTGTTGGCCGGCGCAAGGGTTGGTGGTTAGCGGTTATCGGCACGGTTGCCATCCTGATGATCGACGTCCCAACACAATTTTTCCGCACGAAAACGTTTGATTATCTATACGGATCAATCCTTGCCATCGGTGTGCTCCTATTCACCACGTTGCCGTACTTTAAGAAATATCTGATAATCGAAGAATGAGGATCAGAGGAACCATGATCCATCTTTGATCACGGTTCCTCAAATCCTTTAAAATAGCCAGTTGAACGGGGAAACCAGACGCAGCGCATCGGTCATAGGCTTCGATACTTTTGCCTGGTGCAGAGTATTCCACCCGGCTGCGCGCTACTCCCCAATCGATTTCTACGGAGGTACATCATGAAAGGCAATTTCAAATTAGGGACCGCGTTGGCCACCATTGGCATCTTGACCGGTTTGCTGCTTCTCTATCTTCTGGCAAGCATCTATATGCCTACCGTTGAAGGGAAAATACTCGAGGGCCGTCCGGATGAAGCTATCACGGTGCGCATCGTCTTCGCCCTTTTGGGATGGGTGGGAATGTCCGCCGGGGCGTTATGGGTGGTCGTACTGTACGGCTTCCAGAACAATAAGGAATGGGCTTGGGGCTGGGGTTCCGTAGCGGCGATGGCGCAAATCCTTGCCGGTTTCTTCCCCATGATCCCACCCGCCAGTATCGGCATGCCCACCCCGACGGTCTGGGTATTCTTGATTGCCTTCGCCCTATGGTTTGGCATGCTTTTTATCGGCGGCGTGCAGAAGAAAATTCTCGCCCTGGCGTTCTTCAGCGGACTAGCCTATGTGCTGACATTCATCGATGGTGTTGGGGCAATCTCTCGCTACCAGACGGTTGAGCAAAGTTTCGCGATTGGAATGTACGGTGTTGGCCAAATGGTCAACTGGTGGGGAGCAGCCGCCTGGGTGGTGTTTATCTTCGCATTAATTAAAGGTAAATCGTGGACTATCCCCGTGGGCATCTTCGCTGCTTCAATGTCCATGTTCGGGGGTTACCCTGTAGGCATCACAGATGTCATCAGGCTTAGACGTTTCTCCATGTTCCTACCGGCGCCGGTCATCAGCACTGTGATGCTTGTGGTTTTGTTGCTACCGGCGACGAAGAAGCTCATTGAAAATCAAGGGCAGAATTAGCACGAGCTGAGAATCTGTCTGCCTGCCGGGATGCAGCCGTGTAATCCATAAAGCGACCCGCATGCTGATCCTGCACATAGATCCTTCGTTGGATACATCCACCCTCGCATACGGGCTTCTTAGTTTCCGCATGTGATGATCAACGAAGTGTCAATTTTACTGCAGCCCCAAAACTAGCCGAAAGCGGTGTCGAGTCTAGGGCTGTAAATACGATTGCTCAAAGCCCGCCCTATGGAGTTATCACCGGGTTGTTCCAGCCATCCTTCATCGCCTGAGCTTATCCACCTGCTGTACTCTTACCTTGATCACTAATCTCCAACCTTAGTTAGCGCAGCGTCATTCACCCGCATAACGAAGGGACTATCCCTTCCCAGCGCGGACAATCACATAAGTGTTCAACGTGAGAGGTCCCTACCACACGATAAAGAACGACCGCGGTAAGATTTTCTGCCAGTTCAATGCTGAGTATGCGCTCTGGTCTGGTGACACTGACGCCGCTTTGAGCATCCCACCAAACGAGTTTGTCTTAATATACGCGACCGGTGGGAGTAAGGAACGTACCGAAGGGTGAAGCCTGAGAAATCAAGGTCTTTCAGGTATCACCTTGCCGCATCAGAAATTAGACCGCGTGATTCTTAACCACCCGGCGGAGAGCCTGGAATGATATACTTGTCATCATTGGGCGATTTGATAAGGAATTTCTATCCCTCCCGAATATAAAATATTCCAATCGAGCGAGCATCTACATCGTTATACTTGAATGTTGGATCCTATCGCTTTGTAAAGAGGTTATTAATGGATTTTATAGCTACCTTGCTTGACTTTTTTATTCACCTGGATGTACATCTCGGTGAGATCATTCTGAATTATGGGGGCTGGACATACGCCATCCTGTTTGTGATCATTTTTATGGAAACGGGATTTGTAGTGACCCCCTTTCTGCCCGGAGATTCGTTGCTGTTCGCCGCGGGCACTTTTGCCGCCTTGGGTTCACTTAACCCTATACTCATTTTCTTCCTTCTCTTTGCGGCGGCCGTACTGGGTGATACCGCTAATTACTGGATAGGGAGCGTTATCGGCCTGCGAGCTTTTGAAAAGGAGCGTCGTTTTTTAAACCGGGATCATCTTGAGAAGACTCAAAGGTTCTATGAGAAACATGGTGGAAAGACCATCGTCCTGGCTCGTTTTGTCCCCATCGTCCGTACATTCGCCCCATTCGTCGCTGGTGTGGGCACCATGAAATATCGGAATTTCGTGATTTACAACATTTTTGGCGCTTTCTTGTGGACCTCTCTTTTTGTTTTCGGTGGCTATTTCATCGGCAATATCCCTCTTGTGAAAGAGAACTTTGAGATTGTCATCATCGTAATTATCTTCATTTCTGTGTTGCCAATGGTCGTCGAATATATTAACTCGCTTCGGGAAAGAAAGTCTGTGAAACCAACGGGCTAAAAAAAGCGTGGACACTCAGGTCTAGCACACCCTGCCCCGATCTTCATCAGGCCTATCTCTCCTAGACTCGGCAAATTCGATCCCACTTGGATTCGCATAACAAGAAAAGGGCTGCCAATAAAGAGCAGCCCTTGTGTTCAAGAATCGAGGATTGAGGAGCTTAACCTGAGCTTGCCGAAGCAAACCAGGGATTCTCAGGATTAACGCCGCACCATGGATGATGGAGTGTGGATTCCCTGGTCCAGCCCCCCACATAGTTGATGGCGAGCATGCGGAAGATGAAACAAACGTAACGGATGCCGTCCCGCTGATCGCTGGCGTCCTAAGAACTCAATCAATACGCAGCTCGTGCTACCCTTCGTTCGCAAATTTCCGGTCCAGAATCTCAGCTAATGTCGGTTGACCTATCTCCTGGAGCTCATAGCGGACACGCTGGCTTGGCTGCTTGATCTTGATGATGCGCTGGAGATCGATGGGAGTACCCACGATGACCAAATCGGCGGGGGTATTAGCGATGGTTTCTTCGAGATCCTTGACCTGTTCTTCGCCATAGCCCATCGCCGGCAGCAGTACGCCAATATCGGGGTATTTTTCGAAAGTAGCCCGGATAGAGCGCACAGCATAGGGACGCGGATCGATAATCTCAGCGGCGCCGAAACGTTTTGCGGCAACAGTGCCCGCCCCGAACGTCATTTCGCCGTGAGTCAAGGTCGGTCCATCTTCAACGACAAGCACGCTTGCACCTGCAATAGCAGTGGGATCTTCCACTGTAATCGGAGAGGCGGCGTAGACAACAATAGCTTTGGGATTTAGCGATCGAATATTCTGCTGCACGGTGGTTATATCCGCCAGGTCTGCAGTATCAACCTTGTTGATGACGATTACATCCGCCATTCGCAGGTTGGCCTCACCAGGATGATAATCAATCTCATGCCCGGCACGATGAGGATCGGTCACCACAATTTGAAGATCAGATTTATAAAAGGGAAGATCGTTATTACCGCCATCCCAAACAACAACATCAGCCTCACCCTCGGCGTGCCTTAGTATCTCTTCATAATCAACACCCGCATAAACGACGACCCCACGGTCGATATGCGGTTCGTATTCCTCGCGCTCCTCTATCGTACATTCATGCTTATCCAGATCATCATAATCAGCGAAACGCTGCCAGATTTGTTTCCGTAAATCACCATAGGGCATGGGGTGGCGAACCACAACAACGCGGTTCCCCATAGCTTGAAGGATGTCGCTGACGCGGCGAGTTGTTTGACTTTTTCCGCAGCCGGTTCTCACAGCACATACAGAAATCACTGGTTTGGTAGACGTTACCTGGGTCGCCTTCGGACCCATCAAACGATAGTCCGCCCCTGCTGCTAGAACTTGAGAGGCCTTGTGCATCACTTCGCGGTGTGAAATATCAGAATAGGCGAAAATTACCTGGTCAACTTTTAGATCTCGGATGAGGGTGTCGAGTTCATCTTCAGCATAGACAGGAATACCATTGGGGTAAAGTTCGCCTGCAAGTTCCGGAGGATAGACGCGTCCTTCAATATCCGGGATTTGCGTAGCAGTGAAAGCAGTCACTTCGTATTGGGAATTGTTACGGAAATAAACGTTGAAATTGTGAAAATCACGGCCAGCGGCCCCCATGATGAGCACACGAGTTCGTTCCATAGTTAATATCATCCTTTATAAGAATTCTGTTATTCGTTGATTTTTTACTCTTCGTCTTTGCGAGAACTTGCTTAGAGATTACCTGCCATCAGCCAACGCGGCGTTACCGGTGGACAGTTACATATTATAAACGACTCGACAGAACACTTCCGGCCTAACCTAGCAGCAACCGTTGGACAGCTGCGGACACGATACTGGCCGCCAGATCGACGTCATCGGACGACGTGCCTCGGCCCACCGAAAAGCGGACCGTGCCCATCGCCCATTCAATCGGCACCTGCATTGCCTTGAGCACGGCGGATACATCAATGTCCTCTGCATGGCATGCCGCACCAGCCGAAGCCGCCACCTGCCCCCCAATCTCCGCCAGAAGCGTGTTGGCTTCGATGCCACGGAAGCTCAGACTCAGCGTGTTGGGCAGGCGTTTCTGAGGGTGACCATTCAGCCTGACCACCTGATCCCCCAACGCAGCCACGAAGGCATCGTGAAGACGGTTGCGCATCGCCAGGAAGTGCGCCCTGTTCTTGTCCAGATCCCTAGCGGCCAGCGCACAAGCCCGACCAAGCCCCACGATGCCGAGCACGTTCTCGGTCCCAGGCCGGCGATTACTCTCGTGGTCTGCGCCGTGGAGTAGTTTGTTAAGCGCTGTCCCGCTGCGGATATAGAGCGCACCAACTCCCTTGGGCGCGTACACCTTGTGTCCGGCGATCGATAGCAAGTCCACCCCGAGCGCGTCTACATCTACTGGCATTTTTCCAATTGATTGGGCGGCATCGGTATGTATCAAGGCGCCATGCTGGTGGGCGATCGCGGCAAGATCGGCGATGGGTTCGATGGTGCCCACTTCATTGTTGGCGTGCATCACGGTCACGAGTACCGTATCCGCAGTAATGGCCCGCTCCAGGTCGGCAGGTTCGACGAGACCATGCTCGTCGACCTCCAGAACTGTCAACCGAAACCCTTGTCTTTCCAGCCACCTGCAGACTTCGGTGACCGCCGGGTGTTCCACGGCTGACGTGACGATGTGGTTCCCCCGTTCACGAAGCGCGAGCGCAGCGCCCTTGATCGCATAGTTGTTGCTTTCTGTGCCACCGCTCGTGAAGACCAATTCGTCGGGCAGGCAGCCGATCGACGCGGCGACATCAGCGCGCGCAGCCTCGACGGCTCGTTTGGCGGCGACCCCGTACGGGTGACTGCTCGAGGGGTTTCCAAACTGCTCAAAGAGGTGGGGGGCCATGGCCTCGGCAACCTCCCGGGCTATGGGTGTAGTGGAGTTGTAGTCCAGGTAAATAGCATCCATGTCACCGACCTGCCAATCTGCGGATAGAAGCGGGGAATCGCTTCGTGCAATCAACAGTCCGCATTATATGACTGGAATAATTATTCCACGTTGCATGCTGTTGAACAACCTTGGCGAGTATCGCGCCTTGATACTCACCCAAAATAAAACGAGCCAGCTTTCATCAAACTGGCTCGTTTGTTGACCATCGCTTGATACAGATGCGTCAAACTCGGCTTGGGGGAAGCGCACCTGGAGAATATCCGTTCTTCAAATTCGCTCGAGCCATGCGGAAGATCATCACCAGCGTCTCGAGAGACGAGATGATCAACGCCACGCCAAACGCCAAACGGAACGCCTCCATGCCGATAACTTGCCAACCACCGCCGATCGTATCAGGGAGCCGTTCGAGAGCGGCAAAAAAACCGCTCGACCCGTGGTTCGCCAACCACGCAGTGTGTCCCTGAACAAGCAGGAAAAGGATGGTTACGCTCAGTAAGTCCGTGGCGATTTTTGCGATCCGTGTTGTTGTCCCCCAGCGCCTCTGCCAGAGCAGGTAGATATCCAACCCAATGCCTGCCAATAGTGAAAAACTGATCCATCCAATGTATTGGGCGATCACTGGATTTGTAAAGAATTCACCACCGGGAGTCGTCATGAACCCAACGCTCTCCGGGAAGAAAACCAGGACGACCAGGATTACGATACCGATGACGATGCCGAAGACTCGCTCGCCTCTCTTAACGGTTTCAGCTTCGTTGATCTCGGGGAGACTCTCCGGATTCCAGGGTTCACCCTCGGTTTCAGGGCGGACTTCAAACCACTGCAGGATCGCAAACACGATAACCACCATCCCCAACGAAGAGGGAATGCTGTTCCACAGACTCTCCAAGGCTTCCAGAGGGGCAATTAGATCTTGAGCGATAAAGTACGTAACCCCCCATGCCAGCAGTTGCGCTCCCAATACTGCCGCCAAGACAATCCCGGCCACCAATCGGAATAGCGGGTAGAGCGCAGGTCCGATCAGGTACTGTCCCTCGGGATAGTAGGAAGCTGCAACCTGTTTTGGTGCGCCAAATTCTTTCAACAGCTCGATAACCTCGGCTTCGGCTGGTTCACGACCCACTCGATCTTCCAATGCATCGATTAGCAAGGAACGCAGCTCGGCTTGGATATCAGGCCGGGTCTTGCGCGGTAAATGCCGCCCAACCTCGTGGACGTAGCGATCAATTAGATTCATTGTTTTCTCCTCTCGTGGTTGTTCCATCCAGCAGAACATCAAGTACAGTCGTCAGGTCGCGCCACTCTACCGTAAGCAACTCAAGCAGACGTGAACCATCTGAGTTGATTGCGTAATAGCGGCGAGGGCGCGAGCCCTCAACATTCCATTCGCTATGCAGTAGCCCCTGAGATTCCAGCCTCCTCAGCAGTGGATAAAGCGTCCCCTGCTCGATGTCCAGTCCACGCTCAGCCAGGCTGTTAATCAATGCATACCCGTATTTCGCCTCCTTAAGTTGGCTGAGCGTAGCCAAGACCAGGATGCCTCGGCGGAGTTCCTGCGTTAGCTTTTCGTGCAGTTCAGATAGCGCTTCTTTTTTCATCATGCTTCACATTATACTATGTATTACATTGTATTGTCAAGTCTATAATATTAGCCGGGGAATCAACGCCTAGGCGGAGCGAAGTGGCCACCTGTAGCAGAAAGCGCCCTCACGGGCGCTTCTACTCCTGCCAGTTGACCTATTCCTTAGCACGTCATACTTCCATATATTCGGGACTACTCGTTCCGATCGCAGAAGATGTGAACCGCCTCCCGCACGAACGCCGCCCCACCCTCGCGAATCCTCTCGTAATTGATGGCAAAGCGAGGATCTTGGACCCAGTTATCTGCCAAACCGCGCAGGAAGCCGATATCGCAGGTGTAGAAATATTTATTTAGATAGGCATGGTATTCACCTATCGCAGCCTGAACATCCGGGTCGTCTGGGGATGTATTGGATTCTTTACTAACCATCCTAACCGTCAAACGACCACCTTCAGCCTTGATGGCTTCCTTCTGCGCTTCAGAATAATTGGACCACTTTGCCTGCGATTCGGCATACTTAGGCGAGTCACCCCAGCGCTCCCGAACTTCGTTTTCATATTGACTTTCGTCAAAGCCCTCAAAAATCTCTTTGTCCGACATGGTTCCTTCTCCGTTCTCCGATGCAATCGTTTGGTCAATCGTGTCGATCAGCGCTTCCAACCTGCTCACCCTGGCCTGGAGGACCGATCGGTGATTTTCCAAGGTGTTTAATAAGTCGAAATCCGGTCGGCTCATGATGGTCTCAATCTCTTTCAAAGGCACATCCAACTCACGGAAAAACAGGATCTGCTGCAAGCGCAGCAGGCTTTCCCGGTCGTAATAACGATAACCATTGCTGCCCGTCTTGGTGGGAGGCAGCAACCCGACCTCGTCGTAGTAACGAATCGTCCGAGTCGTCACACCTGCCAGGTCGGCGATTTCACTAATCGTGTATACCATGACGTCCCTCAATAGCGTTGATCATACACCTTAACGTTACGTCAATGTCAAGCCCATCAAGGATCTCCAAGCGGGGCATTTTTCTATAGTCTGTTCGTTAATGAAACGAGTCGCAGTTTAGAGTTGAGATTTCTCGAAAAATACGCGATGGTGGGGTAACCGCTAGGTGGGGAACTGCCAAGTCGATCGAATCATTGTACAGCGAGAAGGATGGTCTTGGATTGGGAGAATTGGCCCGTCAAGGGAAGATTTCGCCCCTTGAACTGCTCGAAAAAGCCATTCGCCATATCGAGACTCTCAATCCCCAGATCAATCCCGTTATCCACACGATGTACGACCAGGCTCGCACAACGGGTTAATCTGGATTTCCAGTTGATCCGTTTAAGGGTGTACCGTTCGTGCCGAAGGATTTGCTCGTCGAGTACGCTGGAGAACCAATGCACAGTGGTTCTCGATTCATGAAGGAAGGGTTGCCGATTGGCATGCACTCCAGGGGTAGCTATGCCAACGAGTCCAAGCTGTTTCGCCTGGCGGGCCAACTGGAACGGGCACAGCCATCGTTTCGCCAATGTCCCCCCATTATGTAATAAATTTAATTTATTCCGCTGGAAAGGGCGGTGAAGTTAGTTAAGACAAACCAACGAGTTTTATACGAACGCATTAACAGGAGCTACATTTTACAGTGGTGGGGTTTGAATCGTCGTTCTGGGTCTCCAGCGGCAGCCCAATGATTTCAATATCGTCCTCTAATGCACTTCTGGCAATAGGAACCACCGACGCTTATGCGCATCATGGTCTGGGAAGCGTTATCCTTGACCAGAAGACTTGCCCTGTATTAATCCGTATTGAAAGCTACGACTATCCCCCAGAAGATATCGTTGTTCAGTACGAGTAGCTAACTGGAAGGCGGGGCAGAGTCATTAGCTCCTCCCTGTTGGGAATCTGCAATTGCTTGCGCCAAAGCCTCTTCCAGATCTTCCAGCTCTTGAAAGAGGGTAGGCGACACCGAATGTGCCGGCCAACGTTTTTTTAGGTCGTTGATCTTTTCTTCTATCTCCATGATCCGTTCGGCATTCATGTCCTTATAGTCCCTTTGTTTTTCAGCTGAAATCTAAAATGCACCACTCCATAAAATCATCTATCAACACTCGCCTTCCCAATTTCACCCGCTCTCGTGATAGCAAACTTACCCATAATCGGTCCCGTCAGCTCGGTGAGAAACGCTGTTGCCGTGATCACATTAATCATGGCGAATCCAAGGATGACTCCCACCTCAAAGTAGATCGATCCCTGGCATCAAGTTACCCTATACGTTTCGGTTGTCATGAAGCTGCTTTGTAGAGAGATCGTCCCTTTAGATCATCGGATTCAGCGATAACGCGGGATGCGCGCAGGTCTGCATCCAATCCAGGATTGCCTCATCCGTTAGACCGGTCTCTTCAGTGGCGATCATGTCTACGAACCCCTCCAAACCCGAGTCAGTCGCTAGCACTTCAAGAACCGGTCGAAGCTTCCCTCGGAGTTTGTGGTTCATCCAGACAATACGCTGCCAGCCTCCTTCCGCCGATATGAATTTATCCCTGTGCAGTGCACGTTTACTATGCCCCATGAAGCCAGGAATGGGAGCACCCGCTGCAACCAATTCATACAGCATCTCCCAATTCATCCCGCTCGGTGTCATTCCCTCATAGTCTCGCTCCACAATCATCACACCATTGCAGCCCGGGAGCATGGCCGTGATACACTCGAAGTCACCACATGCCGATCCAGGGTCTTGCATCAGGCTGTACAGGCTATAGGCTGTTCTTGCCCCACCCGATTCCTGCTGAACCATCCGATTTACACTCTCCCACTGGCCAAGCCTGCTGTCGATAAGACCATCTTTGTCGATGGCTTGATTCGGCCCGACCGCACGGATGCTGACCGCGGCGCGTGCATCCATCCAGTCCACTGCACCGCAAACCCCCGGGTGTTCCGGGCTGATGACACATAGGTGCCCGGCCGCAATCGTTTGGCAAAGGTTACAAGTGTAGAAGGTTTCAACGTCTTCATCCGCCAGGCTGCTTAAGCGTTTATCTCTCTGTTCATAGGTGGCTTGTGCTCTTGCTCTGATGGCTTCTATTTGCGCCGGTTCAGTAAAAAAGGTGATTTGAACGCGACTCAATATCATTCCATATTCGTTGTGGTAACGGGCGTGAAGAATTTCTCCCAGATGGCGCAAACTCAGACCATTACCAACGGCTTTTTGGGTGATACGCAGAGTAACCATCGTTCGCTGCCCACGGTGGGCTACCCCGTCAAGCTCATTGAGCATCGTCTCAATTTGACGCTCCAGCACTGGCTCAAAATCTGCTTGCATCTCCCGCCCGCTGACTTCGATCAGCAGCGCGTAGGACTGGTTCCCACGCAAACCGGAATCTAGGTCTGGTCCAATAACGGCTATCCGCCCATCGAGAATATCTTCTCCTGTTACCGTCAGTTCAACGCCGCTGAGACACGCCCCACAAGCATCATCACGCACGACTTGGCCGGAGAAGTCGGGGCTGTATGCCAATGGCAATTCCGGCAAAGGGACTTGAATCTGCAATCCCCGTTCTTCGATGCCCTGCTGAACGATATTGCAGGGCTCAACCCCACCGATTGCAGCCGAGTATTCAACCACAATGTCCCCGGGCTCCAAGGAGGGTGGCAGCTCAGCTGTGCTCAACAAAGGACACCCCAGAGTGTGGGCAACCTGTGCCTGCATCAACCTGTCAGGGGTCGGTTCGCCCATGATCAGAGTAAAGCCGCGCAGCCGTTCGCGGGCATAGTTCAGCACCGCATCCTGACCATCATCTTGGCTAAAAACCTGTGATACATGAATGATGAAACCCAGAGCGTTGTTCATGTTCATCAGGACAACGCCCGCATCCCATCCCGTGGGAACACCCGCATCCCGCAGCGCATCTTGCATGGCATCTTCAATAATAAAAACAATGATCTGTTTTTGGGTTAGCGAGGCGACGATCTCCGAAATTTGTGCGACATCGTCTCCAAACATCAAGGTGTAACCGGGAATCGAACCGTCTATGAACCCAATCCCTTCCTGTCGCACCAAGGCATCATCAGGCATCGCTGCGGCGGAAAAAACATCGATAGAGACTGTCATGATTTCTCCAAGCAATTCATTTGCTCAGCATTTGCCGCCAACAGGCGGGACGAAGGTTGAATATGGGCACATGTCTTTGATATTCACGATAATCATCGCCGAATTTCCGAATTGCTTCTGTTTCCTCAACGAACTTGATCAACGCCAGCATAAAGAGCATTTCCAGCGGGGCGATGATGAGGAGAAAGGTTGGGGAGCCGAGCATCAATGCCACCGACCAGGGGAAGAACAATAAACCCAAGTGCATGGGGTGCCGCATGCATCCATAAACACCCGTGGTGACTAATTTGTTGGTATCCATGCGGGGGAGATCGCCTTCCCGCCCCATGCTCGCCAACAAACGACCGGTATAGCGGCTGACACGCATCACGAGACGCAGCAATAGTATCCCAACGGCAAGAGTCGCCAGATGGAAAACTGGATTAGCAAACACCTCGTGGAACCAGCGACTGTCCAGCCAGATACTCAGCGCGCTGCCGCCAACCAACATAAGCACCCAGATTAATATTCGCAGCATTATTTAATCCCCCGCCTTTCGCGCTGCCATCAGTCGTACGTACCCCAAGTAATGCGGGTAAGTACGGAACTGATCAAATCCCTGTTGACGCAGGATTGCTTCTAAGTCTCGGCCCACAAAATCAGCAGCCAAAGGACATTCCATCTTGAAGACAAAACGCACTAACCACGGCGACTGCTCCAGATCGAATCCGTTGTAATCCAGGATAATGAACTCGCCGCCGGGCCGTAGGGCGCGTTGTGCATTCTTGATAATCTTCAGCCGGTCCTCTTGCACAAACCCATGTAGAACAAAGGAGATGAAGACCTTATCGAATTCACCCTCAAAGGGAAGAGGTTCTTCTACTCTCCGATTTTCGATTGCAATGTGAGGAAGATGATCGGTGTGACGCCTGGACTGCTCCAGCATCTCCGCTCCAATATCAAGCCCCAGCACCCGGCCCTGCTCCGAGAGTTCCTTGTTCATCAGTAAAATGTTGCGTCCAGTGCCAGAGCCCAGCACCAGGATTTCATCATCGGGCTGGATATGCATTTCCCGCACAGCGCAGTGGATGAAGAAAGGATACGTGCCGCCGGTGATGAGGTTCATGAAAAAGTCATAATGACGGGCTTCTAAGCCGGTCACCTCTACTTTGGAAACAGAACGGTCATATTCTTGATTCATAATTCCTCCTCAACGTGGATGTCTCCAAAACCCATTAACAGGGAATGGCATACCGAGACGGAAGAGTTGTTCCTCACCACTCTCTGCTAAAGGCCCAGGGTTCTAGGAAATGGGAAGCGTCTCCTGCAGGAACGCATGGACCTTCTCCCAAAATTGGGGATGGGCATTGCAGTCACTGTGCCCCTTGCCAGGGACAATCCATAAGTGTGTTCTTTCTGCATCCCCGGCTGCTGCGAGCGCCTGCCCCTGGGCAAGCGGGACTGTAGTATCTTCTGCACCCTGGATCAGGAGGATATCTGCGTTAGCATGGGAAATGTTGTTAACGGGAGCAATTTTCTCGAAGTCCAATCCGAAGCGGAAACGCATATACTGGAAAAGCAACCAAGGAATTAGATTCGGGGTCTTCCTTTTCTGAAACTCCAGCTTCATGACTTCAACCGGATGGGAGATCGCACCCACCGTAATGACGCTTTTCACTCTGTCGTCCCAGCCAGCCGCGTTGATGGCCGCCCCCCCACCGACGGAGAGTCCCACGATGCCAATCCCCCCAGGCGAAGCCCAACCTGAACGGATGACAAAATTCAGCACGGAGAGAATGTCTTCAGAAAAAGTCCCCACCGTGGGGTGTTTTATCGGCGTGCTGCTGCCGTGATTGCGAGCATCGAAGGCCAGCAGGTTGTAACCCATTGGGTGTAATGCTCGAATATAGGGCATCATACGGGCCAAATTTCGACTCCAGCCGTGGACCAAGATCAAGGTCGGCGCATCCGGTGAGGCTGGAATCCACCACGCATAAAGTTGAGCATCCCTTACTGCAGGAATGTGGATCTCAGTGAATGCCAACCCATATTTTTCTGGTGTCACCTGATGGAGCTGGATCTTGTAGCGATACATGCGTTGGATGAGCCAATCAAGCAGGAAGACGATTGAAATAGAGACTATGAAGATCCAAAGCAAGACCATAAACTGCTCCATTTACTCCAAAATTGTCGTCACATCGGGCTGGTTGGGGACAAGGCACAGGAACTCAAATGGCTCATCGCCAATGTTCGTATACCAGTGGGGGGTCAGTGCAGGGATGAAGACTACAGCCCCTGCTTGGACTTCGAATGTCTCCTCACCGATGCCGATGCGCGCCCGGCCTGTGAGGACGTATTGTTCGTGCTCGACCAGGTTAGTGTGGTTGGGCATGCCGCCGCCAGGCTCCATGGCGAAGCGGCGCATAGCGAAGTTAGGCCCTTCATCCGGCGGAATCAGCACCTGCTTCGTCGTACCGACGCCCCCTTCAACAACCGTCTTCTCGATGTCTTCTATACGTTTTACGGACATGCATGGCCTCCAAATGAGTGATTTAGGCCAACAAGAGTTGTAACGCACTATAGCACGGCGAAAGAGCCGAGCTCTCTTCCCCCACACCAAGACCGACTCTCAGACCCTCCGAAGCGATTTGATCTCGAGTTACTGGGTTGGGCGCAATTGCTGCCAGGATGGCGGCGCCATCCGCGGTCAGGGAGGCTCCTGCCTCCAACCGCTGCTCGTAAGGTATATGATACTGTTCCATGATGCCCAGCGGGATCCGACTCAACCCGCCTGCCTGCCCCGCGAGCACAGGTGATACGCATCGGATTGAACCCAGGTCTACGCCGAGCTGCTGTAATCCCCAGCCGATCCCAATCAAGCAAACCAGCAGGCGCTCGATCTTGTGCCGCCCTTCGCTACTCTCTGGATGTTCATGGGGAATCCCTAACCGGTGCAG
>DAOUEQ010000159.1:0-17746 GCA_034430395.1 Anaerolineales bacterium | reverse complement strand
ACGGGATATTCACGGCTGTAGCCGTAGCTGCCCAGGATCTGTATGGCGTTGCGGGCGACATCCTCGGCCATCTCCGTAGCAAAGAGCTTCGCCACAGCAGCCTCGCGATTGTGGAATTCACCTTTCTGTTTAAGCCAGGCAGCCCGATAAACAAGGAGGCGTGCGGCTTCGATCTGCATCTCTGCATCGGCAATCATCCATTGGATCGCCTGGCGTTCAGCGATTGGTTTCCCGAAGGATTCTCGTTCCTTAGCGTAGCGGACCGCCTCCTCATGCGCGGCCTGTGCCAGGCCGACAGAGAGTGCGCCAATGCCGATCCGGGCAGTATCTAAGTTCTGGAGAGTATGGTACAGCCCTTCGCCCGCTTTTCCCAGAAGATGATCTTCTGGAACGCGGACATTCTCGTATGTTAGAGCATGGGTGGGCGAAGCCCGTACACCCATCTTCTTTTCGGGTGGGTGGATATGCAATCCAGGAGTGTCAGTAGGGACCACTATCAAACTCAGTGATCGGGAACCACCTTCAGGATCCGTTCGGCAGAGTGTGATTATTAGAGAAGCGGAGCTTGGATTGGTTATCCAGGCCTTGTTTCCATTGATCACCCACTCCCCACCGTCAAGTTCGGCACGCGTCTGAATCCCACCTACCAAATCGGAACCTGCTCCCGGTTCGGTCAGTGCCAGGGCGCCGAGACCGGGATCGCCCTTGGCTAAGCCGGGAAGCCAGCGTTGCTTCTGTTCTTCGGTGCCGTAGTTCGCAATCGGCGCACAGCCCAAGCTGTTATGCGCGGCGACGGATAGAGCTGTGCCGCCGTCGGCCCAGCCGAGTTCCTCGATGGCGATGGCTCCACTGATCGCGTCGACACCAGCGCCGCCGAAAGCCTCTGGAATGTTCATGCCTAGCAGCCCAAGGGCGGCCATTCTCTCGAAGGCTTCTTGATGGATTTCGGCACGCTCGTCATATTCCGCCGCCTTCGGTTTGACAATTTCGGCGCAGAATTCGTGGACTGCATTGCGCCACATTCGTTGTTCATCTGTAAGTTCGAAATTCATAGTCTCCTCACTGGTAATGGATGGATTGGGATTCGGAATCGTGTCCAGAACCGCAGGCGCAGTCTGCCGTGTCGCTGCTTATCGTTGGATTGCGCGACAAGGGTTTTTAGGATCAATGGGCCATTGGCTAGGGTTCTCCTGAATGTACTGTCGGATGCGGTTCAGTGAATTATCATTACGAATGATGTGTTCGTAGTAGTTACGTTTCCAGATAGGTGTTCCACGCGTGTCATTGGCTATATTGATGGTTTTTGCAGAGTTCATCTTGCAGAAGCCAATGACCATAGGTAGCGTCATCCGTCATCGGATGATCGGTTTAATTTCATCGGTAACATCTTCTTGAATTGTGTTTTTAGAATCGGAATCTTGTAGGGACAATTGATGAATTGTCCCTACCGCGATGGAAATGATGATTCCGTTCATGTGATTCGTCCTAATGATGTACTCGTCAAGCTCAATTTGTGGAAACCGTTCGACAAGAATTCCCATTCCCTCTTTGCTATTGTCCCGTATTCATTTAATCTCATTATCCCGTCATCGATTATTCCGAATCCAGACATTCGATTCTGGGGGCATATTATTAGAAAATATGCGCCTGGTTGTGAATAATCATCACCTCATAGCCGTAATTAACGACAGCGTTTGGACCCCCTGACCATGGTTGTTCCCCCGGTAGTGGCAATTCACGAATTACAGCTACATGATTAGTTGCTGCTCTCGTTCAGTTCGATTTTACTTGTTCCCTGTAATCCGCGGGTAGAAATATTGCAGTAAATCCTGGGCAGGCTTTCCGTAAATGGAGGCTGATTTATCATGAAGCATGGCCGTCGGGTTAAAACCGCGAATGTAAAAACCGGTGATTTCGGTTCGAGAATAAGCACCTAGAAGTACAGCGTTTATCGCCTCTGCCTGTGCGATCAGATCTACTTCCAGATCCAGATCAACTTCGGCGCCAAACGCGAAACGCCCAGGCTCACGGCAGCTCCCATCTGGTGCCGGTGGGCAGGAATTCGCACTTCCTTCTAGCGAGAGATATTCCACACTTAAAGTGACTGGCTTTCCCTGCAAGTCCGGTTGAACTAAAAGCCAATCGAAGGTTTGGTCCACGGTTGTTTTTAGTGCATTGAATTCTGAAGATCCATCTCGGGAGAGTGGGATTCGCCAATATATGCTGATCTCGTCCACATGCTCAACAAATGGTGGCAGATCGAGTGCGTCGACTTGCAACTCAACTTCTACAGACAATCGACCGGAGAAGCGTTCGCGAATTTCCAGAATCAACGCATCCCATTTCTCGTCGGCATCCTTGGGCACCGCGGAGGAGGATCCGCCGGAAAGTTGGCCGGAGGGGAGGCTGGGAGCGACGTCATGGGTGTTGATGATTAGCTTCTCGACTCCCATTTCGCCAGCGTACTGCGCGAAAGTGAGCAGAAAAGACCGATACTCTTCGAACCACAGGTTCCACCAGATATCATCTCGAACCGCATCATCCCACCACGTTTCCATAGTGCCGGATTCAATCGAGATCGTCGGGCGGAGATTCACCTGCATATTTAGGTCTTTAGAGATTTGGACCCACTCCCTGAGCTCGTCCTTAAACGCCGCGCGGCTGGGGTCAAAAGAGATCAGTGGGAACGGGTTTTGTTGTGTGATCACCCAGCGCGGGGTAAGCGTTATGGCGTTGGCGCTGAGTGAATGGAGATCCTGGATGCTTTTCGACATCGAAGTCTTCCAGGTTGGGGTATATCCAGGCAGGAAGTCAACGCCGGCTTCAAACCCCTGTCGCGGGTGGATCGCTTGACTCATGATGGAGGGGTGGGGGGTGGGTATCTGCAGCCATTTCCAGGCAAGTACTTGATCTTGGATTTCATAGTTATCTTGCACGAAATCGAGTGCGCGACCTGTGGATATCGGTCCTGCTGTGTCTTCGTCGTCAGCGCTGCTGCACTGAAGATTGCGACAGTAGCGGTATTCCACATCGCCGGCGAATTCCAAAGGTCCGTGAAGTTCAAACACCCATTCTCGGGGTGCGATCTGCCACATGGGTATTGGCTCGAACCAGGAGCCAGGCTTGAACTGCAAACTAACCCCCTCCCCGGGTGGAGTGGTTTCGGGGACTTCGACGTGGAATCGTAAACTTGAATCACCGCTCGAGTTCCATCTCGTTACCGTGTCGCGCAGCGTTGTCTCTTGCTCAGGGATGATCACCTGGCGCGTCACAAAATGACCTTCGCCATTCCGCTCGGCATTCCATAAGCCATCACCAAGCGTGTATTTATAACGCAAGTCGGTTCCACTATAAAGTGTTAGGACCGTCAGGTAATGGGTTGGATCAACTTGAACAAGGGGTGGCAAATGGAGCGTCGATGTACGGATGTTTCCCAGAAGATCAACGAAGCGATTTCCGAGTTGTGAGATGTTCCCAGCGAGGTAGACTTGTGCGTTCGGGTCGTGGTCTGGAGGAACCGTAACCTGGAAGGTTATATGAACTGGTGTTGCACCCTGGAGTGAGATCACTGCCGGTGTTGTCGCATCTGCTGCTATCTGTGCGCCCTGTTGCACGGATCTATAAGCCCCGCTGGGGCTGAAAAGGGTGACATTATGGAGGCCGGTAGGGAGGTCATCAAGGCGGAATTTCCCTTCGCCATCACTAAATGTGATCAGACCGCCCGCGCTGACTCCAATCTCGGGGATGCCCTTCCCTGTGGAAGCGTCTAGAACCTCGCCGATGATGCGGCCAGTCGTTCCTTCATAGGGTGCATCAGACCATGCTGCGATCACATCGTTGATTTGCACTGGTCCGGATACGAATGCCACCCGTGTCCGGATGGGCTCGAAGTGCCCATCTACCTCCTGTGCTTCGGTTGGAGTCCGGCGAACGTAGCGATAATACAGGAGTGAACCGATCGTGGATGCTATCCTCACCTGCCAGCGTCCGTCACCTGCTGATTCCATTGGAATTGAATAGGTGTTGTAATCCAAGCCGGTCACTGGATCGAGCAGGACAATCTCAATCCTAGAATCCGGATCATTCACCGCTGGAGGGACAACAGAAAATGTGACCTCAGCCGATGGGGAGGCGGTGGCATTGATGATGGGAACCGGCGAGGGAACTTCAACAGGCATGGATGTCGTAGGTAACATCGAGCAATTTACCACCAGGAGTGAAACTAGCATAAGGAGAAGTAAGACAGTTGTATATTTTCTCATTTTCAATACTCAATGGTTTGGATTAACTGAGCGCAGAGATCTAAATTGGGGATCTTCCTGGCGGGGATGGAATAGGATTTTATTCGCTGACCCTCATTCGTGGTGATGGTCAGACGACCGCGAGCGAGCGAGACATCCTCTAGTTCTGACCATTCACACTCTTTCCGTCCAAAGACAATCCCGTTTGGCGTCAATTGGATCGGACCGAAGTCAATGCTTTGCCCCTGGTTGAGGTCCTGGCGATAGCGAGCTAGATACCGAGGGTACAAATTCGCTTTGACGGTCTCCGCAAGGCCATTGAAATCCACCAGGTTATTCACGAAACGAAAAACCTGACCATTAGAGGTATGGACCCATAGTGTAGAACGATTCCCCCATTCAAATTTCGCTAAACCGTAGCGAATGGAGGAAGAACGGACGAATTTAATCTCCTCCCAAGGGATGGAGACTATATGGTTCCTCTTCTTAATCTGTAGACTTAACTCATTCGTGATCACATGATAGCTGCGTGCACTCAGGTAAAGTATAAGACCAATTGCACCAACCGCAGCGAGAACCAATGTAAGAATCAAAACAGGTGCAGTCCAGCGACCGACGACAGCGGGACCGAAATGATGATAGGCGAAGTACCAGCGGAAAATTGCCCAAGCGAATGCAGCCATCGCTCCCAGAAAACCCAGCATCGATACCGTCTGGTAAGTACGCCGAAGTTCAAGCCTCAAGGGGTGGGAAGAATTGGGGGTCGCCACTCTCAAATCCTGATTTTGGGTTCGCCCCGGTCTTTGTTGAGCCACGGGACGCTGAATAGGATGCGATTATCGGCATTATAAATATGGGGCCAACACCTAAGGCGTTGCCATGTCAAGGTACTGCTATCCATAAGCATAGGAGTACCTCAAACGCATAATGTCAAGTGCTGGCCAGCTCTTCGGCCTAGGCGGTCAGGCAGGGATGAAATAGACGTCTGTCGGCTTGAGCTTGCTGTTCCTCAGGAAACGGGGTTTGACCTCCATCCCGATCCAATCCAATGATGGTTCCTCGGGATCAACCCCAAAAAGACGCGCGAGGAATAGTGTGTTAATGTCTTCGTATTGGATCAGGCATAAAACGAAGGGTGTCTCGGGGAGGAATTCCTCCGAGCCGAAGTAACAAACCGTGAAGGCATGAATATGCGCCGGGGTTTCAGTGATGTCGATCCACTGCGTTTCCTTGCCGGAGTACATATCGTGACCGCGCGGCGTGGCGTATGTATAACCACTTTCGGGATCTTTGGAAGCCAATAGCTTCTTGTTAGAAGCAGCAGCAAACCAGGGACTATCCTGACCGTAGGAGTGCAGATACGTGATCTTGTAATCCTGTTCAATCTGCAGCGGTGCCATCTGCTTCAGAAAGGCGAGAGAATCTGGATCGGTCTCCAACGGGAAGGGTACGCCATGGACAATGTAGCCACCGAGCGTTTCAGGTCGTCGATCTGGTAATTTTGTCATGGCTAAACCTCCTGCTCTAGGATGCTGACCGTCACATAGGTGCCTGTTCCCGCATGGGAATGGATTGCTCCTCTTTTCGCGTTTTTCACCTGCAACGTAGGATCATTAAAGTGTTTCTTAATTTTTCCCTGCAGTTGCCAGAGGGCGAAGACTGCTTGCATCAAGCCGGTCGCGCCAACAGGATGACCGCAGGCAATCAATCCGCCAGAGGGGTTAACCGGGCAAGCAGGTTTTTCCGGCAGCTGAACCCCGTAATCAATCCCGGGTAGATGAGCCTTTCCGGATGCAGCGAATGGACCACCTTCACCATATCTGCATAGGCCTAAATCCTCGTAGGTCTGGATCTCACTGGAGGTATAAGCGTCGTGCAGTTCGACGAAATCGAGTTCTTCAAGAGGATCAGATATACCCGCATGCTTATAGGCCATATTCCCAGCGGTTCTCCCCGCACGGAAGGAGTGCACGCCTGGATAGCGGGTTCCCTTTTCCCAAAGTCTCTTATAGTACTTGCGAGTCTCGTCGTTGGATTTCTCCTGCTCGGTGGCGTAGTCCTGAATAAATGTTTCGTAGTCAACATGCGGTCGATCGGACAGGCGCATGGCATCCGTGCCGCGCCCGATCCCAGTGACTCGCACAAGAGGCCGGGGTATCTTCGCCCCGGCGTCTTCCAGCTTCTTAATGCCCTCTTCAGAAGCCAGGATCGTAGCTGCAGCTCCATCAGACATGACGCAAATATCGAGGCGAGTGAGTGGCCATGCGACCATAACTGAATTGCGGACATCTTCGATTGAATAGCGATTTCGTTTCTGTGCATAGGGATTTGAGAAGGCGTTGATGTGGTTTTTAACGGATACGTGCGCCATCTGCTCAACAGTTGTACCGAATTCCTTCATATGCCGTGTGACCATCATGGCGTAATATCCGGAATAGAAACCGCCCACAGGATAGTCCCAAGAAACATCGGAAGCGAGGGCGATGAATTCGTTCCCCTTCCACGTCTCGACGTGGCTCATGTTTTCAAAACCGTAGGCGACACAGACATCCATATGACCGGAAGCGATGGATTTCCACACTTCTTGGAAGCAAAGCCCACCTGTCGCCCCACCACCTTCGACGCGGTGACTGGGTTTAGGACAAAGCCCAAGGTAATCCTGGGCCATGATTGCCGCCATGAGTTGTCGAGTGAAGTGATCGGAAAAATACGATGCCACCGATCCATCGACAATCGAGGTGAACGTTGGGAAATCAATTTCTAGATCCTGGATGGCGTAGTCGTAGGCTTCCTTCGTCACTGCCTGGAAATTTTTATCCTGACGGGCTTTTGCGAATTTTGAAACCCCGCCGGAGAGGGCATAGACAGGTTGCATTGTGGGATTCCCTCCTTCGAAACTTAGTTTCGCGATGGTGAGATTGTACCCCTAGAGCGAGAACCTAGCAAAATTCAAGCAGTTACCAGGCTATGGGATTGTAAGCTGAGTTGCATAAAAGATTGTTGGGAGGGGCGACGAGAGTCATAAACGCATTCTTTGGTCTGGGCATTTCGTCCGATTAATTCGAACCGGTTTGCATCTTTCTCCTACGACCCCGGCTCCCGATTGCCGCTAGACCAATGCTTATGAAGTAGAGCAAGATCATGGGTACCATCACCAACCCCATGTTGACTGGATCGATCGTAGGCGTGACAGCTGCAGCGAGGACGGCGATACCGAGGATGGCGAAGCGCCAACCACGCAGGAGTGCTTTTGCATTCACGAAGCCCAAGCCTGCGAGGGCGTAAATGACGAGCGGGAATTGAAAAGCGATACCAATCCAGAACATGAGCCCGGTCACAAACTGGATGTAACTGGCAGGGCGTATCGCGGCACGGATGTCCATAAAATGGAGGAGAAAATCGATGGCTGGTGTGAGCAGGATGAAATATGTGAAAGCTATGCCGAGCAGGAAAAGGATCGTTCCTGCCGGGATTGAAGTCAGCAGGAGGATCCTCTCGCGTCGGCGGAGTCCAGGATTCAAGAAGGCGAAGATCTCAATCCCGATATAGGGCAATGAGAATGCAAAGCCGGTAAGCAATGAAACCCGCATGAAGACGCCGATTGATTCAGTGACCTCTATCGCTTGCAGTTGATCGAGGCCGCCAATGGGTCCCGCGAGCCATTCCAGCGCCTGTTTGGCAAAGAGCGTACTGGCCAGAACCGCGATGATGAGTACGGCGATCGACCGCAGCAGATGGCGGCGTAGTGCCTCGAGGTGGTCAATAAGGAGTGATGGTTCTTCAATCGTCCGACTGAAGACATCTGCAATTGGCAGGTCTTCAGGTTCAAAGTTAATGAAGTCCCGCAATTTTAGGAATGGTCTTGCGATCCACCGAAAAGGTGTGTTGATGAGATGCCACAGCTTGCGAAAAAAAGCCCAGATCATTTAGCCGTCACTCGCATTGATTCCCGAATCTTTATCCTGGGCATCCTGTTTGGCGGCAACGGGATCCGCGGATGGGGCTTTCCAGGCACTCAATCCCGCATCCAGGTCTCGGATTTCCCGCGTTAGATCCTCACCCGTATCCGAAATGGAATTTCGCACGGCGTCTAATTCGTCCAAAGCGGCTTCCCGTGCGAGGCGGCTGGGAAGATTGCGCAGGTTTCTAGATGCTTCGTTAAACAATCTCCAGTTCTCTGAACGGTAGAGTTGGTTGAGGAAATGGCCGATCGTTCTACCTGCTTTTCCCATGTTGCGGGGTCCCACCACAACCATAGCGATCAGGAGTATGAAGATGAATTCAAGGGGACCGATTCCAAAGATATCCATAGGTCTATCTTGATTAGTCTTGATTCGTGAATCGGCGGCGGATTTCTTGTTCCTGTTCGGCGAGAGTGCCAAGGACACCATTAACAAAGCGTGCTGAGCTATCTGAACCGAAACGTTTCGCGAGCTCGACAGCCTCATTGATGGCGACTTTTAAAGGTGTCTCTTTGTAGAGGACAATCTCCCAGAGAGCCATGCGTAAGATGTTCCGGTCGAGAATGGCGAGTTGATCAACGGGCCACTCAGGTGCGAAGGTGGCGATTACATCATCTAACTCTGGAGTAATAGAAAGGACGCCTTCCACAAAGCGCTTCAGAAACTCCGACCCATCATCGCTCAGGTTGTTTTCTTGTTCCAGATGCCGAGCAATGACCTCCTGTGGTGGATGGTCGACAGTGTCGATTTCATAGAGGGCTTGGATGATTAAGTTTCGTAACTGCCGTCGTTCGCGCTTCATGGGCTCAAACCGAGTTATTATGTAATTTCGTCGTAGTCAATATCCTCGATATGTATGTCAACGCGAATGACATCCATGCCGATCATCTCCTCGATAGTGCGCATCACCTCAGCTTGAACGTGGCGGCTGACCTTACGTACGTTGGTGTCCTGGGCCAGGATCAGGAAAAGGTCAACAGCGACCTCACCGTCTTCGATATTGATTTGTACTCCCGCGCCCGATCCCCTGCGGAAGAGTCGATTAACGCCGCTGCGTATTGGCGCCATAGCAACCACGCCAGGCACGCTTAGCGCCGTGAGGCGAGCCAGTGTAAGAAGAACACCGGGGGCCATTGTTGTTAAGCCGGGAGCTCGATCTTGGTTCTCTTCTGACGTATGCATTCTTTTTTACTCCTATTTACATTGCAATTCCACCATCAATGGCAAGTGTATGACCCGTGATGTACGCTGCATCATCGGAAGCGAGGAAAGCAGCAGCTTTTGCTATCTCTTCCGGCTGCCCGACACGGCCGAGAGGGATTACATCCATCAGGCTCTTTTGCGTATCCTCGGGAACGGTGGACCAGATATCGGTTTGGATGAAACCGGGTGCAATTGCATTGACTGTTATCGTCCTCGATGCAACTTCTCGCGCTAGTGCCTTCGTGAAACCAATTTGACCTGCTTTAGAGGCGGAATAATTGGTCTGACCGGGATTTCCCATAATCCCAGATATGGAGGCGATGTTAATAATCCGTCCGTACCTTCGGCGAAGCATGTGGCGGATTGCTGCTTTGCAGCAGTTATACGTCGATTTTAGATTGGTCCGGATCACATCGTCCCATTCGCTTTCGGACATTGTCATGATCAGACCATCGCGGGTAATGCCAGCGTTATTCACGAGGATATGGAGATCCCCATATTTCTCGATGGCTGCTCTAACCAGACCTTCCGCCTGCTCGAAAACACTGACGTCAGCCTGGTGGGAAAAAGCATCCCCCCCGCTTTTCGAAATTGCTTTCACGACCTCATCGGCTGCTGAAGAGTTTTGATTATAGTTTACGACGACGCGGGCGTTGCGGCTACCAAATTCGAGAGCAATAGCTCGCCCAATGCCGCGAGAAGCCCCGGTCACAATCGCAACTTTGTCATCAAAATCCATTCAAGCCTCCATTGTCTGGAAATGTGCACGAGATTATACCTAGAAATGGCCTCGTGGATGTTCATAGGCAGTATAGCAGGATCGCGGTTATGAAGCTGGTGAGTGCGCAGGAGCTGTAAGTGCCAGAATGAGCAGCATCAAACCCCGGGAACGCCGTATTCCCGGGCGAGTTGTACCAATAGCTCGGGGTTATTCCGGAATCTTTCTGGGTCTTCCTGATCCTTTACAAGCTTCATCAATGTATCGGTGAGGAGCCGATTGGCTGGTGTAGGGGAGCCCAGGCGCGAACCGGCTTGAACAACTGCGCCATTTAGCCGGAGGACCTCGGATTTTCCGCGCCCAATGTCGAAGTGAAGCGACGGTTTTTTATCCCCACGCCCTTCACTCACGATCTTCCCGAGAAGAGGGCGAATGAGTCGTCGGGGGAGAAAAATCGCACGGGCGAGAAGGGATACTTTTACGCCCGGCAAATTTTGCGGGAAGTAGCCAATGACCCGCATAACCCGAATTGTCTCTCTAAGAGATTCAATTTCAATCAATGCAGTACTTGGATGGTTGTACACTTGCGATGGTGTCCAACCGAGGATAGCCGAACTCGCGTTGGCGACGATATTCGTTAAGAGTTTTGACCATTTCATCCGTTCGGGATTCGGGTACGTCTCTGCGAGGAAGTCGGCTGCTTCGAGATCACTAATGAACGCAGCTGCCAATGGATGATCAAGTTCCACTCCGATCCCTCTCCGCCGGGCCACATGGATTACCGCAGGTTTAATCATTTGCACGGCAGTAGTAAGGGTAGCAGAGATGACGCGCTCTGCCCCAAAGCGCACGGCGAGCATCTGCTCGCTGCCGATACCATTTAATAGACTCACAATAGTGGGGGGATCTGTGAACACATTCTCGATCTCCGTTGCAGCTGTCTCGGCATCATAAGTCTTAACTGTCAGCAGGATGAGATCGGGTCTTTCAATGTCTGAGATTTCGGTGATGGCATGAACCTCTTTGAGGACTCCATGCGTGCGATCGCCGGCCAGGTGAAGACCCTGCGTCTGTAAGGCTTCTGCAATTCGGGGTCGCGCAAGAAAGGTCACCGGGAAACCGGCGAGCGCGAGCTTGCCGCCTACAAGGGCGCCGACAGCCCCGGTTCCGAAGACCAGGTAGCGCAAGTTAGTTCTCCTCAGGGCAAGCCAGTAAACGATCTACCAGAGTGTTCAATTCCTCATCAGAGAAGAAGCGGATGACCAGGCTTCCTCCGCGCCGCCCTCGTTTTAGCGTCACACGGGTGCCAAGCGCATCCCGGAGTTGGTTTTCCAGAGCAGTCTCCTCAGGAGAGCGTTTTGTCGATGGTTTCTTCTTCCGCCGCTCACCGAGCAGACGCTGAACGAGTTCCTCAACCTGGCGTACGCTGAGTTCTCGCTCAAGGATGCTCTGAAGTGCCGCGGATTGAGCTTGAGCGGTGGGAAGACCGAGGAGCGCCCGGGCATGTCCCTCTGAGATCTTGTTTCCGCTGAGTGCATCTCGGACTCCAGCGGAGAGCTTCAATAATCGGAGCGTATTACTCACGGTGGTGCGGTTCTTGCCCACACGTTCGGCTATTTCCGCGTGAGAAAGGTCGAACTCATCGGCCAATTGGTGATAGCCATTGGCAATTTCCAGCGGGTTTAAATCCGATCGCTGCAAGTTCTCCACTAAGGCCCACTCGAGTTGCTGCTGTTCATCGGCTTCGCGTACGATCACGGGTACGAATTCTAGGCCAGCTTTCTGGGCAGCCAGTAAACGCCGTTCTCCGGCGATGATCGTATAGCTGCTGCTTGCATCTTTAGGGAGGACGACAAGCGGTTGCAGGATGCCGTGTTCTCGGATGGAATCGGCGAGTTGAGCGATGTTCTCAATTTCCGGCGATGTGCGTGGCTGCCTGGGATTCGGCTTAATGTTCTCGACGGGTACCTGGAGCATACCTGGCCGCGATGGAATTTGGTCCGAGCCTGCAGGGATTAATGCATCAAGACCTTTGCCTAACCCGCGCTTCTTACTCATTTCTTACCTCATTGTTACGGATGGTTTCTACATTTTCGATGCCGTCTCCCTGGAGAAGCTCCCGCGCCAGAGATTGGTACGCAACTGCGCCGCTTGAATTCGGCGAATAAGCCGTGATTGGAAGTCCGTGAGACGGCGCTTCAGCGAGCCTGACACTGCGCGGTATCACCGTTTGGAAAACTTCGTCCGGGAAATGCTTTCTTACTTCCCCAACGACATCCTGCGAAAGGTTCGTGCGGCTGTCATACATTGTGAGCAGCATCCCGCGGATGCTGAGTCCGGGAAAGAGTCCATTTCTAACACGCGTCAATGTATCCATGAGCTGCGTCAACCCTTCCAGGGCAAGGTACTCGCATTGGATGGGGATGATGACGCCACTCGTTGCCGCCAGCAAACCGTTGAGCGTTAATAAGCCGAGGGATGGCGGGCAATCCACGAGGATGTAATCGTACTTCCTCGAAAGAGGTTGGAGCATTTTCGATAATAACCTCTCACGCTCGGGAACATCAACCATCTCGATTTGTGCCCCGGCAAGGGCGGAGGAAGAGGGCAATAGGGATAGTTTTAGTTTCTGATTGTGAAGGACGATCTCAGATGCGGGGACCTGTCCGATGAATGCATCGTAGGTTCCCTGCCGGACTTCTGCATGGTTAATACCCAGGCAGGAAGTCGCGTTTGCTTGTGGGTCGATGTCGACAAGCAAGACACGCATCCCGAAATTCGCGATATTGGCGCCGAGATTGATTGCGGTGGTTGTTTTCCCCACACCACCTTTCTGGTTAACCAAGGCATAGATGCGTGTCATTCACTCACCATCCGTTCGACAAGTTTGACATCGGTGGATCTCGGGACACTGGCAATGCCGCTCCGTGTGACAGAGAATGCCGCGAGTTGGTTGGCAAAACGAGCGGCGGCCCAGGGTGAATGGCCGTCGTTCAGGAAGATGAAGAACGCTGCGGCGAAGATGTCCCCTGCACCAGTAGGATCGATTTCATCAACAATGGGCGCGGGGATTTGCCTCCACTCACCAGCCCAAAAGATGAGCGCTCCTCGGCTGCCTTCGGTGATTGCGAGAATCTCACATAATTGGGAGATTTGATCAATGGTATCTTCGCTGCCTTCTAGATCTTCAATGCTGAATACAACTGCGCCGGCGCGAGAAATCTGGTCTTGAATGATCTCCCAGTTCTCCAGCCAAACCTCCCCAGAAGGCCCCCAGCGGCGGAGCCACCCCTGGGGTGTCAGGCAGATTAATGCCTGGGGGAAGATGCCAAGGATGGAGCTGTCAACCTCATTTGCGATCGGTGCAATATGAACGATGGGGGCATCTCGCCAATCATCGGGTATGTCTGCGCTTGTTAGCGATGCAGCTGTAGCCGAGATTGATTGAAGCCGCCCCCCTGGCAGGTATTCGTTTGAAAAGGTTGTCGACACCGGTGAAGGGACCATGTGAATCTGGACATCAGATAGCGGATCGAGGTCGAGATCATAGCCGGCTGAAGTTAGGATAGCTGCCCTCTTGCCGAGGGCTTGAGCTGTTAAACTTGAGTAGGCAGCCGTACCCCCGAGGGTGGAGCCATCCGGAGTGAGATCTTTCGAAACGTGTCCGATGATGAGGTAATCAACCGGACGATCCGAGGCATACATGTAGAGGATTATAAACGACTGCGGTGGCCGGACAACTGTATTCGCAGCCTATCGGGGGATAATCGTGACTTTTCGTTGATCCCTCTCACCGACGCTTACGGTGTCCACATCGGGGTTTTCTCGCAGTTCGATATGGACAATTCGGCGTTCGTAAGCGGGCATTGGCTCGAGCGACATCGTTCGCGAAGTTTCAATTGCCTGTGTGGCCATCTGCTGTGCGAGGCGGCGAATTTGGCGTTCGCGTCGAGCGCGGTAGCCCTCGATGTCAATCAGCACCGCGACAGGACGTTTGAGTTCCTTGCCTACGATTAAGCGCGTGATGTATTGAAGCGCTGTGAGCGTCTCGCCGCGGCGGCCGATGAGGATGCTGAGATCATCTCCATGGATATCCAAGAAGAGAGGTCGGATCTTGCCTGGGGCATCGGCATCGCCCCAATGCGCTTCAATGCGCGCCTCGACGCCCATACGTTGAAGAAGCTCGCTCACAGTATCGTGGGTGATTTGCAGCGCTTCCTCGTCGCTGCCCTCTACGGGCGGTTGAATTTGATCGGCCCGTCGATCGGGTTCCTCGCCCTTCATATCTGCGCTATCAGCTTCAGAGGATGGTCTAATGGTCAAACGCACTCGCGCTTGTCGAACACCGAATCCGAGCAGCCCCTTTGTGCCTTCATCTAAAACTTCCACCTCAAACGCATCAGGGGGCAAGCCCCACTCTTTGGCGCCCTTAAGGATGGCTTCTTCAATTGAGGGTGCTATCGCTTCGATGCTCGTTCTTGTGTCTTTCATTACACAACCTTCCAATTAAAAGTGACTTCTTGTCACTCTAGATTGATACTGTCTTGGACGCCGGGCGTTCTCGTAATCTGCGCATGATAAATCCCTGAACAATCCCGAGCAGGTTAGATACGAAGAAGTACAACGCGAGCCCGGATGCAAGGGAGTAGGCAAAATAACCCAATAAGAGAGGCATATACAACCCCATCATCTGCGTCATGGCTTGACTTTGAGAATCGGGGGACGCTGGTGTCGTAAGCTTGGTCTGCAGGTACGTGGTGATAACCACGAGGATCGTCAATACAGGGATTGCAAAGGGCAGGAAGTCCAGTACAAGCCGTTCTGGCTGGCCTAAATTCATCCAAAGGAATTGGCTGTTCATTGGAATAAGGCTCGTAGGGGTGAATGGATATAGGAGTTTGGAGAGATCAAATAACTGGACCGGAGTAGCAGCCAGCGTTCGGATCACGGCCTGGTAAAGGCCGATGATAATCGGAAACTGGATGATCAATCCCAGGCAACCGCTCATCGGGTTGTACCCCACCTCTCGGAACAGTTTCATCTGCTCCTCTGAGAGTTTCTGCTTGTCCTTCTTATACTTCTCTTGCATCTTCTTATAGCGGCTGGAGCTTTGGATCTCCTGCATCACCATTGTGCTGCGCATCTGTTGCATGGTGAGCGGCAAGGTAATAAGCCGCACCAGCGCGGTGAAAACGATGATTGCCCAGCCGAAGTTCTGCCCCAGCAGGCCATATATGAAAATCAGTGCGTTGATCATGGGTTCAAGAATTATTGTATTCCACATACAAGGTCACCTTCGTTTTTACTTGGGTTCGATGATACATCGGGTAGCGCCCGTGCTTGTGTCTACGCTGAAAACCACACATTCGCTCTCCATCGCGGGCACAAGCAGGCCATAATCAGTGGGGATCGAATCTGCGAGCAGCCGCCCGGCCATATCAGCGCTGCTTGGCCATATCGGATTGCCGTTATCAACCAGCAGCGCAGTCACCTCGCCCGTTTCGCTCATGAAGAAGATTCTATCCTCCAGGATTGTGGGAGAAGCGGAGGAACTGCCTGGTAATTCCATTCGCCAAAGTTCTTTTCCGGATGCAGTTTCTATCGCGTAGGCTGTTCCCGACACGTCTGCGAAGAATGCCTTACCGTCAAGAATTACAGGAGCACCCCAGATCGCTCCCTCGGCATTGAATTGCCATACGATCTCTCCATGGCTGGCACTGAGGGCGTAGAGTACCCCCTCTAGAGTCCCGGCGAGGACAAGATCTTCGGTGAGGGAAGGGGAGTCGGAAATAGCAGAACTCAGATTGGCTCGCCAGATCTCACGCCCCGATTCAAGATCCAAAGCGTAGATGTGGTGGTCCAAGGAGGCCAGATAGATTCGATCTTCTTGAACTACTGGCGAGGACCATAGTGCATGCTGCGCTGCGAACGGCTTGCTCCAAATTTGTTCACCGCTCTCAAGATCGAGCGCGTAAAGGTTTTTGTCGGCAGAGGGGACGAGAACCATACCATCGATGATTACCGGTCCCCCGATGATGCGATCGGTGGCTTCCTCGAAAGTCCATAGAATATTTACGAAGGAATCATTCGGTGCTAGTGCGAGGATTTCGTTGTTATAACCCCCGATGACGACGATGCCATCCGGTCCGATAGCCGGAGGGGCATAGAATGTTAGCTTGTTATCTGCTTCTGGTGGATAACTCCAAACTTCACGTCCACTCGAGAGGTCGACAGCGCGCACATATTCGTTGTATGCCAAATAGGCGACATCCTCGTTAACCGTTAACCCCGGCCAGCTTGAGGCGGCCATGATGCTGCGAGAAGAGCAACCCGCAAGTAGGATAGCAGAGAGGCCAATGATTATGGGAAGAAAAGTTTTCTTCGATGGAAAGAATGCTTTACTCATAATTCTCCTAAGGAACGGGATCATATCCGCCGGGGTGTAAAGGCTGGCAGCGAAGGACACGCCAGATAGATAATGCACCGCCTTTGATGATGCCGTATTTTACAATTGCCTGGTAGCTGAAATGCGAGCAGGAAGGTTCGAACCGGCAGGTACCCGTTGGTAACGCTGGAGAGATCACCACCTGGTAGAGCCGGATGAGTGCAAGAAAGGGTAGGCTGGGGAGATTTTTCAATGTTACGGGAATGTCCCTCAACCTTGGTTCTAATTCTTGTATGTGAGTACTCATATTTTGACCGTTATTTACCGAACAATCCTGCACGTTGAATGAGATTGGTAATTGCTAGAAGGATCTCGCTCCAAGAACTTTCCATAATCATAGGGCGAGCAATTACCACGATATCCCAGCCAGGTTCGATCGCAGCCACGTGTTCTCGGATCGCCTCACGCAGGAGGCGTTTTGCCCGGTTTCTTCGCACTGCAGACCCGAGAGCTTTACCTGTTGTGAAGCCAAAGCGTGAGATAGGAAGGTTGTTCGCGCTGGCTAGCAGAATGGCAAGCGGGTGGGCAAAAGATTTTCCTGTGTGCCGCACCCGTTGAAAGTCGGACGAATTGGTTAGCCGGTATTTTCGGTTCATCCGCTTGGCCGGTTGAGGTAGGCGTTCACCTCATGCAGGTGACCGATCAAGCCTTCCAGTTGACTTTCTTGATGTGCTCATTCATCCGGACAGTGAGACGATGACGACCTTTAAGGCGACGAGCCTTAATTACGGATCGACCGCCCTTCGCTTTCATCCGTGATCGAAATCCATGCACTCGAAGTCTGCGACGTATCTTCGGTTGATATGTGCGTTTTGGCATTCAAATTTCCTCTAGTAATTTGTTACTTCACAAAGCGTGTAGCCGGCAGATTATACCGCGCGCTCTTTAGCCGGTCAACGGAGCGCATTCACCTAGAAGGTCACAGGAGAAAGAGGTATTGATAAGTGCGAGACGCACTTCACACAGGTATATGAGGAATTTCTTCTTTCTGTTGAGGCGGAAGTGAGGGGTTCTTGAGCTATGGACGAATGCTCCACCTTTTTTTTGCCTATCCTTCTTCCTGACGTTGGATGTGTGCTCCAAGGCTCTGAAGTTTCTTGTCAATTTGCTCATAACCGCGGTCGATTTGGCCGATGTTCCTGATGCGAGAGTTCCCCTCAGCAGTGAGAGCTGCTAG
>DAOUEQ010000158.1:0-10775 GCA_034430395.1 Anaerolineales bacterium | reverse complement strand
CGCTTCCTCTCTTAAAGAAACAGCGTTTAGGTGTGTATTTCAGGATTAGGACTAAGGACCCCGGGGATATTGGTCCGTGCCATCGGATTCTTTAAGGTTCCCCAGATTCTCGGAAAATGAGAAGGGGTAGGGTTGTCATTTAGGATTCGAACTGATAACCAGTGGATCCTGGGTTCGAATCCACAAACCGTTGACTGTGGAGAAAATGTCCTAGAGAGAGGGTAATGCCACTAATGCGATCTAGGATACTATTCCAACCATCAGAGTTGGTAGTTGAATAAAGGATATTCTGCCCAATGTCGAGGAAGTAGAAAATCAGTTAGTATGGTATCCCATTCGGATGAAGTCAACGGGTTCGCATACGTACCTAAAGATCGGCGGATGAGTTAAGTAGCCAGCACAAGAGGCTTGAAGAGCACAGCGAGGCCATCCCTATCCGGCTAAATAATTAGCTTGCTTTGAAGACGGCGGTGCAGCATCTTGCAGAGTAACACGACAGGGAGGCTCCAAAGGCACATCAGTCTCAAATATCCTAAAAAGATACTCACCTGGGCATAATGTACTCAATTATGCTATATTGAAAGTGCTTTCATGATCTCTGTTGGTGAATAATGTGCGCTAAGAAGAAAAACCCAACCATCTATGATGTTGCAGAATACTCTGGGACGAGCATTTCAACCGTCTCCCGGGTTTTAAATTCACCTGATAAAGTTCGTGCTGAGACGCGGCAGAAGGTCGTTGCCGCCATCGATGCTCTTGGGTTCATACCTAAGGCTGAGGCTCGTGCTCGCGCTTTGCGCCAGAATGGACGCATTGGTGTAATTACCCCCTTTTTTACGGCACCCTCCTTCGTCCAACGCTTACGGGGTATCGCTGGAGAATTATCTAAGAAGAATAGCGAATTGATCATCTACACGGTTGATTCGGTCGATCGATTACAAAGTTACATCACATCCTTACCACTCACAGGCAATCTGGATGGGTTGGTAATCATGTCGCTGCCAGTTGACGATGCCTATGTGGACTACTTGATTAAGCACGATGTCCCGACTGTACTGATCGAATTTCCTAACAGGAAATTGAATAGTGTCGAAATTGATGATGTGGCTGGCGGGCGGATGGTAGCCGAGTACCTTGTAGCGAAGGGACACCACCGGATCGCATTTTTAGGTGATACCGATTTGCCTGAATACGCTATACATCCCGTCAGCTTGCGTTTGGTAGGTTTCAGGAAAGGTTTGCAAGAGGCGGGTATTGTCCTTGAAGATAAATACGTCCGTTTAGCGCCTTATACAATTGAACAGACCCGTCAGGCAGCGAATGAACTTCTAAAAACATCGGTCCCGCCGACTGCTGTTTTTGCTGCAACCGATTTTCAGGCGCTAAGCATGATCCAGGTTGCACACCAGCTTGGGGTCAGAATTCCAGATGAGCTAGCGGTTATCGGTTTCGATGATCTCGATATGGCGGAGTTTGCAGATCTCACAACTGTTCGTCAACACCTGGATGAATCCGGTCGTCTCGCAATTGAAATTTTACTTGCGCATATCGAAGATGATTCACGGCCAGTTCAACACATTAAACTTCCACTGACAATTATTGAACGCTTAACAGCATAAAAGCTTCACCCGTGCGCCTTGATACCGAATTCTAACATCCCGGTCCTCTTCTCACATAGCTAAACGTCGGGGTAATCGTTGACGCCTAAAGGGCATTATGCTACAATTTCGATGAAAGTGCTTTCATCGAAACACTTTCTCTATTCTATTCATATTCCCTTTTGCGCCGAGGTGCGTAGAAAAACAAGAGCAGCGGGATCCATGGTTTCTATTCTCATACGAAATTTTCGAACCCATCCTGTATATAAACAAACCGCGGTTGTCACCACGGCGAACGCGATGACGCAATTCTCAAAGTCCATTGATCGAGATATATTCTCTCTAGCCAGTCAAAGGAGGTGACCAACAACGAGGAGACTATTTATTGTCGATTACATTCAAAATAAGATTCGGAAGAAGAAGATGTTCCGCCATATAATATAGGAGAAGAGCATGAAGAAAATCACATTGACATCGATTTCTTTGTTAATTCTATGCACCATAATGCTGGGTGCCTGTGCGCCGGCAACTACGACTGTCCCTGCCGCAACACAGGCTCCCACCACAGCGGCTGCTACCGAAGCGCCGCCGAGCACCGCACCGACGGAGGCTCCGGCCGCCACGGTTCCGAACTGCGGGACGGATCCTGTCGAGCTGAACGCCTACTTCGAGACAGGATTCACCATCCCCTTCGATCTTGCCGAGGAGTTCACCAAGCAGTTCCCGAGCGTGACCTGGGATATCAAGCAGGACCAATTCGCGAATCTCATCACCACGACGCCGCTCCTGCTCGCGGGTGACAACCCACCTGACCTGCTCCGGTTGCCGACGATGGTCTCGTTCGCCAAGGACGGCCTCCTCATGGACCTCGACGGCTACGCGGCGGCGTTCGGTTGGGACAAGTGGCCGGTGCCACAGCTCGACCAGAACCGGGTCGCCGCAGACGGCACACGCGGCAGCGGGACCCTCTACGCCATGGGCCTCAACTACAGCTTGACAGGCATCTTCTACAACAAGGAGCTGGCGGCCCAGATCGGGATGACCGAGCCGCCCAAGACGCTTGCCGAGTTCGACGACCTGCTCGCCAAGGCCAAGGCGGCCGGGCTCCAACCGATCATGGAGTGGGGCAGTGCCAAGAGCGGCATGGGGCTCGCATTCCCGCTCCAGAACCTGATGGCCGCCTACGGCCCGGTCGGACCGATCAACGACTGGATCTTCCAGAAGCCCGGCGCGACGATCGATACGCCGTCGAACCTCCTCGCCGCCCAGCACCTCGAGCGTTGGATTCAGGCCGGCTACTTCCCGCCCGACATCAACGCCATCGAGTACACTGACGCTGCCTCCCGGTTCACGCAGGGCGAGGGTGTCTTCACCTTCAACGGCGATTGGCAGAACGCCGGCTACGACGCCGGTATGCCCGGCAATGTCGGGTTCTTCCTGATGCCGCCTGCCGAGGCCGGTGGAGCACCTGCTGCGATGTCAGCCCCGCTGACCTACGGGATCGCAGCCAACGCCAAGCACGCGGACTGCGCTGCGTTCTTCTTCAACTGGGTCGCCTCGAACGATGCTGCCCGCACGATCAACGTCAACATCGGTGGCTCGAACCCGGGCGGCCCGGAGGGTGCGATGATGCCCGCCGCTGCTGCCGGCTCAGTCACGAACGAGACGCTTGCCGCCGGACCTATCGTCGGCGCGGCCGGCAATTCGATGGATTTCATCGCCAATGCGACGAGCTCAATCTTCGCCCAGGGCTGGACGCCCGAGCTCCAGAAGATGGTCGGTGGTCAGCAAGACGCTGCCGGTCTGCTCCAGGCCGTTCAGGCAGAATACGAAAGAGAGCTCACTCAATAAGGACGAGAGCCTCAGGACGATGACAGCGCCTACCAGGATCGAAAGTGACATCGATGTAGAGACGTTAGGTAATCGTCCCGGGGTGCATATGATCTCCCGGCGGGCTCACTTCAGCAAACGAGTCCGCCGGGAGACTATTGTTGGCTGGCTGTTCGTCCTGCCCGCGCTGCTCATGTACGTGCTCTTCGTGCTCATGCCTCTCCTGTTGACCATTCTGTACTCGTTCTTTCGCTGGAACGGCGTCGGCCCTATGACCTGGGTCGGATTGAAGAACTACGTAACGATCTTCCAGGTTCCCAACCTGCTGGGGACTATCAAAAATGCGTTCTGGCTGGTGGTGTGGTTCAGCATCATTCCGGTGGGCCTCGGTCTCATCGTCGCGAGCGTAATACACCGCGTAGCGACCGGGCGGCTCGGAGCGATAGCCCGGACCGTTCTATTCCTGCCCCAGGTTATCCCGCTTGTCGCAGCCGGCATTATCTGGGGCTGGTTGCTGGCACTCCCGGGCTTGATCAACCAGATCCTCAGGGCCGTTGGCCTGGGAGCGATCACCACAGCCTGGCTCGGTGACTTCGACTGGGCGCTCCCAGCAGTCGGCCTCATCGGCATCTGGGTACTGCTGGGATTCTGCATCGTCCTGCTTTTGACCGGCATGACGAAGGTTGACCCGGCCCTGTACGAATCCGCGAGGATAGACGGCGCCAGTTGGTTCAGGGAGTTCAGCGCGATCACCATACCGCTCCTCAGATATGAGATCGGCGTGTGCCTGACCGTGACAGTGATCGCCGCGCTAGCCGCATTTGACATTATCTGGGTCTCGACGGCCGGGGGGCCAGGCAACGCGACATCCGTCCCCGGGATCCAGATCTACGTCCTTGCGTTCACCCAGCGAGCTGTGGGGCTAGCGTCTGCCCTGGCCGTCATGCTCATGGTCCTCGTCGTTGCGGTCATCATCCCGATCCAGTGGCTGAGCCGGGAGAGGGCGCTATGAGGGCACCTCGCGGCGAGATATGGACCGGCCGGATCCTCCTCCTGGCACTAATGGCGGTCACGATCCTGCCCTTTATCAGCATCTTCATGACCGCGCTGCATCCGTCGAATACTGTACCCAACGGGCTCGAATGGCCCGCGGACCCGCAGTGGGGGAACTTCGTGGAGGCGTTCCGCGTAGCACAGATGCCCAAGACCCTTGCGTCGAGCACGTTCATCGTACTCGCCGTCGTGCCCGTGTCCCTTATCCTCTCGACGATGGCTGGGTTTGCCATTGGCATGCTCCGCATCCCTGGCGCGTCCGCGCTCCTCTTCCTGTTCGTGTTCGGGCTGACGCTCCCGTTCCCTGGGATCATCATCCCCATCTACTTCTTGGAGCGGGCGATGCATATCTACAACAGCCGGCTCGCGATCGTGCTGCCGCTGATCGCCTTGTACATGCCCTTTGCCGTCTTCTGGATGCGCGCCCATTTCGTCAACATGCCAAGCGAGCTCTCAGAGGCAGCCCGCGTCGATGGCGCGACCACCTGGGACCTGTTCTGGCGCATTCACGTCCCGCTCGCGCGCCCGCCGATCGCGTCGCTCGGGATCCTCATGTCCATCTGGACGTGGAACCAGTTTCTCATTGCGCTGGTGCTCGTCGAGGACCCGACGCAGCGAACGATGGCCGGTGCGCTGGGATATTTCCAAGGCCACTACGCGACCGATATCCCCCTGCTGTGCGCTGCTACAATTCTGATCCTGGTGCCCACCCTCGTGGTGTTTATCCTGTTCCAGCGCCAGATCATCACGGCGCTACTCCAAGGCTCGCTTAAGGGATGAGCAACGAGGCTCGTAGCAACGATGGGCCGAGTGTGCGGGTCGAACTCGCGGATGGTTGCCGCTTCCAGGATTTCGTCGATGTGGGATACAGGTGCGGTGTACACAAGTGCCGTGCCACTTCTGGGTGCGTCGTGATCTGGGGGTTGGCAGTTCCGCATGTGACCAATGGGCGGGTCGTCGATCTCAGGGCATGGCTGGATGATCGGTGGATGCAGCGACGGTGAGAAGTAGAAAAGGTAGATGTCATTCTCACCTGCTCCAAGGGGATCGTCGTGGCTTCCGTGTCTACCGTGTCTACCGGAGTTACCATTAAGGGAAGCAATCCAAGCCAGAGAGAAAAGAATGCCACTCATTTTCGATCTTCCATTTGAGGAGTTGGGAACCTATCAGGGCAGGAGTCCGCGCCCACATGATTTTGATGCCTTCTGGGAGAGAGGCCTCGCCGATATGCGGGCGACCGATCCGCAGGTAGACCTAATTCCCGCTGAGTTCAAGATAGCGAATGCGGAATGCTTTCACTTGTATTTTACCGGGGTGGGCGGGGCGCGCATTCACGCGAAGTTGCTGAAGCCGGATCAATCTGATCATCCCTGTCCGGCCATCTTACTGTTCCACGGGTATACGGGCGACTCCGGCGATTGGTCCGACAAGCTCGGATATGTTTCGGAGGGGTTCACCGTAGCGGCATTGGACTGCCGCGGGCAGGCAGGATTGTCGGAAGACAGGAGCAGTGTCATTGGAAACACCATCCACGGGCATATCATCCGCGGATTGGAGGATGCTCTGAAGGGTTCACCGGAGAAGTTGCTCTTCCGCCAAATCTTCCTTGATGCTGCACAGCTTGCCGGCATTGTTATGGAAATGCCTGAGGTTGATGCGAATCGGGTGGGCGCAACCGGCAGTAGTCAAGGAGGCGCCCTGGCTGTTGCCTGCTCCGCTCTGGAACCTCGCATCAAGCGCGCGGCTCCGGTATTTCCCTTCCTCAGCGATTACAAACGGGTGTGGGAAATGGACCAGGCAAAGGATGCCTACCAGGAACTCCAAGAATTTTTCCGTCATTCGGACCCTACACATCGTCTTGAAAAGAGTGTCTTTGAAACTTTAAGCTACATCGACATCCAATTCCTAGCTTCCCACATCCAGGCGGAAGTGATGTGGGGGATTGGATTGATGGATACCATCTGCCCACCTTCAACCCAATTCGCCGTATATAACAAGATCGTTTCCCCTAAGGAAATGGTGATATATCCCGATTTCGAGCATGAACCTCTGCCGGGTCATAATGATCGCATTTTTCAATTCATGATGGGATTATAGGCGGTGACTTGGCCTGGCATGCTGTTAATTCGAATACCACTCGCAAGGTAGAAGAAATTACCAGCCAGGCGATGTGAACAAGGTGGAATTGACGCAAAGCTCAAGCATCAACAAGATGGTGGTCATGGCTTCACGTCACGCATACTCGACCCGAGGAAGCAGTTCAGGACGCATGGATGTTGATGTACGGAATCTTGAAGAAGACCTCCCCTGGAACGTACAACGAGGTTTATCATGAAAGGCGATAAGCTTGTTCTGCAGGACTACCATAAGCGAGCGGCACGTGAGATTGTTTCACGTATCCTTCGAGATGTTGAGAGGGAAAAGACCAGATACGTCATCACTGTAGCCGGAGAATCTGGTTGCGGCAAATCTGAAACTGGCAAAGCAATTGCAGACGAATTGGAAAAAACTGGAATCAAATCTGTCGTGCTTGGACAGGATGATTATTTTGTACTTCCGCCCAAATTAAATGACTTGAAACGGCGAGAAGATCCCGAATGGCTGGGACCTCACGTCGAAGTCAAGCTTGATGTGCTGGAACAAAGCCTTGTGGACGCCATTCAGGGGCAAAGAGAAATCGTTAAGCCTCTTGTTGATTATGATTCAAATTCGATAGAAGAAGAAATCATCAACCTGGATGGAATCAAAGTGCTGATTGCAGAAGGAACCTATACATCTTTACTCAGACATGTCAATACCCGGATATTCGTATCCAGGAATTGGCTCGATACGCTTGAACACCGCCAGAAAAGAAGACGAGGAAACGAAGTCGGCGACCCTTTTATCGAGCAAGTACTCAGGCTAGAGCATAAGATCATCGCCGGACATCAGCATTTAGCGGATATCTTGATCACGAAAGAGTACGACGTAGTGTTTATCGAACCATAGCTGATGTCGTGTAAAAACCGGTGCGTTGGGATGAACAACGACCGGCAGAGGCAGGTGTTCGATCAAACCGGGGATGATGAACACGTCGAAGGGTGAAACCAAGTCAACGATAAGATGGTTGCCCTTCCTCGGTTGGAGTCAGCATTTCACCCAAAAGCAAGTGCCTTTTCTTCGTTGGAAGAACCTTCGTTGTAAGTAATTGCGAATGTACCGGTTTGCAGGTCAATATTCAACCTGGCATACCTATCCATGTTGTTCCAGGCCAGGGATATTTTGTGATCGGAACAAGTATTCAGCGTAAAATCCCCGTTGAATGCTGGATGGGAATTTCTAAATTGAATTAAATTGAGCAAATCTTTAACGATAGGGCGCTGCACTTCTTGATCGATTTCCTGGACGGAATAGTTGTGGCGGTTTATTTCTTTACCATCTCCACATCCCGCTGCTTCAACCGTATCATTTTCTCCTGCCAGTAGCCCAACATAATAGACCTGGGGAACACCGGGCACGAAGAACTGTAGAGCCCTGGCGGCCAGATATGCATCATCATCGCATCCTAACAATGAGTAATATGTTCCTCTGATCTGGTGTACATCGAAGCCATCAGGATCTCTAAACCTCGGAGAAAATATGCGACTCAGGTTGCCTCCGCGTTCGAGGCATATTTGAATGAGGTGTTTGGCACTATCGACATCGAAATAATCGTTCAAGTCCGGTTTGATAGGTATACCATCGTGGCAATCGAGCATCGTGAATTGTTTATGAGGCCGTTGGGCCAGGTAATCCTTCAGTTTCTTGCTGTTCTTAAATGTTAAGGCCTCAAGGATCATGTAGGGGAGAATAAAGTCATAGATCCAGTAACCTCTCTCAGATAATTTGAGCTGGGTAGAATATTCCGCATGTAGCTCGGGGAGTAGTTCAATATCCAATGAATCTGCAATTCCCTGTAACCAGTCCAAGAATTGGAAGATTTCCGGCTCAATGAAGAAACACGAAGTGCCAATTTTCTTGATCACATAACCCACCGCATCGAGACGAACAATCTTCACATTATTCTTGTTAAAATTTTGGAGGCTTTCTGTTATTAGCTTCCTGGCAATTGTGGAATTTACATCAATGTCCACTTGCTCTGAGGGAGTGGTTTTCCCAAAAGTTGTCCAGAGGGTTCGTACTTCTCCAGTTTCTTGAATTGAATAATCAGAATACGGAAGTGGTCGACGCAGGAATATCTTCTCGATTTCCTCTTTGGGGGGATTCCTGTTTGGCCAGTATCTTTCAATGGGTATGAACAAATCTGCATAGGCAGAATTGGATCCATTTCGCAGGTAATCTTGGAAATAGCATGATTTCGAGGATATGTGGTTGATAATCAAATCAAGCAGGATAGGGGATTCGTTGCCCAGTCTCTTGATATCCTCCCAGGAACCGAACTTCGGCTCAATCTCCATGTAGGTCAAAGGAGCAAAACCTCGATCCCCGGAAGAAGGAAAAGGCGGCAGAATATGGATTCCGCCTTCGAATGTATTTGGGAAGTATTGATCCAGCACCTGGGCAAGTTGTTTTAGATCGCTACCCAATGAATCCGGATAGGTAATAAGTTGGACTTTATTCTTCACTTTCATCGCAAAGTGCCACCTTTGCCCGTATTTCTAAAAGTCCTTGACATCATGGGCGCTGATCAAGGGTTGTCACTTGGAGATTATCTCATGCTAAAGAGGAACCGACCTACTCTGAAGAGACTTCCCGCCTGCGAAAAATGCTCATCTACTGGAGATCGTTGAATTTGCTGAATTCAGGTTGCTGCGAGCGCCAATCCGCCCGGGATGTGTAAGAAATAAAATGCACAAAATAAAGAAAGGATATTGCGTACTGTAACTGTTATCATGAAAGCTCTTTCATACCTATGATAACACTACCTGTGCCAATATTCAATATCTGTGGTGGCCGAAAAAGGACATCCGTTCTGGAAAGTGTGCTTAGACACAGAATGAGCGATACAATCACGGTCTTGAACTCCTATTAAGGAAGGCGGACTGTGATTTCGTAGATTCAACAACCAAGAACAACACAGAAGAATGAAAGTGAGGTTTGTGGCGTTCCTGTTCAAACCCCGACTACACTTGCCAGGTTGACTCTCCGCGTGTAGGATCATTGAAACTATTTCTCGCTGGGTTCCGAGCAGTCGAAAACCGCAAGGCCACCCTTGGAACACCAACCTGACGGTCCAAGGCCCCCTTTTTAGGAAGCGAACTCATAACCTGAAGGTCCTCAGTTCGAATCTGAGCCCCGCTACCTGAAGGCACCTGAAAGGGTGCCTTTTTCCTTCCAAGCCCACTTGTACAGGATTAGAACCTAGGATCTGGCGGTTATGAGCCTATCCCCCAGAGCTCTCAAATTCAGCCATCCTCATGAAACGTAGACCGTCAGGCTTTTCCAAATCTTTGAATTCATTTTCCTGGGCCAAAAGGGATTGGGTAACCCCTAACATCTGAGAAGACATATTCACATTCACTGGTAGCCCTTGCTAAATCAGTGTGATTCTCAAAGACCCCCTTCTTCGGATTCGAAACCGAGAACTCTGGATCCTTGGTTCTAATCCAGAGTTGCACTTTGTAGCTGAATCCCGGATATTCCGCCCAATGTCGAGGAAGTAAAAGATCGGGCAGTATGGTATCCCATTCGGATGAAGTCAACAGGTTCGCATACGTACCGAAAAATTGAACGGATGAGTTAAGTGGCCAGCACAGCTGGTAATTCTATCCGTCCCAAAGGGTATTTTTATATCGCATTTCTCGAGGTGCATGCCTGATGAGAAAATCGGTATAGGCTAAATCATTTTGGTGTTCATTAATAATAATTGGCGGCGGAAACCACTTGCTTTACTTCGACCCCCATCACTTCTGGGGGTGAGATGCCAGGATGGTATAGCGGGTGGAGGAAACCACCCCACCCTTCATTATCTAACTTAATCCTTCAATAAAACCCGATATCCCTCCACCAACCGATACTTCCTGCCCCGTTTAGATGGGTCAGCAACTTCCAGCCAGCCATCCGCTACCCAACCGGTAAGCAAATCCCTTGTCTGGCGGACAGAAATCCCCAATAAGTTGGCAACGTCTGAGGATCGAATAAAGCCTTGGGTGCTAAATAACCCCAATACTCGCCGGGCACGATGATCGAGTGATCGTAATAGTGCCAGAGCTTCCTGATCAATACCTTCTTCTATTATCTCGCTTCTGATCTGCTCGGACACCCGTCCAAAGACAACAGCCATCCCCTTTAAAAAATAATCCAACCAGGAGGCAA
>DAOUEQ010000157.1:0-8912 GCA_034430395.1 Anaerolineales bacterium | reverse complement strand
CCTCAGAATGACATTGGCCAGGAACCTGTCATTTCGGAGGTAAAGAAACACACCTAGTACCAACGGCTTACGTGTAACGCGTAACAATCCCCCTCCCCCATCGTTATCCTTATGCCGATAAGGTTCACCCGGCTTGGGTCCCGTCAGACCTCGGATTTTTTTAAACCACCGCTCGCCATATACGCTCCACATGACCAGGGAATGGCGGGACCCGCCGGGAGAGAACACGAGCGATAGTGCGGAAGTCCCAGCCGGTCGATGTCAAAGCTGCAAGCCCGCTGTAAGGTTCAGAAAGTCAACAGTATGCTATTCTTGTGACAGTTAGAGAGTTATTCAGCCGTCGGAGCTCTACCGAGCAACCCAAGTTTGAAGGAGGTGAAAGTGATGTTATTTGCTCCGAAAGAGAAGGGACAGGGCCTAGTCGAGTACGCATTGATCCTGGTTCTAGTCGCAGTTGTTGTTATCGTGATCCTGGCTCTGTTGGGCCCCGCGATCGGCAACGTTTTTAGCGGCATCGTAACCGCCATCTAATCAATATATTAGACTAGATCCTACTCTCCCTCCAAGGTCCAGAGCCCAAGCCAATTGGCTTGGGCTCTGGGCATTTAAAAGGGAATTAAGCAAGGAGTTTTATTAATAATTGCCCCCTTCGGTTCCCACTGGGGGAAAGCCCCCTCGCTGCGTTTGGGTTAAAGGTAGGGGCACGGAAACGTGCCCCTGCAGGCCATATTCGCGGACGGTTTCGACCTACCCCGGGAAGCGGGGGACGACGGTCGCTGGAGTGGGGATCGAGACCTTATCACCCATGCTTAATTCCGCGGGGGCTTTGCTCGCCTTCTCCGAAGCGCTCTGGAAAATGAAGATCGGTGTGCCCACTTTCGAGACCTTCAGATCCAAATAGGCCTGTCCGGTAAGGAAGCCGTCGCTGTCCACAGCACAGCTGGTCACTACGCCAATCGTTTTCCCGCGTTTATCAACGACCGGGTCGCCGTAGTGTGCCATGCGTACGCCTTTATCATTGAAGCGGAAACGAACGATCTCAGATACACGCGCCTCCTCCTGTGCAAGAAACGCCTCCCGTCCAATAAACCATGGCTTGTAGGTTTTCACATAGGCACCGAAGCCAGCGTCGCCAACACCAAGCATCATCTCCCCATCCATCTCATGCCCGTAGAGCGGCAGCCCGGCTTCAGTGCGCAGCGAATCGCGTGCGCCCAACCCCACCGGCTTCATTCCCAGCGGCTCACCGGATTTTATAAGGGCATTCCAAAGTTCCACACTGTGCTTTGGGTGCACGAACAGCTCGTACGCCACCCGTTCGCCAGTGTAGCCAGTTCGGCTAACGACCAGATCGATCCCGCCGAATATTCCTTCCATAACACCTGCCCAGCGCAGCGCCTTCAGATGGGCAGCTGTCGCCGCATCACAACCCAGGGCCAGTAGAATTTCTCGGCTTTTCGGTCCCTGGATGGCGATATCCTCCCGCATGTCATCCCCCTCCGCAGGGTCGCGCAGGTTGCGCAACGTGCAACCGCGACCGAAGGCTAAAGCCCACGGTCGATGCTCATCCACGCATACCTGACCATCTTTCACCCCGTTCAGCCAGGCCCAATCCTTGTCGTCATTTGATGCGTTCACGACAACCAGGTAGGCATCCTCCCGGCGGCGGTAGACCATTGTGTCATCGATCACCGCGCCGCTCGGATCGAGGAATTGTGTATAGTGCGAAACACCGGTCTTCAATGAAGCTACATCATTGGTCACGACTGAGTTGAGGAATGCGCTGGCAGCCGGACCCTCCACCTGGTAGACACCCATGTGGCATACGTCGAACAAACCTGCAGCCTCCCTCGTAGCGTTGTGCTCCTCGATCACGCTTGTATACCAAACCGGCATGTCCCAGCCGGCGAAGGGGACCATCTTGGCGCCCATCTCGCGATGGGTCTTGTTCAATGCCGTTTTGCGAATTTTATCGGTCTTAGGCTCGTCCCAGGTGAAGGACGACAATGGATCCCCCGTCACAACCTGCAATCCAAGATACCAGGGTTTGTCAACACCGTCGGCTTCGAACTTCGCCTTCGGCATTTCCTTCAAGCCGCCCGCCGAATACACGACGACCGGTCCAGGAAGCTTCTTGACCTGATCCTCATCGTCGACGGTCACGTATCCATCGGAGAGGTCCCGAAGCCAGGTCAGCGCTCGACCGGCATCCTTTGTCTCTATGATAAGATGCCAAGTCATAGCCTCTTCCGTCCGCTCCAACAAAGAGCCGACCGTCCCTTTATCGAGCGCGAGTTGGATATCCACGACCTCGCCCTTCCCCATCTCACACGGCCTTGCTGAAGTCACCCAACGCAACAGATCATCCGTTGCTTTTCCCTCGAGCTCAATGACTGTGTAAGGCCCCTCAGGTAAAGGGTCATCCAGATAGTAAAAGTGCGGGTAGCCGGAGACTGACGATTCAGTGTTGTTCCCCTCACCGAGCGCAAGATCGCGCACCATCATTTTGACATCGTTAAGAATCTCGAAGTCGACTTTGACCCGCCTGATCGGCTTTTTTCGTCCGGTCAGGCTATAAGGGACGCAGGCTTTAAGCAGATCAGCGATCAATCCAGCAAGTTTTTCCGTTTCCTTCAATCCGAAACCACGCTGCGTGATCCAAGAAGTACCCATGCAGATGCCGGAAGCGTCATTCGCTGTCTCATCTCCCGGCAGGGTATCGTGATTGACAACAATGCCGACCAAATCCAGGATCCGGGCGGCCTGGTCGCCGGACAGCGGTGTCCCATCCGGCCCCACAACGGATTTGCAATCCAGATTCATCAGGTGAGTATTCGTGCCGCCGTAAGCGATCTTAAAACCTCGCGATTCCAGATGCTCGGCAAGTTTGGCACAATTTTCCACCACCTGATGTTGCAGGCCGACGAATTCCTCCGTCTGGGAATATTTGAAAATCAAGCACATCGCCGCGTAGACGTTGACCTGCGCTCCGCCTTGCTCACCCGGAAAAACGGCCTTGTCGATCTTGGTCGAGAGCTTGGGGTCTGTGGTCATGATGATCGCGCCACGTGGGCCGTAAAGAGATTTATGCGTCGTCGAGGTAATCACATGGGCATGCCCAAGAGGTGAGGGATATTCACCGGCGATCACCAGCCCGGCAACATGGGCGATGTCAGCCAGCAGATACGCCCCTACGAGATCGGCGATCGATCGGAATTTCTCCCAATCCACAGTCCATGGGTAGGAGGAATAGCCGCCGATAATTAGCTTAGGCTTATGTTCCAGCGCTAACTTCTCTATCGCCTCATAATCAATCTGCCCCGTCTCCGGGTTAACGGTGTACGGCACGATATTGAAGTATTTTCCCGAACGGTTGGCTGGTGATCCATGCGAGAGATGTCCTCCGTGAAGCAGGTCCATGCTCAACACCGTATCCCCGGGCTCGACCAGCGCTTGAAATACGGCGTTATTCGCCGGAGCGCCCGACAGCGCCTGCACGTTGACGTAGATGTCGTCGGCAGAAAATTCCTCCTTTGCAAAAGCCTCTGCGCAACGGCGGCGAGCGAGGGCTTCAACCGTATCGGCGTATTCAACCCCTTTGTAATACCGGGGGTCGGAGTAGCGGCGATAAAATGCCAGCCGCGTGCGGTAATCCAGAATTTCATCTTCACTCATCCAGCGCGTATCTTCAATCGGGTACCCTTCCGCGTAGATGTTCTGAAAGGTCGATCCTAAGGCTTCGCGAACGGCCAGCGGAGAGGCGCTCTCGCTGGGGATGAGGATGATCCTCCTCCTCTGCCTTTCGGCTTCCAATTGAATGAGTTGATGAATATCCGGATCAAGGTCTTCGAGCGCGGTGTTGAAGTAGGGATAGAACACTGGAGTAGCTCCTTTACCACATGAAGGATTCTTTCATCTTGCCACTTGTTCCCCGAGGAGGGGTTGGATGGGTGTGTCTTAGACTTGAGGTTGGGGTATTATAAAAAGCAAAATAACCTTGCAGCCTCATATACAAAAAATAATATGCATTAGCTCACCACTCCAAGTTGCACAAGGGCTGATTTTTCACGTCAAACAACACTAAAATTCAAATTATGGTTGTTATATTTCTACTATAATTATATGGGCCATTATCTATCGTTAAGGAGTTGCTGCGAGATCGTACCCAAGACAACGATGAAGCAATCTTCATTTTTATAACTATCCGCTGCCGTTCCAAGATTCATAGTGAGGATAAGAACATGAAAAAGAAACATAATTTCTACGCAGGCCCGTCGATCATGCCTCAATTCACCGTTGATAAGACCATTGAAGCCCTCAAGGACTTCGCCGGAACAGGGCTCTCCATCATGGAGATATCTCACCGCAGCAAAGAGTTCCAAGCTGTCATGGATGAAGCCCAGGCATTGATCAAAGAACTGCTCCTAATCCCGGATGGATACTCGGTGTTATTCCTGGGGGGCGGTGCGAGCACCCAGTTCTTCGCGATCCCGTACAACCTGATGAAGACGAAATCCGCATACTTGAACACGGGGTCTTGGGCTACGAAAGCCATGAAAGAAGCCAAGCTGTTTGGGGAGATGGTTGAAGTCGCCTCGTCCGCGGACAAAGATTTCAGCTACATTCCCAAGGATTACGTGATCCCTGCGGATGCGGACTATTTCCACATCACCTCCAACAACACCATTAAAGGGACCGAGATCCTGGAAGATCTGGATGTGGAAGTACCCCTCGTGGCGGACATGTCCTCCGACATTTTCAGCCGACCGGTCGATGTCTCCAAATACGGGCTCATCTACGCCGGGGACCAGAAAAACCTGGGACCAGCAGGGGCAACGCTTGTGATCATCAAGGAAGACATCCTCGGAAACGTGGACCGTGAAATTCCAACGATGATCAACTATCGAACGCACATTGGAAAAGGCTCGATGTTCAACACGCCCCCGACCTTGCCCGTCTTCAGCGCTTTACAAACCCTGAAATGGCTAAAGGATAAGGGCGGCATTGCGGAAATGGAAAAAGTGAACATCAAGAAAGCCGAGCTTCTATACAACGAAATCGATCGCAACAAGCTGTTCGTAGGCACGGTAGAGAAAGATTCTCGCTCGAGAATGAATATCTGCTTCATTCTGAACGAGGAATACAAAGAGCTCGAAGATCCATTCCTGGAGTTCGCTGTCGGCAAAGGCATGATCGGCATCAAGGGCCATCGGTCGGTGGGCGGATTCCGGGCCTCCTGCTACAACGCCCTGCCCATCGAGAGCGTGCAGGCTTTGGTGGATTGCATGCAGGAATTCGAAGCCGCGCATTAGCAAAACTCGAAAGCCAGGGAGCAGGCTCCCTGGCTTTCTCATCTAGATCATGAGGATATTGACATGACGAAAGTTCTGGTTGCTACCGTAAAACCGTTTATTCCTGAATCCGTTGAAAAAATCAAGAAGATCGCTGAAGAAGCCGGCTACGAATTCGTCCTTCTTGAGAAGTATGCCGATCAGGGAGAGTTTATTGATGCCGTCGCAGACGTAGATGCCCTGATCATCAGGAGCGACAAAGCCACCCGGGAAGTCATCGAAGCGGCGAAGAATCTGAAGGTCATCGTTCGGGCCGGGGCGGGCTATGACAATATCGACCTAGAAGCAGCCACAGAAAAAGGCATCGTGGCCATGAATACGCCAGGCCAGAACTCAAACGCCGTCGCCGAGCTTGCCCTGGGGATGATGGTTTATTTGGCGAGGAACGGCTATAACGGTAAAGCGGGCACAGAGTTGAAAGGAAAAAAACTGGGCCTGCATGCATATGGCAATGTGGGTAAATTAATCGCCGGAATTGCCAAGGGCTTCGGCATGCACGTTTTCGCCTTCGACCCATTCATCCCCAAGGGTGTTATCGAAAGCGATGATGTTGGCTGCATAGAATCCGCGGAAGAACTTTACAGCACTTGCAACTATGTCTCAATAAATATACCGGCAACCGATGAAACAAAAGCATCCATCAACTATGGACTCCTTTCCAAAATGCCCGCGCCTGCGGTATTGGTCAACACCGCCCGTAAAGAAGTCATCCACGAAGATGACTTATTAAGGATGTTTGCAGATCGGGAAGACTTTTCCTATATCTCCGATATCGCTCCTGAATGCAAAGACATCATAGCCGAAAAATACCCCGGCCGGTTCTTCTTCACACCGAAGAAGATGGGCGCTCAAACCGCCGAGGCGAATATCAATGCCGGCGTTGCCGCCATGACACAGATAAGGAATTTCCTGGAGAACGGTGATAAGACCTTCCAGGTTAACAAATAACCCGTCGAAATCGTTCGAAACGGGTAATTAACAGTCCTAATTGAATGCATCAGGGGAACCATCGCTCTTTTCAAACGCTTGAAAAGGGTGAAACGAGGATATCGACCTGACATTCTCACGTTCTGAGCAATATATCCAGATCATCTGCGAGGGATAGCGCTATGGCAATCTTGAAAGCTTTCCGGGGAATACGCCCGCCGGTGGATATTGTGGAGAAGCTGGCTTGCCGTCCATATGATGTGCTGAACTCGGAAGAAGCCAGAGAGGAAGCAAACCCTTATTCGCTGCTGCATATCACGAAACCCGAGATCGACTTCGACCCAGGCACCGACATCCATATCCAAGCGGTTTACGACAAGGCGAAGGAGAACTTCGAGTCGTTTAAAGGGAAAGGATATTTAGTACAGGACGGCGAAGACCACCTCTACATCTACGCACAAACCATGGATGGCCGCACGCAATACGGCCTTGTCGGTTGTGCGGGTGTGGAGGACTATATGCGCGGGATCATCAAGAAGCATGAATTAACGCGCCCCGATAAAGAAGAAGATCGTATGAAGCATGTTCGTATTACAAATGCGAATATAGAGCCTGTCTTCTTTGCCTACCCCGCCGTTCCCGAGATTGACGAAATCATCAAGGACATCGTCGAGAACCAGGAATCCGAATACGATTTCACAACCGAGGATGACATCGGGCACCATTTCTGGGTGATAACTGAGAAGAATACAATCCAGCGTTTGATTGAGCAATTCAACGAGCTTCCGGCGACCTATGTTGCCGACGGGCACCATCGCACGGCTGCCGCCGCGCTGGTTGGTAATGAGAAGAAGGGCAACAACCCAAATCACACCGGGGATGAGGAGTACAACTACTTTTTGGCCGTGCACTTTCCGGACGACCAGCTACGCATCCTGGACTACAACCGGGTGGTAATGGACTTAAATGGTCTGACCCCCGAGGAATTCCTCGGACAGCTCAGGGAAGTATTTGCTATAGAAGAGAAGGGGGACGAGACCTTCAAACCGCAAAGTCTTCACACCTTCGGCATGTACCTTGATGGAAAGTGGTATGAGTTAATCGCCAATGAGGGCTCTTATGACGACAACGACCCCATCGGTGTTTTGGATGTGACGATACTATCGAAATCGGTGCTTGAACCCATCCTCGATATCATGGACCTGAGGACCTCGAAACGAATAGACTTCGTCGGCGGCATGAGGGGGCTGGGAGAACTGCAAAGAAGGGTGGATAGCGGGGAGATGAAGGTGGCTTTCGCCCTGTACCCTGTATCCATGCGGCAATTGATCAGCATCGCCGATACCGGGAACATCATGCCTCCAAAAACAACCTGGTTTGAGCCAAAATTACGCAGCGGGTTGGTGATTCACAGCCTGGAGTGAGGTCTTACTTTTACGCAACTCATAAGGGGATGTAGACAGCTGCTTCTCCTACAGCTCATCCTTGCAGATCTTGGATGCGGGCAAAACAAGGGCCGACACTCAGGTCGGCCCTTACGCGTTCAGGGGGTTGTAAGCAAGCATCCGCCTACAGCTTGGGGAATCTCCTCAACACGGTTGCCGCTGAGGGGATGAAGATCCGGTCCCCGGGCTGCAAATCAGGTCTGGTTTCGCCATCTGCCTTCATCGGCGTACCCTGGAAAATGAAGAAGGGCGTTCCTTCATCTGCATACTTATTGTAGATGTACGCCTGACCAGTCAGGTAGCCCGTCCGATCTGCTGCGCAGCTTGTTACTACACCTATGGTAAGACCTCGCTTATCCAACACAGGATCACCGAGATGGACCATGGGAATCCCCTTCACATCGCATCGGAAACGTATCACTACGCTATCGCGCTCAGCTTCTCGCTCCAGGAAACTATCTCGTCCAATGAACCACGGTTTATATGTCTTGACATAGCTGCGGAATCCCGCTTCACCCACCCCTAGCGCTAACTCGCCACCCATCTCGTGCCCATATAAGGGCAACCCTGCCTCTATCCGCAATGAATCTCTCGCCCCTAATCCGATAGGTTTGAGCCCCATCGGTTCCCCGACATCCAGCAGAGCCTTCCATAAGACAGCCGATTTGTAAGGGTGCACAAACAATTCGAAGGCCATTTTCTCACCCGTGTACCCCGTTCGGGAAACAATCAGGTCAATGCCTCCGAGCGTCGCTTCGCATAGCTCAGCGCGATCTAGCTTCTTTATTCGTTTGCAGGTGGCATCATCACATTTCAGGGCAAGAAGGATGTCACGGGACAAGCGTCCCTGTAAGGCGATGTCCACCAACATATCCTTCCCTTCAGACGGATCGCGCAAGTTACGGAGCACCACATTGCGCCCAAACGCTCTCGCCCATGGACGTTTATTATCAACGAGCACTGCACCATCACGAACCGCACAGAGATAGGACCAATCCTTATCGTCGTTCGACGCGTTCACCACAATAAGGTATTCCTCCGGTCCGCGCTGATAAACAATCAGATCGTCAATTACATTTGCATCCGGATCCAAGAAATGTGTATATACCGACTGGCCCACATCTAGGTAGCCGATGTCGTTTCCACATACGCTGTCTAAGAATATGGCAGCATCAGGTCCTTCTGCCTG
>DAOUEQ010000156.1:0-1703 GCA_034430395.1 Anaerolineales bacterium | reverse complement strand
TAGCAGCACGTAACTCAGACCGCTCAACCTCCTGCTCGGGCTTCTTGCTCTCATGTGAGAAGGATGTCCCGGTTTCCACGGTCAATCGATCGCCATCATCGGAAAGCTCATCCAGTGAGGATGCGGGGCGACGCTTCCTACGACGGAGTTCGTCGTAGCAGGCGTTCACCACAATTCGAAGAAGCCACGATCGAAAAGAACCGCCTCGGAACTTCCCTATACCGCGGAAGGCGGAGATGAATGCATCCTGAGTCGCATCCGCCGCGGAAGCCGGATCACTCATGAAGCGATAGGCGAGGTTATATGCGCGGCTCTGATATTCTATGACAAGCCGGTTGAATGCATCCAGATCGCCACGCTTCGCGGCGTGGATGAGGCTCTCTTCATCCATGGTATATCCATGATATCCTGCGGAGGCAGTCGGAGCAAGAAGGCGAATTCATGAGGCGAGCTCCTGGAAAAGGAAAATGAACGGACCTCATCACGCTGTCAACTCATTCATCACTTTTCAGATTATGCTACATCTCTGATCAAGGTTGAAGTCACGTAAATCAGATAGAACCGAGCATACACAAAGGAACTCTTCGCCATAATCGATTGTTATACCGGTACAATACAGCGATCGAGCAGTGATTGGGCAAGTATCAGATCTCAACCGATCTATAAAGATTATATTAAACATGAACAGGATTCCACATTCAACGCAGCTGCAGAGGAGGGTTGCTATATGAACATCCTCGTTCTCGGTGGAACGAAATTCGTCGGTCGTCACATCGTGCGCACCGCGATTGACCGGAATCACAATGTTACACTCTTTAATCGCGGCCAAACCAACCCCGACCTTTTTCCCGAGGTGGAAAAGCTCATCGGAGATCGCGATGGGGATTTGGCTCCACTTCGAGAGAGGGCTTGGAATGCCGTTATTGACACTTGTGGGTATGTTCCCCGCATCGTGCGCAAATCAGCCCATACCTTGTCTAGCTTTATCGACCATTACACCTTTATCTCAACCATTTCTGTCTTCGCCAGCTTTGAGAAAGCGGGAATCTCAGAGAACGACCCTGTGGGCACACTCGATGACGAGGGCGTTGAAGAGATCACGGGTGATACGTATGGTCCACTTAAAGCGCTTTGCGAAACAGCGATCCAGGATGAGATGCCTGACAGAGCGCTCATCATACGCCCTGGTCTGATCGTTGGCCCACACGACCCGACGGATCGCTTCACGTACTGGATCCGCCGCTGCGCACAGGGAGGAGATATCCTCGCGCCCGCACCGCCCGAGCAATACGTGCAATTCATCGACGCCCGCGATCTTGCCTCCTGGACCCTCGACATGATCGAAGCGGGACAGACCGGGATCTATAACGCGGACGGACCCGAGTTACCGCTTACGCTTGGCGAACTTCTCCAAACCTGCTGCACCTTCAGCGAGGAGGAAGCCCGCTTAGTCTGGGTTGACGAAACCTCCCTGCTTGATACTGGTATCTCCCCCTGGAGTCAGGTGCCGTTATGGCTGCCAGGATCTGAGAACGCGGGGGCGATGGCAATCAATTGCACTCAAGCGATAAAGGCAGGGCTGCGTTTTCGTCCTCTTACGACAACGATCAGCGACACGCTCAATTGGGATCGAGGCCGCGATCGTTCCGTTCCTATGAAAGCCGGGCTTGAGCCCTCGCGCGAAGCTGAACTCCTTGAACTTA
>DAOUEQ010000155.1:0-93419 GCA_034430395.1 Anaerolineales bacterium | reverse complement strand
TTTGCCTATAAGATTACCGTGTGTGGGGGAAATTCTTCATCGCTCCGCCTTTCTGAACGACCATGCTACGAGGGAGTAGTAAGTTCAGGTTTGTCGGATGCAGATGATCGGCTCATCCTGAGGACACATGGATTTCCTCATGGTTGAAAGAGAGTCAATCGTACTGAAATCGTTTGTTTGGACTTTCTAAAAAACGGTTATGAGGGTTAAGGCGAGGAGAAGTACTGGAGCGCTAAGCGGACACGACCCTCGAGGTCATCCTTCGCATCCTCGGGGATGGATTGGATTGCTGTCTGTGATTCGACAAGGCTGTACCCCAGACCAGTCAGCACTCCAAGCACTTCAGTATCAACATCACTGGGGACGCGCATCTCAACGGCCGGAGCAGATAGGATATCTTTAAGATGGAAGATAATCTTTTCCCCTGTCTTTTTGCCAATTCCGGGTACTCTTGTTAAGATTTCGGGTTGTTTATTCGCGACCGCGCTGCGAAGGACATCCGGAGAGATATTCGACAATACGGATAAAGCCAGCTTAGGGCCGACTCCTGAGACTCCAAGTAGGACTTCAAAGAGCCCTCTCTCCTCAGCCGATTGAAAACCGTAAAGGCTCAGTTCATCTTCCCTAACAATGAGGTAGGTATGCAAGAAAAAGGGTTTGCCGATCTCGGGGCCCGCAGAATGGACACTCCCCGTGATGGCTACACGCAACCCAATCCCCCCCAGTTCCAGAGTCAGTTCACCCTCCCCGATGTTCAAAACAATTCCCCGAATAGACCTGATCATTCTGCACCTTCTATTCGCCGCTCTAGCGTGGAGACATGGCAATGGCAAATAGCAACCGCCAAGGCATCTGCGGCATCATCCGGTCGCGGAAGATCTTGCATCTCTAACAAATTCTGGACCATCCGCTGAACCTGACCCTTCTCCGCCGCACCATAACCTGTAACCGCTTGTTTGATATCTTGTGGGGAATACTCTTTGATATGTAGACCTAATTCAGCCAAAGCCAGAATCGCGACCCCGCGCGCCTGCCCGACACTGATCGCTGTCTTTACGTTCTTCTGGAAAAAAAGGCGTTCAACCGCGGCTTCTTCAGGCTTGTGCTGAGACAGCAAGTCCAGTAAATCGCGATGGATTTTCAGCAATCGTTCACTCATCGGTTGATTGGATGAAGTTTGGATAACGCCAAAGTCAACCAGATCCAATGATCCAGATTCGGATTGCCGAATTAAGCCGTAGCCAGTTCTCGCAGTCCCCGGATCAATCCCGATGACAAGCATTTCTTATCTGTCGTCTGTAGGGTTAGGCGGTCTCTAGTATCGAGACTGCCTCTTCGGTTACTTCCAGATTTGAATAGACATTCTGCACGTCATCGAGATCTTCTATGCCCTCGATAACCCGCATTACTTTCACGGTCTGTTCACCATCGATCCCTAAAAGCGTATTGGGCATCATTCTCAGTGAAGCTTCGGATGGTTTAATTCCCGCCTCCTGAAACTGGTCATTAATCTCTTTGAATACCTCCACGGGGGCGAAAATCTCAATCTCCTCCTCGCCGATGACCACGTCATCCGCGCCCGCTTCAACCGCCAGTTCGAAGACCTTTTCCTGATCGGCCTCTTCTATAGGGATGTAGAAATATGCGGCGCGCCGGAATTGCCAGGAAACAGATCCTGCATCAGCCAAGTTCCCACCGGATTTTGTGAGCTCGTGCCGAAGATCTGCAACCGTCCGATTGCGGTTGTCGGTTACGACTTCAATCATTAGCGCTACACCATGCGCTGCATAGCCTTCATACATGATTTGTTCGTACCTAACACCATCTTTATCCTCTCCAGTGCCGCGCTTAACTGCCCGTTCGATATTCTCCTTGGGCATGTTTTCGTTTTTAGCGCGATCGATCGCAAGGCGCAGCGTGAAGTTGGTTTCCGTATCGCCACCACCCTCACGAGCTGCGATTGTGATCTCGCGTGCCAGACGTGTGAATATTGCTCCTCGCTTGGCATCATTCGCAGCTTTCTTACGCTTTATCGTTGACCATTTTGAGTGTCCAGACATCGCTCTCTCTTCCCTCAATCGCTCAATGACGTGGTTTTATTTGTTTGTGAATGCGATAAACGATTATACCATTCTGAGTTTCCACAACTGAAGAACCCTGCTTAGACAAGCACTCGCGATGGGCGATACCTCACACATTTACAAGGAGCTTATCCAGTTTTCGCAAGGTGTCAACACTCTGCCCGCGGTAGTGATTATTTGCGTAGACAAGTGTGAGTGGAGCGGCGGATTCGAGTTCTTTAATTCGAGGAATCCAACCTTCCAGCTCCTGTTCGGAATATGTGTAGTCATAACGCTCCCAGGCATGATCATGCTTCCACCATTTACCGGCGTTGCGACCGTGGAAGCGGACATAGGCAACTTCACTCGTCGCACGCACCACAGGTGGCATTAATCCCTTCAACCGGGGTTCGTCGACACAGCAGAACCCGAAATTCTGCTTCTCCAAATGCTCGAAGGTGTCATCCGAAACCCAAGCCTGATCGCGGAATTCGACAACTACTGGCAAATCCTGGAAGCTCTCACGTAATTGCTCCAGGTAAGTCCTGTTCTCCGGTGAAGGGTGAAAAGAATGAGGAAACTGAGCCAAAACGCAGGCCAGCTTTCCGGATTCTGCCATAGGCCGGAAGGATTCAATGAAAGCCTCGTAGGCGGGCTCTTCACGCTCGTGGGTGATGCTGCGATGAGCTTTTACCGAGAATACAAACCCATCTGGAGTCCGCTCCACCCAGCCCTTGACGGTTTTCAACGCTGGGATCCGGTAATAACTTACGTTGAGTTCAACCGTATCGAATTGCCTTGAGTAGAATTCCAGCCAGGATCGTTTCGGTAAGTCTTCTGGGTATACGTGCCCAACCCAGTCATCATATGAAAAACCCGAAGTCCCTAAACGAATCATATTTTTAACACTCCAGCCCCGTCAATACGACTCTGTTTGATGTCTAACAGCGCTTGATTCGCTTCTTCAAGTTCATAGAGCTTCATTGAGACTCGGATCGGAATCTCCGCCGCCAGGTGGATGAACTCAACCCCGTCCCTATAGGTCGCATTGGCCACACTGCGCAAGGTCCGTTCACCGTAGATTAGCGCATACTCCATCTCCGGGATCGAGCTCATATGGATGGCGTTTATCGCCAGGGTTCCCCCGGGGCGAACTTTCTCAAGTGTCACCGGCACGAGGTCACCAACCGGCGCAAAAATGACAGCGCGGTCCAAGAGTTCTGGAGCGGCATCCTCGGAACCACCTACCCAGGAGGCTCCCAGCTCTTCAGCAAGGCGCCGGTGACCATCACTGCGCGTGAATACATAGACGTCACAATCCCAATGTCGAGCAACCTGAATCGCGAGATGTGCGCTTGCTCCAAAGCCGACCAGACCCAAACGTTCCCCAGGGTGAAGATCCGCCATCCGAAGCGAACGGTAACCGATAATCCCGGCACATAGGAGTGGAGCGGCATCCTCATCTTTGATCCCATCCGGGATAGGAAGTAAGTATCGCTCTTCTGCGATCATGTACTCCGCATATCCACCATCGACGTGAAATCCTGTGAAACGAGCCTGAGGGCATAGGTTCTCCTCGCCCCGTTGGCAGTAATCGCATTCTCCGCATGCACGGTAAAGCCAGGGGACTCCTACTCTATCCCCCACCGAATGTCCATACACGCCCGGTCCGATGGTATCTACGGCGCCAACCACTTGATGCCCGGGAATCACAGGTAAGGTTGGTGGTTTGATCTCCCCCTCTACAGTATGCAAATCCGTGTGGCAGAGTCCGCAGACATTCACCCGGAGGAGCACTTCCCCCTCGCCTGGTTCCAGTGTGTCCCGGTCAACCATCACCAAAGGGTTCTCCTCGATTGGTGCGGCACGGCAAAGCTGCATTGCGCGCATCTATTCGTTCCTCTTCAAAGGCAATTATCGATCGCTATCGATGCAATATGATTCAGCTGTTCCCTGTTCAACATAGGCAATGATTACAAGCATTTCTACTATACACGGTTTTCAAATCCACAATTGTCCCTTTTCACCAAGTAGTCCAGGTTATTACACAAAAAGGGCTGTCTGGGTATATCTTAGACAGCCCTCATGAACCTCTCCCCGCCGGGCTCAATAATCGTATTGGATTCGTGTAGCATTATCGTTCGCTACTTCTTGCCTTTCGCTTTCCTGGGACCACGGATGAAAGCTTCCGTCTTCCTATGCGCTTCATCATCGCTATATTGCACCGGGGGTGTCTTCATGAAATACGAAGACGGCTCAAGGATCGGCCCAGAAAGACCTCGGTCAAGCGCGATCTTAGCGCAGCGAACCGCATCGATTACTACACCGGCCGAATTTGGTGAATCCCAAACCTCCAACTTGAGCTCCAGGTTCAGTGGGACATCGCCGAAGGTCGTGCCCTCCATTCGAACATAGCACCATTTCCGATCCGTGAGCCAGGGCACGTAATCGCTAGGTCCTACGTGGATAGCCTCCGCAGGGAGTTCATAAGGCAACTGGCTCGTCACCGCGCCGGTCTTCGAGATCTTCTTCGATTCGAGACGGTCGCGCTCGAGCATGTTGTAAAAGTCCATATTCCCGCCAAAATTCAGCTGATAGGTATGATCCAGAACTACACCGCGGTCGACGAAAAGGGACGTAAGGACACGATGCACAATCGTGGCCCCGACCTGACTCTTGATGTCATCGCCGATAATTGGTAGGCCGCGTTCTTCAAAGCGACACGCCCAATAATCCGAGCTGGCGATAAACACAGGGATGCAATTGATGAAAGCACAGCCGGCATCAAGAATTTGCTCAACATACCATTTCGTCGCCATCTCTGAGCCTACGGGCAGGTAGCTCACGACGACATCCGTTTTCGTCTCCTTCAATGTTTTAAGGATGTCATCCGTAGGGCCAGGGGCTTTTTCCACAACTTGGGCGAGATATTTCCCGATGCCATCGTGCGTCATTCCCCGTAGAACCGTCACGCCCATTTCCGGTACATCCGAGAACTTAACGGTGTTATTCGGGTGTGCGAAGATCGCCTCACTCAAGTCCTTGCCGACTTTGCTGGCGACAACGTCAAACGCCGCGGTGAACTCGATATCTCGAATGTGGTAGCCGCCGAGGTCGACGTGCATCAATCCAGGGATGTGATCGTTCAGTTTAGCGTTTTTGTAGTACTCAACACCTTGCACCAGGGATGAAGCGCAGTTACCAACCCCGATGATCGCTACTTTGACTTTCTTGCTCGATGGCATTTCTTACGCCTCCCATGAAATTCATGCTCACTTCACTGTTCCCAAAATGGGAGAAATGACTTCTTGTGTTTCTCTCACTCCCCCTGCTATGCTACAATCGTAACTTCCTCAAGGATATTCTATGTCTGAGCGCGTAGTGCAGATGAGTAAATCACAACGTCTTGAACGTTTGCTTGAGATCAACCGAACTATGTCGGCGACCCTCGATCTAATTCAACTATTAGATATGATAATCGATGTTGCCTGCGAACTCACGCAGAGTGAGGTCGCATCCATTCTGTTATACGATTCAAGCGCCGGAGTATTGCGTTTCGAAGCCTCTCCCGGCATGCATCGAGATGATCTGCGTGAAATAAGTATACCCCTCGATTCCAGCGTTGCCGGTTGGATCTTCACTAACTCAAAGCCAATGGTTATCCAAGACGCGCTCAGCGATTCTCGAGTTTTCCGTCGCGTTGATGAAATTCTCAAGTATGAGACCCGATCCATTCTCGGTGTACCGCTCTCTGTGAAAACCGAAACGATTGGCGTGTTGGAAGCGTTAAACAAATCAGACAACGCCGATTATACCGAAGACGATCTGGAGGTACTAGAGACACTTGCAGCTCAAGCCGCAATAGCAATTGAAAACGTGCGTCTGCTCGCCAGCATCCAGGAAACGAATGAAGAATTGAAGCGGCTCGACCGTATGAAGTCCGACTTCATCGCCATCGCATCTCACGAACTCCGCACCCCACTGGGATTGATCCTCGGACATGCAACATTCTTGCAGGAATTCATCCCCCCTAACCACCAGGAGCAGATGGAGGTTATCATCCGCAGCGCGATGCGACTCAAGGCGATCATCGAAGATATGTCTGCCATCGCCCACAATGAGCAAGGACAATCTCGCGTTCGTAGAAAACCGTTCTCGATCAGCCGGCTGGTCGAGGAGACGTTTAATCAATTCCGCGATTCTGCTTTGGAGAAGAAGATCGAAATTGGCTTCGACATCCCCGAAGATGATGCACTCATCATGGACGGCGATCAGGAGAAAATTGAGGTTGCTCTATCAAACCTGGTCGATAACGCCATCAACTATACCGATGCCGGAGGGCAGATAGGGATAAAAGCAGAGGGCGACGATGAGATGATAAAAGTCTTTGTCGTTGATACCGGAATCGGCATCCCCAAGAATGAAGTCGAACGTGTTTTCGATCGCTTTTATCAGGTCGAATCACATTTAACCCGAAAACACGGGGGCATGGGTTTAGGACTCTCTATCGCTAAGGCTATGGTCGAGATGCACAACGGCCAGATCTGGTGCGAAAGCAAGGAAGGAACCGGAAGCTTGTTCTGCTTCATGGTCCCCGCCAATCAGGAAAAAGCTCAGAAGGCTGCGGACATCTTTCGCGGCGGGTAGACACACCCTTCCACAGCAAGATCCAACACGGACTCCCTACTATAAATTTTGGGAAAACCAAGGCGCGATGCGCGTCCTTGGAGAATACCCTGCCCTTTGATACCAATCGCGCCACCAGGCTTACAGTTACTTTGCTGTGGATTGCTGTAAGGCCGCTGTAAGGCGATGAGGTGTAATATTTTCTATAGATTTACGTTATTAAATATAGGCATCCACACGGATGATTGAATCACGAGCATTAAACAAGGCAGGAGAGCTGAATGGCACCGCAATCACTCACAACCATCGAAGAAGCGCTGGAGTTCGCCTCCGAAGCGATCTCACGCGGAGAAATCCAAGTTGGGAAAGAAGCACTTAGCTGGGTCCTACAACAATCGCCTTCCCATCCAACCGCCTGGATGTGGATGGCATGCTGCGTGACGGATGAATCCCAGAAACAAGATTGCTACCGCCGAATCCCGAGTTAACATGACGAATGCTTTTTTTAACAAATAGCCAACCCAACACCTCACTTACCTGCCATCCTTCTTGACCACAGCGCCCCAGGAAATCCTGGGGCGAATTTCTTTAATCGAATGAGCACCCAAACCCCTCAGAACCTCTTGAAAACTACTCCGCGTTGACCCATACGTGTAATAACGGTATACTCACAGCCCATCGGGGCGTAGCGCAGCCCGGTAGCGCGCACGGTTCGGGTCCGTGAGGTCGCCGGTTCAAATCCGGCCGCCCCGACTGCCAGAATAAAAGGCGGCTGCCGTTACAGAGCAGCCCCTTTTTCATATCCATTTGTAGAATTCCGCTTCAAGATCCAATCTCCACAACAACCCCATCCTCAGCCCAATTATAGAGTTCCTCCGCTGATTGCAGGTCGAGAATGATGCATCCGTAAGAGGCAGGTTGCCCAAGAACATTCGCCCAGAGCCTGCGTCCCCCGGAGAGTAATGGCAAGCCATGGATGCCATTCATGAAGCCGGGCACAGCTTCGTAAATGCCCAGAAAGTGCGGCATATACAGGTCCCAGATTGAAGCATATGCGTTTTCATTATGCGTGCTCACCTGGAAGAGTCCGGGCAAGGTGGGTGAATCGGGGATGCCGGTACTGACGATATAACTCTGGTGAAGCTCACCACCTTGATAGGTCCACATCCGCTGCTCACGCAAACTGATCACGATTCGCTTCTCTGGAATCACCGGCAGCGTGAGCATGTCGTCCTTAGGCGGGACGATCAAAGTCTCTCCGGAAACAAGACCCGACACTGCAAGGTCTGGATTGAACTCGTGCAGCTTCCAATAGGGCATTCCAACGTTAAAGCTTATCGAGACCAGATTGTCATCGGGCTCTACGACGTAGGTGCCGGGTGAATACTCGATGACGAGGGTTCCCGTCTCCTCCCCCAGCAAGCCGGACCGCAGGTTTTCTTCAACAACCTCAGCATCCAACCCCCGTACATCTCCTAAGGATTCTTCGATTTCCATTACATACCTGGTAAGACCCTCATCGATTAGGGAGACACTAAGTTGATCTCCGTTATATTTGAAATTGATCCAAGATGCAATCACGACAGGCTCCGGTGACCAGACAAAGCGCTCATCCGTGACGGGATCATAGGCACGAACTGTGGGACTTGAATCAAGAAGATTCTGCACCACATCTGCTTGGCTTGAGACGTCCTGGCGTTGCGCAGGTATCTCGAGCAAAACGAAGGGGACCAATTGATGGTCCAGCAAAATCGACTCCGTTTCCTCGGTGAGCATATGAAGACTAGCAGCAACATCGAGCGTTCGCCCAGGCAGGCTCTCAATTTGCCTCAATCGACCCTCATCTAAGTACAAGTCCGCATCACGCGGAGCAACATGGACCTGCTCAGCCCAAAGCTCAAAACCTTGTGTGGCTAAAACGAGATCCAACTCAACCACCGGATCAAGCTCAGCTCCATACTTGAGAACTCCCAACATGGTTCCAACACTTTCAACAAAATTGCCAGACCGCCCCAGGGCATATGCATTGGCTATGGACTCGTCCACAGCGACGCTAAGCCCGAGCTCTGATGGTGCAACTTCCCATGAATGAGAGGGGGTGTTGATATCTACCGCCAGAAGGCGTAAATCTTCATTCCAATTTTGGTTGAGATCCCGGGCAGCTTCGGCCGGTAGAAGCCCTCCGACTGGAACCCCGCCGACACCGATCCCTGGCAGCATCACATCCGTTAATTGGAAGTAGCAGTATGATCCCAGCGTTATAAGAACAGGCGCGGATCCGAAGGCTATGAGGCCAAGTATCACAAGCATGACGAAACGTGTGAAGATGCCAGCGACTCGCCGGACTTTTTGGTTTTTAGGAGAAGCTGACCCATCCGCAATCATGATTCCTCAACACAACAATCCCAAGGATCTACGTCTCGTGCAGCATGCACGAGACGACGGTATGATTCACAAAGACTCAAATCCGCACACAGGTTAATGCAAGTGGCTTGCCAGGATATGAAACGTTCGTCCAAAAACAACTAGGCAATACTTCGGCTCAAGTTTGATCATCTATTGATCAAATTCAGGAGTCGAGGGCGTCTAAAAAAAACCGCTCTCGCCTTTTATACCCGAAGCCTATGGCGCAATCTTAAAATGAACGGTATTCTACTGCCATAAAATAAGGAATCAACCCATATTGGAGCTGTGTGGAGAATTGGATGACAAGAAAAACAATTGGATACGTAAAACTCGCCTGGACTTGCCCCCACTGTGAGAGCGAAAACCATGGACCAAGAAAGTTCTGCAACGGTTGTGGAGCGCCGCAGCCACAAGACGTAGAATTTCACCAAGCTGCACAGGAAGTGTTATTGACAGACGAAGGCGAGATCGCCCGGGCGAAAGCTGGACCCGACATCCACTGCCTATACTGCCGCGCAAGAAATCCCGGTGATGCATCATTTTGCAGCGCCTGCGGAGGGAGTCTGGAGAGCGGCGAAGTTCGGGCGAGTGGCGAGGTCCTTGGAGCGCACAGGAAAGACAAACAACTCAATGTCCATTGCCCCGCCTGCGGAACACTCAACCCTGCGAACGCCCATGTGTGCGCTGGCTGCGGCGCCAGCCTGGCAATGTCGAAACCGGCATCTAAGGAAATCAAGATCCCTAAAAAGCGTTTCCCAATGGGTATCGCTATTGGCATAGGTGCATTATGCCTGATCGCTGGGTTTGTAATCATCGTTCTCACACAGAGGACGGAGGAACACATCGGGACCGTGGAAGATGTGGCCTGGATGCGCTCCATCCCCGTTGAAGCCCTTGCCGATATCGAGGATGAAGGGTGGAGAGATGAGCTCCCACCTGACGCCGAAATAGGTTCGTGCACCGATGAACTCCGTGACACGGTCGCTGAACCCATAGCCGGATCAATTGAGGTTTGCGGGACACCCTATACTATCGATACAGGTAGCGGCTACGGAGAAGTCGTGCAGGATTGTGAGTATGAAGTCTATAGCGATTGGTGTACCTATACGGCTATCGGCTGGGAAGTCATCGATTTGATCACATTGACTGGCACAGACCTCAACCCAATTTGGCCTGAAGCACAGCTAGAGGAAGGTCAGCGGTTCAGCGATGGAGAAGAACGCTTTGAAGTCACACTCATAACCGATGATGATACGTTCACATACACCACATATGATGAGATCGAGTTCATCCAATTTCAGCCGGGCACATCCTGGATTCTGAATGTCAATTCGCTCGGCCAAGTAGTATCCGTAGAAATATATGAATAGCTGGTTTTTTTAGGAACGCATTGAACAATGGCGCTCCGTATTTAAGACAAGCATTATCGGTTCGTCTCACTCCGCTCTTAAGGAGGCAAGATGTACCTGATCCTTCTTGGACCGCCTGGATCTGGCAAGGGTACGCAGGCGGAACGATTATGTAAAATACTGAATCTTCCGCATGTAGCAAGTGGTGATTTATTCCGCGACCACCTGAAGCGTGAGAGCGAACTGGGCAAATTAGCGCAGAGCTACATGGACCTTGGCCAACTCGTACCCGATGATGTCACCATTGCCATGGTCAAAGAACGGCTCTCCAGATCGGATTGCCGCGAGGGTACGATCCTGGATGGATTCCCTCGAACCCTGGCGCAGGCGGAAGCTCTGGATTCAATTCTTCAGGAGATCAAGGAACAACTCACAGGTGTGTTATTCATTGCTGTTCCGGACGATGTCCTCATCGATCGTTTATCGGGCCGACGCATCTGCCGGAACTGCCAAACACCGTATCACGTTCATTTTAGTCCACCGCGTCAAGCGCAAACATGTGATCATTGCGGGGGAGAACTGTACCAGCGCGATGATGATCAGCCTGAGACGATAAAAGCACGCGTTGATGTATATCACAAACAGACAGCCCCGCTTATAAAGTACTATAAAACTGCTGGTCTCCTGCACGAAGTTGATGGGAGACTTGGAATCGACCAGGTGACCGATGCCCTGATCACGGTCATCAGCAGTCTCCGACCAGAGGCATCCATCAATCACAAAGTGAATTTTGAACATCCCTAACTTCCCTCAGGTTTTGAACTTGCGGGAGGTTTTTACTTAGACATCAAGGTGCGGGCCGTGCCTGCAACCGGAAGCAGCGCTTCCAGAATCCACAAAAGGATGAATGTTGGAGATAGACCCCTGCTCGTTCAACCGGCGGGTTTTGAAGTATCCACCAGGGTGTAACGTGTTATGCATTTACCACAGAAAAGCTAAGCTTCTAAAACTGACGGTTACGCGATGATGTCTTCATTCCACTGGATTGAAATAAGAGCATTAGAAATAAACGCTTCATAAGACATCACATCCCATCTTTAGTTTAACAGAAAGATTCATAGCCATTCGCGACGGTTATTTCCACTTGGCAGGAGCGCAACTGTGTAATAGTCTTAGGCTCATGAATCAGAGCGAGCATCAGTCGAAACGATCGGAGAGCAATTGACTCCAGAAATCGCGCGGGTGTTGATCATCGTCGGGGGTGCTTTACTCCTGCTTATCAGCGAAAGTATCCGCGTAGATCTCATTGCGTTGATGGTCTTAGGAACGTTGGCTTTGGCTGGTCTTGTTACACCAACACAGGCGCTCTCCGGCTTTAGCAGCCCGGCTGTCATCACAGTCTGGGCTGTCTTCATCATGAGCGGTGCGCTTGCTCGCAGTGGAATAGCCAATTGGATCGGACGGCAAGTGTTGCGCGTGGCGGGCAACGGTGAAGCGCGCCTGATCGCCGCGATTATGCTCAGCGCAGGCTTGATGTCCTCGTTCTTGAACAACGTGGGAGTAGTCGCTTTAATGCTGCCCGTCGTTATGGATATCTCGCGCCGAACGGGACGTTCTCCATCGAGATTGCTCATCCCACTGGCATATGGCTCTTTGCTTGGCGGTCTCACCACGCTCATAGGAACTCCAGCAAATATCCTGGTCAATGAAGTTCTTTCCGACACAGGAATGCAAACTTTCAACCTCTTCGACTTCGCACCAGTTGGTTTAATCCTGCTCATCGCAGGTGTACTCTTCATGAGCCTCGTTGGACGTCACCTGCTTCCGGATAGAAATATCCATAAAGCAAATGGGCAAACTCCTCAGGAGCTGCTAGAGGATGTTTACGACGTCGAACAGAGGCTTTTTATTCTATTCCTGCCAGCAGGCTCTCCCCTCTCAGGTAAGTCCCTTGTTGAAAGCCGTGTTGGTGCAGCTCTAGGGCTCCACGTGATCGCGATCTTACGCGAACCAGAATCGGTACTCTCGCCATTGGCCGGGACCGTACTTCAAGATGGTGATCGTCTATTAGTTGAAGGCCGCTTTGAGAGCCTAATTGTCTTCCAACACCAAAGCTTCCTTGACGTTTCCTACGGCACGCTCGATGTAAATCAACTCTTCTCCGCGGATACATCCCTGTGTGAAGTCACTCTTGCATCTGATCCCAATCTGATAGGACAGACACTTTTTAAGAGCGGATTCAGAGAGCGTTTCGGAGTGAACGTCTTGGCGATTGCGCATAAAGGATTCGCCAAGCGTACGAACCTGCAAGGGAATATACTGTCCGCAGGGGATGCTCTACTTATGCATGGGTCGAACGAGCGGTTGGAAGAGATTCGCAACTCACCCGAATGGTCGAGTTTCCGTTACATAGATAGTGATGAAATCAACGAGCGTTACGAACTTTCCGAACGTATTCGTATAATGAATGTCCCGCTAGGATCGAGTCTATCGGGGAAGACACTCGCTGAGAGCCGGCTAGCTGACGCCTTTGGTATCTGCGTCCTGGGAATACACCAAAATGGACGTACGGACCTTACGCTGGATATCGATCACGTCATCCAAGATGGAGACCAACTACTCGTTGAGGTCTCACCAGAAGATATAGAGATATTACAGGGTCTGCAGAATCTGGAAATTATGAGAGAGGAATTGCCGGATTTGAAGACGCTTCAATCCGACCAGGTTGGTCTCTTCGAAGTTGTTTTATCCCCTCACACTACACTTTCCGGCAAAACCCTGCGTGAACTTCACTTCAGGGAAAAATATGGATTAAGCGTCCTCGCGGTGTGGAGAGGCGGGAGGCCGTATCGCTCGCAGTTACGAGATATGCAATTGCGGTTTGGCGACGCTCTGCTGCTTCACGGATTACGCGACAGCTTTAAGGTACTCGGTGCGGAACCTGATTTTCTAGTCCTTGCCGAGGAAGCTCAACAGGCTCCGCGCATTGAGAAAGCCCCTTTAGCATTGTCAATCCTGTTCGCTTTCATCACGAGCGTAGTTCTGGGCGTGCTACCCATTGAGTTAGCTGCGGTAATCGGCGCCACCGTTATGGTCTTTGCAGGTGTGATATCGATGGAGGAAGCTTACAGATATATTGATTGGAAATCGGTCTTCCTAATAGCCGGTCTACTACCGCTGGGGACCGCCCTGCAGCAAACTGGAGCCGCAGAGCTTGTCGCCCAGGGGCTTCTCGATACAGCAGGTAAGCTTGGTCCCTTCGGCATTATGGGTGGGTTGTTCCTGTTAACTGCGCTCACCTCACAGATCATGCCCAACGCTGCAGTAACAGTCCTTATGGCGCCTATTGCCATAAGTGCATCACTGGAATTGGGGGTTTCACCGCTGCCATTCGCATTGATCATCGCGATCTCGGCATCTTCCAGCTTCCTCACCCCAATTGCTCACCCCACAAACAGCCTGGTCATGGGCCCGGGCGGCTACCGCGTCACCGACTTCGTCAAGGTGGGACTCCCATTGGCCATCGTCATACTTCTTGTCACGCTTCTCATCCTTCCCTTCGTCTGGCCGCTCTAAACCCAGAATCAAAAGCCAAAGACTGCTCTTCCATTAGGGCATCATTTTCTCTTTGTTACGCCAATGCTCTCCCACTGTTTCATGATCTCAGCGGCAGGGTACAGGAGCTGGTGGCTACGGCCTTTACTTGTCTTGAAATATGGAGGATTTTGTCAAAGGGGAGATCAAAACCGTTGTTAGTATTACTTTTCCGGCTTCTCAGGTTTCTCTTTATTCTTGTCCTTATCAGGCTTCACTTTAACCTGACCTGGCGCAAGGTCACTTGGGTTTCCACCTTCATGAATAACTTTAAGCACCTCTTCGGAATGACTGGATCGTTCGATTGCATGATCAATCGCCGCGCGGGCATGTTCAGGGACTTGTTCTCTCACCCGCTCTAAAACCTGGACATGCTTCTCATGCTTCGCCTGGATCTTAGCGAGATCCAATTTCCCTTTACCAATCTCACCATCTTGTGCAATCTCTTCGAGCGTACTCATGGCATCTTCAAAGCCATCAAGAGCTATTCCTAGATCATCGAATCGCCCTTGTTGAGATAACGTTTGTGCCTCATCCAGGCGGGATTCCGCGAACTCATAGAGAAGTGCTATGTCACCGTCGGTGGTAGAACTGATCGCCAGTTGGATCTTCTCACCAGCACGTTTGACGGGATAAAGGGTATCTCCCGGCAGCGCCGATGCGGAAGCTTGTTTCATCCCGATTCCGGACCCGAAGAGCATGGCCGCGATCACAACGCCAGCAATTACCATCGACCAGCGGCGACGGTGGAAGCTAATGCTCCGCACTCGCCTGGGTTGAGGTTTGGCGGACGAGGTTGAGGTCGCCGAGGCTTTGACCTGGTTCAAAATCCGGACTTTCGCATTGCCTACAAACTGTGCAGCCGGCTTCTCAGGAGCAAGTCTTTCGTTCACTTGAAGGGCGAGCGCGAGCAAAGGCTCCAAGGTATCCTTCAACTCAGGATACGCCTGAATACAGTCCTGCACCGTCTCATCCCCGGTCTGAATCCGGGAGAGACATTCATCGATTACCCAATCAAGCTTGCGGTTCATAATCTTTTACTACCTGACGCTTTAGCGCCTTCATCGCTCGATGCAATAGAACTCGCACAGCGCCCTCACTACGTCCTATCCACTGCGCGCATTCCTTCGTTGAGAGCTCAAGTAACACACGCAGCCGGATGATTTCGTGGTATTCCTCCGGCAATGCTTCCAGACTTACCCTCAAGCTATCCACTTGATCCTGATGGACGATCGTATCGTCGATCCTTGAGGGTGAAATACTGATCTGGTCAGCGCTCTCTATTGGTAATTCTTCCTCCTCCCGCCGGTAATGGTCAACCAGCAGATTTCGAGCAACCTGATACAGAAAAGCGGAAAATCGTAAGCCTTTTTCTTTGTAACGGCTGAGCGATTCGAAAGACCGTAAAAAAACGGTCTCTGTGAGATCCTCAGCCGTTCGGTCCTCAGCAACCCGAGTCCGGATATATCGATAAATCGACTCTAGGTAGCGTTCATACAGGCAGCCGAAGGCCTCTACCTCACCCAGTTTTGCCCGTTCGATCAAACGAGCATCATCTAGCTCTTGAATATTGTCTTCAATCATGATAACGAGAATCCATAGGAAATGTTACACGGCTTACCCATGAACGGGTAGACCCCTAATGCTCCTACGGACATAACCGAAAAATAACTGAGACCAGGACCTATCTTACGCGTCTACACCGAACAGTGTTCCTTGCCCTATGGAGAAAGCGCTTGGGCGATTACAATAGATTTATCGTACAAACCTGATCTGGAGTCATCGAAAATGACCCAAGAGGAGGACAATTAGGATGTCGATATTGCGGCTCCTGAATGAACATCAAAGTGCAATCTGGCAGCAAGAGAGAGAGCTTATTCGCCGATTGCTTCATACCCTTGATTCCTGGGAGATCGAAACGAGCGATGGCGAGCACCTGCGCCAGGCTCTCGACCAACTCAATGAACTCTTCCTACTCGTCGTGGTCGGTGAATTTAACAGCGGGAAATCCGCGCTCATCAATGCCTTACTCGGAGAGATATACCTCACGGAGGGTGTAACGCCAACAACGGACAGGATTTACATCGTAAAACATGGTGAACCCGGAAGCCCCGAGTTCATCAGTGAGGACGTCCGCGTAGTGCGTTATCCAGCGGAGATTCTGCGTGAAGTCCACATCGTCGACACCCCTGGAACAAATGCTGTCCTGCGCCATCACGAAGCCATCGTGCGAGAGTTCATCCCGCGCAGTGATATGGTCATCTTCGTCACATCGGCTGATCGACCCTTCACAGAAAGCGAACGTGATTTCCTAGAAAACATTCGCATGTGGGGCAAAAAAGTCGTCGTGATTATCAATAAAATCGATATTCTTCAAGATGCCGAAGCCATTAATGAAGTCGTTTCCTTCGTCAGCAATCAGGTCCAGCGCTTGCTGGACTTCGAGCCTGAGCTCTTCCAACTCTCCGCACGCACAGCACAAAAAATGAAACTGGATGATTCGGATTCGAAATACGCGGAAGCCTTTCAACGTTTCCAAGAATATCTGCAAGAGGCGCTTTCGAAGGAAAGTATCATCAAACTTAAACTGCTTAATCCGCTCGGTGTCGGCTTGAAAATCGCCAGGCAGTACAAAGACATCGCTCAGAATCGGGTAGATGTATTAGCGGATGATTCGGCCACACTAAAGAAAGTCCAGAATCAGCTCGAGCTTTTTGAGAGTGACACGGAAGCGGAATTTGGACGCCATTTGGATCGAATCGAAAAGGAGCTGCTCTCGATGAGGATGAGAGGCGAGGAGTTCCTCGATGACCGATTACGCATTCTAAAAATCCGCGACATGCTCAATTCGAAGAAAATGCGAGCCGCCTTTGAGAGCGAGGTCGTTGATGACACTCCTCCACAAATCGAACATCACGTCGAAGAGATCATTGACTGGCTAGTGGAGCGGGAGTTGCGTCAATGGCGGCTGATGGCAGATGAGCTGGGGAGGCGTAAAGAGACCGAGGCGCTCCGCGATGCGGCGAAACAAGCTGCAAGCGGTTTTGCATACAACCGCCGTCAGTTGTTGGATAGCGTGGGCACGCAGGCGGATCATGTGATCGCAAGTTTCGACCAGAAAGCCGAAGCCGCGCGTTTAACGGAAACTGTTCGTGAATCCATCGCTCTGGCTGGATTGGTCGAAGTGGGCGCAATCAGTCTTGGGCTGATCCTTAAAGCCGTTCTCACCACCGCTGCTGCGGATGCCACCGGGCTCCTCGCTGCAGGTATCTTAGGGGTCCTTGGATTTGCTGTAATCCCCTACCGTCGTGGTGCGGCGAAGCGAGAATTCCGAAAAAAAATGTCGCAGCTGCAAACATCATTACGTGGGGTCCTAACAGAGAATTTCAAGCGCGAGCTTGAACGCTCTGTCGGGCGTCTGCGCGAAGCAATCGCCCCTTACCGAAGGTTTATCCTCAACGAGGAAGATCAACTAAAAGGCGTACTCTCGGAGCTTAAGGACGCCGAGATTGAGCTCCAAAATCTGGAAGCGGAGATTGATCGTTAAACCCTCTAATCCGCAGGCATGGGATCCTCCAATCCAGCGTGGAAATCTCATCATTAAGGATAATGAACAGGAACACGCCTCCACGGAAATTCGTTGGAGGCGTGGTATTTTATCCAACTTCAAGGGTTCCCCGTCAGCTTATTTTTGATAACCTCACATAAGCGCGACTCCAGCATCCCTCATGAACCAATTATCAGCTTAGATGGTGAATTCGCGGCGGAAATGGACGCAGATCAACCGCCAGACGCGCTATATGTCCCCATCAACTCTGCTTCCATGAGAATGTGGCCTTCCATCGCCGCAAGCACATCCTCTTTGGCAGCGCTTTCACTCAGCACGAGCGATGTGTCTAACGCGTAGAGCTTAAAATAATATCGATGATTGCCACTTGGTGGACAGGGACCACCATACCCCAATCTCCCCCAACTGTTGGTCCCCTGCCGGCTGCCATCGGGAAACTCAGCTTCTGAGGGAAGCCCAACATCGAGCGCGTTTGCGTCCCCAGGGAGGTTGAAGAGAACCCAATGGACCCAAGTGCCCATCGGAGCGTCGGGATCATCCATGATTAATGCAAAAGAGCTCGTATTGTCGGGGGCTCCGCTCCATGCAAGGGGCGGCGAAACGTCTTCCCCATTGCATGTGTATTCTGATGGGATCGGGGCACCTTCAAGAAAAACTTCGCTTGTAAGGTTGAACTCCATCGGACTCGGGATTGGCTCGTGTGTATCAATTGCCTCGTTCACTGGCTGCTCTACCTCCTTCGTCTCCTCTAGGGCTATAGAGATTGGTTCTTTATCGACAGGTGTGATAACTGGGGCTGACTGGCACCCGCTGATGAAAACTGAAATAAGTGGAATCCCAACCAGCATCAACACAAATCGGCCTTTCACGTTCGGCATATGTTGCCCTCCTTCGAGGTATGAAAAAATTACGTTTAACAATATAGCATTCTAGCCCATCCAATCCTTGCCGTGCAATATCTTATGGGGCGTTGGCATTGATGTCAATAATAACAGCTTCACACAGGCAAATATTGATCTAAGAATAATTGGTCACACCCCACAACGTAGATTCGCATCAAACGCTTTTCCTGTGTATCTGTATGTGGCTATGCGAAGTTTTCTAGTAAGACGTAGTGCCAATCATGCTTCCCCTCCTTGATATATTGAACCCCTTGGATTTTACCAAGTCCGTTCCTGATACCTTGCTAGACACCGCACGGAACACCGAAATTCTCATCATGTCCAATGCGCCTCGGAGACCATCCAGGAGAATCCGCCGCCCGATCACTGACCAGTTCGGCGATCGGAGAAAATGTATCACTAAACTAGGGTACGGTTTTATCCAGAGACAAACTTCCTGGCCCCCACCTCTTTTCCTATATCGATCCTGCCGAAAAGCTGTCACAAAATAGTCACATAAGACTATATATAATGGATGTTGAGGAATAACGATGTCTGGTCAGACCAAGCAGCACACAATCCTGATTGTCGATGACGAGCCTTCGATTGTTGATGTCCTACGTTACAACCTGGAGAAAGCGAATTTTTCAGTCCTCGTCGCACGCAATGGCGAACAAGCGCTCCAACTCGCACATACAAGGCAGCCAGACTTGATCGTTCTAGATCTCATGCTTCCGGGGATAGACGGACTGGAGGTGTGTCGTAACCTTCGCAAGGAGGGCAATGTCCCAATCATCATGCTCACTGCAAGAGACGAGGAAATCGACCGGGTTGTTGGATTGGAACTCGGGGCAGACGATTACGTTGTCAAGCCCTTCAGCACTCGTGAACTAATCGCACGTATAAAATCGGTCCTGCGCCGAGCACAAGCCTCTGAGGTCGGAAATGAAACAACCCTGCAAAAGGGTCATCTCTCGATGAATCTCGACAAACATGAAGCCAACTGGGATGGTGAACTACTCGAACTTTCCGCCTTGGAGTTCGATCTCCTGGAAACCTTAATTCGTAATGAGGGGCACGTTTTAACCAGGGAGCAATTGATCTCAACGGTATGGGGCTACGATTTTTTTGGTGATACACGGGCGGTGGACACAGCCGTACGAAGGCTGCGGGCGCGCTTGCGTGAAGCGAGTTCACTCGCGGCCGAGTCGATCGCGACCGTCCGCGGTGTGGGGTATAGACTCGATGCCCGCTGATAGCTCCATAAAATCCCTACTTCAGCGTTATCCCGTTTTCACCTGGGTGCGCAGCTTGAGAAGCAAAATCCTTCTAAGCCACTTAGCTGTGATCTTCATCGCGGCAATCATCACTGGTTTCTCGTTGCTCTCTCTCGCGGAATCATATTTCATGAATGCGCTTGAAAACAGCCTTGTTTCTCAGGCGCATGTAATCACGAAGAGCCTCTTACCTCAGCTGCACATCGAGGTGCCGGACCCACAGATTGGACAAGCATTCAATGCAATTCAACAACAGGTCATCGGCAATCTCAACGTGCAGGTAATCTCCCCATCCGACCTGCTCGAAAACGAGGCTGCACCACCACTCTCGAATGCGGAATTGAACAGTCTCCGAGAGTTTACAATCGAACTCGGCTCTACAATCGAAACCCGATTCCTACTCATCGATCAGGAGGGGGCAACGGTCATCTCATCTGCAGATCTCGACCTTGAACGATATAAAGAGATCCCCGCCACGCAAAATGCCTTCAGTGGTCAAATCGCCAGTAGCGTGGAAAAGATCAGGGATGAGGACTGGCTTTTCGTCGCCACTCCCCTGCTTCAACAAGATGAAACGGTGGCCGTCCTTCTTCTCAGTCACCCGTTAAGAGATATCGCCGCCGTTCTAACCGATCTGCGCTCGAGGCTCATCCTGGCGGTCGGCATCGCCATTCTGCTAGCAAGCTTACTCGCCTTTTCCTTAAGCAGGAATCTTTTACGCCCGGTAGGTGAGCTTGCAGAAGCAGCGCGCGGGATGCAAACGGGGGTATTCGATATCCCGATCCCCATCGAGCGGCTCGACGAATTGGGCCAGCTCAGTCGAACGTTCGACAGCATGCGGAGCCGTTTACTTGAGACCGAAAAGCTGCGGACTCAGTTCATATCAGACGTCTCACACGAGCTCCGCACCCCACTAACGGCGATAAAAGGGTTGACGGAATCGCTGCAGGATGGAGCTGTCGAAGATCCCGAGGTGAGAGATCGCTTCCTCGACTCTATCGAGCGAGAGACCGACCGGCTTATTCGCTTAACAAATGACTTGCTCACCCTCACCCGAGTCGATGCCGGGGGAATGAAACTCAAAAAAGAAAGCCTCGACCTCAGACAAATACTTGAAGATATCAAGACGAAGCTTTCCCCTGCGGTGGAGAGACGTGGGGTGCAAATACAGATGGATCTCCCCAAAGCACCTCTGATGATAACCGCAGATCATGATCGCATTGCCCAGGTGCTGACGAATATCCTGGATAATTCGCTCAAGCATTCTCCTTCCAACGAACGTATTCTCGTTAAAGTGCGATACTCTAGCCTTAAGAAACAAGAAACAAATACTGGTGGAGGAATATTCCCTTCATCACTAAATAATGAAACATTCAAGCCGATGTTACAGCCCGGGCCACATGTCGTGATTTGGGTGCAAGATCGAGGTGCGGGGGTTCCTGCCAAAGACCTCCCTCACGTTTTTGAACGTTTCTACCGGGCGGATTATTCCCGCTCGAGAGACCAGGGGGGAAGCGGCCTGGGTCTTTCGATCGCCCAGGCGATAATTCAAGCCCACGGCGGTCGTATCCAACTCCTGAGCCCCTCACCCGATTGGGATGGCTCAGGAAACCCGGGCACAACTGTTGTTCTTGCACTTCCAACTGGAATTTCACGCCTCTAATCGATCCTCTGAAGCGATCTATAAGAATCGGTTTCCTCAGTCAATTTACAATCCCGAAGAATTTCCCCTTGTCTGCATCCGTTATAGAAGGTTGAATCGCCAGCCAAATAGTCCTCTCTGAGGCCGAGTCTCTTTGCCATGAACATGACGCCGAACTGCCCCAGATCTGGCAGGAACAGGACACAGATCACCGCTATATCTGTAATTGAGACGCACGAAAATGAAGATTGATAGTTAGTCTCAAATGCTCAGAAATCAATCGAGGACAATCATTTATTAGGAGGGTCGAACGATGAAACAAACACAAGGGTTGATCCTGGCAGTTGTGTGTGCAGTATTTCTGGTAGGAGCTGTTGGCTTGCCCACGCAGGTGAAAACCGACCCTGGGGTGATAACGGTCTCCGGCGAAGCGATAGTGAAGGTTGTTCCAGATGAGGTTCTTATCACGTTAGGGGTTGAAAATTTCCACCGAGAACTAAGCGTAGCAAAACGAAGAAATGACATCAATGTCCAAGATGTCATCAACATCACCAAGCGCTATGGTGTAGCTGCGAAGGACATCCAAACAGATTACATCAGCATCGAACCGAGTTATGATGACACATACCCCTATACGAATCTCACCGGGCATTTCGTCCGCCGCACTATTGTGGTCACGCTACGTGATATTGATGTATTCGAGGATCTGTTGACAGCGGTCACCGAAGCTGGGGCTACGAATGTCCACGGGATCGATTTCCGCACGTCAGAACTGCGCAAATATCGAGACCAAGCGCGGGCGTTAGCCGTTCAAGCGGCAAGCGAGAAAGCTGAGGCGATGGCTGGCGAGCTATCGATCTCCATCGGCAATCCGAAGTCTATTAATGAAGACCACGTCGGATGGTGGTCCTGGTATGGGTACGGTTGGTGGGGTTCACGCTATGCGGGGATGTCGCAGAACGTTGTGCAGAACGCATCTGGTCCTTCTTCGGATTTCGACGGAGCATTCGCCCCTGGCCAGATTTCTATCAACGCCCGTGTTACCGTGACCTTTGAGTTGCTGCAGTAGTGCCGATCGCAGAGATACCAAGAACCTTACTCCCCTTCACACGCTAAGCCAATGGGGGAGTAAGGTTTGGTACCTTTAAAAAAAGATCTAACTCCGAACATGAGTCTGCTTCAAGGGGTTAGCGGATACCCATCAGGCAAGCCCAGATTATTAATATGAACTGTGTAATACTCCAATCCGTTGTCAACTTACCTTACGAATATCGAGACTGATTCCGCCAAGGCTTATATCAGCTATTATCAGCCCTTTACAGCAATGACGGATACGATTCTAGAGCTAATGTTCCCAGTCGGGGCAGCCAAAGCGCCAGGAAAATCCGTCGCGTTGAATAAACGAATTAGCTTCTGGCGGCCCCCAAGTCCCTCGTCCGTACTTCACTGACCCCGGCGCCACCGGGGTCTGTTCCCAGGCTTTCAATACAGGGTCGATTATCCCCCAGGCGGCTTCGATCTCATCGCTTCTTGTAAAGAGTGAGGGGTCACCCTGGATTGCGTCCAGTAAAAGTCGCTCATATGCGTCTGGCAGCGCTTTTTCGCCAAACGATTCACGGTAATGGAAATCCATTTCGACGGAGCGGGTCTCTTGTTGCGAGTCGGGAACCTTCGTCTCGAAACGAAGGTGGATCCCCTCATCCGGTTGGATGCAGAGTGAGATGAAATTCGAGGTTAACGTGTATCCTTCTGGTAGAGGGAACATAACGTGTGGAGGAGCTTTAAACTCCACGACAATTTCGCTCGCCTTCTTCGCTAAGGCCTTGCCCGATCTTAAATAAAATGGAACGCTCTGCCAGCGCCAATTATCGATATAGAGCTTTAATACAGCAAAGGTCGGTGTTTGAGAGGAATCAGCGACACCCTCTGCCTCACAGTATCCGTCATATTGTCCACGAACTGTATCTTTAAGCGGGATTGAACGGATGGCTTGAAGGACCTTTACTTTTTCATTACGCACAGCATCTGCTGCAAAGGTAGCCGGGGGTTCCATCGTCACCAGAGCTAGCAGCTGCAGCAGGTGGTTCTGAAACATATCTCGCAAAACACCTGCATTGTCATAGTAATCAGCACGATGCTCCACATCGACGGTCTCTGCAACGGTAATTTGAACGTGGCTGATATAGTTCCGATTCCAAATCGGTTCGAAAATGGTATTAAGAAAACGGAAATACAAGATGTTCTGCGCAGTCTCTTTGCCAAGATAATGATCGATTCGATAGACCTGAGTCTCATCAAAAACGGCGTGGATCGCATGATTCAACTCAAGAGCGGTGTTTTGATCTCGACCAAATGGTTTTTCGATAACGATTCGGCGCCAATTATCCAGCTCCCTTGCCATGCCAGATTTTCCCAACTCCTGAACAATCACAGGGAAGAGCGATGGGGCTGTCGCCAGGTAGTAGAGGCGATCCGCTGGTCCTCCTTCCAGTTCTTGCAGAAATCCATCCAATGCGACATAGGCCTCGCTCTGCTTGCTATCACCTCGTTTGTACCAGAGTCTCTGGCAGAAATCATTCCACTCTTTACCGGGACACTCCATCTGCGCTAGATTCTCTACACCCTGGCGCATATCTTCCCGGAACTTTTCATGGCTGATCTCTCGCCGAGCGGTTCCCAAGATTTGGAAGTCCTTCGGCAACCGCCCTTTACGATATTGATTGAACAGTGCCGGAACCAGCTTCCGCACGGTAAGATCACCGGATGCTCCAAAAATCACGATGCTCGTAGAGTTCGATGCATCTTTCCCTGGACTCATTTTTCACTCTCCCACAGAATGTTCCCCACAATCATGAATAGGGACCACATTCTCAGGAATCCCCTTCTCGCTTGATCGCGTGTCCACCAAACTGGTTACGCATCGCAGCTAACAGCTTCGCTGAATAACGCTCTTCTTGTCGGCTTACAAAGCGCATTAAAAGCGAGAGTGTAATTACGGGAGCGGGAATGTCCAACTCGATGGCTTCGGCAACCGTCCACCGCCCTTCCCCGCTATCCGCTACCCAATCCTTTACAGCGGATAAATCTGCATCCTCCTTTAAGGCTTCCGCTGTGAGATCAAGCAGCCAGGAACGCACCACGCTTCCATAACGCCAAATCTCGGCGATACTGTGCAAATCCAGGTCATATTCCTCTTTGGCTTTCATGATCTCAAAGCCCTCAGCATAAGCTTGCATCAAACCGTATTCAATACCGTTATGGACCATTTTTACGAAATGACCTGCTCCACTGGAGCCGACATAACCCCAACCTTTGGACTCCCCGGGGGCGAGGGTTTCAAAGACCGGTTGGAGCTGTTTCACTGCGGATACTTCTCCGCCGACCATCATGCTGTAACCTTCAGCAAGGCCCCAGATCCCACCGCTCGTGCCGACGTCGACCAATGAGATGCCCTTAGTCTTCAGCTGAGCTGCCCTGCGCTGGGTATCCTTATAATTGCTATTACCACCATCAACCAGCGTATCACCGTCTGAGAGCAGCTCTCCCAGCTCGTGTAGAAGCGACCCTGTTGGATCTCCCGCCGGGACCATGCTCCAGACAACGCGAGGGGCTTGAAGCTTGCTGACCAAATCCTGGAGTGACTCCGCTCCTTCTGCGCCTTCCGACACCGCTTTCTTAATCGGGTCCTTGCTTCTGTTGAATACAACGACAGTATGCCCACCTTTTAATAATCGGGAGGTCATATTACCCCCCATTTTTCCCAGACCAACCATTCCGATTTGCATGCTCATGACCCTGCTTTCTTTAATCTCTTTTTAGGGAACGAATCCCATCTCCCGCGGCGATGATTACTTCGCTCGCCAGATCAAGGAAAAGCCCATGCTCGACGATCCCCGCCCTGCTCTTTAGCTGTGCAGAGAGAGCGTAGGGATCATCAATAATTCCAAAACGACAATCGATGATGTGGTTCCCATTATCGGTGATAAATGGTGCACCATCCCTTTGTACGCGCAATGTAGGTTCAGCACCAAGCGATCGCAAATACGTTTCCACAGGACGCATCCCAAAAGGGATGATTTCAATGGGAAGATCGAAGTTCGTTCCAAGAGCAGGCGATAGTTTCTGCTCATCGACAACAATGATTTCAAACAAGGTTGCCTGTGCGACGATCTTCTCACGCAATAATGCGCCACCACCGCCTTTTATCAGATTCAAATTAGGATCGACTTCATCCGCCCCGTCTATCGTAACGTCGATCCTGGGATGTTCCTCCAGAGAGGTTAAGGGGATCTCCGCCTTACGTGCTTCCTCGGCGATAAAATCAGCCGTGGGGATCGCTTGAATTCCCTCCAATTCTCCCTGACGTATCAATTCGCCGATCAGCCGCAAGGCATGGATTGCTGTACTGCCGTACCCGAGGCCAACAACCATGCCTGATTCGACATACTCGACGGCTTTCTCAGCTGCCGTTTTCTTCAGTGCATCTCGATCGTTCGTCATATCAGTCATCTCTCGTTGATTCGTTCTGCAATCATCTCCCTAACCACATTTGCTACTCGGCTTGGATCATCAACGATCCACCGTTCCTCTAGAAATCCCAGCGCGTGCACTCCTTCTTTCGTGAAAGGGGTTGTTACTGCCACACACCACATACCCGCTGCCACCGCAGCCTGGACACCGGAAGGCGAGTCCTCCAATACGATACAACGTTCACTCGGTGATCCCAATTCGCTGGCGACAAGGTTATAGATCTCAGGATCGGGCTTCCCTCTGTCAACATCATCGCGGGTTGCGATGAAATCGAACGCATCCTGCAACTTAAGAATCTCCAGAATCCGAGCCGCTTGAGGACATCGTGACATCGTCGCCAAGGCAGTCTTGCAGTTTGCACCCCTGGCCTCCTCGAGAACTGCTAAATTGTGCGGCCATTCATGGCTCAGAATCAAGTCTGCATCCTGCAGCATTCTCTCATAGTGCCTAAGGCGAACCTGAACAAACGCTTGCCAAGCGGCGCTTACCCCGAACTCTTTCATCCGCTCTGATGCGCGAGCCGAGAGGTCAAACTTATCAACCAAAGCCTGTGCAACCTCTCGCCTCGGTAGTCCTACAACATCACGGAAGGCTTCGATTACCTGCTCTTCCTTAATATCATGCGGGCAAAGTTCGATTACCGCGCGTGCATAAGAGATTGCCTTCAGTTTTTCCGTCTGAACGAGCGTCCCGTCGAGGTCAAAAATTACAGCTTCGATCATCGGCGGATCTCATAAGTGGTAATACACATCGTTCATAACATCCTTCGGGCAAGAGAGCAGCGCCAACTTCATTCGCATCCTCACTCAACTAAAGCGTCCGTTAATTTCTGGATGCCGCCCTGAACATCTGCATCCAGATGGAAGCGGACCACCTTCCTGCCCTCTTCAACCAAAGCCTGTCGATCCCCAAGCGCTTGCGCTTGAATGAGAACCCCGAAGGAGATGGATGATCCATCTTTGCCGGCTTCTTCGGGTATCGCCAGATCCTCTGATTTTTCTGAGGTTATTTGTATGAACAACCCGTTGCCGGCGTCACCTTTATGCATTTGACCGGTTGAGTGCAAGAAGCGTGGACCGAAACCCAGTGTTGTGGCATACCCGGTCCGATCACGCAGTTTATGGCGCAGAACACTCAACGCCTGATACGTTTCATCGGTGTCGGGCAGGTAAGCTTGCAGTGTGATATATGCGCCAGGATCTGCAGCCTTCAGGAAGCTGTTGAAAATTTCCTTCAACGATGGTTTCTCTTTTTCAAAGGCAGGAAAGCTTATGCCAGACGTGGTCGCATAAACCTTGACCCCCTCAATTTTAAATATCGGCGCTTCAGCGGGAAGTTGACCATGCTCTTGATAAGCGACCATCATCTCACGCGCCTTCACTTTGGCAGATTCAACATTTGGCTGATCAAACGGATTAATGCCCAAGCGCTGCCCAGCTATCGCAGTGGCCATCTCCCAAAGGAAGAACTGCCCACCGATGTCGTAGACATCCCCCAACACGATCTCGATCGCAGGATGACCTGCCTCGATGAGCGAATCGAGCGTCTCTTTAAAAGAGCCATCTTCGTTCAAATGGAGCCAGATAAAGACACGATCATCCCCATAGGATTGCGGTGCGGCAAGTTGCTCCCCTACAATGGGTAGTATGCCCTTCCCCTCTTTACCGGTACTCTCCGCTAGCAATTGCTCAACCCAATCTCCAAAGCTCTCGACTTCTGGTGAGATGATGAAGGTGAGTTTATCCCGCCCCATTGTGGCGAGCTCCCCAAGAGCAACGCCAAGCTTGGCTGCAGGATTTTCATCCACCCTGGCCTCTTCACCGCTCGCACGTGCGACCGAAAGCGCCCGGCCTAGTAAGGTATCGATGTCTATGCCAATAAGCGCTGCAGGAACCAAGCCGAAATAGGAGAGCACCGAATAGCGTCCACCGATATCCGAGTTATTGAGAAAGATCCTGCGGAAGCGATATTTATTAGCGAGTTTCGCGAGGTTGCTCCCAGGGTCCGTAACGGCAACGAAATGCATCCCTGCTTGATCTACCCCTACGGCATTAGCGATTTTCGTATACATGAATTTGAAGAGCGAGAGCGTTTCTACGGTCGAGCCGGATTTCGTTGAGACGATGAATATCGTTTTCGTGATGTCGATTTTCTCTAGAAGGTTGAGAATGGAACCGGGGTCGGTGCTATCGAGAACAAACAATTCTGGATAACGATTTGCAATACCGAAGGTCTTTTTAAATACATCTGGGGCGAGACTGGAGCCGCCCATCCCCAGCAGTACCGCATACTGAAACCCGCCTTCATGAATATCATCCGTGAATCTTGTGAGCTCCAGAACGACCTCTTTCATCTCCGCTGGCGCCTGAAGCCAACCAAGGCGGTTGACAATCTCGTCTGGTTCAGATTTCCAAACAGTATGATCGTGTCTCCAGAGCCGTTTGAAGATATCCTGTTCCTGTATTGCCTCTAAGCCGCACTCCAGGGCATCTGAATATCTACCTAGCTCAAACTGGATAGTTTCATCCTTCATATGTATCACTACGTTTTCCATCGATACTGGCAAGCATCGATCGGAACGCCTTTGCGAATGCATCTACACCCTCTCTCAGAAGCTGATCGGTTACTTCATTAAGATCGATGCCGAGCTCTGAGAGCTGTTGTAACTGCGCCTCGGCAGAATCAACATCAAGCTCCAGGGTATTGGCGATAGTTCCGTGATCTACGAAAGCTTTGAGCGTGGCTGGTGGAACGGTGTTCACGGTTTCCGGTCCGATAAGAGAATCTACGTAGAGTGTATCTGCGTAGGCCGGGTTCTTCGTGCTTGTGCTCGCCCACAACGGGCGCTGCACCCAGGCACCTTTCTCCGCCAGAACCTCCCATCGTTCTCCCGAGAATATCTCCTTGAACCGGGCATAGGCTATTTTGGCATTTGCAACAGCAATTTTCCCTTGAAGTGATTCTGCCCCCTTCTCATCCAAAGCGCGATCAACTGCCGTGTCCACTCGACTTACAAAAAACGATGCGACCGAGGAGACGCGGCGTAAATCCCCTCCGCGACGATCAAACACCTCCAATCCCTTGATGTAAGCCTCTGCGGCTCCTTCATAAGAAGCCATTGAGAAAATCAGGGTCACGTTAACATTGATCCCTTCTCCGATCAATGTCTCAATCGCCGGGATGCCTGCTTGAGTCACAGGAACCTTTATCATCACATTTGGTCGGTCCACCTCTTCAAACAGCCGACGAGCCTCCGCTATCGTGCCATCAGTATCGTTCGCCAGCTCAGGGCTGACCTCAATGCTAACAAAGCCATCTTTGCCGTCTGTGTTGGAATAAATTGAGTGTAGTAGATCTGCCGTTCGCTGAATATCTTCGATGGCCAGCGTCTCATAGATCTTTTTTACGGGCATACCCGCGACCAAGAGAGGATCGACCACCTGGTCGTAATCGGAGCTTCCAGCGATCGCTTTTTCGAAGATCGATGGATTTGATGTCACGCCGGTTACACCGGATTTGAACATTTTTTCGAATTCGCCAGACTCCAGTAAAGCCCTGCGGATATTGTCGTACCAGATAGACTGGCCGAGCTCGTTCAAGGATTTCAGATCTGCCATAAGTACACTCCTGTTAAAAGAATCGAGAAAATCAATTGGATTAAGAAATCATCCAGTTCCAAAGACCGGGATCAGAGCACCATGAACGGCACTTGCCGAATCGGATGCGAGAAAGAGAATCACCTCGCTGATCGCCTGAGGAGTTACCCACCGAGAGTGGTCTGCATCCGGCATCGCCTTTCGATTCGCAGGTGTATCAATCGTCCCGGGGAGCACTGCGTTTACATTAATGCCCTCGCGTTTGAGCTCAGCGGATAGGCCTTCCGTCAACCTCAGTACAGCGCTCTTCGACATCGCATACATACCGGCTTTCACCAAACCTTTCATTCCCTGCCGAGCGCCGATATTGATAATCTTACCGTACCCTGTATTCAGCATATGTGGGACGGCTGCCTGGCAACTCAGCAGGGTTGTCCTGGCATTCAAATCCATCAAGAACTCCAGCGTCTCTACAGGAGTCTCGTGAACCAGCGTTCCCGCTCGATATCCGCCGACAGTATTCACCAAGACATCAACATGGCCATGATGCGCCACTGCCTTTGACATCGCGTCGTCGACCGACTCTTTGGAAGTCATATCAATCCCGCCAATCAGGAGATGTTTACGCAACCCCGAAATTGTTGGGAAAATCTCCTGCAGGCGACCCTCTTTGCGATCCAAAAGGGCTAAACTCGCGCTCTGAGCTTCAAATGCATGAACCACAGCGCTTCCTAAATTTCCAACCGCGCCGGTGATTACAACTACCTTATCAGAAAAATCATACATAATGCACCAGTCTTCTCGATGATTATTGACCCTCGAGATCAACACCTTATACGTTCAGACAGGGTTCATTTCGTGATTCTTACGGGGAATTATTATGGATCTCGGATAGACGACCATTATATCAGAGCCATTCTCAATCACTTGCTTAGCGGATACGCTTCCAGGCAATAGGTTTTCCTCGAGCGTTCAATAAATATAAAAAGGGCTACGATCACATCTCCCCGGTTATCTTCAAACTCTGGATGTCAATTTCAACATCGATATGCCAATCTGTGATATCTTGTGTACCAGCCCACGTTTCTATCAAAATTTCAACTCAGCGGTGATGTTGTCTTACGCTTGAATACAACTTAATAGACCCAACTCTCCGAGAGGTATATATGCCCGCTAGATCTATCGAACTCCCAAAACCCAACTCCCAAGGATCTATCTCCTTAGAACAGGCAATTGGAGATCGGGAATCCGTACGCAGCTTTCAAGATCAATCCCTCTCGCTGGAACAAATCGGACAGCTGCTCTGGGCTGGTCAAGGTCTTCGCCATGCACCCGGTCGACGCACGGTCCCCTCCGCCGGTGCGCTTTACCCTCTCGAGCTTTACATGATCACAAAAGAAGGTGTGTATCAATACATCCCAAAAGGTCACAAGATGGAGCCGCACATTGATGGTGATCTGCGATCATCGTTGAGCGACGCCGCACTGGGGCAGGAATGGGTTGCTCAAGCCCCGGCAACGCTTCTCCTGACGGCGGTATTCAGCAGAATCGAAACGAAATATGGAAAAGAACGCTCGCCTCAATACATCTATCTCGAAGCTGGACATGCCGCACAGAATATCTTATTACAGGCGACAGCCCTCGGACTTGACGGCGTCCCTGTTGGAGCTTTTTATGAGGAGCAGGTAAGCCAAGCCTTGCAGCTCCCGAGCGAACATTATCCGTTATATCTAATCTCGCTTGGATTTGCAGAATAGATCGGTTGATTGCCTGCTGCATAGTAAGTTAAAATCAAGAGCAGTTAGTACAATTCACTGCTGACCTTAAGGAGTTCCTTCCCTGGTAAGTTAAGGACTATCAACCTATAAATATACTTGCGCAATTTAGAGTCTCCATATTGCCATAATGAAGCAATCGCAGGAAGCGAGTTAATGTCAAAAAAAGAATTCAAAAACGTAATTAAACGGAGCAACGCCATCGTTCCCTTCAAGAAGAAGCGTATCGAGAACGCAATCTATCGTGCAGCAGTCTCAGTCGGTGGACGTGATCGGGAACGCGCCATATGGCTTGCCGAGAAAGTTGTCGAGTATCTTCACGATAAATTTCCAGATGAGCACACTCCGCACATCGAGGAGATCCAGGACGCAGTTGAAAAAACATTAATCGAAAATGGTCATGCTCAAGTCTCCAAGGCGTATATCCTGTACCGTGAAGAACGGAATAGAGCTCGACGGGAGGCTGGCAAACGAGCTTCAACGCACGGAGATAACATACCCTGGCGCAAGATCTGGTATGTCCTCGATTGGGCAGTAAAACACAACCTTCACACTGTATCCGCATTGAACAAGCGAATTCTGGGCGGCGAGTTCCCTCAGATCGTTCATGAGTCTGAGTCCGCTTACAATGATAATGTCGAAACCGCCGCTCAGATGATCAACGAACGCAAAGATGGGTTGAAGCTGGTAATTGTCAGCGGCCCATCATCTTCTGGAAAAACCACAACAACAATCAAGATTGAACAACGTTTAATAAAGCAGGGGCTGCGATTTCGGGCCTTGAACGTTGACAATTATTTTTTCGACCTTGAAGAGCACCCACAGGATGAGTTCGGCGATTACGATTTTGAAACACCGCAAGCACTCGACCTGCCACTGATAAACGAACACTTGCAAGCGTTCACCCGCGGCGAGGAAGTGCTGATCCCCTATTACGACTTCAAAGCGGGCCGCCGTATCCTCGACCAGACACCGATGAAGCTGGAAGAGAATGAAATTCTCCTGTTAGACAGCCTCCATGGTCTATACCCACCCATGACAAAAGGCATCCCAAGTGAACAGAAATTCGCCATTTACCTCGAACCGCTGCTACAGATCCGGGGTGCCGACGACGAGTATGTGCGTTGGGCTGATTTACGCCTCATCCGCAGAATGTTAAGAGATGCTGTACATCGCGCCTATGATCCGGAGCGGACACTTCTGCATTGGCACTACGTCCGCTCTAGTGAACTGCGCAATATCATTCCCAACATTGGCAGCGTCGACGTGATCATCAACAGCGCAATGCCATATGAGTTGGCGATTTATCGAGCGCGCCTTTTAGGGAAATTCGAGGAGTGGGAGGCAAAATACCGCGATGATCCACTTCGCGAGGACGCGTATAAGCGAGCCTCTAGAATTCTGCGCACGCTAAATGAAGTTGAGCCAGTGGAAGATGAGTCCCCCATACCTCCTGACTCGGTCTTACGCGAATTTATCGGCGGGAGCAGCCTATCCTACTAATCACTCACAGACAACGTAGGGTAGGGAAAAACCAAATCTAGCGACATCTCCCTATAAGATTCCGCTTTTCATTTTTAGCCCTGATGAAGCTAGTCCTGCGTTCGCCCTACTTAAAAATGAAAAAGGCGGAATAGATACTTCCACCTTTTTCGTAGAAATAATCAAACCAGCACTAGATCACCCAGACCGGCTTACGTTCGCCCCTCTACCCGATCCCCCTGCCCATAGAGGACGACCGCTATCCTGACGAACCATGGTAAGTGACTGTGTAGTCATGTCCTCGAACCCACCAACCTCGAACTCGGCATCTTCAAGGAAACCGTACAGTGTTAGTTCGTGACCGATGTCGGTTGTAAATCCCAGCTCGAGGGCATGGGTCCAAGCTTTACCTTCGACGACCATCTCCTGACCGTCATGAAGCTGCAAGATCAGCGCTTCTTCATTCGCGGATACAACCGTGCCGACGACTTCCAACCATTCATCAACGGATGCTAATCCCTCGCCACCCCTGATGGCATCTTCCGGCTGACTGCCCTTGGACATATCACTAAATCGTCCCTGGCCTCCACCGTTCTGTCCACTCCCCACCAAGTCGGTTTCAGTAGAGACCACACGATTTCCCTGACGCTGCTGACCTTGGTTTTGCTTTATTGGCTCTTGAGCTGCTTCTCGAGTCCGCGCACCAGATCTTTCTTCTTGTCCCTGTGCTATTCTTTCGTTTTTGGCATCCGTCCGATTGATTGCGCCAACGATCAATACACCCGATAGAGCAGCTACTAGCGTCCCCACAATTATTTTCTGTAACATGATTGATTCTCCTTGTTTTGAATTGTTTTTTACCTTCTAGGAACTCAGATTCTCATCCCCACTCATGCTCTGTTACGAACGACGGGCTGTTCTCGTCTAATTGGAAATAGGAAAAAACAATAGGTAACCTTCTTTATCCACTTCCAATGGATGAGGAAATGGAAACCAGCGGCAATGATCAGGGCAACGCCCGACCATGTATGAATGAGATCCCAGGTTGTCCGGCTGAAAAGGAACCCAACATCCCAGTTCACATTAGCGCCACCCTGATAACCTCCTGTAGGGCTGAAGAGGAAATAAACTCCCGAGATCGCAGTAAGCAAGAAACTCGTGGCGATAACCAGGTTGATGACCAAATTGGTCTTTGCGCCACGGGACATATTTGACTTCCCTGATCGAATTTGATTCCACACCTTCTTAGTCATCATCACGACCCAATCCCAGTGATAAAGGAGATGGATCGTAACAATCAAGATCATTGCAACCCCACCCCACGAATGAAGGTCATCCCATGTGCTGCGGCTGAACAAAATCGTAATGTCATACCATGGATTCTTTCCCCCTTGGTAGCCGCCAACTGGGACGTAGATAAAATATAGAGCTGAGAAGCCTGCTACCAATGCAGAGAAAAATACACTCGCATCCAATACCCAATTTAAGCGTGTTGTTCTTGATAATCCCATTATTTCACCTCATGAATTATTTGAGTTAGTGTGTAAATATTAGAAGGACGATGCGAAGAAGTTATGAAGATTTTCAATGAAGCTTATGAAGATTTTGAAGCGGGGAGCTCTTATCTACGGTCTTTTTAGGTTGAGCATTGGATGGAAGGATCGCTTTTCAAAGAGGATTATTCAGGAACTGACTCGATGCGTATCCAGCCCCACTCAACCACCGGTCTATCAAAAAATAATAAGAAACGCCGGTCTCAACTGAAGCGAGACCGGCGCTCATGGTCAGGGCTCCAGGCGGTGCAAACCACATTGCCCTGACTTTGCGGCGTTTATTGTATTGATAATTAAAAAGGTGTCAAATCGAAAAATAGTACTCCAAAACGCATCCGTGAGTGAAAAGAAGTTTATCCAATTCTCAAATCCAGGTGCGTAGAGAAATCTTAAACATACTACCCTAGAGACAATGCGCACATATTCTTCATCTCATTCAGGAGGGTGAACAAAGAAGGGCAAGACCGGGGACGCCCGATCAATGCTATTCGGTCAATCTGCTGGATATCCTACTACTGTTAGGGTTAGACTGTCGATTCGCCCGGGATAAGCGTGATCCCTTGAACCCTCTTGCGATTGAAGAGAAGAGCCGGGGCATCCGCCTGCGTTTTCGGGAACAGGATGGATTGGATCCTTGCATCATACAACGGGGTAAAGATGCTGTCCCCTTCAAATATCACCGTACCGAATTCAAACCTGCCAGCACTGTGAATCTTCCCATAAAGCTCGTACCCTTCCAGGAGAACTCGCACCAAATGAGGGAAAGGTTTCGTGTAACCGGCTCGTAACACGCTGGAGGGACCTAGTCCGGCGCGATTCCCAACCAATATTGCGACAATCTCTCGCTTGACCAGCCACATCCTACTGAAACGTTCCGCTGATTGCGAGCGCTTGAAAAGAGTACTCAGTTCACCTGCCTCGATCTCAATTGAGGATTCTGTAGGCATGTTCATGTAACTGAATAAGCCCCGTGCCTCCGGGTAAATCATTCCTGTGATCCAATGTGAAGATGTTACGACCTCCACTTCAACCGAATTTCTTGTTGCCATCGCTAACTCCAGACCTGGAATGAATTGAGCCGACAACCTGGTGAAACGATTCACAATCCCAATATCATTCTAGGTCACTTAAGCGTCGGATTCAACTGCTACCGCACGATTAGTTATCGGGTTATGATTCATGAGAGAGGCATGGATCTGGACAATAGGCGGGGAAAAGCGAATGTGCGCTTAGGATTTCTCAGTGGGGTAGCTTTGCTTATCCTCGTTGCTGTAATTTTCTTCACCAAGCTGCAGATCGGAAAACATGCTGCAGATCCCGATCGCGACCCTCAACTCAATGCACAGGAAGTGCCACGCACAGGGCTTGTGAAAGCTCATAAAACCTGGTCTGGTGGGTCAGCGCTCTTCCTCGATCTTCGCCCTAATTCTGCGTTCGCCAGGACGCATATCCCTGGAGCGATCTCGATTCCCTCGGAAGAGCTAGAAAGTCGTTACTTAGACCTCCCCAATGACCGGACGATCATCGCCTATTGCGATTGCCCGTTAGAAGAGGCCAGCGCACAAGCTGCCTTGTTCTTGCGTACGCATGGATTCCCAAATGCATCCGCGCTGCGCGGTGGGATAGATGGATGGATACAGTCAGGCTATCCCATCGAGCCATGAAAAGCATGCACAAAATCAACGTGCTGCCTTCAGGAATCGATACAATTCTTAACTAAAATTCATCAACGATATTTAAAAACGTAACAGGCGACTCAATGCAGGCAGTCGGGGAGGGGATGAACATATGAGGTGATCAATTTAGCGATCTGGTCTCACCCCCTTTTTCACATAACTCTGCAACTCGGATACAGTCAGTCTTTCTATTCCCAATTTTTTAATAGTCCTTCCCCTAATCCAATAATCCGTGCCATCCAGAATAACAGCCAAGCGGACGATGCTCTCGATGCCACGTACAGAGACGCCAAAACGCTTCCCTAGTGAAGCGATGGGCACCAAACTCATGGGGATGTCTTCAAAGATGTAGCGATGTTTCAGCGTATTGGGCGCTAGGATACCAAAATAGCCAGTTTGATTCTGAATAGCCTCGTAGAGATTCTCGCCCTGAACGTTATATGCGAGCCGCAGCCACTCTATCGCTGTGCGTGCACGGACATTCATCGAAGCCGCTACCGTGACGCGCTCCCGATCGAGAACTTCTAAAATACGCGCCGTCGATGGCGTGACCCCATCGATATAAAACTGAAAATCGCCCTTTGTTGATTCAATCCGGCCCATGTTCAAGATTACCAGCGCCGGGTGGAATATCGCACCCATATTATTCAATCCTGTGTGCATGACATCGATGCCATCGATAAATTCCGGATAGGCACCCTCGAGCGCTTCTAGTACAGCTGGTGTATCGATCGCCGGAAGAGCTGCCAGCGGAACGGAGTGCTTCACGCGAAATATTCGTGCTTCCGCCGGACCTTCTGAGCGACTGGCATAGATGAAGGTTTCCGCCTCCGCAATCTTTACATCGGCAGCAATCTCCGAATCGTTGATGATCTTTCTAAACTCGATGGCACCCCCCGTCCTGCCAGGGTGAAGGATGACGATCTGACCATCTTTCAGGTGAGATGCACTTAGGCGAGCGATACCGGCATGAGCGCTGGATGGGACCACGACCATGATCACATTGGCATCCTCTATAGCTTCACCGATATCTGAGGTTACGACCTCCATCTTCCCAAAGCCATGTGGGCCCCCTTCATAGCTCTCTAGATGGATCCCGCCCAACTCGGCAATCGCACTGATGCGACTGAAGGTGCGGTTGTACAGGTTAACCGGAAAGCCTTTCAATGCCAGGTGGGCAGCCATTGCTTTGCCGCCATTTCCAGCTCCAATCACGGTGAAACGTTTCTTCTTCGCCACGTTTTTCTCCTCAACTTATTGAGCGTAATCAGACTGGCAGTGATCAGAGCAGAGACGCAATTCGCTCTTCTTCCGAAAGTGCATTACCTGATTGCGGATCTATCGCCTTACAAGCCCCGCGCTCATCGACTTGCGTCGTCATTCGGGCGGGTGCGTACTCATTATTCGCCAAATGCGGGGCGTCAAGAATTCCTTTTTTGACTGCCAGAGCAAGAGTTTCCGGGTCTATCAATGGGTCTGCATCTTTAACTGCCAATAAGGATCGAATAGCATCGAGTGTTACCCTGGCTTCCCGGCATAATTCCTCAACGCGTTCCTGTACTTGGGAATCCGCTGTCATGTCTGGCGCACCTTGTATGGCATTTTCAACAACCCGTTGAGCTGCTTTACTTGCCTCGATGACATCCTCTGGCAAAGCCGCATGCTGCGCTTCGGTATGACCGACGATATGCAAGATATGCGGATCTAAGGCCATCTGTAAATAGATGCTCGCCGCTAAATGGGCACGCGCCGCTGAAGGATCTAGAGGATAGCTCAACAATCCTGTTCGGGTCTGTCGCCAAACCCGGAAGTTGGCGTCTTCCAGATGCGCAATCATCTTCAGGCAAGCCAGCATTTTCGCCAAATCCATGGCGTCCGAAAGCCCTGGGGGGCTATTGAACATCATCTGGGCAATGTAGTCCTTCACGCCAAAAGAGCGCGCGTTGTAAGCGGACAGATAGGCGGAAACGACGAAAATAACATCCGCCGCGTCTCTCATCCCCCAATGGTGGGGTTCATTCAACTCAACCGGGATCCCTCTTTCGCCACACCAAGTCATGAGCTTTTGATGCTCGTGGATTGAGCCCTGTAAATCCCACGGACCCCTCCCATCCATACGGTTGAACCAGAAGATCGGGATCGCACACCAGGCATTATTGATCGTTTCGACATACATCTCAGCCAGCTGGATGAAGTCATCTGTTCCAGAATACGTTCGCATGAGCGGGAAATTGCCGCAGCGGCTGGCTTTATAAATTGCCCGGAAATCCTCCGGGGTGCGAACCGGAACCCCGCCCGCCCCACGTGCCCGCGGGTTTTGGTGTTCGGGAGAGAAGAAGTGCTCCTGAGCATCCTGGTCCGTCCCTAGCGAGATAACATCCAATGCGCCCGCTTGCGCAATCGTTTCAACGCCTTTGATAGTCGCATCCAGAGTAGGCAAGCCAAAATGATGTCGTAGGATTGGATATGGAGACTTCCAGCGGATCCGGTCAACCAGTGTTTGCGGGTATTCCTGCTCGACTCGCCCCCCCTCCGCACTTCCCTTTAAGTATGCAAGAACCTCATACGATGCTTGATTTCCATCGAATACCCTCTCGAAGAATCCCATTGCCCCAGCTCGTTCGGCGATGGGCGGAGTTCCGCCGAAGGCGAATCTCACCCCCTGCTCGCGGAAACCATCGACCTGCTCGGCGAACTCAGCCAACAATCGCTCCCCGGTCTCGGGGGTAAGACGGTAGGATACGCCCACGAGGTCCGGATTTTCTTCACGAATAACCTCCACGAATTTGTTAACCGGCACCGCCGGTCCAAGAAAAACGGTGCGCCATCCAGCCGATTCTGCTAAACGCAGGAAGTTGATCACTCCGGCCACGTGGACGCACTCACCCAGTGCTCCGGCAACAACTGTTCTTTGAAGATCCTTTCTCATCGATGCCATGTGCTCCTCAGACAAGTAAACGAAGCCCAGCTACGCGGTTGCATGAGCTTATGCTCCTTCATCATCTAATCTGGTTTGATGCTTCTCAGGTTGGGATGAATGCTGAGATCTTCCCCGCAGCAATTGAATAACCTATGCATTCGCGGGTTTATTTGTCAAATCCTTCACTTTCATTATACAGGACTATTGAGATGATTCTCGCATGACCTCACTGGATGTCCTATCGCGAGTGGGAGATATTCCTGAAGCGATAGCGTGTGGTTAAAAAAACTCCCTCGTGTGGGAAATCATGTGAGTTCAAATTAGGCCAGACGGTCTAGCGCTAAGTCATAGTGATTTTGGTGGGTTGTCATTCTGAGCCGAAGGGAACCTCAGAATGACATCGTATCATTTTAATCGGGTTGACTTACATCTAGCTTAAGGAGAAATTTGTAGCCACAGGTAAGACAGTGCTTGAAGCGTTTGAATAATCATGCTAACCTGACATACCAAATCTAGGATCTTGAACATACGCAATCCAATCCAAAGGGGTAAATATTGAACACGATCGAAGTAAGAGACCTGAGACGAATCTTTAAGACAACCATCGGTGTTGTCCGTAGGAAGATAAAAGAAGTAGTCGCCGTTGATGGCATAACCTTTGACGTTAATCGGGGTGAACTCTTCGGTTTGCTCGGTCCTAATGGCGCCGGTAAAACCACGACAATCAAGATGCTCACAACCCTTCTCATTCCTACTTGCGGCACGGTGAAAATTCTTGGTTACGACGTCGTTGACCAAGCAAACGCGATCCGAGCAAGGATAGGCTTCATCTTCGGCGGGGAGCGAGGTCTATATTGGCGGCTTTCCGGAATCGACAATCTGCGCTACTTCGCCAGTCTCTACCACGTTGATCCGGCAGTCACCAAGAAGCGCATCCCGCAATTGCTTGAGTTAGTCGGTCTTTCGGATCGGGGGGAAGAAAAAGTCGAGGGCTATTCACGAGGCATGAAGCAACGTCTTCATATTGCGCGCACGCTGTTGCACGACCCCGAAATCCTCTTCCTCGATGAGCCGACAATGGGGTTAGACCCCGTCGGAGGGCGGGAAATTCGCCAGGTGATACGTAACCTGCAATCTGAAAAGAAGACCATCCTCTTGACGACTCACTACATGTTTGAAGCCGATGCGCTATGCGAGCGTGTCGCAGTTATCGATCGAGGCCGCATCGTCGCCCTCGACACACCTGAAGCATTGAAGCACGTTGTGCGCGATCTCGCGGTGATCGAAATCGAAGTCTTCGGGGTTCCAGAGAAGATATTGAACCAAATTCGCAAACTGCCCTTTGTTGATACAGTATCTGTTGAAGACCTGGACCAAAAGCAGATGCTTCTTGTTCAATCAGCAAAAGGGCCAGAAGCCGTCCCACCACTTCTTGCTTCCCTGGACAGTGTAAGGGTCGGGAAGGTGTCAGTGCGCGAACCAACGCTCGAGGATGCGTACGTCAGACTTGTAGGTGGCAATGTCTAAAGTCACGATGGATCTGGCGGTGGTTTTCAGACCACACAGATGAGATTACGACAGCAAATTCGTGGACAGACCCGGAGCTGGTTATTCAGCTAATGAAACCCGGAATGTTGAAGACCTATCTTCGAGTTATTAAGCTTGCTTTTATATTCACCATAAAGCAGGCCATGACGGACGCCTTCGTCATATTTGGTATCTTCGTCCAGCCTTTGATCATCGCCATAATGGCCCTCTTTGTACTGGGTGAACAAGGAGATGAGATTGCGATTTTCATTGTAGTGGGAAGTGGTCTCACAGGCCTGTGGGATAGCGTCCTCTTCCAAAGTGGAAGCAGCATCACCCAAGAACGTTGGACAGGTACACTCGAAGCGCTCGTCGGCATGCCCACTCCTTTGGGGGTGATCGTATTCGGGAAAAATCTGGCTTTTGTAACCCAGGCTCTGGGTTCCATGATAGCCTCCTATACTCTCGCGTCGATCATCTTTGGTTACCCGCTGAGTGTCGAATCACCCATGCTCTTTATCATCTCCGTTATCCTAACCGTGCTCTCACTCGTATGCCTGGGTCTTGTCCTGGCAACGCTGTTCGTGTTGAACCCGGATGTGCAGCGCTGGCAGAATGGCCTGGAATTCCCGGTTTTCATCCTTGCCGGATTCCTCTTTCCTATTGCAATACTACCCCAATGGACGACACCGCTCAGCTATATACTTGCTCCTTACTGGGCTGCGGTCGCTCTTCACTTGTCTTCCAGTGCCAAACCCGGGATCTTGGAGATTAGTACACCGTGGGCAATGATGGCTCTTCTAGGCGTGATCTACCTCTTTCTGGCTTTCTGGCTGTTTAAAAAGATGCTCTTCAAGGCGCGCGTTGAAGCTACCCTCAGTGGACAATGAAACGAAGGGATACTCTGGTTAGTTTCTGACGATAGATAACAGGACCCTGAGATGTCGAAAGTGATCGCAAATATTCGTTTATTCTTCCAGGGAGCACTTCTCTCTTACATCGCTCTCTTTCATTGGCTTCGACCTTCCCAATATATCGCCACAAAGGTCATAGGACCTCTGGCGCAAATCCTTTTCTTCACACTCATGGGCAAGTTCGGCACATCGGGGGAATCGGCGGACTTCTACATCATCGGCAACGCAATCCAAATCACCGCGTTAAGTGGGATATATGGTGTCACCTTCAGCCTCTCCGGCGATCGCTGGAATGGGACATTGCCCTATCTATTCGGGACTCCGGCGAACCGAATGACGATGTTCCTCGGGCGGGCGATGATCCACATCGTCGATGGTATTTTCGGTGTCCTTATCGGATTTGCCTGGGGCGTCACCCTACTTGGGCTCGATCTATCGAATACGGACCCATTGGCACTCCTCCTTGTTATTGCAGTCACAACCTTCAGCACTTCGGGCTTAGGTCTCATGCTGGGAAGCTTAAGCCTGGTTACACGCAATGTTATGTTTATCAACAACACCGCCTACTTTGTTCTATTGGTGCTCTCAGGTTCCAATATTGCCATCAATCGTCTCCCATCGGCGCTTCAAACTGTATCGAACGCTCTTCCTCTAACGCGAGGCATCACCAGCGCCCGCGCTATCATCGATGGAGCCACATTTCAAGATGTTCGACCGGCGATGCTTGAGGAGATCGGCATCGGTATGATCTACATTGTGTGTGGTTATGTGCTCTTCCGCTGGATTGAGGTGTTGGCGAAAAGAAGGGGGACGCTGGAGGTTATATAGCCAGGGGATCTCTCGCAATTAAGCTATGCCCCACCCTCAAGCAACAATCTTAACCCATATAGATCACCAGATTGGTGTAACAAAACAACGCCATTGCGTTGTTTTGTTTTGGGTCTGGTGATCAGATGAGCGGCTTAGAATGACCGTAACGGAACGGGGATAAAAACGAGTACGAAAAGAACTAAGCCGAAAACCGCAAGCCACTTCCGCCGGGGATCGAGCGGCGTGATCTCATCCCGCGGACGCGCATAGGTGCGCCCCATCAGGAAGACCAACCCAGCCCATATATACCACCCCGGCCAAACCATCCCCAACAGCAATAACACCCCGATGATAAAAGGCCAGAGTCTTGCGGTTGCCTTTCCCAGTAAGACATAGATTGCGTGGCCACCATCCAGCTGTCCAGCAGGGATAAGATTAAGCATAGTGACGAGCAATCCAGCCCAGCCAGCCCACGCTAGCGGATGTAACAACACATCGGTGCCACCAAAAGGCATGGGCAAACCGACAAAAAAGTAGCGGACCCAATACATAAATGGACTGAGACCTGCATAATGGAGCGGCTTGGGCAGAAACTCCTCGGTAACGACGTATTTCATGGCGAGGTACAGCAGTGAATTTCCCTCCAGCACACTGCCCTGAGCCGCCATTGCATTCAATGGCAATTGACCGATATCCGACAGGAAAAGACCTATCAAAAGCACCGGGATGGCGACGATTAGTCCAGCGATGGGACCCGAGAGGCCGATATCCAAAAGGACTCGCCGGTTCTTGGGTGGCTCTTTCAAGCGAATGAAAGCACCCAACGTGCCAAATAAGCTGAATGGAAATGGAAAGAAATAAGGCAGCGAAACCGCGACCTTGTGGAAACGAGCCGCGAAATAATGCCCGAATTCATGCGCTGTTAAAATCCCCAACAAGCTCGCGGCGAACGTAATTCCATTGGGTAAGTTTAGAACGATTGCTTGTAAGATCCCCAGGAAGCTGGTGTCTGCAAGATTTTCCATCCCATACATCGCGCCGGCCACCAGCATGCTTGCCAGCGTGAGGAGAAAAAGAATGACATTGACGATTGGGTTGGAAGCCCGAGGTTGGATCACTCCTGGCATTCCCAGTATCTCCTGTACACCATTCTCTTCTCGAAAAAGCAATGTAGCCCCCGCTTGATTGAAGACGGGATCGAGTTTCTCAAATGCCAGCTGTGAATCGGAAATTAAAGTGCCGCGGAAGCGAACGGCAAATGGCTGCTTCTGATCGCCTACTGTAATATCTGTGATCGACATCACCTGACGCACAAGCGGGAGCAGCTTATTAACTAGATCGTTTCCGTTTGGTGATTTACTGTCATCCGAGAGCATACACACCTCAATAAATTAACAGGCGGGAGTGGATGGGAGTCGAACCCACCGCGGCCCGCTGTGCGGCCCGCCACCGGTTTTGAAGACCGGGGAGCCCACCGGGACCCAACCACCCCCGAAGACTGAAAGGATACCGCGTCGACTACCACACGACAAGGATCGCTTCGGATTAACATCCTGAGTTTTGGTGGAAACATCACTTCAGGGGATACATAACAGATAGTCGGTTAGAATATTTGATACGTAATATTGCTCTGCGGATTGGTATTCTGGCTTGAGTGGAATTACAGTTAGGGGCAGACAGAAACAGGGATGATGGGTTTAGGCCATTCTCGGTTGAAGGCTTAGGCGCAATGGGCTACCGATGAATCAGGGAATACGACAGCTTATAAAAATCATATGGATCTTGAGCAGCATCCTGCTGCTGTGCTCATCTGCATGCTCTCCACTTTCACAACCTTCAGCGCCACAAACACCGGTTCCAACAATTAGTGCTGCAAAGCTTGGACCTACAAGTACATCTCCGCCCCCCAGCACAACTCCGATACCCTTAAACCCCGCGCCCACACTGATGCCAATCAGCCCTGTCAGTGATGATGATTGGAGCCGGGGTCCTAATACAGCTCTCATAACGCTGCTTGTGTATTGCGATTTCCAATCTCCATACTGCGTGGATCTCGCCGCGGTGATCCTCGAGCTTGCCGCCATATACCCGGAAGACCTGCGCATTATTTATCGGCACTACCCTCTCCTGAACGTGCACGATAAGGCATCGCTAGCTGGACAAGCTGCAGAATCCGCGGGGCGACAAGGTCATTTCTGGGACTTATATTCCTTTCTCAACCACGAATACGATGCATGGAAAGATCTCGACCCTGAGGGCTTTCTCGAGTGGCTTCTTGTCGCTACATCCTCTCTCGACCTAGATCATCGGCAATTCGAAGAAGACCTGCGTGGCGGGCGCTTTGAAGAGTCAATGAGAGAGGCATTTATCAGCGCTTACAACGCGGGTATCAATGGCACTCCGTTCATCTTCCTCAATGAGGATTGGTTCCGCCTGAACCCAACTCGATTGAACCTCGATGCAGCCCTGCGTCTCGAACTTCTTTCCTTCCGGATATATGAGCAGCCGCCTGAGATGGACATCGATCCAGAAACTGCCTACCTGGTTCATATACAGCTGAATATTGGCGAGGTCATAGTTCAGCTTTTTCCGAAAAGCGCGCCAATGGCTGTTAATAGCTTCGTGTTTCTGGCTGAGAACGGTTGGTTTGACAGCAACGCATTCCATCGCGTTACCCCTGGTAAATATGTCCAAACAGGTGATCCCACCGGGACAGGTCTTGGTGGCCCCGGATACTTTCTGCCCGACGAAATCGATCATAATCTGGACTTTAACCAATCGGGAATAGTCGCGCTTACAAGCACTGGACCGAACACAAACGGCAGCCAATTCTTAATTACACTCTCCCCCTTGCCTGAATTAAACGGAACCCGGACTGTCTTTGGCCGCGTTGTAAAGGGATTGGACCTCCTTCTTGATCTTGAGTCGCGAGATTCGTTGGAAGATCTATTAACACCTCCGCAAGCTTATATCGAATCTATCCGAATCGAGGCTAAATGAACACTTCAACTGGAAAACGGGATCAATTGAGTGTTTTTCTACTGATAGCGAGTTGTCTTGCCCTGCTTCTTGCCGCTGCAGGTTCAATGGGAATGGCACTGCTGGGAGCAATTACTTGGTTTGTTGACAAATCAACTTCGGTGGGTATGGCCTTGATTATAGCCGCAGCATTTATGGTAATGGGCGTGTGCACCATTCCCGGTATCTATCATGGCTACCAGGGTATGCAAGGAAAAATCCAAGAGCGTGTAGATAAACCTCTCCAAGGATGGGCATATGTCAGTTTCATATTTCCGCTTGCATTGGGCTTGGGTTACCTGGCTTTCAACCGAGGTGTTGTCCCCTCTCTTCTCGGTCCCCTCGCTCACATCTCCGCGGCCACCATACCTGTTATATTCGCTCTCGCCATCCTCCTGAGAAGGGGATCCCCGATCAGCGTAAAAAGGATATGGGGGCAATTCCTTGCCGGATTATGGGCGTCCCCGCTGGTCGCGTTCATTGTCGAAATTCTGGCAGCACTGGCACTTTTCCTGATCGTTTTCGCGATGCTGTTTCAGGAGATCATCAGCCAAGGACTGATTGAGGACTTTACCCGCCCCGAGCAATGGACTGAACCTTATTTGGTTACCCAGGCACAGGAATTAATCAACGAGCCTTTATTACTATTCCTGATCCTTGCCTTTCTCGTTGTGTTTGTGCCCATGGTAGAGGAAGCTATTAAAACAATAGGCATCTGGCCTGTAACTCGACGCGGTTTTACCCAATCGCAAGCATTCATCGGTGGCGCCATCGCCGGTGCAGGATATGGTTTATTTGAGGCTTTCTTCTTGGGACAGCCAGGGGTTTCCTGGGTTCCAGTGATGATCGCACGAGCTGGAGCAACCATAATGCATATGATCACGACCGCAGTGACCAGTCTGGGGGTCGCTCGCTCCCGTGAAAGTGGTCGCTGGAGCCATGCAGTTCGGTATTACTTCGGCGCTGTTTTACTTCATAGCTTATGGAACATATCTGCGCTTGGGGTGGGCGTGATTATGCTCTTCCAAGAGGAATTTACATCATTTAATATTCAACTCGGGTTGTCCTTCATCAGCGGTGCCGCTGGAGTTGTGTTAGTCGCACTCAGCATCCTAGCATTTTTGGGAATTTGGGTGATCCCGGGTAAGCTATTGGCCAGGGAAGAAGGTATATCCACTCAAGTGTTGGAGGAATGACCGCTTTCGACCTTGTCAGCACAGCGACGGGTATGTGTGAGAGGGCAGCAGTCTGCCTGCATCGATGATGACTATTGGACTGTTACAAAACCGCATGATCGCTCGTAGCTTTACCCCGCGGCTGTTATAAACGTAACCGCCATACAAAAGAAGAAAATTTGTAGATAGATGGGCTGATCCTGCTAGGAAGTGACTTTAGAATTCACCAATCAAGCCTTTCGGGCGAAAACATCCGAGTCAGTGGTTTAGTAATCCATCACCGCGATGCGAGTAATAAACCGGGGTAATGCAGCATAGGAGAAATGAATAGCTTGACACCCTATCTCCCACTGTGCTAAAGTACCGCCGCTTCCAATAATTATTCTACATTCAATGGTCAGACTGGAGATTAAGCTTGGCAACTTCCCGCACCGATAAGATGAGCGAACGTTTAAGAGACTTGCAAGCTTCTTCCCCCGACGTCGAAGCTTCGGCGGTAATAAGCTTTGATGGTTTGACCATCGCCTCGGCCCTTCCCGAAAACGTCGAAGAAGATCGAGTAGCTGCTATGTCGGCAGCCATGCTTTCCTTGGGAGAACGCATCTCAGGCGAGCTGGGTCGTGGGAATCTGGACCAAGTCTATATTCGTGGCGAAAACGGTTTCATGGTCCTGATGGCCGTTGGCTCTGAAGCTGTTCTGACCGTCCTGGCACGTAAACAAGCGAAGTTAGGTTTATTATTCCTCGATATGCGTCGCTCCACACAGGACCTCGCCGAGCTTGTTTAAAGGAAGTCCAATTCCGTGATATTGATCGAAAAAAGCCATAAGACCTATCCGAACTATCCAACACGCGCGTTCCTTCTTGCTTTGGAAGACGTACTCGGTAAGAATGGCGTGAATGCCTTGCTTCGAATAGCAAACCTTCAGGGATGGATTGAGACCTATCCTGCAGAAAACTTCAATCGTGAAGTTGATCTTTCTGAATTTTCATCTCTGAATGCAGCGCTCGATGAGATTTATGGTTCTCGAGGTGGCCAAAGCTTAGCCCGTCGAGCATCCAAGTCCGCCTTTGACCTCACCTGGAAACAGCACAGTGCGTTTGGGGATCTGCAAACCGCGGATTTCGAATCCCTTCCCGCGCAGACGAGAAATAAGGAAGGTTTAACAGTCTTTGCTGAAGTTCTTTCGGCTGCGAGCGACCTGGAGTGCGAGGTTCAGGAGAAAGACAACCTCATTCTTTTCCGCGTCCAGAATTGCCCAGTTTGCTGGGGGCGAGAGACTTCTTCACCAACCTGTCAGGGATTTATAGGCTTACTTGAAGGCTGTTTGTACTGGCTGGGTTCAGGGGATGAATTTGAAGTTACTGAGGAGGAATGCTCAGCTACGGAGGCAGAGGCTTGTACGTTTTCCATTAAAAAGACCCCAGTGGAGTAAATTCTTCCTACGCTGGACACGAACCAGCGGGACTTATATGCAACTTATCCACTCACAGGAAATCCTGCAGAATTAAACCGCCAATATCATCTTCGAATAACCTCAAAACCATGAGACAACTGACAATCGTGATACCGACGTATAACGAAGCTGAAAACCTGCCGGCTCTTGCGGCCGATCTCTGGGCATTACCAATACCCGACCTGAAGATCCTGGTGATCGATGATGCTTCTCCCGATGGGACCGGGGAGGTCGCAGAACACTTATCCCTCAGCAAACCAGAACGGATTTCTGTGATCCACAGAGCCGGGAAACTTGGTCTGGGAACTGCATACATCGCCGGCTTTAAATACGCACTTCAATCTGGTGCTCAAGCCATCGGGCAGATGGACGCCGATTTTTCTCATTCCCCGAATTACCTCCCCACTTTTATGGACCTATTGGAAAGCTATGACGCTGTTCTCGGGTCCCGGTACATCGAAGGTGGAAAACTGGACGAACGCTGGGGTGTGGGTCGACTGCTCCTATCCTGGTTTGGTAATTATTATGCCCGTACGATCCTTGGAATGAAAATCCACGATACGACGGGAGGGTTCCGCATATGGAGACGCGAAACCCTGCTCGGAATGCCTCTGGATCGCATTCAGTCAAATGGATATGTTTTTCAGGTCGAGATGGCCTATGTGGCACAACGCTTGGGATATCAGATCATTGAAAGCCCAATATACTTCGAAGACAGACGGATCGGTGAATCGAAGATGTCCTTTCGAATTCAAGTCGAAGCGGCATTTCGTGTCTGGCAAGTGCTCATGACTCATCGTAGGCTTACACCTGCTCAACGCAGGCAATCCCCTAAATAGATTATCGCTGTAATCGTCCTTCTTCAGCAGCAAGTTGGGCGATTTTCTCCCAATCCTGGATTGAAAGTTCTTGAGCTCTGCTTTTCGGCTGGATATCTGCTCGAACTAGCAAATTCTCCACTTCTACCGGGCTCAAGCCCATCCCAGACGCCAGAGAATTGCGTAGTTTTTTCCGCTTTTGACCAAAACCAGCGCGAGCTAGACTGAAGATAACTGGGATAACTCTACGAGGGACAACAGGTTCCTCATATATGTCTATGCGCAAAACCGCCGAATCCACCTCCGGGATGGGATAGAAATAACTCGCCGGAATGCTTGCGGTAATCGTTGCGTCGCCAAAGATCTGAACCCCCAATGCAAGCAGGCTCATGTCACCTGGCGAACCAATGATCCGTTGAGCGACCTCACGCTGCATCGTCAGCACGACCCTTGCGGGAGGTACGGAAGAGTCCATCAAGTGGCGAATAAGAGCCGAGGTTATGTTATACGGAATGTTCGCAACAACACTATAGCCAGATCGCGAGACAAGCTCGCCCGGATCAACCTGCAGAAAATCTGCATGAAGTAAGGTCACATTTTCGAAATCGTGCAAATTATCCTGGAGGACAGGGATCAGTCGTTTGTCGATTTCAACCGCGAGTACCCGCCCTGCCTGTTGAGCTAATTCGATTGTCAGTGTTCCGAGCCCTGCACCAATCTCGATGACTTCCTCGTGTCCGGTTAAATCCGCGGCAGAGATTACAGCGTCCAAGACTCGCTGATTGACAACGAAGTTCTGGCCAAGATTTTTCTTTGGCGAGATCCCATATTTTTTCAACACGTTAGGCGCGTCAAGCAATGATGTGTGCACAGGTATTGTCCTGAAACAACAAAGCCAGTGAGTTACGCGAATTCCGTTAAATACTTATCCCGATTCGCCCCGCGAGCGATTTTGCCGCTGCTCGTTTTAATTAACCAGCCGCGATCTACGGTCAATACATATCGCGCCGTTACATCCGTTCCGCGCGATATCTGATCCCTGATCTCGCGTGCGATCTTCACTCGAGCATCATCTTCGATCACATCTACTTCGGCGATGACACAAATCTCCTCGGTCCCGATGTCTTCATTGAATATTCCGAAAGCAACCACTCGCCCTGGATGTACAGCTTCAACCTCCATCGCAAGTTCTTCGAGATCCTGGGGAAAAACATTCTTTCCGCCTACGATAATCAGCTCTTTCTTTCGACCGGTCACAAACAACTCACCATCCACAAGGTAACCCAGATCCCCGGTGATATACCAACTATCCATAAAAGTCTTTTGGGTCAAATCATCACGGTTGTAATAGCCGGATAGCAGACAATCCCCTTGCAGCGCAATTTCGCCGACTCGCCGGTCAGGCAAATCTTTCCCGTCGGCATCTATAACGCGCACACGCGTACCTTCAATCGGTTGACCCGTTGAAAGCATTTTAATCGCATCCTCTCCACCCTTTGCCGGAACCGCAATATGACCTTCCGATAGGGATCGCCTGTCGATTTCATCCAACACAACCGGTGATTCGATGCCGCCTTGCGTGACTGCAAATACGTTCTCAGCCATTGCATAACACGTCGCCAATGCTTGCCGTTTTAGCCCGTATTTTGAGAAGCGGTTGAAGAATTCCTCATGACTTTTCCATCGCATCGGCTCTGAGCAGTTAATCACAGCTCGCCAGCTGGATAGATCGACGTTGTCGAGATCGCGATCGCGCACTTTGCGAGCACTGAAGTTATACGCAAAATTCGGCAGCCAGCTCAGTGTTCCACCGTATTGGGAGATCGCTGATTGGAGCCGATAGGGAGCGCGAATCCAATCGAATGGTGACATTAGAACAAGTTTTGATCTCAACAAGATGGGCATGATGAAGCCAGCGATCAAACCCATATCGTGATAAAGGGGAAGCCAACTCACAACGACATCGTCGCTGGTCATATTAATCGCTTTTGCGTAAGCTTTAAGTTGACTAAGAACAGACTGGTGGGATAGGGCAACGCCTTTCTGCAAGCCAGTCGTTCCAGATGAGTGCTGTAAAAGCACGATATCCTCCGGCTCGCTGTCCATCCCTCCCAGCGTCTCCCAGGAGATCTCGGCAGGCGGTTCGACTTCAGTCCAAAGACAAACGGATCGAACCGAATCACCTTCGGTTCGTGCTTTCGCGACTTCATCTGCAAATTCTGGATAGGTGATGATCACAGCCGGCTTGGTGATCTCGATCAACGCAGCCAACGATTGGCGATAGCGTTCTGGGGATAGTTTCTCCGTCAGAAAGGGCATGATGGCGGGGATGGCGCCATGCAGAATAGCACCGAAGAAAGCTTCGATCAGTGGTCTGCCATGCTGCAGGAGCAAAATGGCTGGTTCGCTGCGCCCTACCCCTGCACGCTCCAAGATGTTTGCATACCCGATTGCACCCCTGATGAGATCAGCATACGTGATCGCCTGATCTCCATCCCGCGACTGGAGGATAAGTGCCAGTCGATCGGGCACCTCTTGGATTGTCCGGTAAAGTACCTCAGGGACTGTCGTCATATCGATTAGGTTGGTCTACGTGTGGAGATTAACACAGCCAATTCTTCGATCGTATCGAAAATATCTGCCGTGAGCTCGGTGTCATCGATTCGGGCACCGAATGTATCCTCGATGAAGAGGGCAAGGTCCACCAAGCTGAACGAATCAACCAAGCCACTGGAGATTAACGGCTCATCAAATGCAATCTTCCGAGTCGGGTCTTTAAGTAATTCCGTTGAAATATAGGTAGCAATTTGATCCTGCATTTATCTGATGTCCATTTGCCGGAAATTCTCCCCTCTCCTATCGGTTATTGTTCCTAAGGTGCCGATACGCCCTGCCAAACAGCGTTTAGGACCTGAAGCGCAGTGAGATTTCTCCAGGGCCAGGCTGCCATCATTGCTTCAGGGTCGTCGAAGTGATTTTCAGCAAAAGTGAGATGAAATCCATCTTCCATTAAGCCCTGGTTTGGAAGTGGCTGGATCGCTCGCCAGAAATTCCAGAGTGGGATGTCGTATTCGTAAGCTAACCTCGCCAGGATCGTATTGATACGGTGATCGCCCTCAAGGTTATCCGCTTTCGTAGCGAGAATTGGAAGGATTCCTCGGTCGATCAGTGTCTCCAAGATCTCTCGCACGTATTGCTCATATTTATCAGGATCTCCCTCCCACCAAGTTTCCAGGCTCACTAAAGCGACGCTGGGCTGATGCAGGCGGATCTCACAATCTAACGGGGTCTCGCCCGGGTCACAGGATTCGGGATTCGCCCATAGTGGAGAAACGACCGATGCTGCGTTAAAACCTCTTCGAACGGCTTCGCTTTTTCTTGAGAATGATCCCTCAAACCATTCGATAGTCTCATCAAGGTATGCTTGGTCCTCACTCAACGAATAATAACCTCTGTGGTCGAAGATCGACAGGAACATAGAGGGAACGTTCTGGCAGTCACCGACTTTCGAGAAAGCACGGGGATTATTCCCCAAACTCAATCCATAGATATAGATCTCTCGTGCTCGGTCACTTAAAACCGGGATCACAGGGAGATCCTGCCATTTGCTCGGGTCGAAAATAGCTGTTGGGGTGGGAGTCGAGCGCTCGATTTCACCCGGCTCCGCAACTTGAGCTGGGCTTGAGGAAGTAACGACTGTGGGGGTCGCCCCACTTCCAGGTTCCTCGGTTGTGCTCTCAAATGGAATCTCAGTAATTTCAACCGGCGTTGGAGAAGATAATCCCTCGAGGGAAGCTCGAGGTCCCCCCTCCGTTGCACTTGTGCATCCAGCCAGGATGAAAACGACAATACCAATCAACATAGTAAATGCTATGTGAGAAGAAAAATTGCGTTTATTTACCATTTTTTACCTTCGAAAGCAGTCAAACTCCCCTCTGAATTTGAAGTTCACGATTCTTGGAGAAACTCTTTAATCACTTCGATAATATCCTGCGCCAGATTTTTTGACCCCAGAGGTGTGTAGTGAATCGCGCTGTCCGTAAATTCTGAGGATGGCAGCGCATCCCATAGATCCACATAATACCAACCTCGCGCAGACGCCTGGGATTGCAGTTCCTCCCTATAGAAGTCATACGCCCAGCGCGGGTAGTAGAAATTGTACCGGACTTCGCTGTTTTCACCCTGGCTGATAAACACTGGTTCGTTGATGAAAACTACAGGGATATTACCTGCCGCCTGCAATCCTCCTTCAAGTACTTCAAATGCAAGTTCGTTGGAGGACAAATCCCCTAGCAAGAAGTTGTGGAATTCTTGATCTGCAGGTAAATCCTCGAGCCGCTCATTGTAGGTTTCAGGAATTTCATGGTCAACGCCGGATCCAGCCCAAAGTACACCCAACATCTGAAGCTGAAGGAGTTGAGCGAGTTCTCGCCGCTGCCCTATGACGGTTCGATCCCAAAACGTCGAGTTCTCAAACCGCTCGTCCTTGGGATCGAGGTCGAGAGCATAGTGTGCGATGAGCTCTCGCGTGTGCTCCGGATTGAGTTGTAGAAAGGGTGAATCTAGTTGGGATTCTCTGGGAAGAGACTCCAGCGTGACCAGCCAGATGATCAAATCTGGGTGATTTAAAAGCCCGCGTTCAAGGATCATAAGATCCTTTGTAACAGACATCGTTGGATATCCAAGATTGTAAGATCGCACACTTCTTCCATCTACTGTTATTAATTCGCTCTGATTGATTTGAGCCGAAAGAGTCTGCACTGGCTCTAGCAAAAAGCCCCACACCGATGAGTCGCCGATAATTAGAACGCGAAATTCATCTTCGCTCTTATCTATGCCCTGGATCTCATGAGAGGCAAACATCGCATCTAATTGGGATAGCGTGGTGTTGAACGAACGACCTGGGTCATCCCCATAAGGAAGCCGTAACCGCCCGGGGAAAAGACCGTTATACATTGAGAGCCGCCCGAGCAGGGGAAGCGGATTTAGCAGAACGTAAAGCACGTTAATCAACGCAAATAATAGGAAGGCTTTCAGGAGAACACGCCAGATGAAGCCCCACGAGAATGCCACCGCTTCCTGCACCACACCCTGAGTTTCAGTCATCGATATCCCCCGAACATTCGTATGAGTATCTCCCAAGACATCTGAACGCTCGGCAAGGCAAACCAGACCCACCCTAGCGTGACGAAGCTGAAAGTCAGAACAAGACTGACTGTTCTCGTAGTAATCCCTCCGTAGAAGACTGGAGAAATTCGATCCCGTCTGGCATTAAGAAAAGCTACCCAGCGGTTATGGACAAATAACCCTATTGCATGCCATAAGCCCCAAAATGCGAAATTCCATGTCACCCCGTGCCACAGCCCTATCAGCGTCATCGTCACGAGCTGACCCACCAGGATTATGAGCGCAGGATTCATCTGCAATCGGCTTTTTCGCAGCGCGCGCGTAAGAGGATTGAATACATAAGCGCGGAACCAGTTCGCAAGCGTCATGTGCCAACTATTCCAGAATGTCCCGATATTGGTTTTCAGGTATGGGTAGTCGAAATTCTCCGGGAGCTGGATGCCGGATATGAGCCCGATGCCTATTGCCACATCGGAATAACCGCTAAAGTCGAAGAACAAACGCAGGCTGAAGGCGAACACAAGCACCCAGAGCCAGGGGACAGAACGCGTCAAGACAGCATTAGTCGAATTCAAGGCGATGATTGCCAATCCATCCGCCAGCACAAATTTCTGAAAAACACCGAGAATGATTCTCTTGGCACCAGCGAAATATACACTCGCCGTAGGTTTTGCTGCATTCTGCATCTTGGAGGCAAATACCTCGACGCGATCAATCGGCCCGGCAGTGATCGCAGGAAAGAAAAGGGCATACGTCATAAAATCTAGGAACGACAGCGCTGGCAATCGACCGGATTGGTGATCCCTAAGGACATGCAGGAGACGAAATGCTATGTAAGAGAAACCAAGCCAATACAAATCTGTAGATGCAACTATATTTCGCGATTGCCCCGTCACCCCTCGCAGGAGACCGCTGGCCCATAGTGAAATAGGCTCAGTTTTCAAAACAATGAAAATTCCAACAATCAATACACCAAGAAGACCACCTATCAGACGTGACCGTTTTGCGAGCCATCCACTGACAAAAACCAGGATCACCAGAATGGAACTTATAAGGGCTACTAGAGATGTTGAAGGGGGGCGAGATGCACTTAGCTGCCATCCCTCGGGTAGAAAACGATTCAAGCTGATGAGCAACGGAAGAAGAGCCACGAATAGTAACGCGGTGAGATCCTCCCGGTTCACCTCGCGATTACTAGGGCGAGTCACCATCCAGGTTATCACTGTCAAGACTATCGATGCTGTTGGAAACCAGAAATCAAACTGGCGTAATGAGACCGCAGGTTGAAGCCAGTAAACACTGACCAGACTGATGACGAAAAGTGACCATCTCCGCCATCTGCTGGAAGTGGTCAGGAGCAGCGCGCTGACAAGAAGACTGGCTACAAGAATGTGGATCAAGGTCATTAGAAACCCTGATAGATCCACTGCGGGGAGGTATCCGCGGTGAGGATGATTATCAGAAGAATAATCAAGCACAGCGCGAGCGCGTAAAGATACTCTCGTGTGCCTGTATTACGAAGCTTCACTTGCTCCTCCCAGTTTCATACCCACACATCTTCCACTCCCCGTCCTCCATCACAGCGAGGTAGGTCCTCCCCGAAAGGGGGATATCCTGGTCCTCCCCACCGTAGTTCGCGGTAATCTTTCCCTCACATTCGACGAGTGTTTGATCACCGCTCACGTTAACAATATCGCAGGATAACCCATCAAGACGAACGATGACGGATTCAAACGAGGATGCCTCGGCATGCGCACCTTCCTCCCAATCCAGGCATGATTTATTAACCGCCCGGATGACATCTTTCGACACAAGAGCATTCAGATATGCTTCAATCGCATCGTCGGCCGATCCCTGTTGTGCGCAAGCAGTGAGAGTTAGAATTAGGAGGGAAAGAATCCCAATGGTCAGGACTGTCTTCCGCATGCTCACACCTCCAATGGGATTACATAATTGGTTCCTGATGATCAATAAAATCAATTTCCACTCGATTCCGAATTGTTCTTTGATCAAAACCTTAAGGAAGAATCCAGGGAATGCTGTCCAATGGCGGGACTGGAGTTAGGAAATAAAGAGTAGTCCAATCGTACCAAGCCTCATAATTATCGTCCGTGAACCCTAAATCGATCCAATCCTTATCAGCAAAACCTGCACCAATATCCTCAATCGACCCAGGTCCATAAACAGGGACAAATACAGGCCAACCTTTCATCTGGTTATACCAGCTGCGGATGACGCCAATCACTCCCTTGACAACTGTACGTCCACTGGCAGAGAGGGAAGCACAATACGATGTCCCGCTTCTACAGGGCGAATAGGAAGTCGCATAAACAGGGATCGCTCGCCAGTACTCGATTGTTCTACTCCCCGTGTCTAACGTACGGATAACGATCTTGGTGCCATAGCCCACAACTCGTGGCTTCGGCTCAATAACGGGGACTGCGTCGTCCACGGACCGTTCCACATCAACCCCGTCCTCTATTCGTAGGCGAATTCGTTTCTCCACCACTCCATAGGAACCTGCGCTGATAACCTCTAACGCATCTAGCTCCAGATAATCGACCGGCTGGTAGACAGTGTTGAAGGGGATTGGCTCCATCTCAGATAGGATTTTTTCCTCTACCCTAACCACACGAATTCGGCCATCGTTGGGAATTGGGGCTTCTACCTCAGGGACTGCGTAATCCAAGCCGGTCAATACAATACCCGCTTGTGCCAACGCTTCACCGACCGTTTTTCCAGCAGCCCGCGTGTGGATTACCTCACCATCTGTTTCGAATACAAGTGGCTGAGATCTAACAATCTCAATCCTGTCACCTGTGGATACAGGCGCATCTGTAAATGGCTCGACATAGTCTCCTTCGTAGAGGATGATCCCTGCGTCCCACAACACGTCTCCAGCTGTAGCAGCTGCACTGCGAATATGAGTTGAACTGCCGGAATCGATAATTTCGAGCTCAACCCCTGGAAATAAATGGATACTAAGTGGGTATTTTGGGACCTGGGCGCCGGAAGAGTCTTCAATCCACCTGGTAACCTCTATTCGATCGCCGGGGAAAACCCGAACACCTGCCTCAAGCAGGATATTTTCTGGCGAGATAGCGGTTGATAGCACCTTCTCAATTTCACCGCCGGTTTGGATGATCACCTCGCGAGCGTTCTGAACACGGATCCTCATTCCAGGGATCAATATCGCACTCTCCGACGGTTGTACTTGGTCCTCGTCTCCAAATGTAACGCCAGCATCACGGAGCGCAGCTTTAACCGTCCGCGCGTGCGTCCGAAGAGATGTCTCAGATCCGTTGATCTCCAGATGTACTGTTTGGGCAGTCGCAGCGTAAACCAACACTGACCCACACAGGGCTAGCATAACGATCCCCAAGGAGATGATCTGAGGATATTGATCGAGGGTGTGTTTAACTTTTTCCATAAACCGCGCTGAGTATACCAAAAGACTCAAATGGCGTTTCTTCTCCAAAGTGCAACCGATTCATCAGCATGACTCTTGTGGACTATAATCCTTTCCTCAGATCAGCGTCCGACTGCGATGGTTGTTGTAAGAAACATGCTTGGTAATCGTTTGTCACGTTATGTAACTTATTGGTCATTCAAACATCTAAATAGTATTGCAGTGTTGAATTAAGCGAATGAGGTGTTGAAGTTCATGCCAATCTATGAGTTTCAATGTGACAAATGCGGTCATCCGTTTGAGGAATTACTCTTTAGCGCCTCGAATCTAGATGAAGTACGCTGCCCTAATTGTTCAAGCAGCCGAGTCCACAAGCAGATCTCACTATTTGGAACAACTAGAGGGGGTACAAAATCCGACACATCCTACGCTTCTTGTACAACAAGCACTTGAGGGATTCCTTCGCCTTAATCTGACCGTGTGTCAGATATTCTCATAAGAAAAGCCATAAAAAGACAAGAACTATGGATGTCACCGAAAATATTATGCGGTGACCTTTTCTATTTTCATCAAGCAATACCCAATTAGAATCAAATAGCGCCGGGGCAGGCACCCTGACGGCACCCGGAGAAATCTCTGTACCGCTGCTTCCTTTCGGACCTGACGGGGTTTGGAGATCTCCGCTGCGTCAGACCTGCCCAGACGCCAGAATGGAGGATATCGCGCGCAACACAAGCTGTCAATTCGATCCGTCATCATTTATCCAGTATTCGTTGAGATACTGATTTGTCCTTAGATCTTGCCGCCCATATTGATTTTTCGAGACCCGTTCTTCGTGAGTGAGATAATGAATGATTAAATCAATGGACATGATTGCTAGATTGTCGTTCTATGACTCGAAGATTCAAAATCATGGATAAAAGTATCCCCCCCAGCAGCCCATTCACACCACCGTAAGGTGAAAGGTATTTTGATTGGTTTAAGTAAAGACACCGCGTTTGCGGTGTCGTGAGGCGGAGAGGGTGGGATTCGAACCCACGGAGCCTTTCAGCTCACTCGCTTTCCAGGCGAGCGCGTTAGGCCAGACTACGCTACCTCTCCATCGGGTTTACAGCTCACTTGGCCGTGAGCGCCGCAATTATATCATGGGGATATTGGCAGCTCAGGAAGCGGAAAAACCCAGAGATTATGATCTTCATGGGAGCGAAAGACAATCGCAGAGCCATCTGGAGATGGCTGCCAGTCATTGCTTGCGATCGGAAGAGCATCAAGCAAGGGATCCGTTAATTGCCACACAATATCCTCGTGAATTTCAATCTGCCACAGGTAAGCACCGGGAGCGTCCAGATCTTGCGGGATCACGAGCAATTGACCCTCGTTACGCCAACGGTAAGCGCCAATGAACGGATAGTGTTGCTCTGCGCTGCCATCCATCCCAACGATCCAAAGACCGTTCCGATCGGGATGATTTTCAAAAGCCATGAAGAAAGCCAGCCAACCACCTTCGGGGGAGAGAAGGAGGCTGCGGGGTTTTTCTACTTCAAACAGTAGTCGCCCGGCACCATCCTCCGTTGAAACCCTCCAAATCCCGGCAGGCCCATCTGGAGCCAGACGGCCATAGACGAGAATCGCCTTCTCTCCAGCAGCCCAGCCTATGAAGTGACCACCATTAACTGTGACAACTTCGCGCGCTGCCCCTCCGTCAAGCTCTGCCAGCCATATCGCATTTTGGCGAAGATCAGGATGACGAATTCCGCGAGACCCTAGTTCCCACGCGATCTGATTACCACTGGGGGAGAAAAAGATCCTTCTTCCCGGCGATGGAACCACCCAACGATCGCCATCTGCCCAACGCTCGATGTAAACCGCACCAGCCTCCGGGTATGCCACTAATGACCAATCCCGTGAATAAACGCCAATTCGCTCGGTGAGCAGTGTGGGGTATCCCCCCTCTCTGGGAATACTATACAGACCAGGAGTCTCGCCGTTGTCCCCTGCATCAAAAAGCATCACCCATTCTGAATTCGAAGACCAACAAGGATAAGGACAGCATTCTCCTTCGGAGATACGAATTGGAAGCGTCCGAGGGTTGTTTCTCGGTAAATGTGAGATAGGGAGAACAGACTCTGGCGTCGAAGTGGGAAACGGAGGTTGGGATGTAATCCTCGCCGGCACATTAGCATTTCCATCGGAAGTAATTGGTCCAGCTTGAGCAGCGTCAGAGATCACCCCCATAAGGGCTATAAAGGTCAAACTGAGACAAACAAATATAAGGCGCTTACCAATCAAATGGCCATGGAGATGCATAATCATTCACCAATGGATACCCGAATCGAGTCTCAGGTTGTTCGAATAGATCGGTCCAGCTTCTTGGATTCTCCATATCCATCTCAAATCGTATCGGTTCCGACCCAATTAAGGCTAACCGCTCCCAATCCGCTTCAATGAGATTAAGGGGGTTATAACCAATCGCGTGCGTCTTGGAGTCGCGGATCTCCAAATGGATGTGCGGACGAGAAATACAGGTGAGATCGGGGTCTCCGCTTAAAGCCACAATCTCACCTGCAACGACTTTCTGCCCAACCTTCATTCGAGAACGAATCAACAGATGGCCATAAAAAGATGCATAGCCATTGGGATGATTGATCAGTAGATTATGAGGTCCTGCGCCATGCCAGCTATCGACGGAAAAAATAACTCCATCGCCAATCGCCCTCACCGGTGTACCGCAGGGAGCTGCCAAGTCGAGGCCAAAATGAAGCCCTTGGCCCCCATAATAAACATTGTTGCGGAAACGATATGCAAACGTCGTATTTCCATACGCTTGCAGAAAAAACCAGGTATCGGGTCCAGGTGGTCCTGCAAAGGGCATTATAAAAGGCCGCTCTTCCTGCGGTCGAGACGGCTCAGCACTCGCGGTGCTCAATCCAGTGGTAACAAATAACAGAGCTGTGAGACCCAACAAAATGCACGCTCGAACTTTATGCCTTAAGCTCATATCGATTCCATGATTATTTTCGCTCAACCAGTTCCGCTGGTCCACGCGGCGGGAATAATTGATCCTGCACCTCCGGTGCAAATCTTCGGACCGAATCAGATGAAAGCGCGTTTTCCCTGCAAATCTCAGCGAAGAAATCAGCACTTGGCCGTTTTGTTCGTTCTTGAGTCCTGGGATCAAGTGCCCAGAGTCCATAGCGTTGAGTCCAACCCCGCTCCCATTCAAAGTTGTCGACCAGTGTCCAATGAAAGTAACCTTTCACACGCCAGTTGAAGTTCACAGCGCGCCATAATTGGCGGAGATGGCTCGCGAGGTAGCGTGGTCTGATCACATCCTCACTGTCCTCAATGCCATTCTCCGTGACATAGATTGACTTTCCATAACCATGTGCCCATCGAAGGGCATCCCAAAACCCATCCGGTTTATTCGCGATACACCCCGTTGGGCTGAGGTCCGCATCATCGGCGAACCCTCCAACCTGGAATATCTCCGCTGGCCTTGATAATTGGATCGCAACCTGCTCAACAGTGTAGTAGTTCAAGCCGAAAAAATCCTGTGTTCCACGAGCCTCTGGAATACTTTCTCGCATTTGAAGGAAACGAATTTTCCCGTCCGTAACCGCTCGAGGGAAGACATCGTTAAACCCCCGGCTTCGAAAGTTCGCAATCATCCGGTTGATCGGTAAATATCCTTCCACGGGTTCGAAACCCCGATATTGATGGGCAAGTCCGACAGAAGCGGATGGTTGAAGGCGATGGATCGCATGATACGCAGCAGCATGCGCCCGGATAAGGTGACGGATCGCCGTTGGAAGAGTTCGAAGATCGCGCTTACCTGGAGGAAAGACACCGTCAGCGAAAGCCGAGTATGCGTAGACATTTGGTTCATTGATGGTGATCCATAGCTTTACAATATCTTTCAGGACAGCGACGACTTTCTCTACATAGCGTTTGAAGAGCTTATCGATCTCCGGATTAAGCCAGCCCCCTCGTTCAGCCACCCATCGTGGGTTAGTAAAATGATGCAGCGTAACCATCGGTGTGAGCCCTCGCTCCACTGCTCCCAGGAGTATTTCGCGGTAGCGTTCAATTGCGGCTTCGTCCCAAACTGCAGGGCTGGGTTCCACGCGACTCCACTCAATCGACATCCGATGCGCGTTCTGGAATGATTCGGCTGCTCGATCGAAATCCTCTGCCCAGCGGCCTGCCCACCAATCGCATGCTTTCCCGGACTTATGTCCGTGCAAGATTCGATCCGTTTCCTGCTCCCAAGCCCACCAGTCATTTTCATGGTTATCCCCCTCAACTTGGTGAGATGAAGTCGCTGTTCCCCATAAGAAAGACTGGGGGAAATGATAGCTGGCTCGAATCATTCCACTTCCTTCACTTTCACGCTTGCAGCTTCGCGATTAAGGCGTATCTGTGCGAAGAGAGTCCGAACATTCGTCGGAGAAAAACCAAGATCGAAGGCATCTTCAAAGGCTGAATAATCATTATCTGCGACACGAAACATGATTCTGATCCTCTCTTTCAGAAGATCCTGGATTAATGCTGCCAGCACCGATTTTGTGAATCCACGACGATATCCTGATGAATCAGACTCCACATATATCTCCGCAGATTGAGAACTCCTCCAGTTAATCCCCGAGGCTGCATGCCCCTCACCCCGAGACTGAATCTCAAAACGGGGAGAACAACCCGGCCCCTCTCTTTTCTGTACTAAGACATTTATGACCGGCTGGAATCTTTTTGTATCCAGTCTTAATAAATTCGTTACTTCAATCGGTTCTATATCGGCGAGATCGATCAAAGAATCGCGTTGCTCAATCGGCAGATAAATCAGATAGGGTCGACCGGGATCGAGTGCTGCGGCTATAAGTGTTCTTATTGCCTCATCTGTTGCCGTAAAGGGTATTACTAGAGGCCGGAAGAGATCCAGCCCCGTGCTCGCAACTGCCATGAAACCGCTTAAGATTTGACCATTAGGATAATAACCATAAATTGAAACGCGTTCGTTTGGGTGTTCAAGACCATAGTAAGCTGCCATCGCATCCGAAGTTGAATGGACATCCACAAGATTTCTTAGCTTTTGTCGCTCTTCAGAAGGGATGAGTTGGACAGAAGTCATGATGAAAAAGATTCTATAGCCGAGGTTGGCAGCCGCCAAGCCTGAGGGTATTAGTATTCGGGAATGTACACTTCAAATCATATTTCACTTCAGCATCACTTCTGGGTGAATGCGTATGTCGACAATTTCAGGTCCAAGGCTGAATATCGTAATTCGATATTCGATTTCTTCATTATTTGCGCTCTTGACCTCATCCTCCCACACATTCATTCCAATAGGCTCCCCTTTTGCGTCCAAGGCCACTCCCACAACCCGTACAAGAAACTCACCCCCACCATGAGACATGATCGAGAGCCTGCCACTGACCTCTACCAATTTTTTCTCTGCTTTATAAATCGTTCTGGTCTCAAGCGCCTCAATCGCTGGCAGCTCATCAATTAGGTCTGCAACTTGCACTGCAGAGAGAAGGTCAACCTGAAAACTGGAATACCCTGATGGTCTTCGATCGAATATCGCAACCAAAGGTATTTCCTGCCCGATTGGTATTTGGTTAAGTAGTGCATACACAATTTGATTGTCTAAAATCTGTCCATCCCTATCATGCAAAGCGATATGCGCCGAAACGCCTCCAACCACAAAATCTTCGGTATTTGTGATGGAAATCATACAAACAAACGCCAACGATGAACTGTCGTAGCAACCCAAGCTCTTTAGCAGGATAGGAATTGGTGTTGGAGTGGGAAGTAGAATGTCAGCCGGTTCACCTTCAGGACCAGGAATTCTGATCTCCTCGCCAATCCGAAGCAGGTTGGGGTCGATCTCAGGGTTTGCTAGAACAATACTGTCAAATTGAACACCGTACCGAAAGGCAATTTCCAGGAGTGTCTCACCTTGCTGAATAATATGAACAAATGGGGTTGGCGTCGGTCCAGCAGGGATCAGCGTGCCAAGCGGAGTGAGAGAACTCATCGGCTTTGATGTTGGTGTGAATGAAGAAAATGACCGTAGAGTTGCGGTCGGCGAAAGAGTGTCCTTCTCTACACTTGCACAAGCCGTTAGTGTGTAGAGGAGAAGAATTACGGATACACGCAATTTACTTTTCTCCATTATTTAAAGATTATACCAATGGGGGGTAGCAAGGAATATAACGCTATGCTAGACTTTCGAATGCAGTACGGAGGGGAACGAAGTGGCAGCTGAAACATCAAAAACTCTAACTGAAGCTATCGCCGCAGTACGTCTGGGGGACCGTCGGCATGCACGTGAGCTGCTATCTCGATTATTGCGCGCCGATTCCCAGAATGCGGAATACTGGATATGGATGAGCGCGGTTGTGGATTCACCGCGCGAGCGTGTGTATTGTCTTGAATCCGCACTGAAGATCGACCCCACCAATCGCGCTGCTGTGCGTGGTCTTGTCTTATTCGGCGCACGCTCGCCCTCCACGGCAGATCTTTCACGAGCTCTGAAACTTCCGCGACGCGAGATCGCCCCCAAGGAGATCGAGCCAACACCAGAAGAAAAACCGGTCGTACAGACAACCCAAAGTAAACCTGCACCTAGCCCATTCAAACCAAAGAGACGCAGATCATTTGTACAGGTTCTTGGAGTCGTTTTGCTCTCCGGCTGCGCAATTGCTGCTGTCGCAGGAGTGGTGTACCTGCTCGAACCGATGTTCGCTCCGAGATTCCTCGGCATGGCTTCCACGCTCCCGCCTCCGAGCCCCACAGCAACGGATACACCTCTCCCTGGTACTCCGACGGCTACCCCGATTCCCGCTGCAACACGCATAATCCGCACACCCATTGCCACTGATTACGCAGCGACGCCTTTGGCTTTATTAGTCTCTGCAACAAGCACGCCAACCCCGATTGCCGGCTTCACGCCTCACCCCGGTATTGAATCCTATACATTTGGTGTACAAGCGATTGAAGACGGCGACTACGAACAAGCGATCTTTGCCCTCGATCAGGCGCTTCAAACCGATCCCAATTTAGTGGAGGCTCTGTACTTTAAGGCTGAAGCTCTACGTTTAAGCGGGAATATTTCGGAGGCGATCAAATCCTATGATGAAACATTAAAGCTCGATTGGGAATACGCCGCTCCTTACCTCGGCAGGGGCCGGGCATTACTTGAACGTAATGACGAAATCGCTGAACAAGACCTCGACCGCGCGATTGAGTATGACCCGCTGTTTGTCGAGGCATACGAGGAGTTAGGTGCATTCTACGAGCGTATGACGTATTGGCAGCGCATGGAAACAACAATGGAGGAAGCACTATCTGTCGGAGCGCGATCTCCGCAGGTACTCATCTACCTCAGCAATGCTGAACTGCTCCTGAATAAATATCAAAAGGCGCTCGTATATGCGCTAGAGGGCAGCGCAGATGATCCCACGCTTCTCGAGGGATACTTGGCTGTCGGCAGAGCTTTTGTCGCACTGGGGATAGATACACTAGATAATTCATACTACCCACGAGCTATATGGCCGCTCCAAACTTATGTCGCCTACCGATCTGACGACCCTCGCGGTTGGGCATCTCTCGGCCGAGCACTCCTCGGCGCGGGGCAGCAGGAAGAAGCTCTTCAGGTATTGAACATAGCGATAGAACTAAATGATCGCAACGCGCCCGCATACCTCGCCCGTGGGATCCTTTATACAGAGCGCGGCATATATGACGCTGCCATCGAGGATCTTAACGCGGCTCGACGTTTTGCGCCCGAGACTTTCGATCTGTGGATCGCCAAGGGTAGGGCTCTCTACCTCAATGGCAATTACAGCGATGCACTTAACGATAATATTACACCGGCGATCGCGTATGCCAAGGATATTCCCGATAATTTCACGCGAGAACGGAAGCTCGCCGAGGCTTACGCACTCCGAGCCATCATCTTTGAGCTTAACCCCGACAACTTGAATGATGCCATCCGACACTGGAACTATATCTTAGAATTTGAGTACGTCGTCCCTGAAACACGTGCTCTGGCAGAACAACATTACAACGAGCTAACTGGAGTTGGTCCCACACGAACGCCTACAGTAAGCCCAACGCCTTCTCCTACTGCCACAACAGAGGGTGCAGAAACACCCACACCTACTCCATCCACATAGTCGCACCTCAGCCAACGCTTACGAGAGCTTCTGTACCCTTCTTTAATGCAATCACGATTCAAACTCAACTGGACAGAATCCACGCAGTCCGGTAAAATCCTTTGATCCAAAAACAGGAAGCACCTCAGGAGGTTGAATTGGCAAATACCGCTTCCGCCAAGAAACGGGTACGACAGAATGAAAAACGCCGAACGCGGAATCGCGTTTGGCTCACGCGTGCACGCTCAACTGTAAAGCAAGCACGGATAGCAATTGATACTAAGGATTCAGCGGCTTCGGTTGAAGCTGTAAATAAAGCTATCTCAGAACTGGACAGAGCAGCATCCAAGGGCGTCATTCATAAGCGGAATGCTGCTCGTCGCAAGAGCCGCTTATTGAAGAAGCTGTCCACACTGGAAAAGGGCAAGTAAAGAATTCCGCGTGCATTCTCACATCCCTGAAACGACGCATAATCCGTGCGTCGTTTTTCATTCCTCAGCCAAACCAACCTGCATGCTATAATCCCAGCGGACAATTGGGAGCACTATGTTTACACAAGAACTTCACCAGGCGACTGAGACAATTCATAAAAAGCTAAAGCGCTTGAAGCTGCCCTATTCGGAAACGATTGATTGGCTTCCAACACCCTTCGAGGGTGACTGGGGTTATGGAACTGCCGTCTGTTTTAAAATAGCCGCAGAGGAAGCAAAAACAGATCGGAATATCCAGGTCCCACAAAGAGCTCAAGAGGTAGCAAACCTACTTCTCAATGATCTACAAAATCTTGAGGGTTTCGACCACGTGGAAGCGGTCGGTGGATATCTGAATCTCCATATCAACACCTCGGTTTACGCGCAAAGAGTAACGGATCGCGTCATTAATGAAGGTCAGGATTTCGGTCGGGGAGCAAAAAAAGGTGAGCGGGTGATGGTGGAATATGCTCAACCGAACACCCACCACTCTTTTCATATTGGACACGCCCGCAATGCCATCCTCGGTGAAGTCCTCGCCAGGTTGGTTGAATTCGCTGGCTTCGATACAATTCGAGCCTCCTATCCGGGTGACATAGGCTTGGGTGTGATCACTTGCGTTTGGGCATATGAGAAATATTACCAAGGGCAAGAACCCGAGGGCATCCATAAACGTGGACAGTGGTTGGGAAATATCTATACCGAGGCGACGACACTAGTCACCCCTAAAGAAGACGGAACCGAAAGCGAGAAACAGCAAAGCCTGCAAAATGACGCCGAGCGGCGAACGCTGTACAAAAAGTGGGACGAGGGAGACCCACATGTGCGCGATCTCTGGCGCAAAACCCGGCAGTGGAGCCTCGACGAACTCGCAGACATCCTGAGAATATTAGACATCAATATCGATGTCTACTTTTTCGAGAGTGAAGTGGACGAACAAGCTAAGGTAATCGCCGAGGAGCTAATCCAACTGGGGATTGCTGAAGATGAACGTCCAGAGGGTCCCGTCATTGTGAAAATTGACGAGAAGCTTCACCTGAAAAAGGAGAAGTATCGTACAGCAGTCATCCTACGAAGCGACGGGACAACGCTATATAGCACAAAAGACCTGGCGCTCGCTAAAGATAAATTCGAGAATTATCACGTTGATCGGTCAGTCTATGTTGTCGATGTCCGTCAGAGTTTGCATTTCCAGCAGGTTTTCAAAATCCTGGAGCTATGGGGGTTTCCTCAAGCCAAGAAATGCTTCCATCTTGCATATGGCTTCGTGACCCTGCCAGAAGGCGCTATGTCAGCACGCAAGGGAAATGTGATCCTCTTCATGGATGTCCTTAAGGAGGCCGAACGTCGCGTACGCACAATCATCGAAGAGAAGAATCCTAACTTGACAGGTGAACAACGTGAGACTGTCGTACGTCAGATCGGACTAGGGGCTTTAATCTACGGCATGCTCTCGGTCGATAACAATAAAGACATCGTATTCAACTTAGACGAAGCCCTAAGTTTTGATGGCCAATCTGCTCCCTACATTCAAAACGCCTACGTGAGAGCAAACAGTATACTGCGGAAGATCGAAAAGCTACCTGAGAGTACATCGTTCGATTATGAGCTCGATCCAACAGAGATCGAACTTATCGACGTCATTTCCCGATTTCCTACCGTGCTTCAGAAAGCAGCGGAGGATTACAAGCCGCTAATCATAGCCACATTCGCCTTCGAACTCGCCAAGGCATTCCATCATTTCTACCACGCCGTGCGCGTTCTCCAAGCTGATGTAGAGCAGATAATAGATGCTCGCCTTCGCATTACAGCTGCCGCGAAGGAAACCATTGCCATTACTCTCAACCTATTAGGAATTGAAGCTCCTGAGGCAATGTGATTGGACACGTAGCACGGTAATGACTAAGACGATCAATGGATGAAAGAACTGTGGGAGAAGAGGAACACAATAAACTTCGAGCTCGTTCTTATTTGTGCACTAATTGATATCAGCAGCCCGTGCAAGTTTAAGAGTTGCGTCCTCCTCATCCAATGTGAACCATTGATAATTAGCCCACCGGCACCGGAGGCGATTCCAGGCATACGATTCAGACGAAAGTAGGCTTAGATAATTATGACCCGTGCCTCTCACCGCAAACCATTCGCCAGTCTCGAGTGGGATCGAAGTTCAGATGCGAAATTTAAACCAGCCGAGCTCCAGCTTTGGTCGGAGACAATCCCCCAAGCAACACAAGTGAATTCTGCGACTCAGGGCCGCATCATTCATGGTGAGAATGCCAGCGTAATGATGGCTCTGTTGAAGGAATTGGAGGGTCAGATCGATCTAATCTATGCGGACCCACCTTTTCTAACGGGGAAAGCATATCACGCCCGCATCGGTCAGGGCGAGGATTCTCGCTCCCCAAAGTCCTGGCGCACGACCCAAGGATTTCAAGACAACTGGTCAGATGGTGCAGCATATTTAGATATGCTTTTTCCACGCTTGCAGCTAATGCACAAGTTACTCTCCGAGTCTGGGACCCTTTACCTGCATTTGGATTGGCACGCCTCCGCTTATGCACGGGTTTTACTGGATGAAATCTTCGGCCCAGACCGGTTAATCAATGAAATCGTATGGGTATACCATGGCCCATCACCCATTCGGTCAGCTTTCAATCGCAAGCACGATACGATCCTTGCATACTCAAAATCAAAGGGATACACCTTCAACGCCGACGATGTCCGAGTAGCCTACAACCCATCTACGATAAAGACCTTCAATAGCTCACCGCGGGCAGGATTTGGAAAACAGCCGGATCTTGAGCGGGGCAAAGTCCCGGAGGATTGGTGGTATTTTCCAGTCGTCGCCCGACTTCACAAGGAGCGCACAGGGTATCCCACCCAGAAACCTGAAGCGCTACTGGAGCGAATCATTCTCGCTTCAAGCAACCCGGATGACCTCGTTGCGGATTTCTTCTCCGGTTCGGGCACTTCTGTCAGCGTAGCAGCGCGATTGAAGAGGCGTTGGCTTGCTTGCGATCCCGCCCCCACAGCCCTTATTACTACATATCGCCGCCTACTGATGACTTCTGGCGTGGGACCCTTTGCTCTATGGAAAACTACCAACACACAGGATGAGCCTACGCTTGATCTCGAGGCGAAAATCACAACCAATGGTACCCAAGTTGAGGCAAGAATCGAAAAGATCAGCTCAAGAGATCCTACTGAGCAAAATTTCCCTAGAGACCTGGTCCTCTGGGAGGTTGACTGGAGTTACAAAGACGCGATATTCAAAAGCCAATCCCAGGCGATTCGATCCTGGCGGAGTGATGAGATTTCACTCCATTTGCAGCATCAGTATTCATCACCTGGCGCTTATGAACTTCGCATTCGGGCGTTTGACTCCCAGGGTCGTTATGGACTTTGTTCGCATCAGGTTCAAATCAAACAATAACCCAACCGCTTAACAACGTGCTCGGCCAATCAATTGGGCAGAGCATTCATATCCCATCGATTTCCCATACAACAATTCTCCATAAGGTTTTAAGCATTTTTTCCAGCAGCCGCACATGTCGGTCGTCTTCAAGCGACTTCGGGTGAAAATAAAAAACACCCGAACGGGTGTCGATTACAACTGAAATCTTAACTATCGTTACTACTTCTGAGGTAGATCAAGCCGATAACCCATCCCCCGAATGGTTTTAAAATATTTAGGACGTGATGGATTCGCCTCAATCGCCTGCCGCAGCCAGCTCATATGGACATCGAGCGTGCGTGTATCCCCCGTGTAATCTGTCTGCCACACTTTTCTGATCAGCGTTTTCCTCATCATCAGCCGGCCTGGGTTTCGTAGAAATACCTCTAGCAGCTTCGTCAGCTTGGGTGTGAGGCGCGTTTCTTTTTTCATGCAGCGCACTCGCCCTTTGGCGATATTTAACTTTATGGGCCCGGCTTCAAGTGTGTATCGATCATCCCCGGGAAGCATTCGCTCAACGCGATTCAGCAGTTTCAGCGGCGTGAAAGGATGGACTAAGGTAAGGTTTGCCCCGCTTCCGAGATCGGGTTTTGTGTCTTCAGGTGACACGAGTATTATTGGGACACCATCGAGCTCCGCTCTCGCTTTCCTGCACATACGCGTGCCTGATGTTTTCATTGAAGCAGCATCAAGAACCAGAAGATCGGGAGGGGTTTTCTTCGCCGAGGATAAAGCCTTTTCTAACTTATGGTGTACTTGAACTTCGTAACCTTTTCGTTCAAGCGCGGGAGCGAATGAAGGAGCACTTGCACGTCCGCTCTCAATCAACAAGACATCTGCTTTTGACATCTGGGAATCCCGGCTCTCTCAAACATTGGGCAGCTCCCATGTGGCGCTGCCGGATTTCCATTCTACCATTTTAAAATTCGGTCGCAACTGGGAAATTCGGTCTGTTTGGACAGGATTATATATATTTATCAACGCAGATTAACCCAACTGGCGAAGAACTGATTTGATATCTTGCCTCTGGCTGCTTCGAATGCGGCTGGCGCCACCACCTTCTCTCGGGTCCCGCCCTCCTCCGAAACCTCGAAAAGGAACTTCATCAAGAATAATCGATCGTTCAGAAGCATAAGCGACCGGTGCAACCCATAACGCCAATGGCGATAAACTCTCCCGAAAGAGAGGCTGCCAATCTTCTCCGCCATCCCACGAGCTGATAGCAAGATTGCGACCGATGGTCTTTGCCGCATTAATAACTTCCCCTTCTCGTGAACGACATCGCCCACCAGCCCTTAGAATCCACGTTGTCATATTCGCGGGTTCACAGAAATACTCCAGATGGGCCCACTCCTCTAATTCCTGTGCCCAGACCTTCTCTCCTGCAGCCTCGATGACCTTTGCGGCGCCGAATAATGCGGAAGCATATGCCAGCCCTCCACCGACCATCACACAGGTTCCATCTTGAACTTCGTGAGCGAAGCGCCTGCCTATTTCAAGCTGATCCGGCATCCAGCGCTCAAGGATCACCGGCAAGGTTTCCAACCCTTTTGATAAGCGCTGCGCTGAGTCGCCATCGCATAAACTTGTTGCAAGAGCGTATCCCATGAGCATGGAACCCAAGTAACTGAGCAGGCCGGGTCCAGATGGAAAATCGGGAAGATCGACTTGAAGCACACTATTCGCAATCCTTGCGAGCGTACTATCGATATTACTTGTAATCGCGAGTGTTTGAGCTCCAACTTCATTGCCGATTTCTAGCGCCTCTATTGTACGGGCCACTTCCCCTGATGAGGAGATGCCGACAAGAAGGGTTACCTGGCTTGTCTCCCCAAGATCGGGAACCAAATAGCGGGAAATATACATCGACGGACCAGCCTGCACTTGCCGTTTCGCTAGGGTTTTAAAAATCATCTCCAAGCCGAGAGCAGCGTGATGGGAATCCCCTGATCCACAAAGGATAACTTTCCTCAAAGATCCATTATCCAGCGCAAGGTGTGAAGCTTGATTAGATGCTGTTGGCCAAAACTCGGTGATGTAATCTACGGCCATTTCGATTTGGATCGTGAGTGATTCCTGCATTACTCGCTCCTATCCACAAGTGTATAATCAAAGCGATGAAACGAGAATCTCCGAAGTATCTTTTCCTTGGAGGTATTCGGGAAGATTATTGTATCACCCATACAGGTCGGGCGATTTCAGGTACGCTTGGCGGAAACGCGATCTACTCCGCGGTTGGCGCCAGAATATGGTCTGATTCAGTCGGGATCCTGGGGCGGATCGGTTCCAATTTCGATCGGTTGAAGTTGGAGAGAATCGAACAGGTGGGGATCGATATAAGCAAAGTAAATGTCCTCGACCAACCACTATCAACGATCACTTTCTACGCATACCTCTCACCAGAAGACCGTGTGGACGTCAACCCAGCACTTCATTACCGGCGGATCAATAAACCCATGCCGAAGGCGTTACTGGGTTACCGATCTTCAACTGATGGTCAGGGAGATCGACATCATATCTCGCCTCTTACAATTCGACCGTCTGACGTCCCCCAATCGTTACACAGCCTCCAAGCCGTACATTTGGCGCCTGCAGATTATCTATCCCATGTAACCATCCCCCCATGCTTCCAATGTAATCACATCCATTGGATTTCCATTGACCCTTCGATCCGATATATGACACCTGATTTTAAATCTGATTTGCCAGCCCTTTTGCAGGGCATTGATATCTTTCTTCCCAGCGAACTTGAGGCACGCGGGTTCTTTTCGCAGAGCATAAGGGACACATGGGAAATCGCGGAGGCTTTTAGCGAAATGGGACCAAGGTTTGTCGTGATAAAGCAGGGAAAGCGAGGACAGGCACTTTGGGATCGTGACTCGAAGCGTCGCTGGCTAATCCCAGCGTACCCAAGCAAGATCCGGGATGTGACAGGCGCGGGGGATGCATACTGCGGGGGATTTCTCGTTGGCCTTAATGAAACGCGGGACCCTGTGGAAGCGTCGCTCCGGGGCAGTGTTTCATCGTCATTGGTTGTTGAAGGAAGCGGTGCGCTGCACGCCTTGGGCGCTACCCCAGGGTTGACACAAGCGAGATTGTCTGCGTTACGTTCAGGACTAAGGGAAATATAAGATATGGATTTAGATCGACTCATCACACGTGCAATCGAGATCCAATCTATCCCTGCACCTACTTTCAATGAAGCGAATCGCGCTCGATTTCTCAAGAAGGCTTTCGAGGATGCTAACCTCAAGGATATTGAGTTAGACGCTATCGGAAATCTCTACGGCCTGATCCCAGGTTCCAGCAACCATCCAATACTTGTATCTGCTCATCTGGATACAGTCTTCCCAGAAGACACACCTTTGGACTCGCGCCGTGATGGCGACCGGATCTTTGGGCCAGGAATCGGGGATAATTCCATCGCCTTGGCCACACTTGTTGAGTTGGCACTAGATCTCTCTTCAGAAAAGCTTGATCATGACATTTGGTTAATTGCCAATGTATGTGAGGAGGGGCTGGGTAATATTCGTGGAATGCAAGAGGTTGTAAACCGCTTCCAGGATCAGCCGCTGGCCTATATCGTCCTGGAGGGAATGGCACTCGGGAATGTCTATCACAAAGGACTTCAGGTAAAACGCTATCGAATCACTCTCGAAACAGCTGGAGGACATTCATGGGCACATGCGGGTCGACCCTCCGCCATCCACACCCTCTTCAAGCTAGGTTCTGAAATCATCAATACCAAACTGCCCGTGGACCGACGAACAACTCTCAATGTGGGGATAATCTCAGGAGGAACTTCCATCAATACGATTGCCAGTCGGGCAAGTCTTGAGCTTGACCTGCGTTCCGAGGGTGATGCTCAACTGGATAGTCTTGATCGAGTGATAAAGGATCTCTGTCATGATTACCACCGGGGGGAGATCACGGTCAAGATTTCCTTGATCGGGGAGCGTCCGGGAGGCTCGCTTCCCGACAACCATCCACTCATCGAGGCAGCATGTAGAGCCCTAAAATCAGCCGGTGTTCGCGATTGTCGTTTGGAAGTAGGATCAACAGATGCTAATGCCCCACTGAGCAAGGGGTATCCCGCAGTTTGCATTGGCATAACAAGAGGTGACGGTGCACATACGCCTAATGAATACATTGAAATATCACCAATCAAAAAAGGCTACACCGCGCTGACAAACCTCATTCGCTCACTATAAGATCTACTGTCCTAACGTCGTACTCTACTCCGCTGGGCAAAAATATTGAGCTTTTACATATCCGTTATGCAAGATGTGGCAAAACGGGTTCCATACTCGCTTAATTTAAAGCCATTTCGAGTGAGCATATTGCTACATGATGAACCGAAAGCCACAAGGCAAGCGGGTTACCAACCACCATATTCCCTCCGCTCATTGAAATGCCTTGTAGGCGGAGCAAAGGTTTTATTTCCCGGAATAGATGGCGCCCCACAGCCCAAGCCAGTAGAAATGGAAGCAATACTCTCTGCATCACGGTTGTGCAGTCGGGCTTGGCGTCATAGTCAGAGTGGGAGGATCACCTTCGATGGTGAACCGCGTTGAGACCATCCATGTTTCGCCTAAGAAGATTTGGACCTCATATTCTCCAGGCAACCATACTCCAGGTTCACACTCTGTGTAACCATAACCACCAGTTCCCCCTTCCCATGCCTGGGTTTCGAGACAGATCAATTCCGATCCTGCATACCAGATCGCAGTCCATCGTAAACCGTCCGTTAGATTGTTATAGGTGAAAGTCCCAAACAGTCTTCCGACTGGATTCAAAAATAATTCAGTTGCTCCGATTGGACGATTTTGACGATCGATCCGCCTGGCCACCAGCACGGTGCTGAACACCGCCTCGGGATCAGGAGCCTGTGTCTCACGCAAGAGGAGAACGTGGATCTCCTCCGGGAGAGCTGGTGTGGGCGTCTGTGTTGTGGTCGGGGTGATCGTGGGTGTGAGAGTGACCGTCGGTGTGTTTGTGTTTTTTAAAGTTGGCGTAATTGTAGGTGTGGATGTTATCGTTGCAGTTGGGGTGATTGAGGGAGTTGGGGGATATAGCGCATAGACTGCCCTCTGCCCGAGAGATGCCGATACGATACTTGCAAGTCCAAACATCGCTGCAAGTGCAAACCAACGCCACCCGATGAGCGTCCGCTCTTTGCGCAGAAGATAATAAGGCAATTTCCGTGCAGCCTGGATTTGCACCCAACCAATCCAAACAGCAACAAGTACACCAAACCCGAAAATGACCGTCATGAGCATGATGGTTTGATCAATCGTCATTCCAGACCTCACGACTGAATAACTTCCAAAGTTGCCAACCCATCGATCTCAAGGCTAAGCGAATAGACCATTGCACTGACCGCTTCATAGTCCAATTCACGCCCTTGGACCCTCAACGATTTCGGGGGTTCGGGTAAAGCAAGCCAAGCTTGACCTTGAGCTCTCCGCCCACAGTCTATCATTATTGTGAGTGCTTGATCACGATGATCCCAGGATTTCACACACAATCCTTGGGATATGTGTAAAGTATCCCCGATCCATAGTGCTTCGTAACGCGCTTCACGCATGGCAATCAGCTTCACGCCATGAGCAGGGATGGGTCCTGGGTCGAGAATGCGATTATGGATAAATGTGTACCTCGCATTCCAATAATCAACGCTGTGATAATCGAGTGACGGATTTAGACCGAATGCTTCGAGTGGGATCTCGGAATGCTTCTCTTCATCATCCCAGTTTATGATCGCAAGTAGTGACCATTTTCCAATAGGTCCCGCAAGGTCCGTTTTCAGCAGCCTTGGTCTCTTTTCCTCGAGGAGATCGACGACGCTCATTCTCCCGGGCAACGGGGGGCACAAGCGGGCAAGCCAGCCTCTTCTCTCTGCATCAAGAGCGAGTAAATCATCGGAGACCATTGCTGCTCCAGCCGAGAGGGCAACTACCGTCGCCAAGGTCTGAACCTCCGCTTCGGATAACTGTGTCTCATTTTTCCTTAGGAGCAAACAATCTGGATCATTTATCCACCAGTGGCGATGAAGCGGAGCGCGTGTGATCGCGTTATGAAGCGCATTGCGAACTGAAGGAAGATCCAACTCGTTATGGATAAACGCATCGACGGATCCGTATCTTGGCTTCCAAGAAGGCGCCACATCTGGACCAACACGCATCGTATCGAAGATGCCAATGCCAGAACCGAGTGGACAGCCGCACCCGACGAGAGTGCTCTCCTCACCAGCTACCTCCCGGATCTTTGTCAACATCTTCCGAAGCGCTTGGGCGCCAGTGAGCCGGGGATTGTATCGTTTGCCAGCGATCGCCGCGGCATACAGGAAATCGAGCTTGATGTAGGAATAACCCCAGTGGTTAACAACAGTATCCATCACACCGGCAATATTCTCTTGCACGCCGGGATGTGTCACATCAAGAGCACGACCAAAAGATTCCCAAACCCAACCCGTGTTAACCGGCAGGCCAAATCGGTTTCGAAGAACCCAATCCGGATTTTTTTGCACGATTTGAGCGGATCTTAGGGCAATAAAAGGCGCAATCCACAAACCCGCCTCATACTCCCCCCCATGAATATCGCCAGCGAGCTGAGCCATACTGCCCGGAAACCGTTCATTCGTTGTCAACCAATCTCCGATATCTGATTGGTATCCGTCATCGATTTGAAGAACTCGGAGCGGGATTTCGCCCTGGTATTCTTTTGCCCATTTTAGATGCTCCTGAATATCGGTCTGATGGACTTCCTGAAAATAGTAATACCAGGAACACCACCCCAGCGGGGATGTATTTGCGACCCGTGCCAAATTCTCGTTAGCTGTCAACTTTAGATATGTCGACATGGGTTCACTGGATTTTGTATCGATGAAATCGATGCAAGCCCAATCTGAGATGAAGGATTCCCCTGTATCCAGGAGAACGTCATCCAGGTTCGTTCGTAAATGAAGCGAAGGTATATCTCCTCCAAAATTGGACATTACTGTCCCGAATGCCGCCCTTTGAGAAAGGAAACCCGCCAGAATTCCGGTATGGCTGAGGCGATCCAGAAGCACGCCGAACATATCTGAAACGGCCTTGCCTCGTCCCCTGGGAACAGTCACGCCCGGCTGTTCCACCATCGAGCGCCTGATCGGACCAAGCCGAGTCCGGGGCATCGAGTGATTTGCTTCTACCAATCCAGCGTAACTCCAACTTTGCCAGCCATTGGAGTAGAACGCCAAATCAATCTCGGGTGTCGGGAAGTGAACACCACTTAGCCTGCCGTTACTCTCTTCGTTGAACCTTGCGCGAGTCTGTCTGATGTGATCATACAAGCCCTTTCTCTCATCTGACCCAGCAGCCATCATGTCCGCCGAAGTCAATCGGATAGCGGAGGTTCCTTTATTCTTGATTTCGAGTCGCCACAACATCGTTGAAGATGATTGAAGCAACGAGAAATAAACCTTCACCTCTAAGCAAGGATTTATCGGAATTAGCAGTGTCAGTTGATCTGCAGATCCCAACGAGTGCACGACCTTCCCCTCGTCAACTTCGTTGGCTCGAGAGAATGCTAGTTGTGCTGTATGCCTTCTTCCGGCTTCCTTCCATGTCAGAGCCATCGAGGCGTTCATGATGTGCAAATCCTGAGGGATCGCATGAATCGACCACGTATCCGATTGTGGTTGGATGAAGAAATGCAACTGGGACGATGAGAGAGATGGGTTCATAGTCAATAGTGTTCTCTAGTACAAGTTAACCTACGATTTAAAATTGTTCATATGGCTGTATTTTCCACTTTCGACATCGATGATTAAATGTTCAAAACCTTCGTGTATACTGTATTCCTGCAACATCTTTCAGGCAACTTTTAGCCGGATTCTGCATCCAATGCAAGAGAAAGAAGCAATCTCAATCAAGGCACTGAAAGCCGGGGACCGTGAAGCTTTCGCGGCGATGGTCGATGCTTACTCTCCAAAGCTATATAAACTTGCCTTGCGTATGCTGAGCGATCCTCTTGAGGCAGAAGATATCCTTCAAGAAGCCTTTCTAAAAGCCTATCGGGGGCTTGAGAACTTCAGGGGTAGCTCGAAGCTAAGCACCTGGCTATACCGTATTACTGCAAATGAAGCGTTGATGCGACTGCGCAAGAATGAATTGGATATAGTACCTGTCGATGAACCTTTACTTCTCGAAGATGGCGCAGAAGTCCCCCGCGAATTGAAGGATTGGTGCTGTCTGCCGGAAGCTGAGCTTATGAGCGTTGAAGCACAGGCCACATTGGATAGCGCCATAAATTCGCTCTCTCCAACTCTCAGGGCAGCTTTCGTTCTGCGCGATCTCCAAGGGCTCTCAACTCGTGAGGCAGCGGAGGTTTTACAAGTTTCAGAGCCCGCTATTAAAACCCGCCTTCTCAGAGCCCGGCTTCAACTTCGTGAGATCCTTTCGAGTTATTTCACAGAGAGAATGGAACGGATATCACATGCATGAACATAACACCTGCCAGGAATTTCTCAGCCAAGTCTCAGATTATCTGGATAACGTTATGGACCCAATAACCTGCGAGGAGCTTGAGAGCCACCTTTCCGAATGTTCCAATTGTAGAGTTTTCGTCGATACGCTTAAAAAAACAGTCTATCTCTACCAACAACGAGAAGCCGATATTGAGTTCCCTGGTGGAGTTCGAGAGCGATTGTTTAAAGTACTAAGCCTAGAGGATTTAATACGCTGAGGCGCCGTTCGCTAAAGTTCCGAGTCAAGCTTGAGAGACATAATGCCCCGCAACAAAAATAAGCACCATAGGCAATCGGCAGATAAAACCTCAAAAGGGAAAAAACGCACGCAAGCACAAGAACCTCGAGCCGGAAAACCGTGCCCGGATTGCGGTAAGGCTAATCTGGATTACGATGGCTGTCTAAATCTTGTGTGCACCAACTGCGGCTACGTTGCATGCGGTGTTTTTCACTGATAGGTCCTCCCCCCTCCGGGTGAGGGCATACAATCCATTGAGTGAGAATAAAAGCATCGACGTTCCATCAATCGTTAAAATTAAGATGTTCTTGGACCAATTAAATCTGTTTTCTGATTAGGAGATCCTCAAGATAAGGTTGCGTTGAACCCTACACACACTACTCCTCAGAATCGGCTTAATATTTGCTGCAATGTCAATTCCTGTTGCTGTGATGGCGGCCAATCAAGCGCAAAGTTTTATGGGGACCAAGGAAACGCCAAACCGCGTGGAACCAAATAAAGTTGATTATCCTGCTCTGGATATTCAACGTGCGGATACCGCGGAATCAACAGTATCACTCACCGATCACAAGGGGGACGTGATCCTTTTAAACACAGGGGCAACATGGTGCCCTCCATACCGGAGGGAGATGCCTGACCTGGAGACTTTCTTCCGTAAACACGACGAGGAAGGTTTTGTCATCCTGGGAGTCAACGTCGGGGGAAAAATGGAAACTGTGGTCCAATTCGTGGACACATTTCATCTAACTTTTCCAATCTGGCTTGATCCCGACGAGAGCACAATACGCGCTCTTAATTTCTTTTCACGATCCCACTCCATCGTAATTGATCGAGGGGGATCGTCCGCTATGCATGGAGCGGAGCCACTTGTTTGAGCAAGTTTGAGAGTACAATATCGCCCATGTTGTGCCAATGAGATAAGGAGTTACGAATGGATGCAAAGGTCACGTGGAGTAAGCGATTGTCATTTATCGGGGAAGCAGATACAGGTTTTTCTGTTCCGCTCGGTGCAAACCCGCAAGTTGGTGGTGATAACGATGGTTTTCGCCCGATGGAATTAATCGCTATCGGCATCGCCGGTTGTACCGCCATGGACGTTATTTCTATTTTACAAAAGAAACGGCAAAATGTGACCGCATTTGAAGTCCAATTCCATAGCCAACAAGCGCAGGAACACCCTCGAGTTTTCACTCAAATTGAAATCGAGTATTTAATTAGCGGGCTTGATGTCGATGAAACCGCAGTGCAGCGTGCAATTGAACTGTCAGAAAATAAATACTGCCCTGCACAAGCAATGTTCAATCAGATATTACCTATCAAGCTTACCTACAAGATATTGCCTGCCGCGCAATAATCCTCACAAGAAGTCAAGTATCAAGAGCCCCGGCGAAGAAAGTCCGGGGCTTTTCAGATTGCCATTCTGATCAAATGATTAAAACCATCTGATTGGGCTTGGTTCTGGATTGTTTCTGCGGAATACTCAAACGTTGGAGCGTAAGCTGAAGAAGGATTCAGTTTACCGTGAAATATGTATAGTGATATTGGATCCTGCCATCAATCAAACCGAGCGTATCATTTCCATCCATGATAGCTCCTTGCTCGCTCGTTGCTCTCCACATGAAATGACGCGTTCGTCCTTCCCCGGATTTCCCAGTAACCTCGAAGTGCGCGTTGGGCAGAATATCTGTAAAAAGTGATTGATACCAATGCTGTACCGGTTCTCTCCCCACGATTGTGCGTTCACCGGTAACATGCGCGGCACGATCTGCGTACAGGCCAGAAACAAAGATGGGATCGTGCTCATTCATTCGACCGACCAACCTCTCCGGCATATCAGCAACGGGAGCGCTTGCAGGCCAATCGAAATCAGCCATTGCATTCCAAAGGTCCATATACTTCGGGCGCCTCGCGAAATCCCAACTCCAGGCGTTTGTGGCTGAGAGCCCAAGATCACGCGCTTTATGCAGAAAGCGTGTAACTTCATCCGCTGTTGGACACCAACCTCTATACTCATATGACGGCAGTGTAGGGACAATGGGTCTTACCGGCTTTAACGCCATATACTGCTCGACGCAGCGCTCAAGCTGCTGCTCTGGATTGTGGCTCTGCTCAAAATAAACCTGGGGCATGCTGAAATCACAATATTCAAGGAATTCCGGGAAGGGTAATGCCATGTGCATTTGCGGGTAGCGATAGGTGCTAAGTGCGATGGGAAGATTCGGCATACCTGTGCGAATCTCTTTCATAAACCGGCTTGCAGCAGCTCTCTTGCTCGTTGTGCGATACTCCCCTTCGGCGTCAATGACATATCCGTCGAGGTGGAGATCAGTCATCCTGTCGACTGCCAGGCGGGCTTCATTCACAGGGTCATCACCCCGAACGTAGTGCCAACCCCAAACATCTACACCTACATTCTTTAATGCATCACGCACCGGAGGGATCAGATCGACGTTCCGATCAAAATCGAAGTTGTAGGGCCATGTTGATCCATCTGCCACTTTAATCAGAACGTGTGAAAGACCAGCAGTAGAAGCCGTAGCCGCAATTGCCTCCGGATCACCCTCATCACACCAAGGGATTTTCCAGATGAAGTAACCTTTTCCGTAAAGGGTCATTTAGATGTCTCCCTGAATGCTCTCAACAGCTTGCATCATTTCAACTCCCGCATCTTCTATCTAACATCTTCTTCAAGCTGCTCATCACTTTCCGGTGCTGCTTGCTTTCTTAAGCCACCAGCCCGTCTTAAAGAATCTGGTCCATATTGATTCCGGATGGAGTCGACAGCTAGTTGTAATCTCTCATCACGATCCCATTTCCGATCAAACAGGTCTAATTGACGTATAGGCTCATGCAAATCCGAAACCCCCACCCCCAAGAGCCGGACTGCTTGGCCTTTCTTCCACAATCCCTGAAAAAGCTCGCGGGATTCGTCGAAAATAATCCGCTCTCGATCCGTAGGCTGCTCGAGGCGAACCTGCCTCGTTATAGTCGTGAAATCCGGCCAACGGACCTTAACCCTGATCGTATACCCTGCCAGCTTCGCTTTGCGCAGCCTCCGCCCAACAGTTTCACTCAGTCTAAGGATGACTGTCCGTAATTCGGGCCAATCAGATATATCGGCGTTAAAAGTCCTTTCTGCAGACATTGACTTAGGATCTCGCCCCTCCACAACCGGACGATCATCCTCCCCACGCGCTCTTGATGCAAGTTCCAGACCAAGATCGCCGAGGGATTCAATTAAAGAGCGCGAGGACATGCCTGCTATATCCCCAATCATATGAATGTCTCTTTCAGCCAGGCGCTCCTCTGTTTTCGGGCCCACACCCCACAGCATTCTCGCCGGTAATGGTGCAAGAAACGCAGCTTCCTGTCCCGGAGGTACCACGATTAACCCTCTTGGTTTCCCAACCTCCGTTGCGATCTTGGCGACCAATTTATTGCTGGCAACACCCCAAGAAGTCGGAAGCTTAAAATGCTCAAGGATCTCCCCCTGTAAGAACTCTGCCACTTCAAGCCCGGTGCGTGGATCATCGCTAACATCGAGAAAGGCTTCATCAATCGACAACTGCTCAACAACAGGCGCAGAATCACGGAGGAAACTCATTATCTCCTCTGAATGCTTACGATATAGTGCATGATGAGGCGATATTACGATCAAGTCCGGAGCTTTACGCAGCGCTTGCGCAGTCGGCATAGCTGAACGGATGCCGAACTCGCGAGCAGCATATGACGCCGAGGATACAACCCCGCGCCCATCAGCTGAACCACCGACAACAAATGCCATCCCTTCCAAAGCGGGGTTGAGCAAGCTCTCAACCGAACAAAAAAAAGCGTCGAGGTCGAAATGCAATATGGTTCTCGTCCAACGTGACATTGGATTCCTTATAATAAGAATATAACCAATCGATTTATCCTTCCATTAACAATAATCAAGCCTCACAATTCTGCAAATAAATACTCAAGGAAGATTCCAAATCATCGTTGCTTATATTGACACTCACGGTCTCTTCCATAGAATCTAGGTGGACCCCACTAGAGGAGGTATTACATGCAAACCTGTACTCTATGCAACAAACAATCCCCCGATACTGCAGGTATATGCATCCAGTGTGGAGCAGATCTCTCCCATCATTCTGCGACCGCTAAGGCACTAAAATCTATGCAATCGAACCCTCGCGTAAGCCAAATCCGTCTTCTTGTCGCACATGATGCATGCCCCGCATGCCGACAAAACGAAGGAACCTATCCAAAAGATGCAGTTCCCAAATTGCCTGTTCAAGGGTGCTCAAACAGTACAGGCTGCCGCTGTTTCTATGAGCCCGTACTCAACGTGATCTTTCCTTGAAGAATGAGCTATTGATTAGACACTGAACACCAGAATGTGGGCATACCCTCCGAAGCTTTCCGTCCATGTGCCAGGTACGATATCATCAATTATCACCCCAGGAGAATTCCGGTGACGCCTTAAGCACTTCGGTTTTCAACCGGTCATTTTGGCCAGGATCTGCATAGCGCAGAACAGACTATCCAATTAAAAGCCCGAAGGACATGGATAAAGCATATTCCTCCGCGAGTTGATCGTGACCGAAGCGCTCACTTCGCAAACCAGGATTAACCCAGCGCGCAACCTCTCGCGGAGCTAGGTACAAGAATGTTAAAGTTAGACTTCCCTCTACTCGGGTCTGTTTGCGAGTATTTCTCTCACTATTTCCAAGGCTTGATCTCGTGTTTTAAGCTTACCTACTACCTGAAGCTCAACCACGCGCTGAAGAAGTTTTCCAATCATCGGCCCTGGCTTGAGTTTTAATTCTGAGATGATTTCTTCCCCACCCAGCAGGGGTTCCACGTTAATGACTTGATCTCTTCTTTCGAAATATGCCTCTAGCAGCTGACGGGCATTATATACACGGTTCTCCCACTGTTCCTCTGATGGTGAGCCATTTATCCCTGCAAGGAAGCTGGCCAGGTCGCTGAAAACAAGGCCAATACCTGCATCCTGCGTTTGCTGGAAATAGCGGTAGATTTGAAGATCATTGTCTCCACCAATCTCCTTTGATAATAGAGGGATGTGCCCGTTAAGAAATCGATCAAGCCACAGTTTTTCTTTGCGACTCATGTGGTAACGGTCGGGCCACGCTGATGTTACGGATGTCTTTTTACCTCGCCCCAATCCACCAGAAGATCGATCGCCATCGTTGAAAAGGTCACAACTGGCAAAAGACGTTATTAAACTCCCCAGGAGAATCCAAGCCCGTTGTGTCCGCCCAGAACTCAGCGCTTCGTCTAGATAGTCTGACATCGATTCACGAAAGCGCCCCAAGCGAATCGCGATCAATCCAAGCGTCGAGTCTGCGGCAGCTTCAGGATCATGCATGGGCGCTAATACTTGGAATAATTCGCTGAGCTTCGAGATCACAACGATAGCCTTCTGGGTGATGTCATGCTTATCCCCTATGTGTGATTCTCCGCCAGTGTGATCGTTAAACTCAGAAAAGAGTACTTCGAACAGACCTAGATGATCTAGCAATCGCAGCGCTCGAGCTGGTTTATGATGATCAAGGATGCGGAAGAGCTCATCCCGCAGTCTTTCGGCCGAGACATGAGCCAGCAACGGACCAGCTTCCTTGATCTGCTGAACGGTATCCGGTTCGATGCGGAATTCAAGCTCGGAGGCGATGCGGACAGCTCGCAAGGCGCGCACCGGGTCACTTTGTATTGCATCAGACTTGCATGCTCGGAGGAGCGAACCCTTTAAATCATTCAATCCGTCTGTCGGATCAATAAGAATATCGAGATTATGTGGGTCAAACGCCAGCGCGTTGATCGTAAAATCACGATGCCCAAGATCCTCTTGAAGACTGGAGCCTCTCATCCGTGTGAAATCAAAGACCCAATCTTCTCTATTCGAACCAGGGACCAAGACGCGTCCCGCTCCCCGTTCCGGATCAAGGTCATAGTACTTACCGCTCAACGCATCGGCAATTCGCCGCGCCAGACGACGGGCATCACCAGCAACTACAAAATCAAGATCAAAGGATTGACGTTTCAGGAAATAATCGCGTACTGCACCCCCCACCAACCATACTTGCGGACCCTCAACTGGTGAAGGCAAGAGCTCCAGAAGCGCGGGGGGGAGGAAATTCTGCAGGGTCATCCGAAAATGGAAAGCCTAATCCGGGGGGCTATATTTTTCTGGTTTCACAACACCGATGAACGGGAGATTCCGATAGTATTCATCAAGATCGAGTCCATAGCCAAAGACGAACTTGTTGGGTATTTTAAATCCACAGTAATGAATGGGGACTTCCACCTCTCTGCGCTCATGCTTATCCAATAAAGTACATACTCGTATGGATGTTGGTTGACGGGTTTTGAGTAACTCGATCACAGATGTGATTGTATGTCCGCTGTCGATGATGTCTTCGACCAACAGAACATCCTCGCCCTCGATTGCGCTCTGAAGATCAAGCGTGATTCGGACTTGCCCGCTCGATTGCCGCGCACCAGTTCCATACGAGGATACAGCCATGAAGTCGATGGTGTGTGGGATCGTGAGCGTTCGCATCAGGTCTGTTAGGAACATCACCCCACCGCGCAAGATGCAGACCAGGAGGACGCTCTTACCCTCATAATCGCGGTTGATCTCCTCCCCAAGCTCTGCAATTCGCGCTTGAAGTACGTCTCCGGAGATTAGAATTTCCTCTAGTAACTCTTCATACGGCAGCATGTTCAATCCCTTGGAACCACGTGATGCTCGCGGCAGCGAGCCTCATACATCTCACTGGCACCAACTGCAACAATTGGATCTTTGTAATGGGCAGGTTCTCCGTTAAGCAACCGTTGGGTACGTGATGCCGCTTCTCCACAGACCATGCAGATTGCGTGCAGCTTATCCACTCGCTCCGCCTGTGCCATTAACTTCGGCATGCAACCGAAAGGTTCTGCTCGAAAGTCAGTATCCAAGCCACCAACAATCACACGCAGACCATCTGCCGCTAATTCTTGGACGACATCGCATAGACTCTCGTCAAAGAACTGTGCTTCATCGATAGCGACTACGGTTGCATCCTCCTCAATAAGGGCGCGGATTTGATCTGGATCTTGAACAGGTGTAGCTTCAAATTCTGTTCCAGCGTGAGATGCTAATTTCTCGATAGCGTAACGCGTATCAATACTCGGTTTAAATACTTGAACTTTCTGCCGAGCGATAACCGCGCGCCTTAACCTCCTGATCATCTCATCAGTCTTCCCGCAGAACATTGATCCCGTGATAACTTCCACGCTTCCTGTTTGATGGCGCATAGGATCTATTTACTCCTTTTATATAGAAAATAGGCAGATGTTTTCACACCTGCCCTGAGTTTACACCAGCCTAATATTTGAGCAAGTTTGGAAGTTCTAAACCTGCGGTTCTAGCGCAGCCTCTGGCAATTCAAAACCGCGCCTTTTCAAGGCTCGTTTCAGATCTGCAAGACTCTTTCGGCCAAAGCCATCGATATCCAGCAACGCCAGATCGCCTTTTGCCATCATCTCAATCGCTTTGCCGGCATTTAGGATGCCTGCCTTTGCAAGTGCCGACTCCGCACGAGCGCTGAGTTCCAGTTCTGCGATGAGAAGATCTGGAGAGGTTTTCGCAGCTTCTCGTGTTTCTTTATCCTCGACATGTTGCTGTCGCGCTTCGAGCTTCTTATAGAAGCGATCAACCTGCCCTTCCGTATCAACGATGCGCTGTTCACCTGTGTAAAAAGGATGACACTTTGAGCAGACGTCAGTGTGAATCGATTCAACTGTTGAGCCAGTTTGCCAAGTGTTGCCGCAAGCACAAACGACCGTCGTGTTGGGGTAATACTTCGGATGGATATTTTCTTTCATCAGATTACAACCTCGCCAAATAGGAGCCAATGCTTCATCACCTGGCAATAGGTAGCCGGCATTTACAGCACCGACCTGTTCCGACCAAGTGATATAGAGTATTTATTCTGGGACAACGTTAACGCGCTTGCGTCCTTTGCGAACGAAATCGAAGCGGACAAACCCTTCTGCGACAGCATATAGCGTGTCATCTTTACCGCGTTTTACGTTCACCCCTGGATGAATGCGAGTTCCGCGTTGGCGCACCAGAATATTTCCAGATCGCACACGCTCACCGCCAAATTTTTTCACACCCAGTCGCTTAGATTGACTGTCACGTCCGTTCCGGACTGAACCGCCGCCTTTTTTATGTGCCATTCTTTATCCCTACACTATTTTTTTGCTGATGATTTTTTGCCGGAAGAAGATGATTTGGGACCAGTCTTTGTCGACGTTGACTTAGCTTTGGTTACCTTCTCTTCCTTGCTGGTTCCGGTTTCCTTTTTGGAAACCTTTGCTGTGCTCTTCTTCGCTGTCGAAGCAGCTTTCTTCGTAGCCTTCTTCGCGGGGGCTTTTTCCGCTTTACCAGTTTCTTCTTTACTCGTTGCTTTCTTTTCAGCCGAAGGCAGCGAAATTTTATCGATGGACACGCGAGTATATTGCTGCCGGTGACCTTTCTTACGACGATAACGTTCCTTCGGGATATATTTAAAGACGATGATCTTCTTGGCTTTTACCTGGTCAAGCACTTTGCCTTTAACCGAAGCCCCTTTGATCAGCGGCGTGCCGACTTTAATAGTAGAGCCATCTACTGCAAGGAGCACATCCTTAAACTCAATCGATTTGCCAATATCCAGCGGTAACCGATCGACTTCAATGGGCTCCCCTTCTCGGGCGATGTATTGCTTACCGCCGGAACTTACAATTGCATACTTCATTTACTTCCTCCAGCTTCGCTTCACCACCGCACCCGCAGAGATTGTTACGAAAACTGCCGATCGGCGGGGAAGTTGGGGATTCATACGCCCGCCCCAACGTCTATTCGCTGGGGCAGACGTAGCATTATAACGAGTGAGATATCAACCTGTCAACGATTAGTTAGTTTAGAGATAACCCTTCCAATTAATCGGCTACAACTGCCTCCGCTTCAACGACTTCATCCTCAAGTGGTAATTCAGTGGGAGCTTTTAGTTTCCCGTCAATTCTCTCATCATGTAGAGCGCGTTCTTTGCCAGGGAAGCCAGTGCCCGCCGGAATCAGTTTGCCGATGATCACATTTTCTTTTAGACCACGCAAGTAGTCGACTTTTCCCTCTATTGCTGCACCTGCCAACACTTTGATCGTGTGCTGGAAGGACGAAGCCGAGAGGTAGGATTCAGTGCTCAGCGAAGCCTTCGTAACCCCCAGCAGAATTTGCATGGCATTCGCTGGTTGTCCCCCATCTTTCAGCGCTTGCTCATTCATCCTCTGCAAGTAATAGCGATCGATGAGATCGCCCGGAAGCAGGTCTGTGCTGCCTGGATTCGTGATCTGAACCTTAGAGAGCATCTTGCGAGTGATGACCTCGAAGTGTTTGTCATTGATATTCTGTCCCTGAGAGCGGTAGACCTTCTGAACCTCGGTCAGCAAATAAAGCTCGCATGCCTCACGTCCCAGAATGCTTAAGATGCGATGAGGATTCAATGATCCTTCAGTGATCTGGAAGCCCGCCTCGACCTTGTCTCCCTCTTTCACAAGCAGGCGTGCGCTTGCAGGGATGTCATAGGCCTCCTCTTCCAAGAGATCGTAAGAGACGATGACTTTACGATCCTTTATACGCAGTCTTCCCGCGTGACTGGCGGTGATCTCCGATTCACCACGCTTTGCGATGAGCGTTCCTGCCTCGATCTCATCCCCATCTTCGACTCGCAACGACCAATTGCCTGGGACGTTGTATTCATCCTTGATCAATTCACTATTTACGAGCTTAACCACACGGGGGCCATCCGGAACCTCAGGGCTAATAACTTGGATCGTCCCTGCAATCTCAGCGATCACAGCTTCACCCTTCGGCTTCTTCCGTGCTTCAAACAGCTCCTCAACACGCGGCAGACCCGTTGTGATGTCTCCTCCCGCAGCAACACCGCCAGTGTGGAACGTTCGCAATGTCAGCTGCGTGCCCGGCTCACCGATTGACTGCGCTGCTACGATGCCTACGGCTGAACCGAGCTCAACCATATTGCCTCGGCCGAGATCCATGCCATAACACTGCTGGCACATTCCGAATTGCAGCTCGCAGGTCAAAGGTGAACGAACGAATACTTCTTGGACACCTGATGGCGCTATTTTTTTGACACCTTCCAAACCGATCATTTCACCGGCTTTAATAAGCACTTCGCCAGTATCAGGATCTACGATCTTTCTCCCGGCAAATCGTCCATAAAGGCGTGGGGCGAACTCCTGGCCAGCCACATCATCTGACCGTCGGATCCAGATCCCTTTCTCCGTCCCACAATCCTCGGCGTTGATGATCATATCCTGAGCTACATCCACTAAACGCCGGGTTAGATATCCGGCATCTGCAGTCCTGAGAGCAGTATCCGTTAGACCCTTTCGGGCTCCGTGAGTCGAGATGAAGTATTCCAGTGTAGTTAATCCATCGCGGAAACTGGAGCGGATAGGCAGTGGGATGATTCGGCCTGCTGGATCCGCCATCAATCCGCGCATCCCGGCTAGCTGCGTTATCGCACCGAACCCGCCTTTTGTGGCACCAGAAATCGCCATCATGCTTAGATTCCCTGCTGGATCCATGGATTCCTCAACCGCTTCAGCAACAGCCGACGTGGTTTGTTGCCATAGATCGATAATCCGCTCAGTCTGTTCCTGTTCTGTCAGGAGCCCGCGGCGGTAATCCACTCGAACCGCTTCGGTCTGATCGAGAGTTGTTGAAATGATCTCTCGCTTTGATGATGGAACTGTGATATCCGAAATTGCTATCGTCGCTCCAGATCTGGTCGCATAGTAAAACCCAATGTCTTTAATTGCGTCAACAACTTCAGGGGTGCCCTCCTCGTGTAAGAACCTGTAGATTTCTCCTACGAGATCCTGGATAGCCCCTTTGTCAAGAACCCGGTTGACGAACTGAAGCTCTTCAGGGAGAATCCGGTTGAAGATTACGCGTCCAACTGTGGTATCGATGATGCGCTCTTCTTGCGCTGCCAATCGCTCATCATTCTCGTCGTACCATGTTGCTGCGGATAGTTTGATTGGGGCATGGATACTGACCTGATCGAGGGCATACGCCATTTCCACTTCATCCATGTCAGAGAAAGCTCTTCCAGCTCCTAAATGCTCCTTGCCGTCATCAATCATCGTCAGGTAATAAACACCAAGCACCATATCCTTTGTGGGACCGACAACCGGGTCGCCATCTGCGGGTTTAAGAAGATTGACCGAAGAAAGCATCAACTCTCGTGCTTCAGTAACCGCACGTTGAGATAAAGGTAGGTGAACCGACATCTGGTCACCATCGAAGTCCGCGTTGAAAGCAGCACAGACAAGCGGGTGCAAATGAATTGCCTTCCCTTCGACGAGAACCGGCTCAAAAGCTTGAATACCCAGGCGATGGAGCGTTGGCGCCCGATTGAGCAAAACGGGTCGCTCCTTTATCACTTCCTCTAATACACCCCACACCTCAGGGCGCTCCCGTTCGATGATCCGCTTGGCACCCTTCACGTTCGCCGCGAAGTCATAAGCTACCAGCTTCGAGATCACAAAAGGTCGGTACAGTTCGAGAGCCATTGTTTTTGGTAAACCACACTGATATAGCTTAAGACTTGGACCGATAACAATGACTGAACGACCAGAATAATCTACGCGCTTACCGAGCAAATTGCGGCGGAAGCGGCCTTTCTTCCCTTTGAGCATGTCGCTCAAAGATTTCAATTCCCGCCTCCCTCGACGTGACAGTGCTTTACCGCGTTGTGAATTATCAATCAGAGAATCAACTGCTTCTTGAAGCATCCGCTTCTCATTGCGGACGATCACATCCGGGGCACCTAGCTCTACAAGGCGCTTTAGGCGATTATTACGGTTGATAACCCTGCGGTAGAGATCATTGAGGTCAGAGGTTGCAAAGCGACCACCGTCCAACTGGACCATGGGTCGAAGATCTGGAGGAATGACTGGCAATATAGTCATTATCATCCATTCGGGTTGGTTTGCAGATCGCCGAAAGGCTTCAACAACTTTGAGACGCTTGGTCGCTTTCTTCTTTCGTTGCTTGCTTCGCGTTGTACGTACTTCACTCCACAGGTCTTCAGCAAGCTGATTCAAATCAATGTGCTGGAGAATCTCATAGAAAGATTCCGCTCCCATATCCGCTCGGAAGACCTGCCCCCACTTCGACTTCAATTCTCGGTAACGCGTCTCGCCCAAGAAAAGCATCTGATGGATGCTAAGCAACTCTTCACGATCTTCTTCTAGTTGCTTAAAAGTCTCAATCCCTTCATCGAAGACGGTGTCTTCGATTCGAGATAAAGTAAGATCCGTGTCTTCCTTAACGGTTTCCACATCCATCTTAAGAGCTGCGAGTTTTTGATCGCGCTGGTCCTTCAAAGCCGATTCAACCTTATCAAGCTGGGATCTCACCGCCTTTTGGACCTTTCTAAGATGGTCCTTGGTGATCTCATCCCCTTTCTCGGCAATAGCGACATCAAGAGCCTGGAAGTGGATCGGAGTGCGGATTTTCTTCCCCTGCTTGTCGGATAGACTACTCTCTAGACGCTGTCCCTCACGCATCACAGGGGCAATTTGCTCCGCGACCTCTTCATCATAGGCAGCCTGTATCGCTTCCTTCCTATTACTGAGTTCTGCAAGTCTCTCTTTCTTTTCAGCTCGGATGTCAGACCGGCGCTGTTTAAGCGCTTCCTTCTCTTCTTTCGCCCTGCGACCAAGCTCTTCCTCAATACGTTTAAGCGCCTTGCTCCTCGCATCTTCGTCGACATAGGTGACGACGTATTGAGCGAAGTACAGCACGCGGTCGAGATTGCGTCGGGAGATATCCAGGAGTAATCCAAGGTAGGATGGAACGCGGCGTGTATACCAGACATGTGCTACCGGGGCAGCGAGTGTAATATGCCCCATTCGTTCTCGACGCACAGAAGAACGAGTAACCTCAACTCCACACTTCTCACAAGTGATCCCTTTGAAGCGGATGTTCTTGTACTTCCCGCAATAGCACTGCCAATCCTTCGTCGGCCCAAAAATCGCCTCACAGAAGAGACCGTCTTTCTCCGGTCGTAATCTGCGGTAGTTAATTGTTTCTGGTTTTAATACCTCACCATGAGACCAATTGCGGATGGTCTCCGGTGATGCTAGGCTGATTCGGAGTGCTCGAAATCCCTTTGAATCCACCAAATCTCCTCCCTCGCGAGTGGCGATGGTTGCAATGTATCGGCGATGTTATTCGAACATACGTGCTACTGAGAGTACGAACCAAAACAAGCGCATGAGGCGTCTTTTAACCTCAAGCGCTTCCTACGCCGACCAACTAATCGATTATCACGACGATTACGAGTGGAATTATATCGAATAACCGATGTGTGTCAAGGGAAATCTAGGTGAAAGTGCAGTCACATAACACCATCAGGCGTATTCTTCTGGCCTGGGAACTCCCCATTCCATTGTTCTGGGAACAATTCTAAGGCTCGCTGCGCAGCTTTCACGATATGGGAGTCCCGATCGTACTTCAATTTCCGCAGCGCAAGCTGTGCATCTGCAGTATGCCACTCCACCAATTTCAACAAGACGACCATGCGTGAGCGGCCGTTATCGGTTTGTTTCGACTCGCCACCCTCCTGGATGTAGCCCACCCGGGGTTGTTCGAGGATTTCTATAAGCACAGGGACTATCGCCGGGTGCTGTATCTGTATCAGGTGTTGTACGGCGGTATGTGCCTGCTCCAAGTCCGCTAGACGTAAGGCACGGAATCGGTAGAGCTGGATGGTTGTGAATATAGCCAGTTCGCGCGCAAGTGGATCCGGATCATCCATTGCCTCTGCAATCTCAGCAATGATCTCCTCGTCTTGAGCCATACCGGGGCGGTTGGCGAAGGCTATCGCTTCCTTCCTCCGAATCCCGGAGTCGCTGACGCGTAGATCATACTCAGATCTTGCGCGCTCAAGTAAGCGGCCAACAGGAGTTTGTGTAGTTAAAATGGGTTGTTCTTCAGTAAAACCTCGCTCATCAGGCGGGGTATCCAACAGGGCTAACGCGTTTTGGGCAGCCGGGGTTACCAACTCCTCATTTAGCTCAAGTAATTCGTTCAGGTAAGACCTTAAGCTATTGGTTCCAGGTTGTTGGGTCAACTCGCGTGCTCGCTTTCGCCAACGATTCACATTCTCGGCAATTTGCTGCTGCTCCACACGTAAGGTTTGCTGCTGATCACGAATCGTTTTCTTCTCCTCTTCATCCTCAGTATCCAACATCTTCCGCCCGAGATCTTCCAACTGTTCGCTTAGCTGGATGAATTCGTGTTGAACTACACTGGCCTTGCGCTCCAAGGCTTCTTTTACATGTCGCAGCCCAATTCCGATGGCCACGGAATGCCTCCATCCAATCTACTTCAAGCGCCAGACAACATTTCTTTGCTGGTTAACGTTGACGATCATCACGTCGCGCTCGCTATTGATAATTAATCTTAGAATCTATTATGAAAAACATCAAATAAAACGAGCACACTAGTCAGTATAGATAAGGACCAATTCGACGTCAACCAGTTCCCAAGGTCTACTTATCCCAGCTACTGATGACAATGTAACGGTTAACCAAAACCAGAGAAACATTGACCTACATCCGATACCCTTTTAGAATGCGATTGGGAATTATATTTACAACCAGGAGGAGTATTGCATGGCGAAGATCGTGGATATAGAGGGCATTGGGCCAAAGTTCGCTAAGAAACTACATGCAGTAGGAGTTCGCTCTACAGGTCGACTGCTCCAGATTGGCATTGATAAACGAGGGCGAAAAGATCTGGCTGAGGAGACCGGAATCTCGGAGAAGCTAGTACTTGAGTGGGTTAATCTCGCTGACCTAATGCGTGTAAAGGGAATCGGAGAGGAATATAGCGACCTCCTCGAAGAAGCGGGTGTGGATACTGTAAAAGAGCTCCGTCATCGTGTGCCAGAGCACCTCTTTAAAGCGCTCGTTGAGATTAATGAGAAGAAAGCCCTCGTTCGCAGGCTCCCTTCGTCTAAGCAAGTAAAATCTTGGATTGCTCAGGCTAAAAAACTCCCTCCTGTCGTGAAATACTAATTACGTCATCGTGCATCCCGCTGAGGGTATCAGATCTTTTTTCTCACCGCATAACACTGCGAGATAATGTAGGTTCTCCTGCAAAATCCTGATATCGTCTCTAGCAACGGTTCCTATGTTCATGCCTCTGATACCCGCAATAATTCTTGTTTTCTCCACTATTGACATCATACTTTCTTCGAGGGAGATAAGTTGTGAGTGCCGCTATCGAAAAGACCCCCAGTACGGAGCAATGTTAGATGCGAGCATATTTCTT
>DAOUEQ010000154.1:0-22208 GCA_034430395.1 Anaerolineales bacterium | reverse complement strand
AGGACGAGGATGCCTACGATAAGTCCAATAGTCAATAAAGGCATTGTTTCGCTCCTTGTTCTCCCGTGGTGTTCATCGAGATATACCCTTCACTTTTAGATGTCGATATCGACGATTTTCTGCGTGGCAATAAAGCCAGTGACAACCATGATACCTGCGAGGACAATAAGTGGGATACCGCAGCTTCGTGTCTCGGGATTGAAGAACTGCATAATATATTCGCGGTTTATCAAGAAGAGTAAACCCATGAGTATGACAGGCATTGCCGAGATTACCCACGCTGTCGCACGCCCTTGAGCAGTTAGCGCGGCGATTTCACCTTTGATCCGTACCCGTTCTCTAATCGTGAACGAAATCGAATCGAGAATCTCGGCCAGGTTACCCCCGACCTCACGTTGAACATTAATGGCGGTGATCACTAGATCGAGGTCATCACTGTTGATTCGACGCAGAAGATGGTCGAGAGCTTCCTCCATCGGTATACCAAGCTGCATCTCCTGTACAACACGGTGGAATTCTTCGTTAATCGGTGGCGGAAGCTCGCGGCTGACAGCTTCCAGTGCCTGGAGGGTTGAGAATCCAGCTCGTAAGCCATTTACCGTCAAGTTGAGCATATCGCTTAACTGATTGTTAAATCTCTTCAGACGGCCTTTTTCCTGCGTTTTTACATACATCCGCGGCACAAAAGCCCCGGAGAGCATCCCAACAAAAGCGAAGATCATCGAACCGCTGCTGATGATAAACCCAACAACTCCAAACCCGAATATTGAGATCACAATTACAGCAATATATTCAGCCGGCCGGAGCTTCAGATCTGCTCGAGCGAGATCCCGAGAAATATTCTCAAAGAGATCTGATCCTTCCCCAGCCCGTTCCAGATAGTCGGCGATGATCGAGCCGCGCTGCTTCTTTACTTCGGTATCAGCTGTGGAGACAACCTGCCCCTCGCCATATCGTCCCAAGCGTTCTTCAACAACCGATCGCTCTCCGAGAAACGTCATGGCCAGGCCAACTGCCAGGAGCAGAAGCCCCAGCCCGCCTCCAATGATGAGAACCGTTTGCGGATTCATCGCCTAATACCCCTTTGACCTGGTGCCTACACCGAAGATTGCTGCAGGCAAATTTATGCCGCTCGTTTCAATCTTATCGATGAATCTAGGTCGTAAACCAGTTGGGCGGAGGCGTCCGATAACTTTGCCGTCCTCAAATCCGGTTTGCTCGAAGATAAAAAGATCCGTCATCGTGATCACATCACCCTCCATTCCCTGGATTTCGGCGATATGAGTCACTTTTCGAGTGCCATCGCGAAGTCGTTCAAGATGGCAGACAAGCTCTAGAGCAGAGGATATCTGCTCCCGAATGGCGCGGATGGGAAGCTCCACGCCTGACATAAGCGTCATAGTTTCGATACGTGCCAGCGTATCCCTCGGGCTGTTTGAGTGCGCCGTCGTCATGGATCCTTCGTGACCGGTGTTCATCGCCTGGAGCATATCGAGTGCTTCTTTTTCGCGGATCTCACCAACGATGATCCGGTCGGGTCTCATTCGCAACGAGTTAACAACGAGGTTCTGAATCGTAACTTCACCCCGACCTTCGATATTGGGTGGTCTAGATTCAAGGGTGATAACATGCTCCTGCCTCAATTGCAGCTCGGCAGCATTCTCAATCGTAATGATGCGCTCATCACCAGGAATGTACTGTGAGATGATATTCAACATGGTAGTTTTACCGGAACCGGTACCACCGGATATAACCATGTTGATTCTCGCCATCACGCAAGCTTTTAGGAACTCAATGGCTTCAGGAGTGATCGTGCCCCACTCAATCAGTTGATCAGCTGTGATGGGATCTCGAGCGAATTTCCGGATCGTGAGGGTAGGTCCGACAAGAGATATCGGAGGGATGATGGCGTTTACACGCGAACCATCCGGTAGTCGGGCGTCAACATACGGGCTGGATTCGTCGATCCGTCTACCTAAGGGAGCCACAATACGATCGATGATGCGCATCAGGTGATCGTCGCTCTCGAACGTCGCCGGCTCACGAAATATTTTACCGGCCCGCTCCACGTATATTTGCTTGGCTCCGTTCACCATGATTTCTGTGATCGATCCATCTGCGAGCAGCGGCTCGATGGGTCCCAAGCCGAGAATCTCGGCGACGATCTGTTCGAAGAGGCGCCTTCGTTCCGGTCTTGACAGTACAATCCTCTCATCGGCCAGAATGTTCTCAAAAAGCTCCTCGATTGTCTGGCGAACCTCCGCCGTCTGACTGACGTCCATCGAAGGGTCTATTTCGCCGAGCAGTTTATTCTGTACTCGAGTCTTCAAATCAGTGTATGTATCTCGTTGTCCAGAACTTGGCGGTGCAACGCGACGTGCCGATAGGCCGCTCATGCGTGATGAACTCTCAATCGCTCCCCCATCCTTATTATTGTCCTTGGTGAGGGCGGGCACGTTTTCTTCAGCTTGGCCTTGTTCGATCCTCTTCAGTAACGACACGTTGCACGCTCCTTACTCGACGGTGATTCGCCAAAACACGAACCTATCACCGACTGAATAATCCCGCTTGTTCGACTTCTTGCTCTTCTTCGTCTTCCATAACATCAACCAGCACACGCTCTTTAATACTTCCGAGGATATTAAATATGCTCTTTGCTGCTGGTTGACTTTTATCGCTGAGAAGGAGAGGAGAACCACGGTTTATAGAAGTCGTTATCGCCCGTTCATCGAGTGGGATCTCCGCATCCACAGTGCATTTTAGGTTTTCTGATACAGCATCAGAAGATATCCCCGAACGCTTATCCGTCTTGTTCAAGACAAAGAATATACGCTCCTTCGGAAATTCTAGCACCCCCAATAAGTCGAACAGCAACCTGGTATCTTTAATCGCGGGTATCTCTGGGGTCGCAATAGTGATCAGCAGATCGGCAATATCTAACACGGCCAATGTGATGTCATCCATATTGGAACTTGTATCTACGACGACATAGGCGAAATTATCCTTTAGGAATTGGAGGACATTACGAACCTGTCCGGCAGTGACCTCATCTGCCACCTCCGGTCTTGGCGGTGCGGCTAGGACCCGCAATCCGGTACTGTGCCGGAGCAGGACCTCATCAACGAACGTTGCATCCAGTTCATCCGCACGGCTGGCTAAATCAATAAAACTGTTCTTAACCTGCAGATTCAACGCGACAGCAACATCACCGAATTGCAGCGCAGCATCTACGAGCACGGTCGGTGTATCTGCGGTGTCTAGACCCACGGCGATGTTTGTGGCAAGCATGGAACATCCAACACCACCCTTGGCACTGTAGACAACCATGACCTTGCCTTCCGGTCGATGCGATCCAGGGCGTCCTCCCCCAGGACCTTGAACAACGACTGAAGGTAGAGATTGGCTCAGTGTGTCTTTATGTTCGTGAGCGAAAACGGATAAGGTTCTGATCGTGGAGATTAACTCGTCCGCAGAAGGCGGCTTTGCAAGGAAATCTCTGGCTCCTGCGCGCATCGCCCGACGAACATAGTCAGCATCGTTGTTCACAGAAAGCATGACGATTTGCGCAAAGGGAACCTCTCTCACCAGCCCCTCTGTAGCCGTGATGCCGTCCATATCCGGCATGTTAATATCCATGATGACGACATCGGGTTCAGTTTCACGAGCCAGTTCAATCGCCTCTATGCCGGTTCGCGCAGCACCTACTACGACGACATCGGACTCAAACTGAAGAAGCTTGCGGATATTTTCTCGCGTCTCGGCGATATCATCGACGATCAGGACGCGGATCATTACCTCCGCGCTTTCTGTCATTTAATTAACTCCATTCGAAAACCAACGAGCATATCTGCTACTGCTGTGGTGGCGCAGGTGAATTATCATTCGGCAGCTCCGGTGTGATCAGATTCTCAAGTCGGGGCTCCAGACCATATGGCAATTTGGTCGGGATGGTGATCTCATAGGTATCGAGCATGTATTGCAGTGTGACGCTGGTGGTCTCGGTTACCTCTGTATCATTCGGAGCGCGCAGGGTAAATGTGAGATCTGCTCCAACTTTCATAGCCCAGTTCAATGCCAGGGCTTCTTGAGGGGTGACAATCAAGGTGATGATGTCAGGGGGTTCGACGGTTGGTGCCTGTTGTACTTGACCCTCAGGCGCAGGAGCGCCAACGCCGCCCTCAGGAACAGGAATTACTTCTCCTTCAAGCTCTCCTTCAAGCTGGAATGTACCGACATGCAATACAACAGCTGCTTCGACCAGGCGCTGTGTCACTGCGCGCGGTCGCTGGCTTTCTTGTGGAATAATATGAAACGGCTGACCTGTTATTTCGTCCGTCTCAACCTTCCCGAAGGGAAGAGGGGGAATATTAACATCTTCTGAGACTTCAGCAGTCAAAACACCACCCGTGATGAAACCTGCCGGGAACTCAGCAGTCCCTCCTGAACCGAAAAGAGGCGTCGTCTGATTCGGAAGAATCGTTTGGAAGTCAGGATCGATATCCACAAGCAGCAAAGAAATCAGGATGTCAACAATATCTCCATCCTGCATGGCATAGGCGATGCCTGAAAGTCGATCCACGGGAACAGCAATCGCTGTATAACCTGCTGGGATTGCCAGGGCAGCGTTAGAGCCACCCGCGAGTAAATCGCCGGAAGTCTCCGTAAGCATTGCCTCTGTGAGAGGAACACCCCGCGCGATATCCTGGCGGGCGATGCGATCGACGATCCGCGAGCGGATTCCCTCTTCATCTTGACCGCTGATCATCGTTTCGACGACCAAGTTCGCATTCATTCGAGACATGATTACGCCATCTTCAGGGATCCTCGCTCCACGCGAGATATCCTGAGCAGCAATAGCCACAAAGACAACATCGACGGGGACAGGAGTAGCTTCACCTTCCGGACTTGTACCGCCCCCCCCCCTCCCTAAGAACAAATAAACGGCTGCAGCGCCCAAGAGAAGGATTATCGCAAGCAGTATGAAGATGCGGGAACGTCGCATGGGACCTCCTTAACTACACCGATGAACTTATGCTCGTGGACAACCCACGAGACGCGAGTATCATACGCTGATGAAAATAAAAGTCAAGCTGTGCATACTCTAACACATGAATGTCAGAGTTTTCGCTTACATTTCCCTTACACAAGGAGCCCTATTCAGGATAGGGCTCCTGGGTATTTCGTGTGTTTTGAAAGCTCTTCCCCCTCTCGTTCCCACCATATACTCGATTATATGGCTGTCACGATGCCACTAAACACGTTTCCGATGGCAGGGCCGAGCAACGCAAGAATAACAATCACGACAACAGCGACTAGAACAAGAATTAAGGCGTACTCGACAAGGCCCTGGCCTTTCTCTTTCGGGGCAAATAACATAGCAGTTTCCTCCTTTCTGTTGATATTTCGCCTGTATTTTGTTACAAGCTAGTCATAATTATATTCAGTTGGAATTGAAGATTCAATAGGACCAATTTCCGAGGGAAATGAGGGCTATGGGCTTCTCATTAGAGAATTTGTGTGTCCCGCAGATGATGAATACCTTACGCCTGGTCCTCTGACATTAATCGAACAACGAATCTTGCGCCCTCGCCCGGTTTGCTGTCGACCTCCAGCATACCGCCGAGGAGCTCGATCTGGTTGCGGAGTTGATTGAGCGGTCGAGATTTGTACTCTTCTGCCATGAGAATTTCCGGATCAAAACCTATGCCGTTATCCTCGACCGTAGCCCTCGCGTTTTTCTCATCGAGATCAATCGAGATCTTTACCTGAGTAGCCTGCGCATGGTCGCGTACATTCGATAGCATTGTCTGGATAGCGCGAAAGAGCACGACTTCGCGATGGGATTCTAGACGACGCTCCATACCCGTGTTCACGACAACGACATCCAGGCCCGTTTTTTCTTTAAAAGCTTCACCATAACGTTTAACAGTAGGCACCAATCCGAGATCGTCCAACATCATTGGACGCAGTTCGAAGATAAAATCGCGAACTTTAATAAAACTTGTATTTGCGGCTTCCCTGAGATTCTCAAGCTCCTCGCGAGCCAGGTCAACATCCGTTTCAAATAACCTGGCTGCTATCTCTGTTTGCAGGATAAAATTCGTCAAAACCTGAGCGGGGCCATCATGCATTTGCCGCGAGATCTTACGCCGTTCATCCTCTTGGGCTTGAATGATTTTCCCGAATAGGCTCTGCGAACTCCCCTGCGCATTCCCCTCCTCTTCCACACCAACATCGGGTTTCTCCCCCAGGATTTGGTGCGTGCGTGTTACGTAATCCAACAATGTTTGAAGATGCTCCTCATCGCTCTGCAGCTTCTCAAGCTGACCGCGCATCGTGAAAAGACGCTGTTGAGCATCGAGTGCGTCATCATAGACCGTGCGGATGTCTTCCCGAGGAACGGTGTCGAAGTGAGCTTGCAGTTGGTGTATGCGGCTGGTGATGTCAGCGTTGCGTTTCGCTAATTTTTCAACCTCACCATGGCTTTGCTCGACGAGGAGTCTAATTTCCGCTATTCCACGCTTAACCTTTTCAAGTTGAGCGTGGGACTCCTCAAGGAAAACCTCGAGTGGACTAAGTTCTACAGCACCGTCATTCTCGGTCATAACTACTCCAGATTATTTCCTTGTATCCTGTAATCGTACCCATCCGTGCCGAAGGGCATACACCGCGGCCTGTGTTCGGTCTTCAACGTCCAATTTATGAAGGATGGCTGTCATATGGTTCTTCACCGTTTGATGGCTGATTCCCAGCTTGGAGGCAATTTCTTTATTACTCATACCTCGTGTCACATATTGTAGGATCTCCATCTCGCGCGGCGAGAGCGGCGTGAATGCCTCAATATCACCATCAAGATGTGGTCGTCTGACCGCTTCAACACCACGCGAGAGCCATTCATCCAAGCCCTCTGCATCAAACACCTGGTCACCCACAATATAGAAACCTCGGGCGACTTGCCGGACGATATCGACTAGTTTGCCCGCCTCAACATCCTTTGAACAATAAGCGGCAGCGCCCGCGCTGAAAGCATGCAGGACTTGCTCAACATCATCGTATGCAGTCAGAAGCACGATGGATGTATCCAATCGTTCAGCTTTGATCTGCCGTGTGACCTGCATACCGTTCATGTTGGGCATATTAATGTCGATCAGCGCCACACGGGGGCGTAATTCCCGCACCAATTGCAGTGCTTGATCGCCACTTGTCCCCTCCGCCAGGACAGTCAGGTCATCCTCGGCATCAATGACGCTTCGGACCCCCTCACGAAAAAGCGGATGATCATCGACAATGATGACACTAAATTTTTCCATAATATCGCCACCTTTATTATTTGGCCGCGGGGAGTATAGCATACTCATCTTATGGCGGGCAAACTTGTCAACGCCATTGGTAGATGGCCATATTTTCCCCACCTGCCTGAGGTGAGAACTCCGAGTTCGTCGTGTAAATCAACTCTCGCCCAATGATTAAACGCGGATACCATCCTGGAAAAGTCATTAAATAGTCAGCGGAATTTTTGTCAAGGAAGGATTCGAGATCAATCTCACTCCTAAGGATGGGGATCACTTCTGGTGTCACCAAACCGGCAAGATCGATGAGCATCCGATCCCCAAAGTAACCCAAGGCACCAATATCATGAGCAGCGACGGATGAATCTGATTCCGTGTTTTCCGCGACCCACCGGGAAGCTTTAACCATCTCTGTTTCAATGATGGCGACTTCTTGAGCATATACCTGAGCACCCTTCCACCAAAATATAGCCACTACTGCTGCGAGAGATAAGATCCACAAGCGGTGGATGAAGCGTTTTACTCTCGATCCCTCAATCTGTGAGTACCAAATGCGGATTCCATCACAACCGACCGCCAATAGAATAGGTATGGTTGGGATCACATAACGGCCGTGTTGGTAAGTCGCCGGGAGTCGCAGAGCATAGGCGCCTATGTAGGCGCCTGTCCAGATGATCGGAGCGAACCGCTCCCATGAACGGGATGTAAATATCTGAACAACATAGAGAAGAATACCGGGGAGGAGAATGAATAAAGCCCCAGCCGTGATTGCCCTAACCTGGCCTAAGTAACGATAAATTAAAGGTGACTCCCGAAGTGCGAAGTACTCCACTTGCTTGGCGTAGAATGTGCTTGGCCAAACCGAAGCTGCCACAGTCCAGTTCATAGTTAGATAGATTAAAAATGGCCCTGAAATACCAATGATAACTCGCAGCAGCATGGTTCCAAATTGCCGGTAATTCCACTGACACTTGATGAGAATGATCCAGGTTACCGGCAAGAGAAGGGTCAACGCATCAGGACGGACCCAGATTCCAACGCCAATCAATACACCCACACAGAGGAAATTTGGCGTCTCCCGCTCCAACACCCAGAATATGAGGACGGAGAGAAATGCAAGCAGAATGGTCTCCATACCAGACAACGCTGCCCAAACAAGATGCCACTCCAAGAGAAGAAGGGCAGCAAGTCCAATTCCCCACAAACCGGGGGCACGATCCCGGGTTCTAAACCAGTCGACTGCCAGCCAGGCGGTTGCCATCAATGCCGCCACGCCTATTCCATAGGTCCACCATTTATAGGGGACTTTTAATAAATATCCGAGGGCGATCAGGGCACTCCACAAAGGAGCAGTCGAACCGGCACTGGATTGACCCGGAATAAACGACCACTCCCCCTTTACTCCGAGGTTTCGGGCGTATGTCTGGTGAATCCACGCATCGTCTAGAGGGAAGCCAAGCGATGTCTTTTGCGCACTATAGATAAGGAATACCCCGGCGGATAGAACACCGATGGTAATGATAATCGTTAATAATAGCTTTCGATTAGGAAGATCCTTCACACCAACACCTGTTATCCCGTTTAATGCACTTCGAAAATCAGAACAGGTTTAGAGTTGTGATCTAACAGCGTCGCTCTCTTTTCCAACCAGGGAACCTTCGCCTTGCCCCAGTAGATGTCGGCGAGTCCTTCCAGGTGATTCACATCAAGTATCACCCACTCTACCGCAAATCGATCGACAACCTTGTGTAATTCAGCTTCCCCTCCAAACGGAATCACAACCGATCCCTTCTGAGATGAAATATAAAACCCCGGTGGGTTGTTGATAGCGACGATGCCGTAGTCTGGATCTAATTCAGTTAACTTTTCTGTTGCTGCATCGTAGGTTCTCTTCGGTCCCATCCAGAGGGACGTATTCGACTGAATGCCAATGACCTTCGTTAGATAGAGGCTTACAGTGAGTATGGAGGCCATGCCAAAGATAGTGACCGCAAATACCCGCTGTGCTTGCGGTTCATTCCAACGACGGAGATGACTCGCCCACTTGATAGCTCGATGAAGCCCAGCAGGGACGAGTACCCAAAGCAGCGGCATCAAAGCCGCGCTGGAATGGAAGAGTCCTCCAAGGGAGCCAGCGAAAGGAAAAACGAAGCTCATCGCGAGAAATAAGATCACAAGATAGAGCGCCGCCAGACGAGTCTCAAATGCCTGCCGTAATTCGCAGAACCCGATGATCATAAGTGGACCGAGGACGACCAAACCATTTTCACCGATTAGCCGTTGAGTGTTTATCCAAAGTGCAGCGAACCTCGCCTGCAGGATTGCACCAAACCCCTGCGAGATAAAGTGCCGGAGGGTCAGATTGCTGCTCGGATAGCTGAACAATTCCGGATACGAATTCAACCAGAGTGTCTTCGCTCCCGTCGAGGGAAGCAGCGCTCCCACAATTATAAGATTTCGCAGAAACCATGGGGTCATGACAACCAAATAGCCAGAGATCAGCAATGCAACGCGCTGCAGTCTCCTCTCGTCTGAATAAAAGACGGCTGCCAACGCAGGAAGGAAAAAGAGAAGTCCATCCGCGCGGGCGAGATGGGCCAGACCTATCATCATTCCTGAGACAAGCCAAGCGGGATTTCTTCCATTACGCAAACCCTGTCCAGTGAAGTAGAAAAAGCCCGCCCCAATGAGCGCGTAGATAACAAAAACGTCGGTCGTCAGCAGGTATGGAAGGTAGTATCCTGGGACAAGTGCAAGCAGCCCCGAAAACCATGCCCAGCTTCGGTTGCCATGAATCTGAAGTGCAAGTGCGGCAGTGACCACAGGAAGAGAGGCACTCATCAGGATGAATGGAATCTGCGCTGCTCGAAATGTCTGCCCTAAGAAGGTCATCGGCAAAGCTGCAATAAGCGAGGTAAGCGGCAGCCAATAGAGGTGTGAAGGATGAGACAATCCAGACGGATCATCCAGATAATTCCAGATGAACGGTTCACTGAAGCCACGACCTCGTGAAAGCTCTTGCCCAGTGGCAAAATAGTAATCAGCATCCATGTAGCCAGGACTTTGAATCCAAACGCACCCAAGTCCTGCCACAAAAAGGCCAAGAATAATAAGCGAGATCCAACGCCAGGTCCGCATCTCCAGAACTACCTCGTCAATTCCCTTTAGCTCAACTTATTAACCAGATACAGAAACTCAATCCAGACTCACATCCTCCTGGCTCTCGAACTTGTAAAGGGATAAATCGTCCCAGGTGGTCTGCTCCTCCAGACTATAGTGCTCGTTCAGCCATATAAGATGGGGGTGGTTTTTCACTCCAAGCGCTTGATAGTCGTCAGCCTCGCGGGCGAACATCACGAAAAATACCTGTTGAGCATTCCCCACCGCACTAATCGCATCCGGCTGGGCAAAAAGACCCAGAACCTCTTGTGTCGGTAATGCAAGGGTGTCGCTCCCAGTACCAGGTGGGTCGGCGATGTAAGTATGCTGAAGTGAATCATTATAATAATAAGCTGGAAGCATCGTGATCTTGTTTGAATGCAGGACTATCCCTCCCTCGTCCGACTCGGAGATGATGTAATCATTCAACTTCTCAAATGGAGCATATGGAAATCCCCGATATGTTTCACGAGAGAATAGACCAATCGCAAAGGCGAATGTTAAACAACCGATCTTTAAGTAAGTCTCTACAATTCGCCGCTCGCGTGGAGTAAGCGCCCATGCGAGCCAAAGCAGGAATATGACGCCAGAGGGCACTAACCCCCGCACGACAAACAGGGGTCGAATCTGCGAGACTAGAAAAAGCAGTAGAACAGGGGTGGCGCTTAAATAAATCAGCCATATAGCCTTCTCTGCATGAGGATCCCGTTCTCGAGCCGCCCGGAATGTTTGAACGCCCGCAAGAACGATCACAAGGAGGGCACAAAAAAGGGCTGCTGGAAGCCAACTAGCAAGGACAGGGAGACCTGAAATAAATGACAGGACCGTTTGAACCAAATCTGCTAGCGTAGGCTTCGCGATCCAGTATGCGCGCTCGACTTTGGCAGCTTGAGCAGGAAGTTGAAGTCCCCAGGGTAAATACAGCACAACAGCGATAATGCCTGAAAGAAAAGCGGATAATAAAAATCTTAATTTGCGGAAGTACAACGGGGATAACCCGAGAGGGATGAGATAGAAAACTGCCAGGACATGCGTATACATAGCTAAAGCCGCAAAGATTCCAAAGCCGACCCAAGGGTAAAAACTACCTCCTTGGATGCCTCTCCAAACGCATAACGTGGCGAAAACGAGCCATAGGCTGAGAAGTCCATACATGCGCGCTTCCTGCCCGTAATGCACCTGAAAAGGCGCGACGGAGAATAGTAACCCTGCCAACACAGCCTGCTTCAACCCGAACAACTCCTGCATCAGATACCAGAGTAGTATCAGTAATACAAGATGAATAAGGACCGATAGGAAGCGAACGACTATGAGTTTCTGGCCAAAAAGCAGCATCCACGCCCAGAGAAGTGTGTAGTAGAGCAATGGATGCACATCAGCAGCCGCTCCGTCTACGAGCCCCAGAGTCCCATGCAGCATAGCCTTCGGACCTGTACGGGAGAAAAGAACAGAGAATGCCTCGTCATACCATAGAGAGCGTGAACCCAATGATGGAATTCGGACAACAAGAACAAGCACCAGGAGCGCGAGCAGTATGAACTTCGCGTTTTTCTGGAGGAAATTTATCAATGAACCTCACTTCTCTTGTTGATCATCCGCACACTCTTCATAAGCTCAGTCCACGCGTATTGGGAGACGAGTGGCGCTTATGACCCACCAACGCGACCAGAGTAAGCCAACAAAGGTTAAGATCGGCAGAGGCAGATACATCACAGCGTCTTCAATATTCCCGTGCACTGTTGCCAGGAACAATGCCCACAACCCAACCAACAAACCCAGGAGAGCAAACAAGGAGGCGATCACTCCACCTTTACCCCAACGGTCTTTCCATGTCTTAAAGATGATGAATAAAGCCGGCAGCATTCCGACAAAATTTGTTGTTGCAGTTCGAAAAGCGATTAGATTCGTGATCACGATTGTCAGTGCAGCCGCCCATTGGAACCATGGATCCTCCTTACCAGCAGCCAAAATCCACTCCCATAGCAAATAGAGGGATAGCAACCCGGTGAGGATGAGATTAGCGGTACTGCCTCCTCCTGGAAGGAGGTTTGAGAGGATCGAGATTGGAGATCCCAGATTCGTATAACTAGGGTAGGAAAGCAACTGACCCAACCACCCCATCGGCCAGCTCGGTAAAGCAATCAGAGAACCGGCGATTAGGGCTGTGACCACACCAAGGAACCAGCCCACGATCTTCAACCTTCTGGCGCGGATAGACCAGATGAGGACGAAGGGGATAATCAAAAAAGACATCTGAGGCTTGGCGATCGTCAATGCCAAGGCAACGCCCGCAGCCTCATCCAACTCGCTCTGAATAGCGAGCAGAGTGATCGCGATCAAGACCGCTTCTATTACGGCAAATTGACCTATGATCACCGAACGCGCACCATGGTACCAAAGAATAGAAAACAGGATGACAAAAGCTTGCGCGAATCGATCCGGCGACCAGCGCGCCAATCGAAGGCTTATGAGTCCTAAGACAACCAGGCATATCTCCAAGATTGTCATCCAGATTGCACGTGCTATCGGGAATGGCAGCAAACCGAAGGGACCGAAAAAGAGCATCGCTGGAAGCGGGTATACAAAATGGGCGATATCTTCACCCTTGGAAGGATCGGCTGGTCTGCCATAGATCATCGTCTGCGCTGCAAGGCTAACCTCCTCATCGTAAGGATTTACACCTTCAACCAGCCAGTAATGCGCTCCTGTCCATCGCGCGAGGAAGTCATTCCCCCCGGGTGACTGACGTACAAAGCTGTAATTAGCGACATACAAGACAATAAGGAAAACAAACAGAGCGATCAGGAGGACAACCCTGAGCCAGCTTGGAAGGTAATACTTCAAAAGACACCCCCGGAAACGATCCGACACTCCACGACCTTCGAGCAGCTAACGATTACGGTTTTTCCACCAATATAAATTGATTCCCTATCGTGAACTCCCATCAGCCTGTTCCCTACTCTAGAGAACTTAGCACAACCGCAAGATCATCCTCATAGTTGATTTCCCAACCCTGCGATTCAAGGCGCACCCTCAGAGGAGCCCAGGGCTCAACCAAGACTATCTCGATGTCCCACGTATCAAAGACTCGCTCCCAGCCTGTTAAGCCCTGCCAACTGACGAGATAATCTTCCAGAATCTCGTCGTCAAAGAGATCGGTGCGACCGTCAACAAAGCTGAGATAATCTGGATGAAGCTCCCAAATAATGTAACCACCCCAGTTGTATGTATTGAAAAGATTCTTGTTTGTCTGGATACTGCGTAAATATTCAACTGCACGAACAGGGAATTCCGCCTCGATCCCATCCTGATTCGACTGAGAAGTTACCGATGATGAGATCTTCAAAGCCGAGGCGACAACCACCAACAAGAATATAGTCAGGTTCAACCACTTAGCGGCACTTTCCGGAAGCTGCGATGCAGCAGCCAATTGCCGCTGCCCATCATCCAGGACTGCGTTAAGATGGCGTGAAATAACAGGCGCGGCAACGAGCGCAAATAATGCGATATTGCGGCTGGCGAGAAGAGCAAGCGCGAGAAATACGAGAACAAGAAGGAGTTCTGTGGGATTTACTCTTCGTCGAGACCCATAAATAGCTATGATTAGAAGTAATAGCAATAGAAGAAAGGGTAACACCTGAGCCTGATGGAAATTTGGAGATTGCCATTCCTGAATGTAATCCTGAAGAACTTGAATGGATACCGTCTTGAAGGGGTAAAGGAGCATTTGCGGTCCGTGTGGATTGATCGATACAGCAAGAACGCAGAGAAAGCTAACCGAAATAAAGCGGAATATCTCCCGTTTATGCTGATCCCACGCTGGATTCCAATCCCAGCCGCCTTTTACAACTTCATGTGCCATCTGGACGAGCTCTCCGCAGAGATAGACCCCGAGAATCAAGAAGCCGATCGCGAAACCTCCATGCACATTCACCCAGAGAATCATCGCTAGAGGGAGCGACCAGAGCAACCACACCCTTCCCTTCCGATAAGAATGGAGCACAAACAGGAAAAAGCCTGCGAGAACAAAGCTGATGATCTGCGGCCGTGCGGACCAATACACTCCGGAAGCAGACGCAGCGAGAAGGATAACGAAAGCCCGAAGCAGATCTCGACCCTCTAGCGTGCACCACACAAACGCGAAAGCAGCCACAACCATGAAAGCGGTAAATAGATTCAGTCCAGCAAAGCCGAAGGCTTGAAAGGCAGAATAGATAAGAATCTGTGCAATCCAACCTGGGTAAATCCACGCTGAGCCCTGACGTGTAAGCGAGAATAGATCTGTTCTGAGGATCGCCCGATTCGTCAGCATCCACTCACCCGCTTTTAAATGCCACCACGTATCGTAGCCTACCGAGGCGCGGACTGCCATGGTGAAAATTGCCAAGAAAGTGATACCAAATACCAGGCGTTTAAACGTCACTTGTGTCCCTTCCAATTAAATGAGCCGGATGATGAATCTATTCTTTTTCCCAATAGATAACAACCCAATCTAAATGAGTGGAGCATTAACGACCGCCCTTCATTATCCACTTTCCCCCCTTGCACCTCCTGTGCCAATACCATAATACTGCTTACACGCTGCAATCTTGCCCTCACTACCCCGAAAAGATAGCATAATGCAGCTAGTCCCCAAGCCATGCTTCGCCGATCTCCTCTGGCCGCACAGGTCGTGAGAGATGATAGAAGATTTGATAATCCCCGATCTTTTCCTCCTCCCACTCCACGCTAAGATCACGGAGGCCCGCTCTGATGTTCCCATCAAGGGCTGGATGGAAGGTTGTGATGTAGGCAACGCGGTTGCTTCCCTCCACTGCAATCTCGTATGGTTCATACCGATTGTCCCGATCTGTGTACCGAAAATCGAGATGATAGGGAAGCTTTGGGATAAAAATCAATTCCTCATCTGACTCAAAGGCAAGCGGATAGGAAACCCAGTAATTGGAATAGCCCCTCGTCTCCCCATGCTTGGATAGAAAATCGACAAGTTGAACATCAAACCGATGGTCAACCCTGGTGACCCCATCAAATTGTGTAGTTATCCCGGGAGGATATTGAAGCGCTGCTTCCAAGTTGCTCCACAAGTTGAACGCCACAACGCTAATAAGGAGAAGCGCTCGGAAGCGTGCGTTGATTTTAAAGGCTGGTTGGGCGAAGAAGTCGCCAGCGAAAATTGCCAGAGTGACGTAAATAGAAAGAAAATAGCGACCTGAAGGGTCGGATCCAAACGGGGTGAGTATGAACACAAGGATCACTACACCCAATACGCCTGCAATCATCCAATAAATCGCTCTGTGCGGGCTCTCATCCCGTAACCTACGGAATATTTGAATGAAGACCAATACCCAGAATACCAGAGCCAAAGGCACAAGAAGAAGTGCGATGGGTTCGGTTGTCCATGGGGGTCGAAATCCCAGAGTCACAGTAACTCCAAAGAGAAAAAAATGTTGGATATGTTTGACTAGCGTTGAAAGGAGATCCAAGCCTGCGTCTACCGCAATTGCGGATCCAAAGAGTTCTTGAAATAAAACGACGACGCCATTTTCATAAGCCCAGATGATTAGTGGTAAAGCCCCGATGATCCCAGCAAAAAAAATCAACGCTCCTTGAACCCACCAACGACTCCGACGCGATTTCCAAAAACTACGCACAACAATGACGGACGCCGGCAGAATGTATGCGATGGTAAGACTGAATGCCCAGAATCCGAGACCGGCGAAGAAACCCCATAAAAGATAGTACAGAGTATTATCCGGTGTCTCTTCAATATGGATTGCCAGGAATAAAAGCAACGCGCCAATCAGGAGCGCTTCCCCGTACCCGCCAAGGGAGACGGTCGTGTAGAGGGTTAAGTTCACAGTGGGTACGGCTAAGAGTAAACCCGACACCAGCCCCGCGAGTTGGCTCCTGAAGATTCGCGCACTCAAGTTTACGGTTAGTAAAATCGTCCCAAGATAAAGCAGTATTTGGATCGCCCGGATGACGAAGATTTCGCTACCAAAGAGCATAAAGCCCAGGGCGATAATAGTCGCGTCCAGGCTTCCCATGTAGGCTTGTCCATAGAAAAAGACTGGCCACTTGCCTTCCAAGATATGGCGAGCCATCAAGCCAACAATCGCTTCGTCTGAATTAAAGGGGAAAGCCTCTAGGCTCAGAAGACCCACTTTCACGATAACCGCGAGAACGAAAAGACCGATAAGGATCCATATCAATAATTGGCGTATTTGATCCGACTTTCCCATCACGGATAGCCTCTGTATAATGCGCGGGTGCGTTTAGGTAAATTCTTCAAACCCCAAATTCTTATCCCGCTTCTAGCCATTGCGCTGCGATTAATACCCGGTGCGCGAACCGTCGATGACGCCTTCATCACCTTCCGCTATGCCCAAAACCTCATCGCCGGTAATGGCCTGGTATACAATCCGGGCGAATGGGTTTTAGGAACAACGACACCGCTTTACGCTGTGTTGATCGCCGCCATAGGTTCTATCACCGGCGGCATCCGAGCTCCTTATCCAGAAATCACAGTGGTGATAAATGCCATTGCAGATGCGATAAGCTGCTTGATTATCATCCGCCTCTCAACGAACCTCGGATACCGCCGTGCCGGGATAGCTGCTGCATTGATCTGGGCTGCTGCTCCAATGTCCATCACTTTCGCTATAGGCGGTATGGAAACGAGCCTATTTATCCTCCTGATGTTGGGCACATTTTACATGCATTCGAACAACCAGCCAGTCCTTGCTGCACTAATTGGCTCACTCAGCCTGCTGACCCGCCCTGATGCCCTTCTCTTTCTCCTGCCTCTAGGTCTTGAGCGCGCCTATCGCCTTTTCCGTTCTCGCAACAGACACTTACCACTCGTAGAGATCGCCTCATTTCTCGTTCCTGTGGTCATCTGGTCTGTAATTAGTTGGAGCTACTATGGGGATCCTCTCCCCCGCTCAATGGCCGCCAAGGCCATTGCCTATCACCTTCCACCTGAAGCTGGAGCGGTAAGACTGCTTCAGCATTATGCCACTCCCTTCTTTAGCCACTTAGCTTTTGGATCCGTTGCAATCGTGATCGGTTTAATAATATATCCATCCCTTTTCATGATTGGCTGGCGGCGAATTGTACGGAAAAGTACCCACATCTGGCCCCTGGCCATCTACCCAATCCTCTACCTGCTTGTATTTTCAATTGCTAATCCGCTAATTTTCCGGTGGTACCTTACCCCCCCGCTTCCCATGTATTTTCTAGGGATCTTTATCGGCATCGAGGAATTAGGGCGGGATATACAATCGCCGCTTCCTCTAGCTATCTGCGGCGTGTTAGCGTTCGGCTTCACACTCAATGGATGGACTCTGCATCCAGATCATGGCCAAGATAGACCTGCACCAAAAATGGCATATATTAAACTTGAAGAAATTTATCGGCAGGTCGCTTCCGATCTTCGCGGGCAAATTAACGAGGAGGAGATCCTCGCCTCAGGAGACATAGGGGTTTTGGGTTACTACACAGGAGCTCGAATCCTGGATACTGTCGGTTTAATCTCACCGGAAAGTGAGGTTTTCTACCCACTTCCCGATGAACTCTACATCACCAACTACGCAATTCCCCCTGACCTGATCCACCACGAACGGCCGGACTTCGTTGTTCTTCTAGAAGTGTACGGTCGAAATGGCCTTCTAATGGATCCGCGGTTCCTCGACGAATATACATTAACAAATAGGATCCAAACGGATATCTATGGATCGGATGGAATGCTTGTTTATGTTCGTGAAGAGCGATGAAATACGATTACATATGAGGGGGATTCTAAATTTAACGATTGGTCGCCGGCAATACGACCGGTTTTTTTCTGGTGTCACTCCCCGAGGAAGTCAACCAGCCGCTCGCGGTTGTTCGGATGACGCAGGCGAGTCAGTGCCTGGGCTTCAATCTGTCTTACGCGTTCACGAGTAACCCCCATCTTTCGACCAACCTCTTCCAACGTATAACTCCGTCCGTCGAGAAGACCATAGCGGAGCTGTAGAATGCGAACCTCTCGTGGTGGGAGCGTACCTAGAGCTTCGCCCAGGTTCTCCTTCAGCAGATTCTGCGTCGCAATTTCAACAGGAGCAGGAGATTCAGCATCCTGGATGAAATCACCAAGTACTGAATCCGAATCCTCATCCGTCGGCATCTCAAGCGAGAGAGGACGACGGGAGACTTTCATTAGATCTTCCGCTTTTTTGGGTGTAATTTCCATCGCTACTGCGAGATCTTCAGATGAGGGAGTGTGTCCCAACTGCTGCGTCAATTGATGAGAAACCCGCAGCATTTTATTAATTTGATCTCCCATGTGAACAGGTACACGAATTGTTCTTCCCTGATCCGCAATTGCGCGGGTTACGGCTTGCCGTATCCACCATGTCGCATACGTAGAAAACTTATGTCCTCTGCGGTAATCGAACTTTTTCGCAGCCCGAATTAATCCGATATTCCCCTCTTGGATTAAATCCAAGAAAGGGACACCACGACCAAGGTACTTCTTCGCCACACTGATCACAAGACGAGAGTTTGCTGTGATGAGGTGCTCACGAGCTGCCCACCCATCCTCAATCGAGACCTGAAGTTCAGCGCGTTTTTTCTGGGACAAGCTTTCTTGAGCAAGTTTCTCCCGAGCTTGCCGTCCTCGCTCTATTCTTTTAGCAATTTCAACTTCCTCTTGTGCGGTCAGGAGTGGTATGCCGCCCACTTCTCGTAGGTAAAGACCTACTGAGTCATCCGTGTCAACGTTACTCAGGACATCCTCATCGGGTTTTCCTTCTTCGTGCGTTTCAAACTCCGTTTCGCTCGCAGGGCTTTCTTCCTCGGCGCTCTCATCGACTACATTAACCCCTGCAGCGAGGAGCGTCGCATACATCTCCTCAAGCTGATCCAAGTCTTGCTCAGCTTCGGGGAAGGCGGCGAGGATATCATCAAGCGTGATGTAACCACGATCTTTCCCGAGTTCGATCAACTGGTCGATCGCGGGATTATCCTGCTCGTTGGCAAGAATCTCATTGGCATCTATGCTCTCGAGATGCGAGCCATTATTGTTTTCGCCTAAGGGCGATTTTATTGATTTCGAACTTCGTTCTTTTTTACTCAATCTGCGTAACTCCAACTCCAGCATACATTCTTCCACCACGCCCGGCAATACCCTATCGGGAGAACTCCATATTGAGAATGGTCGAACATAATTGGCAACTCACTTGGATACTGCCAATAACATGAGACTCTTGGTCCCATAAAATTGTTCTATCCCCAGGCATCGATGTGCAAACCTGGAGATCGGGTATTTTCAGCGGGTCCAGGGGCAAGATTAGACGTAGAAAAAGCACCGCTGCCGCATTCACAGAAGGCAACATGTGCTTTTGGAGACCAAAAATGTGCCGAACCTGCAAAACACTATACAAAAAGGCAACGGCAAAGTCAATATGCAATTCAATACAGCAATCAACCTTCTTCGCTCGGATAATCAAAGCTTGCATAACCTGAAATTCGAGGATGATTTGAAAAAAACGTCTTGACATCACCCGCAGCGCACATTACAATTTCTCCGTTTCCAGGCCAACATCTATGAGTTCTGCAAGGTTATGATGCCGCGCCAATGCTTTTTTTGTTGGTTGTAAGATCGCAGGAAGGATAGGCAACAGTGATCTTGGGCGAGCCAAACTGGCTCGTATTTATATTGAGGTTTCCGCGAAGAGCTCGAGATCATCAGCGGAATCCATGGTGTAAAAATAAATCACTCATCATTTCATCCATATTCCCGCTATCGCCTTCATGGAAGCTCATGTTCCTTCAACCGAGTGATAACAATCATCGTATCTTGACTATTCATTCTTTATAAGGAGTCCAAATGAACGAGCTTATACAGATCGAACAGACGATGTTATGGGGCGTAATTGTCGTTGCCATCATCAGCCTGATTTATGCTCTCTGGCTATGGAGAGATACAATGGCCAGAGACAAAGGCACACAAAAAATGCAAGATGTGTGGCTCGCCATTAAAACGGGAGCGGAAGGCTATCTACGCAAGCAGCTCCGTACAATCCTGATTGTTGTTGCCGCGTTGACAGTGATTCTCTTCCTGAGCGTGTATGTCGTACCTCCGTCACGAGAAGCTGTTGATCGGTTCGGGGATGGTGCAGTGATCATCGTTGCCATCGGACGTACAATCGCATTCATTCTCGGAGCATCATTTTCCACAATTGTCGGCCAGTTAGGTATGCGCGTGGCCATTGAGGGCAACATCCGCGTCGCCGCAGAGGCGGTACGTGAAGACTACAACGGCGCTTTGACCGTTGCCTACCGAGCTGGCACCTTCACAGGGATGCTCACCGACGGTCTAGGCTTGCTCGGCGGAACAGCAATTTTCATGATCTTCGGTCGCGCTGCACCTGATGCGCTTCTCGGCTTTGGCTTCGGTGGTACCCTCGTCGCGCTCTTCATGCGCATTGGCGGCGGGATCTATACGAAAGCCGCTGATGTCGGCGCAGATCTAGTGGGCAAGGTTGAAGAGGGTCTCCCTGAGGACGACCCCCGCAACGCCGGCGTGATTGCAGATCTCGTGGGTGACAATGTGGGTGACTGTGCTGGTATGGCTGCAGACATCTTCGAATCCTACGAAGTCACAATCGTCTCCACCTTAATCCTCGGTCTTGTTTTACTTCACTTAACCGGCGACACCTTCTGGATCATCTACCCCCTCGTAGTACGAGCGATCGGCGTGATCTCCTCGATCATGGGGACACTCACAGTTCCCATCTGGGAAAATTTCCCGATAAAGTTTCTTCGCGCGAAGGATGCTGAGGAAGCCATGTTCCGCTCCTATGAGGTTTCAAGCATTAACACTGTGCTATGGGCATTCCTTTTCGCTCTTATCTATGCGGGAGAGTGGAAGCTGGCGTTGCTTAATGCCGTCGGCGTTGGCTTGGCGGTAGTTTTCAACCCGCTTTCCTCTTACTTCACTTCCTACAAGAAGAAGCCAGTGAAGGAAATCGTCGAGTCAATGAAGACCGGCACCGCAACGACTGTTCTTTCGGGTCTTGCAGTTGGTCTAGAATCAAGCGTTTGGAGCGTCTTAGTCATCTGCGTTGCGCTGGCAATAAGCTACTTACTCTACATGGGAGAAGCACCGATTTATGCCTTGTACGGTGTAGCCATGGTCGGGATCGGCATGCTCTCGCACACCGGCAACAATGTTGCAATGGATTCGTTTGGACCGATTGCCGACAATGCGAACGGGATCGGTGAACTGTCGAGCGTTGGCGAGAAAGCCTGGAAAATCATGGCTGAGCTTGACGCAGTCGGCAACACCACAAAGGCGATCACAAAACAGATCGCCATCGCATCAGCTGTTATCGCGGCAACCAGTTTGTTCTTCTCCTACGTGACCGATATTGGCATCATGCAGGAGCGTCTCGGTGTGGAGGTCCTTGAATCGATCCGAATATCGACGCTAGACACCGTGATTGGCTTCTTGATTGGTGGCGCCCTCCCCTTCCTCTTCTCCTCTTACAGTATCAAAGCCGTGGCCCGTGGGGCAAACCTGGTTGTTGAGGAAGTAAGACGACAGTTCCGCATTCCCGGTGTTCTTGATGGAAAGGTTACACCTGATTACGCAAAGGTGGTCAGTATTACTACAGCTGCATCTCAGAAAGAGCTTCTGAGCCTTACCGTTCTCACCGTTGCCACTCCGCTGCTTGTGGGGATACTCTTTAATGTTGAAGCGCTCGGCGCCTTCCT
>DAOUEQ010000153.1:0-2109 GCA_034430395.1 Anaerolineales bacterium | reverse complement strand
CTATCCGAGGTGGCGAAGGGGTTTTCAGAACTTGCCCGTGGAAAAGTATTCTTGCCTCCCATTCTGCGCGTGGAAGTACCTGAACATCACGGAGAAGTGGATGTCAAAACAGCCTATATTCAGGGGCAGGACAGCTTTGCAATAAAAATTGCAGCTGGTTTTTTCGAGAATCAATCATTGGGTTTGCCTACCGGAAGTGGCATGATGGTCTTGATTAACGCTCAAACAGGTAGACCTCTCGCGATTCTATTGGATAACGGCTATCTTACGGATTTGCGAACAGGCATTGCGGGAGCGATAGCAGCTAAATATCTAGCTCGAGAGAAGATCGAAAATGTAGGCGTAATTGGATCAGGCATGCAGTCACGCTATCAAGTTCGTGGGCTGCGACTTGTGCGAGAATTCAAGCGTCTATTTGTGTACGGTATCGAGCCGGATGGTGTTGAAAAATATGTATCCGAGATGACGGCCGAACTTGGGATTGAAGTCATCAAGACAGACACCCCTGAAGCTGTAGTCCGGGAGAGTGAAGTTGTGATCACTTCTACGCCCTCGCATGAGCCATACCTGGAATCTGCCTGGCTCCACCCTGGCCTTCACATCACCGCCATGGGATCCGATGCCGAGCACAAGCAAGAGCTGTTCGCTGACGTATTTACTCAGGTCGACCTGGTGGTATGCGATCGTAAAACCCAGGCCTTTCGCCTGGGGGAGCTTCATCATGCGCAAGCAGCGGGATCGCTGCCGCCTGAGGATGAGATCGTTGAGCTCGGTGAGCTCACCTCCGGGATGAAACCTGGCAGGACCAGCAACGACCAAATAACCGTTTGCGACCTTACCGGCGTGGGTGTCCAGGACACACAAATTGCCCGTTTCGCCTATGAGAGGGCGATAGAGCGTAATCTCGGATTGACCATCGAGGCTTCTGAGGCCTCGTAAGAGGAAGAAAGGATTCTGGTGATGAAAAAAGATTTTTACCCCTTCATGCTTGAGAGAGAGATGTCCATTTGGGAATACCAGGTCAAATACAATTTATCGGAGAGCGGGGTTCAGCCCATGACCATTGAAGAACTGGCGGAGGGTGATCCCCATTTCATCGAAAGCCTTCTTGCCACGTCCCTTGGCTACCCCCAGACGAACGGGTCTCTCGAACTGCGTGACCGGATTGCCGCACTTTACCGCGGCGCCACCCGTGACAATGTCGTGGTCACGACGGGCGCCGCCCAGGCGAACTTCACATCAATCCTCACCCTCCTGGATCCAGGCGATGAGATCGTCGTTATGTTGCCCAACTATATGCAGATCTACGGGCTGGCCAGGAATTATCGGTTAGCGGTGAAAACGTTCTCATTGAAGGATGAATTAGACTGGGGCGTTGACATTGATGAGTTGAATAGCGCGGTCGGTAATAAGACCGTTTTAATCGCCATCTGCAATCCCAATAACCCGACCGGACATATCATGGCGGCTGAAGAGCGAGAGGCTGTTATCGCGGCGGCAGATAGGGTGGGCGCATGGATACTCGCAGATGAGGTATATGCTGGGGCTGAGCACCATGTTGATGAAGTAACGCCATCCTTCTGGGGGGACTATGAGAAAGTATTGGCCATAGGAAGCCTTTCGAAAGCCTATGCGCTTCCCGGGTTGCGTGTGGGGTGGGTGGTGGCTCCTGAGAAGACGGCAAACGATATATGGGCTCGTCAAGACTACATCACCATCAGCACAACTAAGCTGGGGAATAAACTGGCAGCCTATGCCTTGTCCACGGACGTCCGCGAGAAGCTCATCGCCCGAACTCGAGCGTACATCCGCCGGGGTTACGGCAACTTCGAGCGTTGGTGCCGGGAGCATGACGATCTAGTTAGCCTTACACCTCCCGATGCGGCGGCTATCGCCTTTGTCCGCTATCATCGCGATGCAAACTCCTCTGAGATTGTAAAGCGCCTGATTGAAGAGCAGGACACTTACATCGTACCCGGCGATTGCTTCGGGTTGGATCACTATCTCCGCATCAGCTATGGCCTTTCCGAAGACTATGTCAACGAAGGTCTCAGGCGGATAGAAGAGGTCCTCTCTTCTTCATAGCGCTCCTGTTTTCCCCCAAAGACC
>DAOUEQ010000152.1:0-4618 GCA_034430395.1 Anaerolineales bacterium | reverse complement strand
CTGGCTTTATTGCCACGCAGAAAATCGTCGATATCGACATCTAAAAGTGAAGGGTATATCTCGATGAACACCACGGGAGAACAAGGAGCGAAACAATGCCTTTATTGACTATTGGACTTATCGTAGGCATCCTCGTCCTGGCTGTTTTCCTGGTCGTTGTTGGGGTAAGAGCGCCGCAAGCATCTGACCCTATTTCCAGCCGCCTGGCGGAGTACAGTGTTCGCGAGGAGTCGATGACGCTCGAGGAGATCGAGCTATCTCAACGCTTTTATGAACGAATCATGCTTCCAATCTTTAATAAGATTGGTGAGATCGCCTCCCGCTTCACGCCGCAGGCGACGTTAGAATCTGCCCGGATAAAACTCATAAAAGCTGGCAATCCCATGCAAATGGACCCGGCTTTCTTCATCGCCCTGCGCTTCGTCCTGGCAGTTGTAATGGGCGGTGGTCTATTCCTGGTGTTCTCGATCTCAGGGCGGAATTGGCTTCAAGGTTTGGGTATTTCGGCGCTCTTTTTGGCGCTCGGATATTTTATGCCAGATCTATGGCTTTCAAGCAAGATCTCGGCCAGGCAAAAAGCTGTTTTCCGTGCACTTCCGGATGCGCTTGACTTGTTGACGATATGTGTTGAAGCCGGACTCGGTTTTGATGCAGCGATGCGGAAGGTGAACCAGAAGTGGGAAAACGAACTTTCTTTGGAATTCGGACGGGTAATTCAGGAGATCGGTCTTGGTAAATTGCGAAGGGAAGCATTGCGCGATATGGCTGATCGGCTCGACGTCGCGGAGTTCACGAGTTTCGTAGCAGCTGTAATTCAATCTGAGCAGCTTGGTGTAAGTATGGCGAAGGTTCTCCGAATCCAATCTGATCAGATGCGTGTGCGCCGGCGGCAAATGGCGGAAGAGGAAGCTCACCGTGCACCGATTAAAATGATCTTCCCTATTGCGCTGCTAATCTTCCCCTCGATCATGCTGATCCTGCTTGGTCCGGCCGCGATGCTGCTGCTGTCTTCGCCATTGGCGGGGCTCTTCTAGGAACGCCACACGCGCTTCCGCTCACTCGGGGAGGGGTGCCCGGTGAAGCGACCCATTTCTCAATGGAGCCGGGGCGGGTTTAAATACTGGCTCAAGCTAATCATCGATCTGATCTTTCCCCCAAATTGTGCAGGATGCGGTGTGGCCGGCACTGTATGGTGTGAAGAATGCAATGACCGCATCATCGCACCTAAAGGTCGCTCATGCCCTGCTTGTGGTTTTCCCCTCGAGAGGGGCGTTAGCTGCTCAATATGTGAGGATTGGCCAAATCGCGTCCACGTCCGGTCCTTTGCTTGTTACCGGAAACCGCTAAGTTCCGCAATATTTAGACTGAAATACCGACCTGATCAAGCGCTTGCTAATGAAATGGCATCCTGGTTGATCAGTGCCTACCAGCGAACGGGATGGATAGCAGACTGCGTAGTACCGGTTCCCCTGGCTGATGTGCGGCTTCGGCAAAGAGGGTATAATCAGGTTACCTTGATCACTACTTCATTCGCTAAAGAATTGAAGTTGCCTTCATTCCCTAACGCGCTTAAACGGGTGAGGGAGACCCAGTCGCAGGTGGGCTTGGACCGTCAAGAACGCCATCAAAATGTAGAAGGAGTTTTCCGGGCTGACTCACGCATTCTTCAAGATCAATCAGTCATTCTAATCGACGATTTATTGACATCCGGGGCAACGTTGAAAAACTGTGCAATCGCCCTCCTCAACGCGGGGGTTGTGCAGGTTTTTTGTTTAACCGTGGGAAGAGCATGAGATACTAATTCGTGGACGTCAACGACTTGAAAGGGGTAATTAATGCCGATGCAAATTAAAATCAATGCCAAAAACATGGATCTCAGCGACAAGTTGCGTGATTACATCGAGAAAAAAGTTGCGAAGCTGGATCGCTATCTGGATGTCATTGACCAAGCCCAAGTTGACTTGACGTATGCGAAAACCGCTCGTAACGCGAAGGATCGCCAGGTTGCACAATTGACAATCCGGGGCAAAGGGGTCGTGCTTCGAGCAGAGGAAAGAACGGAGGATATGTTCGCCTCTGTTGATCTTGTGTTGGACAAAATCAATCGCCAGATTGAGCGCTACAAAGGCCGTCATTGGAGAAGCCGCGGGGATGGCAAATCAGCCGCAGATGTTGCTTCTTATGAGCCGATGGGCGCTGAAGAGGAGGATACTCCTTCAGAGACGATCGTTCGCCGAAAACGTCATTTCCTACTCCCGATGGATGAGAGCGAGGCGGTTGAGCAGATGCAGCTCCTGGGGCATGAGGATTTCTTTATTTTCCTCGACATTGTAACCAATCAGGTCAATATTCTTTATCGGCGCAGGGATGGAACCCTTGGGCTCATCGAAACCGAGAATAAATAACGGAAATATTACAAGAGCTGACGTTTCATCCACTGGCTCCTGCTGATTATTAATGGACGATAAAATCCCTGTTCTGCTCATGCTGCCACCCAAGGGTTCCTCCGAGGCGGAAGCATGGGTTGCTGCCGGCCGAATGGCTGCAGCTTGTGATCTGGCCGAGCGAATTAAGGTAAATCCTCTCGCTGGACCTTGCTTCTTACTTGCTCATGAAGAGGCGGATCGACGTGCGTTGCAGGGAATGGGATTTGAGCAAATTCAATCATCCGTGAATCCGTTTCATTTTGGAGGCGTATTAGCGGAGACAATCTTAGAATACGATCTAGACCATCTCGCGTATTTTGGCGGTGCTAGTGCGCCACTGATGGCGGAAGATGACCTGCAGCAAGTCTTCGAGCAGATCCTGCAGCAGAGAACACCAACTGCTGTCGTCAATAACCTGTTCTCATCCGATTGGGCAGTCTTTAACAACGCCCGCGTCATTGAAGATATTAAGTCACAACTGCCTAGTGATAATCCGTTGGGATGGGTGATGCAGCAGGAAGCACACTTCGATGTACGAGCATTGCCCCCGTCTGCGAGTTCTCGACTGGATATAGACACACCTACGGACTTGCTTCTAATGCATGGCCATCCAGGAATTGGTAGGCATTGCAGCGACTTTCTCCGTGACACAGATAAAGTTTTACTGGATCGCATCTTAAACCTGCGACACGTTCTCCAAACACCAGCAAGCACTTTATCTATCATTGGAAGAGCATCCTCAGCAGTCTGGAGAGAATTGGAGGAGCGGACAAAAATCTGGGCGCGGATCTATGCAGAAGAGCGGGGCATGGTCGCGAGTCAGCGATTGGCTCGAGGCGAGGTGCGATCGTTGATCGCCGACATGGTTAATGAATTACAGCCCAGCGTCTTCCTCGCCCGGTTGAGCCAAATGTCGGATGCCATTATCTGGGATACTCGAGTGTGGATGGGTTCAAGGGGTAACTACCCGAGCGCTGCTGATCGTTTTGCTGCCGACCTTGGCTGGACCAACCAGATCTCAGACAAAGCGCTCCGCAATCTTACGCTTGCGATTATGGAATCACCAATTCCATTGGTGGCTGGTGGTCATGGGGTAGTGGCTGGTGGACTGCTGGCACTTCTTGAAACGCTCTAGGTTACCAGCCTCTTAGATAGGGTTCCCACTCTTCGTTCTGTTTTAAATATGTGCCATAGAGGTAGATCGCAGTTGCTCGGGGTTCAGCGGGCTCGCGCTTCAGGTGCATGTTTGCTGCCTGCAAGGTCCGCCCACCCTTCTTCAGATTGCACTTCGGACATGCAGTTACAAGATTGTTCCATCTGTACTCCCCGCCGCGGTGGCGGGGCATTACGTGATCGATGGTCATGTGGCTGCCGTTCTCTCCGCAGTATTGGCATGTGTGAGCATCCCGACGAAAAACCTCTTTCTTTGTCAGCCGCACACGGGGGTAAGGGCGTTTAATCATATATCCCAGGCGCATGATCGATGGTCTTGGATAGTCCTGGCGAACTGTTCTAATATAGCCACGACCGTTCAAAAGCATCTCAGCTTTACCAGTCAGGTATAGACCAATAGCACGCTTCGTCGAACAGACGTTGAGCGGTTCGTAATTAGCATTCAATACCAGTACCGGTTGGTCCATCTCAGAATGTCCTTATTAGCCTAAGATTATATACCAGACTTCAATCTCCTTCAGCCGTCAAAATTAAAATCGATACGAAGTGGTTTTACCAGCATCGTTGCAAGCCGAGCGTTATTATGGGAAATCCATAAATTCATGCAAGACGACTCGATATGCAGGCTGATAAGCCATAGTGTATGAAGCAGAGTGATGAACTGCATGAAATCCCTGAACCTCCATTTGGTCGAAAAATGTTCGAAGGTCAGTGTGTGAAAACGAAAATGAATCATCGCCCGTCAACAGCTCCGCATAGGAACAATACCGTTTTAGCTTTAATGTACTGCCTTCGAATTCATTTGCCGTACGGACGAATGCCTCAAAGAGTTTTTCAAGGCTTGCATTCAATGCGCAGTAAGGGCGAAGATTAATTCTGGCGATTCGACCATCCGGAGAGATAATGTCTTGTAAGGGTTCGTCAGGACCTTCAGTTAACCCATGCACCTCACGCTCGAGAAAGTTGCGGGTGCCATCCAGATCTTGAACCGCATGTTCACTGCCCATAGATGCCTGATG
>DAOUEQ010000151.1:0-46501 GCA_034430395.1 Anaerolineales bacterium | reverse complement strand
AGGGGATTACATAGTAACTTTGTATGAATATCATTTGGTATAAAGCCGCGCACCCAAAGAATAATATGAGGATTGCTTTGACAGCTCGATTAAAAGGTAGTGAAAGAAAAGCTCTTGAGATCAAAATGTACGCTGCAGGTAGCGATAAAAGAAGATTCCTTTGTGTGTATATCGGTTTCCACACCACTGAGACGATAGCTGTGAGTGTTATCGGAATGACGAGCCAATATCCAAGAATGAAATCAGGAGACGACAGGAGTGAAGCTAGATTTCGATCTTTATTATTCAAAAAAGCATAGACAACATTCACAAAAAGTAAGGCCAATAATAATAAGGCTACAATTGCTAAAACATGGCTGCGATTCAATATAAAACTGATATATGCAGGAACCACGGTGATTGTCGGCTTGTCAATCCAAGAAATTCTCTCCATATGTGTAAATTGTTCGAGGGCAGAGGGGATCCAAGGTAAATATCCGAGGCTAATAGCCAGGTAGGCTGTTGTGTTTTGGAGAATTCTCTTGGGATTTTTCAGGCTGAATAAATAGGCTCCAATCCCCTGTAATGCTAGGAGGATCATTCCAAAATAGTGCGTATAGATTAATGCAAGCGATGCCAGAATATATCCGAATATTGTGCGGAGTGATGACTCCTCTCGCGATTTTTTTCTATTAATAAATAGTTGCACCCAAAACAGAGATGATAATATGCTGGAAAGAATTAAGAATGAATAATTTCGAGCTTCCTGGCTGTAGAAAATTGGGCACCAAAAAATTGCCATCATGAACGCGGCGGCTAGGCCCTCTTGAGAAGAGTACAGGCGCTTAGCAAGCAAATAGATCGCGAAAATTGAGAAGATACCGCTAATCGCTGATGGCAAGCGCAAGAGAGTTTCTGTGTCACCCAGATACCTCTCCACGAAGAATAATACTGACTGAAACAATGGGGGGTGTGTATCTGGTAGGACACCCAAAAGAAGAACATCATCGAGAGTTTCAAAGTTGCTCTCGCGCCAGCTTTCAAGTTCATCGTGCCAAAGCGATTGGTGGTCTAGTCCATAAATACGTAATGCGCTTCCTAAAACGAGGATAAGAACCAAAATGCCGAGGGGTGACAACCTAAGTAATTTCTTCATTTTCATTTATCTCTGATCAGTTTCCGCTTTTGTAAGATCAGTTTAATTGTTAAATGAAAAAAAGCCCACTGAGCTATTGGCAGATGGCTCGTCGCGTGAGCTTGTCTCATAAAGAATCATATAAAAATTCGACAGGTGCCGAGGACCAGAATCGAACTGGTGACACCTTGATTTTCAGTCAAGTGCTCTACCAACTGAGCTACCTCGGCACGGTCAGGGATTGTACTTCCCCCGATTATACGTGTCAAGCGAACATCTTTTTTGTCTTCTGAAATTGAAAACTGGGTTCACAAAATCGTGCCAAATATTGGCAACTGTGATGAGCAGCTAGAGATCAATGACCTCCACACCCCGTATCTCAAGCCACTGGTCTTCTGCAAGAGGGAGGACGCCAAAACGAAACCCACCATCGGGGGAAGCGATCGCATATTGGTTGTCTATCCATGTCACAAAGCCCAATGGGGCAGGGGGAGACACAGCAGTTTGCAGTACCGTTCGACCATCTACAGAGAAACGTGCTCCGTTCTCAAGCCACTCAATTTCGTAGCGATGCCATTCATCAAGGGATCTTGAGATGAGTCTCTCTTCCGCATGCGCAAATTGTAGAGCGGTGCGGATGACCGGCCGCTTCAGCCCTGGAATTTGCGCCAGGGCGATGGCGCTCAGAGCGAGTGGGACTAAGGCGAGCGATGGTATTCGCGGAGTGCGTAAAGTGGCTGCTTTCCACCCAGAACCGGGCACGCCCGGAGCTAATGCGAGGTCATGGGGGGGCGAGCCGTAAAAAAACCAGACAGCTTGTGGAGAAGCCGGCAGCCGTCGTGCCGCGCCTCCTTGCCCGAGCGACAGGCTGAAAGGATCGTTCCAGAATCCGAAACCAAGCGTCCCCTGAGGGTGGAGTGTAGAGGCGCGGGCCTCGAGTCGCATTTGGACTGGCGGGCTCCAGGGGAAGCTCCGGCGAGAGAGATGGCGGTAATCATCAATCTGCGCATCCGAGTACCCCCCTTTCTGGGCTGACAGCGTAAGGCGCATATGATCCGCGCTCAGGCTGCGGACTAGACCGCAGCCAATCTCAAGTGGTTCCCAACGGTGTGTACCTCTCATCACGGGCGATTATAAATTTTGATTTGTTCTCAGGCAATCGTGTATAATCCCCCAACTACTACTGGGGAGGTGGAATGGAGATTACCTGGTATGGGTTGTCGTGTTTTCGGATCACCGAGCGCGGCAAGATCAGCATCGTGACAGATCCGTATGACCCCGAAATCGGGCTTCCAAAGCGCAATCTCAAGGCAGACGTATTAACGATCAGCCAAGATGCACCTGGGCACAATTTTGCCAAGGCCGTAAAAGTAGGGCGAAGGATAATTCAAGGTCCCGGAGAATTTGAGATTGGTGGAGTTTTTATCAAGGGTGTTCGCAGGGTGTCGAAGAAGGAGAAGGAAAACGGCGCTCTGCAGAAGACGCTCTATGTGTTCAAGTTCGATGGTCTTACCATTGCCCATCTTGGAACCATGGCGACCGTGCCTTCCCAGGCTCAAATCGAAGAGCTGGGTGCTGTTAATATTGCGCTGGTTCCCGTGGGTGGAGGTGGGGCGCTCAATCCCTCTATGGCGGCCGAGGTGATCAGCTTGATCGAACCCTCCATTGTGATTCCAATGCATTATAAAACCGAGGAGAAAGGGCCAGAGCTCAGCACGGTTGCGGGATTTCTAAAAGAGATGGGGATCAGCGATCAAGACCCACTTCCTTCCTTGAGTATCACCAAGAGTTCTTTGACGGAAGAGACGCAAGTCATCACGCTAATGCCACCGAGTTAATGATCTTCGTTGAGTATATTGTTCCGAGGGTGCCCTTCGAAAAACTGAGGGATGGTCGATGGCTTTGAAGTTATTAATGACGTGGGATATGATCCCCGGACGAGAGCAGGAATATTTTGAATTTCTTGTTCGTGAGTTTGTCCCCAGCCTGCAGCGGCTGGGTGTCCAACCAACGGAAGCCTGGTATACAACCTATGGCGAGGGGCCTCAGATGCTGGCGGGTTTCGTCGCTGAGAATCATGAGGTCATGCAGCAAGCACTTGCCACGGGGGAGTGGGCCGAGTTGCGAAACAAGCTGTTTGAATATGTGACCAACTTCAGTTCGAAGGTTGTCAAAGCGACGGGGGGATTCCAGCTATAACCAATACATCGGTCTAATCATTAAAGAGAAAGAGCCATGAGAAGTGACCATGGCTCTTTTGGTAAATTAGGGCTGTCAATCATCGCTTTTCGTGTTCTTTTTCTCGCTCTTCTTTTCACTCTCGACTTCTTTTTTAGATTTTGCTTTGGTTTCTGAATTATCTTTACGTGAAGTCTGCCAGGAGGATGACCGGTGATCCGTTGCGTAAAAGCCAGATCCTTTAAAAACGATGCCGACCGGCAGGAAAACCTTACGAAGTGTAGATTTCCTGCATTCAGGGCAAATCTTCAGAGCCGGATCATCAAAATGCTGCTGCCGGTCAAACTGAATCCCGCAGTTCTCGCATCGATAGGTATAGATGGGCATCGTTCTCTTTCCTTTAACTAACCGCATTATAGCCCTGCACGTAAGCGCTTTCAAGAGGAAGCAAGTAAGAACCCTGTTAATATTCCATTAACGACAGCACTCGCTGCGCTCTGCATCCAATAGTGGGTTGACGGCGTGGAGTGCGAAAGGTATGATCAGGGTGATAATTGGGTCAACCGGGCAATCGCGGGCGGTTACGCCGCTTGAGGAAAGTCCGCGCTCTAAAGAGCATGGTGCCGGGTAACACCCGGTCGGGGAAACCCGGGGACAGGGCCACAGAAAACAACCGCCTCGGGGCGCAAGCCTTTTGAGGCAAGGGTGAAAAGGTGGTGTAAGAGACCACCGGCGCCGGCAGCAATGTCAGCGGCCAGGCAACCCCCACCAGGAGCAAGGCTAAGCAGAGGCAAAACCCGCTTATGCGGGTGAGGAGCTGCTCGTTCCTCTTGAGTCTCGGGTAGGCTGCTTGAACCCCGCGGCAACGCTGGGTCTAGATGGATGATTGCCCCGATGATGGTCTTCGACGTTTCGTCGAACCAGGATCGGACAGAACGCGGCTTATAGGTTGAGCCAATTGTCTTGAAGCACTTCTGAAGCGCTAACTTCAGGAGTGCTTTTTTCTTCCTGGGTTTTTCGCGTGGGCTTAGAACGCCTCCAAATAAACCACCATTCCAGAAAACTCACTACAACTTCGCCTCTGAAGCGGAGAAATGATTTGGGTGGGGGTGAGAAAGTGTCCGCGCTCAGATCTCTAAACTAACAGGCTGGAGATACCTCCCCCAAACTGGCTCATCGAAGGTCGCCATTGCGCATAGGTATAGGACAAAAGTACTGCTAAAGATCTGTTCCCATTTTGCTTGCAACGGTGGGGGAAATTGTTATATACTGTGGGCGTTGGTGGGGGAATGTGGGAGAAAGTGGGACGCCGGTTAGCGCCGGCGTTCTGGTATTTTAGGAACGGTTAGAACACATGTTCTTAGGACAGTACACTCACAGTATCGACGCCAAGGGCCGGTTGACAATACCGGTTCGCTACCGGGCAGCTCTTGCCTCGGGAGCGTTTGTTACGCAAGGTTTCGATCGCAACCTGCTTGTTTATACCATGGAAAGATTCCAAAAGTTAGCGGAGAGCACGACGATCCTGACCACAACAGATCCAGAGGCGCGTGCGATACGCAGGTTGATCTTCGGCGGCGCGACGGAAGTCCAGCTCGACTCCTCGGGCCGTATTTTAATTCCACCATTCCTGCGGGAATACGCAAAACTAGATGGCGAGACGACGATCGTTGGCACGGGTGAATACTTTGAGCTCTGGAATTCAGGCGCTTGGTTAAATGAGCTGACCGACGTAATGGATCCGGATATCAATGCCCGTCGCTTTACTCAATTTGACCTCTCCGCGGGGTAGGCGATGAGCGCGTCCTCCGGCGCAGGTTCCGCCAGTGGACATACCCCGGTACTTTACCAGAATGTGCTCACTGCGCTGAATTTGCACGCGGGCGGGCGCTACATAGATGGCACAGTAGGCGCAGGCGGACATGCGGCGGGCATCCTCGAATGCTCTTCTCCGGATGGCCGACTGCTCGGACTAGACCTTGATACGAAAGCGCTGGAATATGCAGCAATCCGTTTGGAACCTTTTCGTGATCGGGTGAGCTTACGCCATGCGTCGTACACAGCGATGCATGAAGAAGCATTTGCACTGGGGTGGGATCGGGTGGATGCAATCTTGCTCGATTTGGGACTTTCATCGATGCAGCTAGAGGATCCTAAACGTGGGTTCTCGTTTAGGTTCGATGGTCCCCTGGACATGCGCTTCGATCCAGATGGGGATTTCACGGCGGATGAACTTGTAAACCATATGCCGCAAGACGAATTGGCAGAGGTGATCAAGCGCTATGGAGAGGATCCTCGTGCCCGGGCAATTGCTAAGGCGATTGTGCGAGCCCGTCCACTGAAAAACACCTTCCATTTAGCTGAAGTTATCGCCAGTAAAGCAGGGACGAAGCGAAAAGGAATCCATCCAGCGACGCGCACTTTTCAAGCGCTGCGTATTGCTGTCAACGATGAACTTAATGCGTTGAAGGTAGGGCTCGAAACCGCAGTGGGGTTGCTCTGTCCGAGGGGAAGACTAGCTGTGATCTCGTTCCACTCGCTGGAGGATCGTATCGTCAAGCGGTTCTTCAACCGGGAGAGTCGAGATTGCATTTGCCCTCCGGAGCAGTTGATCTGCCGCTGTGAACATACAGCTACGCTGCGAGTTTTAACAAAGAAACCAATCAGGGCAGAAAGCGTTGAGATTTCGCATAACCCTCGAGCTCGAAGTGCTCGTTTGCGGGTCGCGGAGCGGCTGACAACGGCATGAACCTTGCAAGCAATGATTCGAGCAGTGCTGACGCAGGCAAAAACGTGAAAAAACGTCGAAAACAAGCATTCAAACTTACTCCATGGCGATCCCAACTTCGGATCACCAGTCGAACGGTGCTGACCGCTATTGTGCTCTTGATCATCGGTGGTCTTTACCTCGCAGTAAACGCTCGTGTCGCCCGTTCTGGTCGCAGCGTGCTGATCATGCAATCAGAGCGAGCCGAACTGCAGCGGCAGATCGCCGAGCTGACAGCTACGCTTGCAGAATTGACCACGCCGGAGCGAATGCTAGCGCGAGCCTTAGAGTTGGGATTCCGCCCGGCGGAGCTTGGAGACATCGAATATATCGTCGTTGCTGGGTACGTTCCACCAGATCCCTTCGTTGCTCCAAAGCCGCCAAACTCCACAACTGAACACGATGGCGGGTTATCACCAGCATACACAGAGACACTCGGCGATTGGATATCTCGGTTAACGTCACCAGGGAGAGATGGCAGGCAATGATCCCAACCAGTCTTCCCTATCGCAGGGTGAGCGTGTTGCTCGTGATCATGGGGATGAGCGCGCTGGCGATGTTCATTCAGTTGATCCGGGTCCAGTTTGGTCCCTATGCCCCCGTTTTCTCGACATGGATTGAAGCTGCAGAGGACAATGAAGACGAGATCGAACCGGTGCGGGGCTTGATCTACGACCGCGACGGTGACCTGCTCGCCACGAATGTGCCGATGTACTACTTAGAAGTTGAGGTTTTCCAGCTCACGCAGGCGAGCCGGAAGCAGATAGCGGCAGTGCTTGCTCGAACCCTGGCGCTCCCCTATGAGGACCTTAACAACCAGTTGAATACAGATTGGGGTTCTCTCGGTCAATATCGTATTCGCTTGACGCGCGATGTGGACGGTGGAGAACGTTGGCCGATCACGATAGATCAGGTCGCCGCAGATGTTTTAAAGAGTTTCCTGTTGGATCCAGACGCTCCTGATCTCAGCGGGTTGAAGCCAGTTCCGGCGCCAAAGCGTGAGTACCCGGCCAGTGCGTTAGCGGGTCATGTCCTGGGGTTCGTCAATCAGGAAGGCAAAGGTTACTTCGGCATCGAGGGGTTCTACGACAACTGGCTTGGAGGAAAGGCGATCACAGTTGAGCGCGGCTATATCCCTCCAGAAGCGCGGATTCAACCGGATACACCGGCGGGGGTCAATCTCGTATTAACCCTTGACCTGGATATTCAACAAATGACAGATGACATCTTGCGCAAGGCCATAGAAGATTCGGGTTCTGAGGCGGGGCAGATCATTGTCATGGATCCGCGTAATGGTGAGATCCTGGCAATGGCGATCTTGCCCTCACTGGATCCAAATAACTATGAACCGTGGCTCGAAGAGCTGGGCGTCGATGCGGAGGATTTGGAGACCGAAGAAGATGAGCTCGTCATTAACCCGGCTGTTGGAGGGCAATATGAGCCGGGATCGACATTCAAAATCCTGACGATGGCAGCGGCGATCGACGCCGGTGTGATTGAGCCAGAGGATCAATTTATTGATCGAGGCCTAATTGAGGTTGGCGGCGTGAAGATCCGCAACTGGAACGGGGGCGCCTGGGGACCGCAGACGATGGTGGGTTGTATTCAGCACTCCCTGAATGTCTGTCTCGCCTATGTGGCCTCTGAGAAACTTGGCATTGCCCCTTTCTATGAGTATCTGACGGCCTTCGGGATGGGGAGAGTTACAGGAATTGATCTCTCCGGTGAGGTTTCTGGGCAGATGCGTACGCCACGTAATCCTGAGTGGACAGAGGCGGATCTAGGTACGAATTCTTTTGGGCAGGGAATTTCTGTGACGCCGGTGCAGTTGATGGCAGCGGTTGGAGCTGTTGCAAACGAGGGCGTCATGGTTCAGCCCCATATTGTTAGAGCTGTTGTGGGTCCGGAGGGTGCGTATTGGCCGAAACCGACGACGCTCGGAAGACCGATTTCGGCCGAGAGCGCCAAGACTATAACGGAGATGTTGGTCCAATCGATCGAGGGCGAAACGAGGTACGCACATGTGAACGGCTATGAGATTGCGGGGAAGACCGGTACTGCTCAGATCCCCACCGAGAATGGCTACGACGACCGCTGGACAATCGCTTCCTTTATTGGGTGGGGTCCGGTCGCTGATCCAAGGTTCTTGGTCCTGGTGCGATTAGATAAGCCGGAATCCTCGCCCTGGGGTTCTGTCGTCGCCGCCCCTGTTTTTCGTGACGTTGTAGAGCGCCTTGTTGCCATGTTGGAGATCCCGCCCGATAGCGTGCGGGAGCAGATAGCAGCTGGAGATTAGGACGGACGTAATTTTCAATGCTGACAATACATCATCTTGTGGAAGCGATTGCTGAAGAGAAAATCACCGGGTTGGGTGAAGTGATCACCGACGCGGTCGTCGATTCACGTCAGGTGACCCCTGGTGGGCTCTTCATTGCTATGGATGGGGAATCGCAAGATGGTCATGATTATGTGGCAGATGCTTTTGAGCGTGGGGCGATAGTTGCGCTTGTGGAGAAGGACGTTCCACTGGAAGCCAACAGCATCGACCTGCGGAAGCCACTAACGGCGCAGCTAAAGCAGGATTTGGAGCCGCCCATCATCCTGAGGGTAGCTGACACGCTCGAAGCCTTGCAGACGGCTGCGATGATCTGGCGAGCACAGTCCGAAGCGCGAGTGATCGGGATCACGGGAAGTGTGGGGAAATCAACAACGAAAGAACTCATTGCGGATGTGCTGAGCCGCCGCTATAAGACGGTGCGCAGTCCTGGAAACCTCAACAATGAGATTGGATTGCCGTTGAGTTTATTGCGACTTACAGATACGCATGAACGCGCAGTCTTGGAAATGGGCTTTTACATACCGGGCGAGATTGCACTACTGTGCGACATCGCAAAGCCGCAGATTGGGGTGGTGACCAATATTAGCCAAGTGCATCTTGAACGAGCAGGGAGTATGGATGCAATCGTGAGCGGGAAAGGCGAATTGGTCGAAGCGCTGCCGCCAACGCCGGAAGGTGTTGCCATCCTGAATTATGACGATCCCCTCGTGCGAGAAATGGCTGGGCGCACTCAGGCACGGATCTTTTATTACGGCATCTCTCCCGAGGCTGATCTCTGGGCGAGTGATGTGGAAAGTTTGGGATTGGAGGGGTTGCGCTGTGTAGTTCACCATGGCGAAGATGCCATTCATTGCCGTGTGCCGCTGCTCGGACGCCACTCAGTTCATACCATTTTACGAGCTGCCTCGGTTGGGATTGTCGAAGGATTGAGTTGGAGTGAAATTATCGGTGGTTTGCAGGATACGCACAGCCAATTGCGCTTGGTTGCTGTGCAAACCACCAGTGGAGCACTGCTGCTGGACGACACTTACAATGCCGCCCCGACCTCTGTAATAGCGGCGCTTAATCTTCTTGACGATCTAGATGGCCGGAAGATAGCTGTCTTGGGCGACATGCTCGAATTAGGTGAGTTTGAGGAACGCGGCCATCGCATGGTTGGAGCTCGCGCAGCCCAGGTAGTGGATTTGTTGATCACTGTGGGTGAACGGGCAAAGTGGATTGCAGCGGAGGCGCGGACAGCTCGGCTTAGTGAGAGCCAAGTCGTTGTGTTGGAAACTAGTGATGATGTTATTGAATATCTGGGAGATAAAGTCGGAGAGGGAGATGTCGTGCTGGTAAAAGGTTCTCGTGGGATGCGCCTAGATCGAATCGTAACTGCGCTGGAGAAAATCGAATGAATGCTGCCAGCGCTCTGGCGCTAGGAGGAATAACGTTCCTTTTAACAGTGATTTGGGGTGGTCCATTGATTCGCATCATGCGTCTGCTCAAGATTGGAGAACAGATCCGGATCGAGGGTCCCCAGAGGCACACCATGAAGCTCGGTACCCCCACTATGGGTGGCTGGTTATTCATCATCCCGGTGCTCTTGATTACCGGTGTACTAAACCTGGTGTCGATCGTGAGTGAGCTGAATGTCTTCGGCAATTCAATACTCTTGCCGATGATAACGCTTCTACTTTTCGCGTTTGTGGGCGCCTGGGATGATTGGCTTGGGATCAAGAGGCCCCGAGGGGCCGGAGGGATGCGGGCGCGCTGGAAGTTCTTACTGCAATGCGTTATCGCACTCGGGGCCTCTTTGATCTTGAAATATGGGTTGCAGCCGCCGGAAATGATCCTGCCTAATTATCCGGAAGTTATCGAATTGGGAATCTGGTACGTACCGATTGCCATGATCTGGATCGTCGGCTGGAGCAACGCTGTGAATTTGACCGATGGCTTAGATGGGTTAGCGGGTTTAATCGCCGCGACGGCATTTGCTGCTTATGGTGCGGTCGCTGCACTTCAAGGACAGATCTTCCTCGTGCGCTTCTGCTTTACGATGGTGGGCGCCCTTTTCGCCTTCCTTTGGTACAACGCTTACCCCGCGGAACTTTTCATGGGGGACACAGGGTCATTAGCGCTGGGTGCCACACTCGCAATCATCGCGCTCATGACAGGGCATTGGGTCTTGTTGCCGGTCATCGCCATTATCCCATTCAGCGTGACCCTTAGCGTGATCATCCAGGTGGCGTATTTCAAGATCACAAAAGGCCGTCGGCTATTCAAGATGGCTCCTTTGCACTACCACTTCGAGTTGAGTGGTTGGAGCGAAACCCAGATTGTGCAGCGCTTCTGGCTGGTCGCGCTGCTCTCCGGTATGTTCGGAGTGGCTTTGGCACTCATCTGACATCTAAGGAGGGTGTTGCTATGGAAATTGGAATGCTGTGGTTCGACGATGGAAATGGTTCGATGGAGGATAAGGTGAGCCAAGCTGTCACCTTCTACCAGGGCAAGTTCGGAGAGACTCCTACACATTGCTTGGTGCATCCTTCTACATTAGATGGAAACCAGGAAGGGCTAGTCTCCGGTGTAAAGGTGCGGAAGGCTCGCAATGTCATGCCAAATCACTATTGGATTGGCGTAGATGAGACCTCCAAGAAAAAATCCCACAAGACGAAAAAGGTGAAGCAGAGCGAACCGGCAATCCAGGAAATCGCTGCCTGACGTGTGGGAATATGCTCCGGGAAGACCATTGTGAGAGATTGGAAAGGAAAGCGTGTCGTCATCATCGGACTCGCTCGACAGGGAATAGCCTTAACGCAATTCCTGTCGCAGAAAGGTGCTGAAGTCGTCGTGAGTGATCAGAAGAGCGCTGACCAGCTTGGACCGGCAATTAAAGATCTGGCGGCGTATGAGCTGACATACCAACTTGGCAATCATCCAATTTCCCTGCTCGAGGGGACGGATGCTCTTTTCCTGTCAGGTGGTGTGCCCACCGATTTGCCAATCGCGATCGAAGCTCGTGAGCGGGGGATCGAATTGGCAAACGACACGCAATTATTCCTGGAGGCATGCTGTGCGCCGGTGGTCGGCATTACTGGTTCTGCAGGAAAGACGACGACTACATCATTGGTTGGTCGCATGGCGGAAATCGCATTCAAGGGTTCGGAGAGGCGCGCGTGGGTTGGTGGCAACATTGGCCGCCCATTATTGAATGACCTGGATGAGATCAAGCCTGATGACCTCGTTATCATGGAACTCTCCTCGTTCCAGCTGGAACTTATGACAGTGAGCCCACACATCGCCGCGATTCTTAATCTGACACCCGATCACCTCGACCGGCATGGATCCATGGCGGTATATGGTGCAGCGAAGAAGCGCATTTTCATCCATCAGTCAGAAGATGACATTGCTGTGATCCGCCATGATGATCCGCTCACCTGGGGGATGCGCAGCCTGGTCCAGGGCAGGCTGATTGCATTCGGTTGGGAACAACCCGCCGAAGTGGAAGAATCCGCCTATGTACGAGAAGGGATTCTTCGCTTGACGTCCGGAAATGTGGAGCATGAGATCTGTAACGTGGAAGAGGTTGCTCTGCTGGGAACGCACAATCTCTTGAATCTTCTCGCTGCAAGTGCGCTAGCCTCGGCGGCTGGACTGCCCATCGAAGCGATGACTGAAACGGCTCGCAGTTTTCAGGGGATACCACATCGATTGGAGTTCATAAGACGGGTCCGAGGTGCCGATTGGTACAACGATTCGATCGCAACGACCCCCGATCGCGCCCTGGCAGCCGTACGGGCATTTAAAGGACCAAAGGTTCTGCTAGCAGGCGGACAGGATAAAGACCTCCCTTGGGAGAATTTTGCTCAGGAAGTTATTCGCCGGGTGGACCATCTGATCTTATTTGGACAGGCAGCACAAAAGATTCAACGCCATATCAAAGATGCGGTCAAGGATGGTCTCAAACCAACCATGGTTATTTGCGAAAGCCTAGCGGATGCTGTTCAGGCGGCTGCAAAGGTTGCTGAAGAGGGGGATGTGGTAGTGCTTTCGCCCGGCGGGACGAGTTTCGATGAGTTCACGAACTACGAGGTGCGCGGAGAAAGGTTCCGCGCTTTAGTGGAGGAATTGTGATCCAAGCGCCATCTGCTGAGTCTAAATTCAGTAAGCGGTTGTTTCACCTTATTTTCGATCCGTGGCTCCTAATCATCACGGGCATCATGATCGCGCTGGGTCTTGTGATGGTGTACTCCGCGAGCTGGGATGTATCATGGCGGCTTTTTGGGGATAACAATTACTTATTCAACCGTCAAATCCTGCACTTGATCGTCGGTTTGTGTGCGATGGCGGTGGCCGCCTTGTTCCCCCTGGATTGGCTGCGAAGAATAGCGCTGCCTCTAATCGCCACAACGATTTTGGTCCTCTTTGCTGTGTTGGTCATCAACTTCGGTGGTGAGTATAAGCGCGCCTTTCTTGGTGCTTCGGTCCAACCGTCGGAGATGGCTAAGTTGGCACTCGTGATCTACCTGGCGGTCTGGATGGAATCGAAAGGTGACCGCTTAAGCGAAATGGGCTATGGCTTTTGGCCCATGATCATCATTGTCGGTGTAGTTGGAGGGTTGATTGTTGCGCAGCCCGATTTGAGCGCCGGGCTGACAATTGGGTTGGTAGCGCTGACGATGTTCTATCTGGCTGGAGCACGGATGTTACAGACTTTAGGACTCGCTCTGGGGGGTGGGGCGATTGGTTATTTACTTGTCCGTCTTCACTCGACTGGCGCACAGCGTTGGATACAGTTCAAAGAAGGGTTAGTGGACATTGAAAAAGCGCATTATCACGTCCAGCAATCCCTGCAATCTTTCTACTCTGGCGGAATACTCGGTCGAGGATTAGGGGCGAGTCGTGGAAAGTTTGGTTTTCTGCCAGCACCGCATACCGACAGTGTTTTCGCTGTCATCGGTGAGGAACTTGGATTGATTGGCGCGTTGTTGATATTGGCACTTTTTTGCCTTTTCATGTGGCGAGGATTCCGGGTCGCGGTCGGCACGCAAGATCGTCTTGGCTTGCTTCTCGCCAGCGGGATCACTTTTTGGATTGGAGCGGAGGCTCTAATCAACATGTCGGTTTTGCTTGGTTTGTTGCCATTTGCGGGCAACGCTTTGCCATTCTTCAGTTACGGCGGCTCCAGCCTGGTAACGATATTAACCGGAGTGGGCTTTCTCCTGAATGTATCCCGGATGGAGAGAGCTGAAACCAAGAAGCGAGGCTATGTTGCGACTTTTAGTGTCAGCCGGAGGGACGGGGGGCGGCGTGTATCCCGCCTTGGCCGTGATCGCCGAGCTCAGCGAGAAAGCTGAAGTGCTCTGGGTTGGAGGGCAGGGAGGCATGGAAGCAGCGCTCGTTAAACGAGCGGGCGTCCCGTTCGAAGCAATCCCTGCTGCAGGGCTGCATGGAGTAGGTATACGCAGCTTTCCAGTTAATGCATCCCGGTTGCTCCAGGGGATCCCAGCAGCGAAACGGATCATCAACCGCTTTCAACCTGATGCACTCTTTTTTACAGGCGGCTATGTTGGCGTGCCCGTGGCGCTTGCGGGTCAGCGCCTGCCCCAAGCGGTATTTGTCCCAGATATCGAACCAGCGCTGGCTTTAAGGTTGATAAGTCGCTTTGCCCGGGTGATCAACGTCTCCACGGCGGCTTCGGAGAAGTTCTTTTCCGGGCGTAAGCGAGTCGTCGTGACAGGTTATCCGACACAGACAGATTTTGTTGTGAGGGGCAAAGCTGAAGCGAGACGGATCTTCGGTTTAGAAGAAGGTACACGAACCTTATTGGTCTTCGGCGGCAGCCGGGGGGCGCGCTCAATCAATGAGGTTGTTTGGGAGATTCTGCCTGAATTACTCGAGATCGCACAGGTGGTGCACATCACAGGGGAGCTCGACTGGCCGAAAGTACCCGTTGCGATCGAGAAGCTTAGCACGATGAACGCGGGCCGATATCATTCGTATCAATATTTGCATGAGGGGATGGATAAAGCATTAAGTGCAGCGGATTTGGTAGTCTCACGCGCTGGTGCGGCCACGATCGGGGAATACCCGCTTTTTGAGCTACCGGCAGTGCTCGTCCCTTACCCGCATGCCTGGCGATACCAAGGCGTGAATGCGGCTTACCTCGAGGATAAAGGCGGGGCAATCGTACTTCGTGATGAAGATCTCCAAAGGACCCTACTGCCTACGGTCACCGAACTCTTACATGATCACTCTCGACTTGAAGAGATGGGGACCGCAATGCGAAAAATATCAAAGCCAGGCGCTGCAAAGCGGATAGCAGGCGAGATTGAACGTCTAGTGATGCTGAGGGGGCAGGGCGCATGATTAGCATTGTCGTCCTTTTCGGGATTTTGATCTCGCTCTTTGCCATTATTGGCGCAGTTCGCGGTTGGGCAAAGGAGCTGCTTGTAACAAGCGCCATCATCCTTGCGCTCTTCATAATCCAGATTCTGGAAACCCATATTCGACCCTATTACACAGCATTGGTGATGCAGCCCCCGGCAACGCAATTCATCATTAGAGGTGGTTTCCTGGGGTTGTTGGCATTCTTTGGTTACCAGACTCCACATATTCGCGCCCTGCAGGCAAAGCTGGTGCGCGAGCGGCTCCAGGATGTTCTTCTAGGGATCGCGTTGGGTGCATTAAACGGGTATCTGCTCTTTGGATCGATCTGGTTCTTCCTGCACGATCTAAATTACCCGACGGCATGGATTCAGATGCCTCCGGAAGGGTCAGAGCTATATGAGCAGATCTTCAACCTTGTCGCCTACCTACCTCCAGCGATCTTACCCATACCACAGCTCTATTTCGCAGTGGGGATTGTGTTCGTTTTCATCATCGTGGTGTTCGTATGAGTCGATGTGTGCATCTGGTTGGAATTGGCGGAGCAGGGATATCGGCTGTGGCAAGGGTGCTTCACGGACGAGGATATGATGTGACAGGTTCAGACCGTTCTCGATCCATCTATGCCGATGCGCTTGAAAAGGATGGGATTGAGATCACGTATGGCCACAGTGCCGATAACGTCGTTGGGGCGTCGCTGGTCGTTGCCTCATCAGCGATTCCGGAGGGTAATGTGGAACTCGTTCACGCTATGGAACTGGGTATCCCAGTTCTCCGGCGCGATGCCTTCCTCCGCGATTTAACCGCCGAGAGCGAGACCATTGCTGTAGCAGGGACACACGGAAAAACAACGACGACGGCGTTGATCGCCTGGCTCCTGGTGCAGACAGGTCAGGATCCCACTTTCATGGTTGGTGGCATGGTGACTGATTTCAAATCAAACGCTCGTGTCGGTGATGGGCCGTACTTTGTGATTGAAGCGGATGAATACGATCGTGCTTTCTTGGGATTGCAGCCTAAAGTGGCTGTGGTAACGAATGTGGAGCACGATCATCCGGATTGTTATCCCACCGAAGAAGACTTTCGCGCCGCATTTCAATCCTTCGTAGACCAGGTTGAGGATTGCCTCATTATTTGTGGGGATGATGAAGGGGCTCAGAGTTTAAAGCCAGGAGCTACTCGGAAAGTTACCTATGGTCTGTCCAGGGAAGCTGATTGGCGGGCAGAGGAGATTTGTCCGAACACCGCCGGTGGCTCTGACTTCTTGGTTGTCAAACAAGGGGAGACATTGGGTTTAGCCCGGACGCGCCTCCCTGGCAAGCACAATGTGAAGAACACCCTGGCTGCCTTGGCGGTCGTGGATCATCTTGGCATAGCGTTCAAGCGGGTGGTTGAAGCGTTGACGGAATTCCATGGGGTGGACCGACGCTTCGAAATTCTGGGCGAGGCGAAAGGCGTACTGGTTGTCGACGATTATGCTCACCATCCGACTGAAATTCGGGCTACGCTGCGGGCAGCCCGTGAGCGTTTCCCGAGTCAAGAAGTGTGGGCGGTTTTCCAGCCTCACACCTATTCCCGCTTACGGACTCTGCAGGATGAATTCGCCCAGGCTTTTTCCGATGCGGATCGAGTGCTCGTCTTGGATGTCTTTGCTGCCCGAGAAGCAGATGATCCTGCTCTCTCCGGGAAGATCATCGCTGAAAGCATTGATCATGGGGATGTCCGCTTTATCCCGGAGCTGGTGGGTGCAGCGCAGGTCCTTTTCGATGAGGTTCAAGAAAAATCCGTTGTGATCACACTTAGTGCAGGAGACGGGAATAACGTCGGAAGATTACTGTTGGAAAAACTCAAGGCAAGCGAGGGAGATGAATAGCATGGCCAAGAAGAAAAAGGGCATCTTCGAAGCCGATAGAAGGATGGAGCTCCGCATGCGTCTAGCCGCGAAAAAAGCTACACAACTCGCATACGCTGGTCCACCGGAGAACCTTCCGCTAGAGGTTCCGGAGCTTGAGCTCTTGAATCGGATCATTGATAGGGTGCGACATTTGTGAGCGAAATCGTCATCTCGCCTGAGATCGCTCTCAGGCTGCGAGAGCTTTTTGGTGATCGGCTAGGCGAATCCGTGCCGATGGCTCCATACACCTCCGCACGCATTGGAGGCTTGGCAGACTTCCTGCTTGAGGTGCGCTCGGTGGAGGACTTGGCAGATGTTACTCGCCAGTTATGGGATGAGGAAGCTCCATTCAGAATTTTTGGGGGTGGTTCGAATATTCTGGTCTCCGACAGAGGGGTGCGTGAGGTAGTGGTCTTGAATCGTGCGCGTAAAATCAACTTTTTTCAGGAAAAAGAGGCGATGTACGTAAAAGCTGAGTCGGGCGCTGTGTTGGGAACCATTGCGCGGCTGGCAGGCGATCGAGGCTGGTCCGGGTTGGAATGGGGGGCGACCGTGCCTGGAACCGTTGGGGGGGCAGTTGTAGGAAACGCGGGGGCTTTTGGTGGAGACATGGCCGGCGTGTTGAAGATGGCCAAAATCTTGCAACGAGATGGATGCGTGGAGGAATGGCCGGTGGAACGTCTGGAATACGGCTACCGTGACAGCGTTTTAAAACGCAATCCAGGTTCTTCTGTGGTTCTGTCGGCGGTCCTGGAGTTGTCACCCTCCACTGTTGATGCATGTAAAACAAAGATGGGTGAGTATTCGGAACAGCGCGGGCAATCGCAGCCGTCGGGCGCGAGCATGGGTTCGATGTTTAGAAACCCTCCTGACGATTTCGCCGGTCGATTGATCGATGCTGTTGGATTGAAAGGTTACAAGCAAGGAGCAGTTTCGATCAGTCCAAAACACGCCAATTTCTTCATGAACGAAGGCGAGGGTACTGCAAATCAGGTATGGATGTTGATCCAAACTGCACGCGAGAAAGTCATGGAAAAATTCGGGGTTTCACTTGAACTCGAGATTGAACTCATCGGCGAGTGGCCGGAGAAAGAGGCTACTCTTTCCAGGCCAGGGACAGGGGCTTCATGAGTAGAAAGCTGCGCTTGGGAGTTCTCTTTGGTGGTCGATCCGGGGAGCATGAGGTGTCCCTCATGTCGGCGCGTTCGGTGGTTGATGCTCTGGATAGAACAAAGTACGAAGTGATAGAGATTGGAATCTCGAAAGATGGACACTGGTTGTATGGAGACGGTGCACTCCGAGCCTTTGAGGCTGGAGAGCATGAATCCTTACATTCAGTAATGTTGATCCCAGAACCCGAGAGGGCTGCACTTTTCCGCCAGGAAATTGGTGGATACCTCGAAATATTAAATGAACTGGACGTCATTTTTCCCGTGCTGCACGGCACTTTCGGTGAGGACGGGACAATGCAGGGCTTGTTTGAGCTTGCAGAGCTTCCCTATGTTGGTGCGGGGGTGCTTGCATCGTCAGTCGCTATGGATAAAGGATTGTTTAAGGACATCATGCGGGCTCGGGCAATACCGGTTGTAGATTGGATTGTGCTTGAGGCTTCAGACCTGCAATCGAGCCTCGATGCGGTGCTTGAAAAAGCAGAGAGTCTGGGGAATTATCCGCTCTTTACAAAACCTGCCAACATGGGATCTTCCGTGGGTATTACACGCTGCACTGAACGCTCAACGCTACTAGAGGGGCTCATGGAGGCAGCGCAGTACGATCGAAGGATCCTTGTGGAGCGGGGGCTTGATGCTCGAGAGATCGAAGTAAGCGTGCTCGGAAATGAGGATGTGAAAGCCTCGCTCCCGGGTGAGATTGTCCCGAGTGATAATTTCTATTCTTATAAGGCAAAGTACATCGATGATGCTTCCGAATTGATAATCCCGGCCGAGTTAGACGAGGAGACAACGAAAAAAGCGCGGCAGCTGGCGATTCAGGCGTACCGGGCAATTGATGGCGCGGGCATGGCGCGTGTCGACTTCCTCCTCGATAAGGTATCGGGAGATCTGTACATGAACGAAATCAACACCATCCCCGGCTTCACACAAATCAGTATGTATCCCAAGCTGTGGGAGGCGAGCGCGTTGCCTTATATGGAGCTTCTTGATCGGTTGATTGAATTGGCCTTGATGCGCCACGAACAGAAGAGTGGACTTCTCCGCAGTTTTGAGGGAGAGGGAACGCTATGAGCGTCAGTGAGAGGGCATTCGGCGTTCCTGAAAGCAGAGCGGACCGGGTACGCGCACGACGAGTTCGCACAATCCGGAAAGTCGAGCGGGCGGGTCGGTTTAAGAAGACTAAACCACGCAGGAACAAACGGGCAAGGCGTCGTTTTGACATACCCGTAAATGCAGATGTTGGGACGGAGATTCAGCTAACAGGGATTTCAAAGGCACATTATAGCTCGAGATTGTTCTCGATCGTGCTCTTGGGAGTCAGTTTTTGGATGATTGCCAAGTTTGTACAAGCACCAACCTATTACGCCGGCATGCCTCTGATCGATGGCCAGCAGATGCTCAGTTTAGCGCAGGTCAGGTCATTGGCAGGAGTTGAAGGGCGGTCTGCCTTTCTCGTCGACCCAGGGGTCGTTGAAGCCAGGCTAAAGGAGGCAGCTGAAGTGAGTGAAGCAACCGTTACATTGAAATGGCCAAATCGAGTTGAGATCTTACTTGAGGAACGTCAGCCAGAAGTGGAGTGGAATGATGGTGGTCGGATTTGGTGGCTGAGTGCCGATGGCACTGCGTACATACAACACGGTATCCAGTCAGATCTGACGCAGATCATAAGTGCAGAACCAGTCTTGAACTTCGAGGGGGATGCGAATGATCCAGTCATCGATCCAAGTCTGCTGAGCGCCGTGGATGTATTGTCCAAACACCTGCCAGAGGTCAGTTCTTGGCAGTTTGACCCCGACCATGGTCTGAGTTTCAAGGATGTACGTGGATGGCAGGCATACTTCGGTGAAGAGGGTGATATGCGTATGAAGGTGCGAATCTATAACACCTTAGCTGATAAGTTATTTTCGGAGAACATCCCGGCGGCATTGGTGAGCGTTGAGGATCAACACGCACCATTTTACGCAATGGAGTAAGGAATTAGTGGCAACGATTCTCGGTTTGGATGAGACGATCTTCGTCGGGCTGGATATCGGCACGAGCAAAATCTGTACGCTCGTGGGACATTCCACGCCTGACGGAAAGTTGCGGGTGATCGGCGTCGGCGAAGCGCCATCAAAAGGCATGCGCAAAGGGGGTGTCGTTAACCTGGAAGCTTTAGCTCAGGCGATACGGATTTCAAAGGATAAAGCCGAACGAACTTCGGGTTATGAGATCACCTCCGCGATGGTCAGCCTCTCCGGACCCCATGTCTCCTCGCTTAACAGTAAAGGTATGACGGGTGTTACAGGTCGGATGATCAGCGGCGATGATGTGAGTAGAGCGATCGAGGCCGCCCGTTCGATTGTGATCCCATACGATCGGGCTATCGTACACGTTATCCCACGAGCCTTCGTTGTCGATGGGCAGGATGGGATTAAGTCGGCGATCGGCATGCACGGCTACCGTCTTGAAGTCGAAGCCCATATCGTAACCGCTAGCAGCACTGCGCTGCGCAATCTTGAAAAATGTATCGAAGCGGCTGGGATCGATGTTGATGGCTGGGTCCTTGGATCGCTCGCATCGGCAGGAGTTACCTTGAGCGAGACCGAACAAGAAATGGGAGTGATGCTCTGCGACATCGGTGCGGGAACCACAGACATCGCAATCTACATTGAGGGGGCAGTCTGGCATACCGCGGTCATCCCTGTGGGCGGTGAGCATCTTTCAAATGACATCGCCCAGGTTCTGCATCTTCCGCATGAGACTGCCGAGTCGGCCAAAAGGCGGCATGGTTATGCCCGACCTTCAGGTTTTGATCCCAATCAAGCATTCGCTGTTCGTCCCTTCGGTGAGGAGCAGTCTATCCGAATTAAATGCAAGGACATGGCGGTGATCATCGAGCCGCGGATTGAGGAATTATTTAGTCTTGTAAGACAGGAAGTGAAACGCAGTGGATATGATGGGTTGTTACCGGCAGGAATTGTATTGGCGGGAGGGACAAGCCAGCTACCAGGCATTCGTGATGTCGCCAATGAAATGCTTCGTTTACCTGTTCGAACCGCGGAGCCAGAGCGTATGCTCGGTTTAGTCGATCGTTTGCGTTCACCAGCTTACGCAGCCAGCCTGGGATTACTTTATTGGGCGCAAGTGCTGGGAGAGCAGACCGGGGTTGATAGCTTTAGTTATGCCGGCTTCACTTTGCCAAGGTTTAGCTTCGAGAAGACAGTAGGTTTTTTTAAACGGTTACTGCCAGGATAAATCCCTTGCTCCGGCCTGAAACTCTTGACAGGACTGGAGTAGATGAGACAACGAAACATGGTTTGAGGAGGAGGAAGAAGATGAACCCAATACCACAGACGGAATCATTTGCAAGGATAAAAGTCGTTGGAATTGGCGGCGGCGGAAGCAATGCCGTCAACCGTATGATTGAAGAGGGTCTGGCCGGCATAGAGTTTATTGCCGTAAACACCGACGCCCAGGCACTCCTTCTTTCGAATGCAGCTACCAGGGTTCGCATAGGCGATAAGCTGACTCGCGGGCTTGGTGCGGGGGGCGTCCCCGAAGTGGGTCAGAAAGCCGCCGAAGAATCTGCAGAGGATCTTTATGAAGTCCTCAAAGGCAGCGACATGGTCTTTATCGCCGCGGGGATCGGAGGCGGGACTGGGACTGGCGCTGCACCGATTATCGCCCAGATCGCAAGGGAGATTGGAGCGCTGACCATCGGCGTGGTCACGAGGCCTTTCACTTTTGAAGGGGCGAAGCGGGCGCAGTCTGCCGAGTCAGGTATCGCGGAATTAAAAGAGAAAGTCGATACCTTAATCGTTATCCCGAACGATCGTTTGCTGCAGATCGCGGATAAGAAAGCCAGTTTGCATGACGCGTTCAAGATTGCCGACGATGTGCTCCACCAGGGTATTCAAGGTATCAGTGAACTGATCACCGTGCCCGGTCTCATCAATCTCGACTTCGCGGATGTGCGTACGATCATGTCTGAGGGAGGCGCGGCGTTGATGGCTGTCGGCAGAGCTTCGGGTGAGGATCGCTCTCGCGTAGCTGCCGAGCAGGCAATTTCAAGTCATCTTCTGGATATCACTATCGATGGCGCACGCGGCATTCTTTTCAATGTTACGGGAGGGCATGATTTGAGCCTGTACGAGGTCAATCAAGCCGCGGCGATCATCAAGGAAACAGCTCACCCAGATGTCAATTTGATCTTCGGTGCAGTCATCGACCCGAGTATGGGCGAAGAACTGCGAGTGACAGTAATCGCAACCGGTTTTGAGCGTGCTGGTGGACTTCGCCATGCGATGCGCAAGCCGCGCAGTCGAACGGAAGCACGTGCGCAAGAAGGGCAGGCAGCTAATGCCGCTGAAGAATTCCAGCCGCAAGCATTCGATATGAACGATCTAGATATCCCGGCTTTCTTACGTAGACGTTAAGGTGGGTGGGCTCTCGGCCTGGCCAGTCGACTCCTACCCCTAAACGCCCTTGAGAACCGTTTGCCGCACGGTTCCTTCTAAGGGCATCCATACACACAGACCGTCGCCGGTATCCTCCTCCCGGAAACGGTCTGTTGTGTTTCTTTTTAAGGGGGGACCAAAGTACCAAATGTTTTAAGGTAAGGAGGGTGCTTATTACCTTGTTGTGGTGTTCATCAGTATGCTAGAATTTACCGCTCCAACCCCAATCAGTTGGGGATGTCAACGTTGAAACACCTAGATATGGCGTGGAACAACTGTGCCATATGTGAGGCATAAATGCGCTGCCCGTACTGTGAGGGAGAACGAACCCGTGTAATCGATACAACGCGTGACTCACGGGGTGGAGTCCGGCGTCGCAGGGAGTGCATAGGGTGCGGTCAGCGCTTCAGCACGTACGAACGGGCGGTTCTTGCGTCGCCGCTAATTACAAAACAAGATGGAGCCCGCGAAGAGTTCGACCGCGAGAAGCTTCACCAAGGGATCCGCATCGCTTGCGCAAAACGGCCGGTATCGGCAGCAGATATTGAACGCCTTGTAGGTGAGGTTGAATCGACACTCCAGGCGATGGGAAAATCGGAAGTCTCCTCTAGGGTTGTCGGTGACATGGTCATCGCCGGATTAAAAGACCTCGATCACGTTGCCTACATTCGCTACGCGATTGTCTACCTCGGTCTTGACGATCTTCAAGCCGTTCGTGATGAAATAGATTTTCTGCTCGAGATGTGATTGTTACGTGTATGACCTGCCTTGAGGTTTAAAGGTGCAGGGATGATGGTGATGGTTTTATCGGAGGGATAGGACGTTGGAAGCGGATCAAACAGGAGTAGACGTAGAATTAAATAACGAGATAAACCGAACCCCTTCGCTCCCAGAAGGCTTATGTGCAGTAGAGTTATCCGATAATGCCCACACTGTCTTAAGTAAGCGTTATATTCGACGCGGGGAAGACGGTCAACCGAGCGAGACGGTAGAGGAGATGTTCTGGCGGGTTGCCTACAACGTTGCGCTGGCTGAAGAGGAGTGGGGCGTCGAAGTTGAACCGGTCGCACGCGATTTCTATGAACTCATCGCCACCAAGCGTTTTTTTCCCAATTCACCGACCTTCACCGGTGCGGGCACACCTCTAGGCCAGCTCGCGGCTTGCTTCGTTCTGCCGATTTCTGATGACATGGGACGTGATTCGGAAGGCATCTTCCAGACTCTACGTGACGCTGCCTTAATTCAGCAAACCGGTGGAGGTAACGGTTTCTCCTTCTCAAGATTGCGCCCAAACGGTGATTTGGTCAACTCTTCGAGAGGTGAGGCAACGGGTCCGGTTGGTTTTTTGAGGGTATATGACCGCGCTTTCGATGTTATCGCCCAGGGAGGCACCCGGCGCGGGGCTAACATGGCAGTCTTGAGGGTCGACCATCCCGATATCGAGTCCTATATTCACTGCAAGACGGACGAGAATGCGATTACAAATTTCAACATCTCGATCGGCGTTACCGATTCCTTCATGGATGCTGTTAAAAATGACGATTGGTGGGAGCTGCGTTTCCCGGACGTATCTTCACAGGAGTATAGCGAGCTCACCAGAACGCATCGCGAACTTCTCGAAACGGATCTCGAGTTCATAGTCTATAAACGGGTTCGCGCACGCGAGCTCTTTAATAAAATTGTTCAGCAAGCTCATCACAATGGGGAGCCAGGCATCCTTTTCTTGGATGCCGCAAATCGGAGTAACCCAGTTCCACATTTGTACGATCTGGAAGCTACAAATCCCTGCGGAGAGCAATGGCTAGGCCCTTATGAAAACTGCTGCCTGGGTTCGATCAATCTCGCAGAACATTTCGGACCTAATCGATCTATCGATTGGTCGAGGTTGCGCGAAAGCGTCCAGTTAGCAACCCGCTTCCTTGATGATGTCGTGAGCGTAAATGCCTACGTTCCAGCGGTTCCACAGCTTAAAGAAGCCGCTCTACAGGCACGGCGTATTGGCTTGGGCATTATGGGGCTTGGTGATTTGCTCTATCACATTGGGATTCGCTACGGTTCGGAGGAAGCCCAAGAATTTTCTGGACAGGTAATGGAATTCATCCGCTTCCACTGCATGTTAACGAGCATCGAGTTGGCGAGAGATCGCGGTCCATTCTCGGTAATCGAAGGCAGCATCTATGATCCAGACCGGATCACATGGGAGCCGCCTAAATCGCTGCGTCCTTACTCGCGTGATTACGGGAGGCCGGAGGTTCACTGGCAGGATGTTCTCACAGGGATCCAGCAAACGGGGATACGAAATGCTGCTCAGACAACCGTCGCCCCAACGGGGACCATCGCCACAGTCGCTGGATGTGAGGGATATGGTTGCGAACCGGTCTTCGCTCTTGCATATTACCGCCATGTCGACGATGGAGGCGATGATCTGCGGCTCACGTATACAAGTCCGATGTTTGATCAAGCGTTAATTGAAGACGGGGTTGATGATTTAACACGAGAGATGATCATTGAAGCGGTGATGAAACATGGCTCATGCCAGGGAATTGAAGCCGTACCTGAGGAGATCCGCGATGTATTTGTCGTCTCGCAAGATATCTCAGCTGACGAGCACGTGCGGATGCAGGCTGCCATGCAGGTGTTCGTAGACAATAGTATGAGCAAGACATGCAATTTCCCTGCGGAAGCCACCGTGGAAGACGTCGCTCAAGCCTACATACTAGCTTGGGAACTCGGTTGTAAAGGCTTAACGGTTTATGTCACGGGCTCGCGCCAGAAAGTCGTACTCGAGACAAAGGGTACGGTAGAGGCGAAATCACCTAAAGAGGGTGCGCCACGCCAAATCCATTTATGGCTGGAAGGGAAGAAACCGCGTGAACAGCGCCTCAATGGCTGCACCTATCAAATAACTACACCTCTTGGTAAAGCTTTTGTGACGATCAATGAAAACGGGGGTGGTGCTGGACAACCGTTTGAAATTTTTATTACGACTGCAAAGGCCGGATCTGAGACCGCAGCAGTGTCTGAAGCAATCGGGCGCTTAATCTCCTACTTGCTGCGCATTGCGTCGCCGGTTCCGCCACGAGATCGGCTTGGAGAGGTGGTTAGACAACTTGCCGGAATCGGAGGCGGGCGACCAACAGGCTTTGGCCCCAACCGAGTCCTTTCGCTGCCGGATGGGTTGGCGCGTGCCCTCGCCGCGTATTTAGAAGAGACGCCGGAAATTATTCCGGGTAATCTCATCCAAGAAATCCCACCAGAGTCTCAATTGACGATGCGGATTGGAGATCTCTGCCCTGAGTGCGGCGCAGCGGCTTTGGTCAATGAAGAGGGTTGTCGGAAGTGCTACGCGTGCGGTTTCAGTGAGTGCTGAGCGTAACTTTACGCTTCACAAACGAGGTTTACCTTAATTAAAACCTGTGCTGCCATTGATTTGGCGCTGGATTTTGTGCTTTAGTGCTCCGTCCTCGGTATGATCTTCCCCTAATCCAACATAGAATAGAGTTGTTGCCTGCCTTATCGTGAACAGTCGGTTATCTTAGGGACGACCCGTTGGAGCCCTGATCGATGTGTCTATAGTTGGGCGCTATGTGATTGAGGGCGTGGGTTTTCACCTGTCTTCTGGAAAGGAGGAATTGCGGTGCAATCCTATCGAAAAGAGTTGTGGTTTAACACCCCAGGCCGACGGGCGTTTATCAACATAACCCCGGAGGTTGACACCTGCCTGCGCGAGAGTGAGATTCAGGAAGGTCTTGTGCTCGTCAATGCGATGCACATCACGGCGTCCGTTTTTATTAACGATGATGAGTCCGGTCTGCACGAGGATTACGAGGTGTGGCTTGAGAAGCTTGCACCGCATGCGCCAACCAGTCAATACCTCCATAATCGAACGGGTGAGGACAACGCTGACGCGCACATGAAGCGGCAGATCATGGGTAGGGAAGTGGTCGTCGCTGTGACCAATGGTCGGATCGATTTCGGACCCTGGGAACAGATTTTCTATGGCGAATTTGATGGGGGGAGAAGGAAAAGGGTGCTGGTAAAAATCATTGGAGAATGAAGACGAGAGGCTACCATAACAAACCAGCATTAATCGTACTGGGCAAGTCTGAAAGCCGTGCAGGTTGTCTGAAGATTTGATGGCTTCCACATGGCTTATGCGCTTCACTGGAAATCGCGAGCCCGCAGGTTCATAACCCGCGGGAGGTTATAGATGTTCTAAAGTCACCCCCTCCTTCATCGTTAAGGGGAACAAGCAGCTCGTCTAAAATGTGCGTGATCTCGATGAGCTGGACCAAGCCTCAACTGGGCTCATAGTTTAATGACGCGCTGTGCCTAGAAATTCAGTTTCGTGGGAAGCCGGACAGGCTAAATCCACTTTGTCACCTCTGTAATTTGAAGGAGAACCTATATTTATTTTGTATACTCTATTGGACTCAAACCGTGAGTCTGGTTCATATTCCCGCCGCAAAGTATATTCCTGCAAGATTGCAGCGCCATTGCTGGTGAAAATCGGCAGATTTTTCTGGGTATAGTCGCAACCAAAAGGAAGTAGGAGTTTCTACCCCTTGCATTAGAGGGCTATTTCGATTAAAGTAACATACCGACCGGTCGGTATAAATATGAGGGGATGATGAAACAGCAAGCAAGGGCAACGCAAACGAAAGGAAGCATCCTGGGAGCGGCTGAGCGATTGTTCGCCATGCAAGGCTACGAGGCGACGAGTGTTTCAATGATCTGCGATGCTGCCGGAGTGAGTAAAGGGGCTTTCTATCATCATTACAAAACCAAACAGTCAGTTTTCTTAGAGCTTATGCAGCGCTGGCTGGAGGGCTTGGATAAGCAGCTCGTTCTCATAGATGAGTCAACCGTGGACGTCAAAGAGGGGTTACTCTCCATGGGCGAGATCATAGGGCAGGTGCTCGATATTGGGGGTCCACAGCTCCCGATCTTTCTTGAATTCTTGAGTAGAGCGATTCGAGACCCGGCTGTTTGGGATGCTGCGGTCGAACCGTTTCAACGTTATCGTGAGTTCTTCGCCATCTTTATCCAGCGGGGGATAGATGAGGAGAGTCTGAGAGAGATTGCCCCTCACTACACAGCCCGCGTCATCATTGCTCTGGCGGTTGGAATGCTCGTTCAAGGCCTTCTGGATCCGGGAGGAGAGGATTGGCGTGACGTAACCCAGGAGGCGCTGCAACTCCTACTTAATGGAATGATTGCGAGGTAAGAAAATAATGAACGTACTCCTTACTGGAGCTTTTGGAAATATCGGTCAGAGCGCGTTGGATGCGCTCCTCTCGCGCGGGCACCACGTTCGCTGCTTTGATCTCAAGACGAAAGCGAATGAGAGAGTCGCTAGATCATACGGGGAGAGAGTGCAGATCTTCTGGGGGGATATGCGCCGAACAGAGGATTTACTAGAGGCTCTCCAAGATATTCAAATTGTTGTCCATTTGGCATTCGTTATTCCCACGCTTTCCGCGACTGGCGTCAGCAGTGAGACATATCCTGAATGGGCGCGGGAGATTAATGTTGGGGGTATGAAGAACTTGCTTGATGCCATGAAACTGCAACCACAATCACCTAAGATCCTGTTCTCTTCCTCTCTCCACATCTATGGGAAAACCCAGCATCTTCTACCCCCTCGGACAGTATTCGATACTCCGCACCCCATCGAGCACTATGCAAAGCACAAGGTCGAATGCGAGGAGATGATCCAGCGTTCGGGAATAACATGGGCAATCTTTCGCTTGGGAGCCTCCCTGCCGACACGTCTTGTTATGGACCCCGCAATGTTTACAGTCCCGCTTAACAATCGCATTGAATTTGTCCACAGACGGGATGTGGGTTTGGCGATTGCGAATGGTCTGGAGGCGGATGAAATCTGGGGAAAGATCTGGCATATCGGTGGCGGACCTGACTGCCAGCTTTATCAACGGGAGCTTGTGGAGGGAGTGCTGGAAGCAGTCGGTGTTGGAATGCTGCCTGAAGACACCTTCACAGATGAACCTTATCCCACCGATTGGCTAGATACCGAGGAAAGTCAGAGGATATTGAAATTTCAACGGCGGACTTTGTCGGATTACATCGAGGATGTGAAAAAAAGAATTGGTTTTCGTCGCTTCTTCATTCACCTCTTCCGCCCGCTAATCCGTGTATGGATTCTGAGTAAATCCCGAGGGCAAGCTTGAAGTGGCTAAGATGATTGAATCGAGAGCATCTGAAAGAATCGCAGTTGTAACAGGCGCCTCAAGCGGGATAGGTGAAGCGGCTGCACTACAGCTCTCTGCTGCGGGTTACCACCTGATCTTAATCGCTCGTCGCCGGGACCGCCTGGAGAAGCTTCGGTCTAAACTCCGGAAATCTGGTGGAGCAGCGGATATCATTTGCTCTGACCTGAGCCAGGAAGAATCATATTCCGCCATTGCTGATAAGGTCAAGAATATTGGATCTCCCATCGATGTCTTGCTCAATAATGCTGGATTTGGCTGGTATGGGTTTGGGGACGAGATGCCCTGGAGTGTGGCAAGAGATATGCTCGCGGTTAATATTCAGGCAGTGACGAGCCTTACGCTTCAGTTTCTGCCAGAGATGAAAAAAAATGATCGCGGGCATATCATCAATGTCGGTTCGATAGTCGCCAGTATTCCCAGTCAGGGGGTGGCGCTCTATGGAGCAACAAAAGCATTTCTTGATGGCTTTACAACTTCACTTTATAGAGAACTTGTGAATACTGGAGTTCATGTGAGTGTGGTCCGAACAGGAGCGGTCAGGACAGCTTTCTTTAATAAGGTGGCTTCACACTCCGGGAGTGGTGTTATACCGTTGCAGCGTCTTGCCATCCGACCAGAGATCGTAGCCCAACGAATTTTGGAGCTTATCAAGAAACCCAGAAGGGCGATTTATGTTCCCCGGTTGTTATGGGTGGTTCCATGGGTTGAAATGTACTTTGGATGGCTTATCGATCGTCTCGGTCCAAGTCTGCTGCGCTCCTCGCGATTTTGACTGCGTCGATCTTTCATCACGAATGACCAGAGTAGAATAAATAGCCCGGGATGTCATCGTGAGAGTCGACCATGCCGATCCCCCCGGGGTCGGATTACAGACTAGTTCCCGAATTTGAGAAATCAGATAGATTCGTAAAGAGATAACTTCTATATGGGAGGAGCAGGATTTCCGATAAATTGAGAGGGGTCCATTCACTCTCGCAGTATGACGTTATCTGATTATAGCTTGACATATCTCTGATATAACACGGACGGTCTCCCCCCAAAAGACGAGGAAACTCGGATCCGTCGGTATACTTACGGTATCATGGGTGAACCTTAATCTCCATGCTGGACAGCAAAGTCTCAATGCTTTCACGTCGAATACCCTACCCAAACTTTCATTCCTACGTGAAAGAAAGGGAATAGAGAAGCTGAGTGTGAGAGATTGATTTGGTAAATAAATGTAGGTCTTCATACTAAGGTTGTAGCGTGATCTGGAAGAATATTACTAGACGCAAAGGTCGAACTTTTCTCACGGTGCTTGGCATCGCCATCGGGGTGGCTGCGATTGTTGGACTGGGTGCCCTCGCCGAAGGCATGGAGGCTGGTTACAGTTCGATGCTTTCGGGCAGCCAGGCAGACCTCGTCATTAGCCAACCGAACTCCTTTGACATCAGCCTCAGCTCGGTGGAAGAAACTGTTGGCCCCACTTTGCGCGCAATGCCGGAAGTGTCAATGGTAAGTGGGATGATGCAAGGATTTGTCCCTGCAGAGGAGTTACCCTATTTCTTCATTTTTGGATATCCGCGGGATAGCTTTGTATTAGACCGTTTCCAGATTATTGAAGGGGAACAGCTCAATGTGAGGCGTCCTTTGCGCAAACCCGGAAATCCGATTCTTCTCGGTTCGGCCGCCGCTGAAGCCCTGGGGAAATCGGTAGACGACACCATTCGGTTGAGTGACTCAGTCTATCGTGTCATCGGGATTTTCCAAACAGGAGATGTTTTCGAGGATAGCGGTGCGGTGCTGCCGTTGGATGAAGCGCAGCAGTTACTTGGCAAGCCCCGTCAAGTAAGCCTTTTCTATATTCAATTGAAAGATCCCCAGCTGGAGGAAAGATTCTCTAAACGCGTCGAGAGGGTTATGCCTGATCTTGAACTAAGTGGGACGGCTAATTTTGCTGATAAGCAGATTATGGGTGATGCCTTGAAAGGGTACGTTTGGGGTATTGCCGGTCTAGCGATTGTAATCGGCGGTGTGGGGATGATGAACGCGCAGTTGATGGCGGTCTACGAGCGTACAGGTGAGATCGGTGTGCTCAAAGCGCTTGGTTGGTCAAACAGACGTGTCCTTTGGATGATCCTGTCCGAATCGGTTATTGTTTGTCTGACTGGCGGAATTCTTGGTCTAGGGCTTGGTTATCTGGCGTTGATTGCTTTCTCCGATTTAGCTCAGCTATTTGGTGCATCTACCGCGACAATCTCTTCCAGCCTGATCATCCAGGCGTTTGCGGTTGTTTTCATATTGGGATTAGTCGCTGGGCTGTATCCTGCCTGGCGAGCTTCACTGCTGGAACCCGTCGAGGCGATTCGCTATGAGGGTGGAACCGCTAGCAAGCATGTACGGCGTTTCCCGATCGGTGGGATGGCTGTGCAGAGCCTATGGCAACGGACAACACGGACTATCCTAACACTCGCCGTGATTGGGCTTACAACTGGCAGTATCATGGCGATAGATGGAGTGATCGTAGGAGCCGGGGAGTCACTCAACTCAATGGCGATTGGTGCAGGAACTGAGATCATGGTGCGGCAGTCCGAAATCGCCGATACGAGTTTGAGCGCTCTGGATCAACGTATCGGAACGAGAATTGCCGCTTTGCCCGAAGTGGAGAATGTGAGTGGGATCGTATTCTCGGCTGTAATGCTGCCAGAGACTAACAGTTTCTTCATCTTATTTGGATATTCTCCCAATGAATACGCAATTCGCCGCTATGTAATGCGTGAAGGCCAGCGCATCGAGGGAAATCATCAAATTATGTTAGGGAAGATGATCGCCGAGGCGTTAAATAAAGGGATTGGCGATACTATCGAATTAAACCATCAGCGATTTCGCATTGTGGGGATCTATGAGACCGAGATTGGGTGGGAGGAATTGGGGGGCGTTATGACACTGCGGGATGCCCAGGCTTTCATCGGTCGTCCCCGTAAGGTGACGATGTACGCTGTTAAAGTTCATAATCCAGATGACGCGCCGACAGTCGTCGATAAGATTAATACAACGATCAATGGAACTCATGCAGCACTGGCGGGTGAGTTCGCCGAGCAGATGCCAGATATGGAGGTTGCATCCGGCATGATGGATGGGATCTCCGCTCTGGCAATTATGGTTGGGGGTGTCGGTGTGATGAATTCCATGCTCATGGCTGTGCTTGAGCGCACACGTGAGATCGGAGTTCTTCGAGCTGTTGGGTGGTCACGGTTCCGGGTACTGGGTTTGATTTTCCGTGAGGCGCTGCTCTTGGGACTTATTGGTGGTTTAATGGGTGTTTTGATTGCTTTCGGGTTGACCGCGCTACTGAACTTAATTCCGATGATCGGCGAGGCTGTTCAACCGATCTGGAGCATCGGGATCTTCGTCCGCGCTTTTATAGTGGCACTCCTGTTAGGCTTGATTGGTGGTTTATATCCCGCACTCAGAGCCACTCGCCTTGAACCGGTGGAAGCGTTGCGTTATGAATGAGGAGTACATCTTGTGGAGTATATAAATCGGAAATCGAATCCAAGGATGGCTGATTATGATTAAAAAAATAGCTTTGCGAGTTTTAAATCTACTATTGATTGCTGCGGTTCTCGTTCTCCCTGCATGTAGTCAAGGCACTCCCGACGTAACCGAGGAGTCCATCAGTAACATTCTGGAGGACTTTCAGCCTGTTGTCAGTGCCACAGGTATAGTGCTCCCGTCAAAAAAGGTTGTATTGAGCTTCCCGACTCCAGGTATTGTTGACGTAATCATGGTTGAAGAGGGGGAAGTGGTAAAGAAGGGAATAGCCCTGATGGCTCTAGAGGGGAGAGAACAGGCGCATGCTGCGTTGGAGGCTGCTCACTTAGAACTCATTCTTGCAAACCAAAGCCTGGATGAGGTACTCCGAACTTCTGAGCTTGTGAGTGCGCAGACGCAGCTTGCCTTAGCAAATGCCCAGGATGCGCTTGAAGACGCAGAATACAACTGGCGTGTTCAGCAGGAAGGTTATCGCGCCAGCCAATCCACGATCGACACTGCGCAAGCTAGTCTCGTGCTTGCGGAGGAGGAGTTCGATCGAGCGAAAGACAATTACGACCACTTTTCTGGTCGATCCGAGGACGATGCACAAAGGGCGATGGCGTTGATTGCACTGTCGTCTGCACGCAGTGCGCGCGATTCCACGCTCAGGAATCTCAACTGGTATTTAGGCCATCCGGATGATACGCAGCAAGCCATCCTCGATGCCAAGCTTTCTATAACTGAGGCGGAACTCAGCGTCGCTGAACAAAATTGGGCACGGGTTAAAGGTGGACCGGATCCCGAGACCCTCGAGCGAGTGGAAGCGCGGGTTGCCACTGCAAAGGCTCAGTTATCTGCGGCCGAAGCCACCCTATCGTTACTCAGCTTGGAAGCGCCGTTCGCCGGGACAATCAGTGAGGTTTACACACAAGAAAAGGAGTGGGTCGCGCCAGGGCAACCACTAGTTGTATTGGCAGACCTGCAGACTTTAAGGGTAGAGACGACGGATCTGAACGAGATCGATTCTGCCCAAATTGAGATTGGCGACCATGCAAGCATCACTTTTGACGCGTTGGCAGACATTGTAGTTGAGGGTCAGGTTATTTACATTGCCAACAAATCGGATGAGGGTTCAGGGGTGAATTATAAAGTGATACTTGAACTGAACGAAATTCCAGAGAAAGTCAGGTGGGGGATGACAGCTTTTGTAGATATCGAGATTGAGAATTAATAGCGTTGACTAGGAAAAGGCTTCGTTTTACCACTAGGATAAGGGTTGATGATGAACGCTGCTCAAGAATGGCTCATTGAAGCGAACGACTTAGCACGGGTATATGGTGATGGTGAGGAGATCCATGCACTTGATGGGGTTGATTTACGGGTCAAGAATGGAGAACTTCTCGCGATCATGGGGCCGAGTGGAAGCGGTAAAAGTACGCTCCTGAATATCCTCGGCGCGCTCGATAAGCCCACAAGAGGTACGGTTTTCATTGGTGGGCAGGATGTTTCGAAGATCAAAAATAAAGCTGCATTCCGCGCAAACACCGTTGGTTTCATTTTTCAATTGCATAACTTACTTCCGACACTGACGGCACTTGAAAACCTCGAAGTGCCGATGGCCGGCCGTTTGACTGCATCGGAGAGCAGAGCGCGGGCTGAGGAGCTTCTGGAGTTGGTGGGTTTATCGGATCGACGAGACCACTTGCCAAATCAACTTTCGGGAGGTCAACGTCAGCGCGTTGCGGTAGCTCGCGCACTGGCGAATAATCCTCCACTTGTTCTTGCTGATGAACCCACAGGAAACCTGGATAGCGCTGCGGGGCAGGACCTGATGGAGCTAATACGTGAATTGAATCTCAGCCAAGGTGTGACTTTTATTATTGTCACGCACGACCTTGCAGTCGCGCGCGAAACGAGCCGTATTCTGGTGATGGAGGATGGCAAGATCGCGCGTGAGGATGTGGTTGGATCACCGCTCGAGGAAGATCTTAAGGTCTGGGTTCACACAGAACTTGGACGACGGATCGTCTCCGGTGCGGAAGGGGAAATTGAAGGTTTTGACGTGTCTGATGAACAGCTTGAAGAGATTCGTTCATTGCTCATGCGAGCAGATGAGTCTTCCTAGATGAGCATCCGATCAAAAGTGATATTGAGAGTTGCTCGTTAAGTATTGGTACCTTCCCAAACATACGTTTCTATGAGGTAGATTGAGAGCCATCTCAGCTGGGAATTTTTGTAAAGAAATCATCGTTGCGAATCGGTCTTACTCATACCGCACCCCATTTGAAAATAAATTTATCAGCTATGGTTTGCTCATCTTGAAGAGAAAATCTAAAATGACGCCATGTGCTATTGGCTTCTAGATAAGCTATTAAATAATGGAGTCAACATGATGATTTTTGCTATCAAGGAGTAGTTATCAATGGCTAAACATTTTGTGCTTGTCGCCGGAAACATCGGGTCTGGGAAAACTTCCCTCACAGAGCAGCTGGGGGCGCGTTTAGGTTGGGGTACTGCCTACGAATCTGTGGTTGATAATCCCTACCTCGCTGATTTCTACGCCGATATGGCAATCTGGGCTTTTCACCTTAACATCTTTTTCCTTGGCCACCGTGCAGAACAGCATCTAGCCCTGGCTGACTCTCCCGCTTCGACGATTATCGACCGCTCAATTTACGAGGACGCGGAGATCTTCGCCCGGGCAGCTCTAAGATTAGGGACACTTTCTGATCGCGACTACGAGAACTACCGCAAGGTCTTTGACCTTGTCGTGGGAAACCTGCCTTCCCCGGACCTCTTGATACATCTAAAGGCGCCCGTGCCTGTTCTCATGGGGCGTATCCAGCAGCGTGCCAGAGACATGGAATTGGGGATCACTCAGGAATACCTTGAGCTCCTCGAATCCCTGTATGTGGAATGGATTAACCGCTTTGATATCTGCCCGGTGTTGACAATACGCACGGACGATCTGGATTTCGTCCACCAACCCCGGCACCTCGACACCATAATCGACCGCATCCATGACAAGTTAACTGGAAAAGAGGAGCTTCTATTTCCCGATAATTAACCCTCAATTTTTCTGGAATTTCGATTTAGAAAGCACTTTCAACAATCCCCCCATGACTTTACAGCGTTTTTACATGTTCAACATGATCTTTTCGCGCGCTTCCTTGATGCTATGTGTGTAGTCAAATATAAGGAGGTTTGTGATGTTAAAAAAAAATGGTTGCGAATCATTCTGGTAACTGCTGCTCTTACTCTGGGAATAGTGGGCGTTGCCTATGCTGAAGGTGATGCGCCGAACAACCAGCTGCGGATTGCAGGGGTTATTGTCGACATGGATTTCCCCGGAAATATGTTCGCTGTCCGCACGCTTAGTGGCACCGATGTTCATGTACATGTTACAGGCAACACTGAGTATCGCAGCCGCGACGGCTCCGTTCAAGCGTTTGAGGATTTAGTCGTTGACATGAGGACCATCGTCGTGGGTCAGGAGCGTGGTGATGGGACGGTAAACGCCTCCGTCGTATTTGCCGCCACTCCTGAAGAACTGCCCGACTTAATGCGCTTTAAGGGTGAGGTTGAGGAGGTTGGCGAAACTAACTTTACATTCCTCACGGTTGATGGGCGCATTCTGACAATCAATGTCATCGATCGCACTCGTTTCCGCAGCCGTGATGGGGACGTGACCATGTTGGACGATCTAGAGCCTGGCAAGGTTGCCCTCGTTACTGCAGCGGACACAGAAGATAAGGGAATCGTCGCCCTTGTTGTGGTGGCAGGGACTCCAGGCAGAGATATCCGTGAACGGGTTTTCCGCACTTCAGGTGAAATCACGGGAGTTGTCCCTGGACAGGTAACTTTTACCGTCCAATCAAAAGAAGGCGATAGTGTTACTTTCGTAACCGGGGAGCGGACGAACTTCAGGAGCCGCGATGGATCGGTAACCGGAATCCACGATCTTAAGCGTGGGATGTTCGCCATGGTGGGCGCGATTAGGATGGAAGATGGTACCAATCAAGCTCTGGTGGTGCTGGCCGGAATTCCTGAAGACCGTCCTGAACGCCCCAAAGTCGTTAATGCCACCGGGAAGATCATCTCGCTGGGAAGCAATTCTCTTACTGTCGAGACCCGTTCTGGGGATCAGAAGACTTTTTCCGTGGATAGTTCAACCAAATATAAGTCTCGAGATGGAAGTGTAAATGGTTTCGGTGATCTTGAGTTGGGCATGATCTCAATCGTCATCGGAAGGGATTCCGGGAACGGTGAGTTGCACGCTGTGATCGTGGGTGCGGGTCATATCCCGGCAGAGAGGTCTGAACAGATGGGCGATATTCGTCCGCAGGGGCTTCGGGATCGCCTTCCCATCTTGCAGACGAGTTAGCTGCCTAAATATCAATAACAGGCTTCACCCCGTTTCTCGTTACAAAGATCCTGCGGATCTGCACCCACAGGATCTTTGATTGATTAAATAGGGGGTATGAGCTCGACGGTTATTTAATCATGGATAGAGTTACGCGGAACGTTTGGGGTGGCTGGTTGAGCTACGTCCCGGCCATTTTCAACCAGGCAGGTTAGGACATCACGAAGCAGATCCGTGATCGGGTTGAAGAGCTTCGTCTGAGACTTTCTTCCAGGCATCCATGATATGCAGAGCGTCTTTTTCCATGTCTTGTGGGCTCTCGCAAAGGATCCGCCCCCCGCAATTGTGTGCGTTGAGCGCCCGGAGTAGAGCATCGAGATCGAAATCCGAATCGTTCAGCATCAGGTGGTTCTTTTCGCCCTTCTTCCCATACTCAATTCCAGAAAGATGGCAGTGGAGGCGTGTGAGAGACTTCCCTCCAAGGATGAACTCGTATCGCTCAAGAATTTCTGCCCATTCAGCGTATGAATTGATTGAGCCGTCACCTGCTCGCGCATGAAGGTGAGCAAAGTCGAGACAGGGTTCAACACCTTCGATCTCCTTAGACAATGCGAGCGTATCGTCGAGAGACCCTAACAGGGCACTCTTCCCCATTGTCTCGGGGCGCAGTACAACCAGGTTTCCTTGATTCCGCAGCTCGTCTACGCAACCCTGCAGCCTTTCTATCGCAATGGGCAAGACATCCTCGGGAGGTTGACCAAAGTAGGAGCCAGGGTGAAAAACGATATCCGTCGCTCCAGCGAGGTTCCCATAGAATGCGGCGTCCATCAGGCGCTTCCGACTCTTCGGCCACTCCTCCTCATCGGCGTTCAAGTTGATGTAGTACGGCGCGTGAACGCTTAGGTGCATTCCCATTTCATCTGCGATTTGATTGATTGCCGCGCAAGTCTTTTCAGAAACTCTCACAGAGCGGACCCAGCCAATCTCGAACGCATGGAGTTCAAGTCCAGAAAGGTACCGAATCGTACCGATAGTCCCTCCAGGCTTTTTAGGGGTGGAACGGGGTGTTCCGACGGTTCCATAAATCACGTCTTTAAATGCCAAGGTTATCCATCCTCAATCGATCATAGGCGATTTGGATTACGGCGGAGGATTTCGATATCTGGCAGGACTCGCGGATATCTTGAAGATTTCTTTTCAGGGAAAGTTATTCTTCCGCTTGAGGGGCTATTTACTCGTTTTCTTTTCGGAGTGAACCAGTTTTCGGAGTGCGCTCTCGTGGTATGGAAAAACTGAATGTGCTCCCCTCATTTTCCTTGCTCGTGACCCAAATTCGACCCCCGTGCTGCTCGACGACTGTTTTGGCTAGAGCCAATCCAAGCCCCGTGCCATCAATAGGGTTGTTCGGATCCATCACTGTAACCCGTCCGCGGAAGAGGTGATCGAATACACGAGGGATTTCGTCTTCGGGGATGCCAGGTCCATCATCGATTACACTGATAATTACCTCATCGTCACCCCCGCGAACCTTGATCTCGATCTGCGCTTCGTCCTTACAGAACTTTATCGCGTTGCTCAGGAGATTCGACATGACGGAACTCAAGCGATTAGCATGCCCTACAATCAATAGTGATTCATCAGGCGGTTTGTAAATTACCTTTTGTTTCTTTGCATCGAAGAGTGGCCTTAAATCCTCGATTGTGCTGCGGATTAATTCGTGAAGCTGGAATGGTTCATATGCGATGTTCGAGGTTGACTCCACGCGGATCGTTTCGAGCAAGCCGCTTATGAGGTTTATCATGCTGTCAGTTGCGCGTTGCATCATGTTCAGCGCCTTGCGCTGCTGATCGCTCAATTCGGCGTCGTTGAGTAAATCTGCTCCCAGCCGGATCGCGTTGAGTGGGTTTTTCAGGTCATGGGCGGCGGTGCCAAGAAGTTGAGAGCGCATTCGATCGATCTGCTTAAGTGCAGTGATATCCTGCATAACCGCAACCCGTCCCACGTCTGTGATTTCGCTGATGGTCGCATAGAGAACGCGTTCTGTGGGCGTCGTTACCTCGACGCTCGTTGGGAAGGTGATCTCATCGTCCATTAGTAGTTCACCAAGCGGGTGATTGACGAAAATCTCAGATGCAAAGCGATCTTTTGCCAGATCAGGGTTAATTCGAAAGACTTGTCCCGCAGTTTGGTTTATCAGGATGATACGACCGTTGATGTCCGTCAGAACTACCGCGTCTGCTGTTTCCATCAACGTGGTTTCAAGGCGCGATTGTTCATCGGTCACATCTCGGAATAAGCTGGCATTATCGATGGAAACAGCAGCCCAGGAAGCAATCGAAGTCAGCAATTGCTGATCTGTTTCGGTAAATGCGCCGCGAGGGTGATTGATGGCCTGGATTGCCCCCATGACCTCGCCTCGCTGTTGAAGCGGTACGCAAAGGACTGATGTGGTCAGAAGGCCAGTTTGGCCGTCGATCGCGCTTTGGTACAGGGGATTCGTGCGAACATCATTCACTATCAAAGGACTATTATTGCGAGTGACCCATCCTGCGATCCCCTCTTCCAGCCGAATTGTCAAATCGCGAATTCTCATCCGCGCGCCACCACTAGCTTTTAATATTAATTTCTCTCTGTTATCGTCGAGCAGGAAGAGGACAACCGCTTCTGCTTTTAATAGATTTTGGGATTGCTCCATCGCTTTTTGGAGAGCTACTTCTAAGTCAAGCGTGGATGTCATCTCCTTGCCGATTAAACTCAATTCTTGCAGCTGGCTGGCTCGGGCTTCAGCAGTTTCGAAATGGATCGCATCCTGGATCCCGACAGTACCGATATTGATTATCGCCTGAGCGAGTTCCAGCTCCTGCTCATCTGCATCGTGTCCCCCCTTGTTATAGAGAAGGCGGACCAGGCCAAGGGATTCGTTTCGTGTAGCTAGCGGGAAAACCGCTGCGGTGGAAATCCCCTCCGCTTCCAGCATGGCGATATCTTTCGCGGATCCCGAAGGAGGCGTAAGGCTTATGACCTCAGGTTTAAGTTCTTTTTGAACCTTCTGATGTACTGGGTAATCCGGCATTTTGTCAGCGACAAGAGAGACAACCGTCTGCTGCATTGATTTCCCTAGCTGTTGCCGGAAACGGGATGTCTCTCCCTTACCTTCATCGAAGGCGAATACTTCACAAGTGTCGGCTGATGTCGCCTTTAAGAGGTGAGCTGCAGTCTGCTTGATTGCTTCTTGCCGATCCAGTGTCCCGGTGATGGCATGACTGGCTTGGTAGAGCAGAGAAAGCTTATGCAGTAGGAAACTCTGGCTGGTGGTTTGTTGGGCTAAGGTAAATACCTCTGCCGCCCGCGAGGCAAGGACTTCAAGTGTTTCTAAATCGACTTCACCATATGGATCGCGTTGATCCTTTGATGCAAAAAGTAAACCGATGATCTTGTCGTCGCTCAAGCAAGGCGCACAGGCAACAGTGCCGGGGGCTAGGGGTAAGCCGAGCGATCCGGTATCGCCGTTCGTGGAAGTTGCGCGTTTTGAGGAGAAGACTTGCTGTAAGAGAGGGTGGTCAGAGCTAGGTGCAACCCGTCCGAGGTCGCGCAACGGAAGACCATGAGCGATGCGAGGCGTGTATCCCGCATCTGTTTTATCGAAATCATAAAGTGCGGCTCGGTCTGCAGAGACCAAATCGCAGGTAAGGATTATCAGGCTGGTTAGAGCCTGCATCGGGTTGTGGATATCGAAAGGACTTGTAGCTGCTCGATAAAGTTGTCCGCGTAGTTCCGCTGAATCCATGTGTTGACGCCTTGAGTGGTAAATAGGGGTTGGATTTACTCGACATCACGAATTATGGCATAGATCAATAAACCCTGCAATGAACTCAAAGTTCTATACGTATTGGAAGCGTATCACTCCTGAGTTGAGCTTAGACTAAAGGAGCAAGGTGATTTTATTTAACAACGGAGGACCAAGGATGAGTAAGCCAACGAGAATGGCGACCAGTGCGGATATCAAGACTGCTGCTGCACCTACATCTTTTCCAACCTGAGCAAGTGGGTGGTGCTCGGGGCTCGCCAGGTCGACGATGGCCTCAAGCGCTGTATTTAGAAATTCAGAGATCCAGACTAATCCAATTGTAATGAGGAGGATCGCCCAAGAGAGTCCATCTAGATTCACCCATAGTGCGATTGCAAATACGATAATTGTCGCCACGGTATGAATCCAGGCATTTCGTTGAGTGCGAAGAACGTGCAACCAGCCTGCAAATGCGTGTTGGAAGGAAGCAAGGCGAGATTGAGTCCTCTTAGGAGATGACATCAGTTTCATTCCAGTGATTGGATCGTGATCCCTAGTTGGCTCAAGATGCGTTCTTGATGGGCCCACATTCGATCTTTTTCCTGCGGGAGATGGTGGTCAAATCCTAACAAGTGCAATGTGCCATGTACAGTCAGCAACATTAGCTCATCGTTTGTTGAGTGATCTGCACGCTTAGCCTGCTCTTGCGCGATCGGCACGGCAATGATGATGTCCCCGAAATACATCAGGTTAAGATCCGGGTCAATGGTGCCATCGGGGAACGAGAGTACATCTGTGGAAATGTCTGTGCCGGAGAATTCTCGATTTAATGTCTGCACCCGCGCACTATCGGTAAGGACAATGGTGACAGCGCCACTTTCAGCCTTCTCAGCAGCCAGCGCCACCAACGCAGCATGCTCAACGGCAGATGTATATTCACGGTATTCGCTGTCGGCCTCTACACGAGCTAGATGGGTCATGGGGATTCGATCTACGTGGATTGCACAGGCAGCGTATCTTCCTGTCTTTGATCGTCATCCGATGGTGATTTTGGGTATTGGATTCGCGGGTGATAGATGTTTGTTAGTGTCTTAACGAAGGATCGTCGAATGGTATGCAAATCCCGTAAAGTTAGATCAGTCTTGTCGAGTTGTCCTTTCTCCATGCGGTCATTGATTATCCATTGGACGATCTCATTGATCTCTTCTTCACTTTGGGGTCTCTTGGCGCGGACGGCGGCTTCCGAGCCATCGGCGAGCATAAGCAGCGCTGTCTCTCGAGAACGCGGAATAGGACCTTTGTAGGTGTAATCACGCCTATCCACTTTTCCGGAATCTCCATTCGCAGCTTCGAGTGCCTCACGAAACTGGTAGGAGGCTTTCAGCGTACCATGGTGTTCGGCGATGAAGGCTTGAATGCTTTGCGGGATACGGTGTTTACGTGCCAGAGCCAAGCCTTCTGGAACGTGGGATAGGATGATATTGGCGCTTGTTTTCGGATCTAGCTGCTCATGTACGTTCTGTCCGGGCACTTGGTTCTCAATGAAGAATTGTGGATGAAGGGATTTCCCAACATCATGATATTGAGCGCCAACCCGGGTGAGCAGGGCGTTCACCCCAATCTCGCGTGCGGCTTGCTCTGCCAGGTTCGCGACTTGAAGACTATGCTGGTATGTGCCGGGAGCCTCCCGCAGAATCTGCTGTAAAAGAGGATGGTCGGGTCGCGAAAGTTCAAGTAGCTGCAGATTCGTTGTAATGCCTAGAAGATTGCCAATGATAAGGAGTAATCCAAAACCTAGGCTGGCAGAAAGTAAACCACTGACGATCGAAGCCCCTAAGAGCGTTGTCTTGCCAATGATGTCCATGGCGGGATCGGGGATGCGGAAGATAACAATTACAAGGGCAGAACCCAGCGCGGCAGCTAGACCGGCGGAGATGAACGAACTCAATCGCTCGGCTCGCTTGATCATCAATGAGGCAAGTATCCCGCTGATAATGGCATATAGTGCGAGTTCGAAACCACGGGACGCCAGAAAGCCCGCCAGGGTCCCGGTGAGGAGTGAGATCATCACCCCCAGGCTGGGGCTGAAAAAGACGGTGACCAGAATAGGAAGGGCGGCATAAGGGAAGATATAGGGAAACACGGTTCGGCCGGGGATCAAAGCCTGTATGCTGAGGGCAATGATAATGAAGAGCAGGCTAAGCGTAAATGCGAGACTAGCCCTGGTTATTTCCTTGGGATGTATGCGGTAGGCGAAGATCGTAAAAATGCCGATCAGAAGGATGACCAACAGAGACCGAATAGCAATTTCAAGCCAAGGGTTGGGGGGTTTGAGAAGGTCATATTCCAACAGTGCTTCGATTTCAAGCGCCCCGACAACTTCTCCCCGGTTGACGATAGTTTCCCCTTCCACATAGGTTTTAATGACTGGCTCAACGGATTCTCTGGCTTCGGTTCGGGCAGCCTCCGTATCGGAGATGTTAAGACTCGTGTTAGGAGTTACAAACGCGGGGGCGAGCGCTTCGACGGTTGTCGCCTGATTTTCTGGAAGGGAAATGCTCACTAAAGCAGGTATAGTTCTTCGCGCATCCTCGACACGACCCTCGCGAATTTCATTCCGCATAACTTGCTCAACTACGGTGAGTGTTTCAGACTTTATGGTTTGCCAGTGCAAGTCTGACAACGCTAAGATCGAAAGTGAAGTCTCAATGTCCAGGCGGACATCGGACATTGAGCCCAAGTCGGAGAGCTTTGTCTCATTGCTGGAGTAAGGATCGCTGCGGACCGAATCTATGAACGTGAGCGCAGCTTGGAGCCGTTCTAATTGTTGCCTCGTGATATTGGTGTCCGGTTGGTCAAACACCTGCGCCACGCTCTCGCTCGCTGCGGCTCGCGCTTGCTCAGTACGGACTTCGCTTACATAAGACAAATCATACAGGGCTTGAATATCCTGGGGGGCGACGTCGCTAACCTGCAAGCCGTACGTTTGAGCGCTGTTGTTAACGGGAACAGAGATCGCAGCGATTGTCCCGCTGACAGCGAAAAGTAGGATGAACCAAAGGCGGGCTGCTGAAAAGGCACTCCGCAGGCGTTCAAGTGTGTTTAGATTCGTGCTTGTACTATCGTCCATTAATCCTTCTGTGGAGATGAGAGAAGCCCTCGAACGAGGTTGCTGGCGATTTTTCCATCAGCCCGACCTTGTATCTGAGGCATCAGGGCTTTCATGACTTTGCCCATGTCCTGAGAAGTGGTTGCACCAACTTCCTCGATTGCCCGTTGAACGAGCTCTGTGAGCTCATCTTCTCCGAGAGGCTGGGGAAGATATACTTGTAGCACTTCAATCTCGGCAAGCGTGGAAGCGACTAGGTCATTTCGCCCTGCTTGCTTGGCTTCTTCGATTGTCTCCTGGCGGGATTTCACTTCCCGCTGGAGGATTCCCAGGATGGTCGGCTCATCGAGACTGGCTCGACGGTCGATCTCAACGAGTTTAATAGCGGAAAGCACCATTCGTAAAGCCCGTTTCCGGACATCATCCTTTGAACGTATCGCTTCCTTGAGGTCTTTCTGGAGTGACTCTTTATTCATCATGCGTCCATTATACCTATGGTTTTTCAACACTGTGAGGGTTATTGTGGGTTTCTCATTTATTTGCGCATAGCCATATATGGGTTTCTAAGGATGCCAGCGCGGTGTTTTGCCGGCTCGATCGAAGCCAATAATCGCGAATTTGACGAAGTGCAGTTCAAGGAGAATATGTCATTGAGACGACCGAACCATGAGGTTTAGCCAAAGCTGGCAGGCAGTGGGGTAAAAGGAAGTTAATCTGGAATAACAATCCAGTCAAGTTGGAATTCTTCAATGGAAGAGCGGTCCCTTATCCTTGTTCGTGATGATCCGCCCCTGTAAGGTTCCTTTTTCAGGGTGGATAATCTCCACATCTGAAATCTGATTCCAGCGATCTTCGTCACTTCTCGCCATTACTCGCAGATAATTGTCTGTCAGTCCTGAAAGTTGCCAGCCAGCCTCTCCGGTGTCGGTGGTACTCTCCCATAGAACACGTAGGATTTTCCCGACAAATGCGTGGCGGTAGTGCTCTGACGATCGTGTGAATGCCGCCCTCATCACCGCGCCGCGATCCCGGCGTATGGATATTGGGACGGTATGATCGAAACTAGCAGCTGGAGTGCCGTCACGTTCGGAGTATGTGAACACATGCCCGCCAGCAAAGTTCATCGCCTTAATGAAGGCAAGGCTCTCCTCGAATTCCTCTTCCGTTTCACCAGGAAATCCGACGATGATATCGGTTGTGATCGCGACATCTGGGATCGCTGCCCGGGCTGCTGCGATAAGTCTTGAGAAGTCATCTTGCGACGTTTTCCGTGCCATACGGCGAAGCGTGACATTAGATCCTGATTGCAGGGGAAGATGCAGGTGACGGCAAAGCCTGGCGTCTTGCCAGAGCGAGAAGAAGTCTACGTCTAAATTCCATGGCTCAAGAGATGACAGTCGCAAACGCGGGATATCCGTTTCTTCTAATATGAGCTGGATGAGGTCTCGTAAGCTTATACCTCGGTTCAGGTCTTTTCCCCAATATCCAAGATGGACACCGCAGAGCACAATCTCTTGACTGCCGCCTCGGAGAGCGGCGCGAACCTCATTTAATACAGATTCCGCGGGGAGACTCAGAGCCGAACCGCGCGCTAGAGTCGTAACGCAGAATGCACAACAATTGTTGCATCCATCCTGGGCTTTAATGAACGCCCGTGTACGCATTCTCGATCCGGGAAGTGGTTCACGTGGGAGCGGTTCCCGATTGAATAGCTCGAATGGCTGTCCAAGGAAGTCTGCGACAAGATGGTTCTTGTCATCATTTTTAACAACCCGGGTGACTTTTGGAAGTTCGAGGGCGTTGTGTTCTTCCAACGTTGCCCAGCATCCTGTGAGGATGATTTGATCAACGCCAGCTCTCGCAGCCTGTCGTGTTTTTTGTCTAGAATCTGCGTCTGCTCGTCGAGTTACTGCACAGGTATTAATCACGGCTAGATCGGCTTGAGCCGGATCGCCTACGAGCTCACAACCTGCAAGTCTGAAATCGCGGCCAATACGCTCTATCTCGCTCTGATTCAAACGACAACCTACGCTGTCGAGAAATACTTTCATCGCTGGATTTGAGCAACCTCAGGGTTGGACCGTGGAGAAATTATCAAAACGAATCTCGACATCGGGATCCGCGTAAGTGCCGGCGATCATCCCCACGTCGCCCGAGCGAATGTCATCGACGACCACCTCTGCCACGCGGGAGTTGTTTACATATAGAGTCAGATGATCCCCGATGCACTCTGCCTGGATGAAATTCCCGTCATCCCCCTTGTGTACGGCATCTGTCGGGAGCAAGGATTCATCGCTTAAGAGTGTCTTCTTGCCATCTACGTAGCGTCCTATGCCGGCATAACCATCGCTTGAGATGAGGAAGAAAATGAAGTTGCTTGGATTCTCATATCTACAAATCACGCCGAAGGCATTATCCTCCGGTCCTTTAACTCTTAGAGCCTCAACGCTTATCCAAACATCTTGGAAAGATAACTTGGGCAGACTCCACGCGACAGTCTCCGGGGCAAAAATCTCAATATGGTATTCATCATCCTGGTAATCTGCTCGATAGACATCATCCTGGTAGCGATCCCAGCCGCTTGATGTACGAGAGAAGTCGTCCTGGAATAGAACTTCGCCTGGCCCGGCTGGAGGATAAAGCCAATTGCATCCTCCAAGGTAGATTGAGAAAACCGCGACCATGCTCGCGGTGAGGGAGATTCTGCGCATCATCACGTTTCTTTCACCTGGCCGCATTCTAGCACAGCCCACTCCATTGCAACGAGAGTAGATTACCAATCTCTGCGAGCTTGAATCCTGGAGCTGAGACGTTTTTCTTTAACGAGCAGCCCCTTCAAGCCAGCGCTCTGCAAGCGCTTGATAACGTTCAGGCGCGTTTAAAGATGAGGCTAGTTGCATGGCAGACCATGCACCGCTTCGGTCCCCCTGGACGTCGAGTAACAAGCCAAGGTAATACTGCGTTTGTGCATTATTTGGATCCAATGTAACGGCCCGCCAGAGAAGGCGTTCTGCCAGAATGTTATTGCCTAGGAGAAAATGCGCATGGGCAAGTTCGGCGATAGGAGCCGCTTCCCTTGTGCTTAAGGCAACCGCATTTCGGGCTGCAGGAAGCGCAAGAGAACGGATCTCTACTTCATATTGATTGGAGAATCTCGCAAGTAAGAGCCAGAAGACAGGATTCTTTGGATCAAGGTCTGCGGCTTGGCGGTAAGCTGCGGAT
>DAOUEQ010000150.1:0-3075 GCA_034430395.1 Anaerolineales bacterium | reverse complement strand
CCTGAAGCAGTTTCTAAGTCGTGCGCTCGTTGTGGTCGAAGTCGCTGCAGCAGCTGGTTTTCTTTATATTCTTCTCAGTGGAGCGGGAGCGCTGAAACGCCTGAACGAGGAGGTCGCTGAAGCTCTTTCGCTTGGAGAGCCGATGCCAACACCCTTAATCACAGCCGTTGTGCTTCCCTCTGGGCACACGCCACCGACCTCTCCGGGCGGCGCCCAACCAAATGAAGCAGAGATTCCTGAGAACTTGCGTCCGCTGGTTCAGTCGTTACCCTTCGTCGCCATACCGACACCGGGACCGGAACAAGCACGCAATATATTCATTCCAAATATTTGGAACGATGTAGCCCCCGTAGTTCAGGGGGATGGGTGGGATCAACTGCGGAAGGGAGTTGGACAATACATCGGCAGCGGGAACCCGGGAGAGAACGGCAATCTTGTTCTCTCCGCCCATAATGATATCTTTGGAGAGCTCTTCCGGGATCTGGATCAGCTTAAGCCGGGGGATGAGATTGTTATTTCGACATCAACGCAGGAATTTACATACCGCGTGACCGGCATCCGCATCGTTCCCCCCACTGAAGTCAGCGTCCTCGAACCGACCTCCAGACCTACAATTACCTTGATTTCCTGCTATCCGTATCTTGTAGATAATCAGCGCATCGTTGTTTCCGGCGAACTGGATACTGGTTAGGTAACTGTAAAGTCAAAGTTTTTCAAATCCGTTTATAGTTTTAAGATAGTGTGATGGAAATGCTTGTGGAGTGTTCTTAACGCTATTGTTGCACTCTTTCTGGCTACCGAAGGTTGCACATGGGTTTTTCATAAGGACATCTTGTGCTTGAAAACGACCAACCTCGTGTACGGATAAGCTTGCGCTGGAAGATCACGCTTCCATTTATCGCCCTCGCGCTCGCGCTAGGCCTTGGTCTTGGTTTCTTAGTAAATCAGCAATTGAGCCGGGCGGAAGAGGTGAGTTTCCTGCGGCAGCTTCGTGACAGCGGTCAACAAGCCGCTGATGAAGTGGTCCGAATTGAGGAACGTCTCCTCGAGGTCCAACGTGCGATCGCAAATACGGAAGGGGTCCCAGAGGCGGTCGCGTTAAGCAGAGCGGAGGATTTACGCGCCCGTATCCTGCAGACAGTGGTGACTACAGAGACGGATGTCGCCGTCGTCTTAGATAGAGAGGGAACCAGTCTATTAGCGATTCGGAGGAGCGCACCAGACGCTCCTCCGGGTGATTATCTTACGTTGCGTGGAGAGGGATATTATCAATCCTGGCCTTTCGTGCGCACGATCCTTGGCATTGAGCAGGATGCGTTGGCAGAGGATGCGGAAGGTGATAAGCAAGCAGGAATGCACGCAATTCAAATCGGTGAGCAGGAGGTCCAGGTTCTGTTTGTCGGTGGACCCATGACGGACCGGCTTGGTAACGTCTTTGGGGCTGTGTTGGTCGGTAAATATCTAGAAAATGTTACGCGTGATCTGGGTGAAATCGCCGGAGCGCACATTAGTTCATACGACTCTGAGGCGGGCACTCTAGTCAATACAGATTTCTCAATAGGGGATCCGTGGAGCCCCCCGGGTTTAACCCTTCAGCCCCAACTGGTTCAAACAGCGCTGGATGCAGAAAGCGGGGAAGCGCCATACCGGACGATACAGATTGCCGGGCAGACTTACGGAGAGGTGCTAACGCCATTCCAGATCCGCAACGGTACAGTGCAATTGGGCTTAATGGGAATCTCGCTTTTGGGTGGAGAAGAAGCCGAAGTCCTCTACCAGCAATATCGCCAGCAGGCATCGAATCTCCTTCTCTTTGGGGTATTAGCCCTTGTGCTTGTCATCGGAACTGGCTTGCTTGTGTCGAGTTGGGTCACTCGTCCATTGGTGGATCTGACGGAAGCAACCCATGAAGCAGCAATGGGGAATTTGGAGACCATCGTTACCGGGGGTACAAAAGATGAGTTTGGCGCTCTTGCGCAGACCTTCAACAGGATGCTGACTGGCATACGTGAGGAGACCCTATATCGGAACCTGCTGGGTCAGGATCCAACGCTTGAGGCAAAGGAACACTTGAGAAAAACCCTGGTGGACGGAGGTCGGCTTACAGAGGGGCAGACGGTGAAGGCCACGGTGCTTTACGCTGAGATTAGTGGATTTTCAACCGATGCTGAAAAGGCGGATCCATCACGAGTGGTCCGAACGTTGAACGATGCTCTCACCGGGATCATTCCGGTAATCTATCGCCATGGAGGCGTCCTTGACACGTTGGCTGGAGGGGAGGTAAAGGCATATTTTGGAGTCTTTCCTCGAGGATTGCCGATGCAGGTCAGTTCGTTGCAGGCAACCCATGCGGGAATGGAGCTCATCGACTATTTTAATGCTTTGAATGAGAAACGGGTGTCATGGGGTATGCCGCCGCTGGATGTGAGCATCGGAATTGCCTCTGGCTGGGTCATCGCCGGCGGAATTGGCATGTATGGAAGCCTGCATTACACAGTCCTGGGCGATACGGTTATCGCAGCGCAGCGCATTCAAGAGGCTGCAAATTCGATGCATGGTGGGACGGTAATAATCAGCGAAGAGACGCATGAATATCTATCAGGGGCGCGCTCACAATTTAAAATCGGTCGTTATGGCCGCTTGCAGTTGGAAGAAGGGGGGCAGGAAATCGGCATTTATGAAGTCGAAGGACGCACCGAACGCTTGATTGATATGTCGGACCATCGTAAGGAGTAGACACTGGTCGGAAATGGGGAACCTGCATGCGTATGAATAATTAAAGCTTGGGTAGGAGCTAAGAAAGGCTTGATACGCAATGAATATGAAGGTAACTTGATGCAACAAGTACGTTTATTGAGCGTTGGAGTGCCCTGTCCGTAGATGTTTTTTCGAAAATCACTGTGATCGGGCGGACAAGGGCTTCGCAAGCTCCATCGTTCAGATATAAGCAAGGTAAATTGCTATGAAGAAAAAACGATGGATATTCCGTGCATTTGGTGTGTTCCTCACTATTGTAGCGGTGATGGTTGCGACATTGATTGTCTTAAACTCTGCCGCAGCGGAATCCTTGCCGTT
>DAOUEQ010000149.1:0-2925 GCA_034430395.1 Anaerolineales bacterium | reverse complement strand
CCGAGGAAGGTGACCGAAAGCTCCGGGGTCGTTCCCTGGAGCTCTGCCTCAGCATCGAAGGCTCCTGTTTGCACGTTCTGCCAGAAGCTGGAGTTACCGGTCTTGACGATGACCGCAATCTCCATCGGGCCTTCAGCTGCAACCTCGACCTCGACCGGAACCTCGACCTCGACCTCCTTTATGACCTCGACCTCTTGGGTGACAACAACTTCTCTTTCGATTACTTCGGGTTCGGGGGTGGTGCAGGCGGAAAGTACCACCATTGCCCCCACTACTACCATGATGATGTACAGAAGCTTCTTCATCAAATCCTCCTTAGTTGTATACTGTGGTTTACAGTTTTTCCCCAGTCCAAATAGACTGGACTTTGCGTCTGCATTCCGGGCAAGCTTGGCATGCAGGCGCGTTTGGAGCCACGTTGCTACTTGTTGCTCCTGAGCTGATCAACCGCTACTGCACCAATGACGACAAGGCCGATGACGATCTGTTGCATAAAGTAGTTTGCACCTGCCATTGTGAGACCTACCGTGAGTATGCCGATGATAAAGGATCCGATCACCGTGCCTCCCACCGTGCCCACACCGCCCATCAGGCTGGTGCCGCCAATAACGGCGGCGGCAATGGCGTTCAACTCGTAGCCCACTGCACTGTTGGGCTGGGAGGTGACCATCCGCGAGGCAAGGATGATGCCGACCAGTCCCGCAAGTAAGCCGGAGAAGATGTAGTTGATGTTCTTGACCCGGTCAACCTTGATCCCGGAAAGCCGCGCTGCCTCTTCATTCGAACCCACGGCGTAGGTGTACCTGCCGATGCGCGTTTTCGTGAGGATGAAGCCAAAGATCAAAGCCACCGCGATCATGATCAGCACCGGGTAGGATATGCCGGGGAATTGTGGCCCGGTCCCGAAGATGGTGTTGTTCCCTAGATTGCCGAAGCCTTCCGGTGCCGGCAACGCGTTGGCGTTTGAAATGGTGAGGGCGACCCCTCGGGCTACCATCATGATGCCGAGCGTCGCGATGAACGGGGGAAGCTTCAATTTGGTAATCAGAAGCCCGTTGGTAAGCCCGGCGGCGACTCCGACGAGCAGGCCGACGATCATGCTTAGCCAAATCGGGACCCCGGCTCTTCCAACCATCACGGCAACTGTACCGGCAAGGGCGATGACTGATCCGATGGAAAGATCGATGCCGCCCGTGATAATGGTGAAGGTTACACCGATGCCCATGAGGGTGATCGCGCTTGTCTGCAGGGCCAGGGTGAGGACGTTTCGCACGGTGAAGAAATTCCTCGCCGTTATCGAGAAGAAGATAAACAGTACGATCACCGCGCCGAGGCTGATGAACCGGTCAAGGGCTTTCCCGGATTTCCCCAATGCGTCCCCGGTCTTGTCGGGGGATTCTTTCTCAATTTGTTTTGTTATGTTGCTCATGGTTACTCTCTTGTTTGGGTTAGATTTTGGTCGGATATACGCGCACCGTTTTTGATAGGTGCTCCAAGCCCAGCCGCGTAGTTGAGCACCTCGTCCGGCGTCGTTTCAGCGGTAGTGAACGTTGCTGCGAGTCGTCCCTCGTGGAGCACCAGAATGCGGTCCGTCAAGCCGAGTATCTCAGGCAGATCGGAGGAGATCACGATGATCCCCATGCCTTCGTGTGCCAGTAATCCTATCAGTTTATAGACTGCGTACTTGGTACCCACGTCTATTCCACGAGTCGGCTCGTCGAAGATTAGAATCTTCGAATTACAGAACAGCCACTTTGCAATGACCGTCTTCTGCTGGTTGCCTCCGGAAAGATTCTTTACAACCTGGGAAAGACTGGGCGTTCTGATGACGAGTTGGTCGACGTATTCCTGCGCGACTTCCGTCTCTCGACTGCGAGAAAGCACGCCAAAACGCGGGGAGATATCCTGGACGTTTGCCATTGTGATATTCTCTGCGAGCTGCATTTTTACCGCCAGCCCTTCCTCCTTGCGGTTCTCCGAGAGGTAGGCGATCCCCGCGCTGATTGCGTCGGAGGGTGATTTCAGCGAAAGCTTACTGCCGTTCATGAGCACTTCACCCGAATCGATCGGGTCAGCGCCGAATATTGCTCTCCCCAGCTCTGATCGCCCTGCACCCATGAGGCCGGAAATACCGAGGATTTCCCCTCGATAAAGGTCGAAGGAGATATCGTGAAGGATTCCCGCCCGCACGATATTGCGTACTTCGAGCATCTTGTCGGTGGATGGGTCGTTTTGCTTCGGTGGGAACTGGTTCTCAATCTTTCGGCCCACCATTCGATTCACGATTTCATCCATTCCAATGTCGGCGTAATTGTTGGTGCTGACCGAGAGTCCATCACGGAAGATGGAAATGCGGTCCACGATGTACTTCAGTTCCTCGAGACGATGAGAAATGTAGATGACCGCGACACCGCGGTCGCGAAGCGTATGGATGATCCTAAAAAGCTCCTCGATCTCGGATTCCGTCAGCGCGCTCGTCGGCTCATCCATGATAAGTACTTCCGAGTCGAAAGTGAGAGCTTTGGCGATCTCTACCATCTGCTGCTTGGAGACGGCGAGCTGGTTCAGCCTGATCGTTGGATCCAGGCTGACATTGAGGCGGCTGAGGATCGCCACTGCGTCGTCGTTCATCTTCTTCTCGTCGAGCGTCCCATACTGTGTCAGCGGCTCCCTGCCGATGAAGATGTTGGCCGCCACCGATAGATGGGGGATGAGGTTGAGCTCCTGGTAGATAATCCCGATGCCTGCGTCGCGAGCCTGGGTTACATCGCGGAAGGTCACCGCTTCTCCCTTGTAGCGGATTGTTCCCTCGTCGGCCTGGTAAACCCCGCTAAGGATTTTCATGAGCGTTGACTTACCTGCCCCGTTCTCGCCGACCAGAGCATGCACCTCACCCTTGCGAAGGTCGAATGAGACGTTATCAAG
>DAOUEQ010000148.1:0-15371 GCA_034430395.1 Anaerolineales bacterium | reverse complement strand
AATCAGTGCGGGAATGTGCCCCCCGGCTCTCGGTACGGGCCAGCGCGCCGGAGATGATCACCTCGCTGAAAGTGAGTAGATTTTCAGTTTCCAAGGCGTTCTGCATATCTGTGTTGAAGCGTTGGCTCCTGTCCATCACGCGCGCATTTTGGAAACGCTCTTGCAGTTGTTTTACTTTATTTAAAACGCGCTGTAAACCGTTGGCATCACGAAAGATGCCGCAGTCGTTGGTCATCATATTCTTTAGTTCTCGACCGATTTCGGCTGTCGACTCCCGCTTATCGCCGATGCTATCGTCCATTAGCCGTTCAATTCGTTGGCGGCTATGCTTTACGGGATCACCGGAGAGCGGATGGAGCTCCGCGCCGCCTTTGATGAATTCAGCGATGGCGAAGCCGGCTCTGCGGCCGAAGACCGATGCTTCAAGCAAACTGTTCGTACCCAGACGATTCGCGCCATGCACGCTAACACAGGCACACTCGCCGGCGGCATAAAAGCCGACAACCGGATTCCCCTCGGCATCGGCAATAGCCTGGCCATGAACGTCGGTGGGGATGCCGCCCATGCTATAGTGCGCTGTAGGTTGAATGGGCACGGGGTTTTCGATGATGTCCACCCCCGTGAAGTTAAGGGCAATTTTCTGTACTTGAGGGAGGCGTTCTTCGATCTTCTCACGTCCCAGATGGGTCATGTCCAGGTTTATCCCCTGCCCATCCGGGCCGATCCCTCGCCCCTCATTGATCTCGATCTGTTCAGAGCGAGAGACAAGGTCGCGTGGGGCTAATTCCATCTTATCGGGAGCGTAGTGTTCCATGAATCGCTCACCTTTATTGTTGGTCAGGTAGCCCCCCTCTCCTCGGCAAGCCTCGGTCATCAGAATACCAAGCCGGTAAAGACCCGTAGGGTGGAACTGTACAAACTCCATGTCCATAAGCGGTACACCTGCGTTGTAGGCCATCGCCACGCCGTCCCCGGTGTTGGCATGAGCGTTCGTTGTAACTTTATACGCCCGCCCATAACCGCCCGTGCCAAACATAACTGCTTTCGCACGTAAGGTATGGATTTCGCCAGTCAGAACATCCATCGCCACCACACCGCGGCAGATGTTATCTTCGATGATTAAATCCAGAACATACCATTCGCTGTAAAAGTGAACGCCGTGACGCAGGGCTTGTTCATGGATTGTCTGCAGCAGCATGTGGCCGGTCCAGTCGGCGGCATAACAGGCGCGTGGAACGCTGTGGCCGCCGAAGCGACGCTGGGCGATTCGGCCATCCTCTGTGCGGCTGAAAACACAGCCCATATGCTCGTATTCAAAGACGATGTCGATGGCATCGGACACCAGAACCTCGATTGCATCTTGATCGCCCAGCCAATCCGATCCCTTGATGGTGTCGAATGCATGCGTATCAATGCTGTCGACGGCGGGATCTCCGCTGGGTATTTGCTCTAACGGACCGCGCGGACCGGTTCCGGCGACCGGTCGAATATTATTGAGTGCAGCAGCGATACCGCCTTGCGCCGCGCCGCTGTGAGAACGCAAGGGATGGATCTTAGAAAGGACGCCTATGTCCTTGACACCCTCCTGGCCTGCAACCATGGCTGCCCAGCTGCCCGCTAAGCCGGCTCCGACAATGATGACATCGTGTGTGATTGTTTCTGTTGTCATTGAACCTCTTCCAAGGACGATCTAGGGATCTCTCGCTGGATATGATGGGAAAAATTTTACATTTTCTCGTTGGAAGACTCAAATTGCTGAGTCTGAGATCTAGCCAATTTCATTGCGCGCAAAGGGTCAACGGGCGGAGTTGCGTGGAGTATCCGCCCCATACACACAAAAGTACGCCATTCAAGCTTGAACTTATAAGTATTGAAGAACATATTTGGCAGGGATGAAAGTAAGATTTCGAGAATCGGAGTTCGGGTTATGTGCCGTGGGTGAGGCCTCTGCATGTTTGTGTATTTAAGCCGTGTAAATTAAGTGTGCTTCATCATCCGCAGTGAGTCGCGGTCCGCAGCGGTTTTGGAGTTAAAGCAGCTGTTGTTCACCACTTAAGGGGGCTATGAACTACTCGCTTCGGCAGAGGGTACATAGAATAGCTGGCGCAGTTGATGTAGGAGGTACAACGCTCAAGGTTTCGCTATTTTCGTCGAGTAGTTATGATCCCAAACAGGTTGTTAAGAGGGAGAGAGCGATGAATTCTACCAGAGTCAAACGGTGTCTGCTTATCGGGATTGCGATTCTTCTCACTGCGGGATGTGCCCGAGGAGCCTCGACTCAGGCGACGGTGACAACACGTGAACCTGCACTATATTGGCCAACCTCAGGCTGGCGATCATCCACACCTGAAGGACAGGGAATGGACTCGAGCTTATTGGCCGTGATGCTGAGGATGATCAAGGAACAAAAATACGCGATCGATAGTGTGACCGTCGTTCGCAACGGTTATATTGTCATGGATGCCAGGATCCATCCTTTCAACGCGACTTCAAAACACAATATTTTCTCGTGCACGAAGAGCGTTGTTTCAGCTCTGATAGGGATCGCCATCGATCAGGGCTACATCGAAGGATTGCAGCAACCCGTCTCGAGTTTTTTTCCAAAAAGGACCATTGCTAACCGCGATGCAAATAAGGATGCGATGACCTTGGAGGATTTATTGACGATGACGACAGGTTTTAGATGCCAGGATTCTTACTTGTATCGCTGGAGCGGTCTTAATCAGATGAGAGAAAGCGATGATTGGGTTCAGTTTGTGCTTGATTTGCCCATGGAAAGTGAGCCAGGGGTCCGCTTCGAATACTGCAATGGTGCTTCGTTTCTCCTATCGGCAATCATCCAGGAAACAACTGGGATGAGTGCCCATGAGTTTGCAGAGGAGCACCTTTTTGGACCTCTTGGCATCTCTGATGTTGACTGGTCATCTAGTCCCCAGGGGATATCTTTCGGGTATAGCGAGCTTCGAATGCATCCACATGATATGGCCAAAATTGGATATCTCTACTTGAATGATGGTCGCTGGGAGGGAGAGCAGATCGTATCCTCTGAGTGGGTGAAAGCTTCAACGAGTGAATACGTCTCTGCAACACTCGAGGATGGCTACGGATACCAATGGTGGATCGATGATTCTGGCATGTATCTAGCGTTGGGCTATAGTGGACAATTCATCTTCGTTATCCCGGATAAGGAGATGGTCGTTGTGTTCACCTCCAGCTTGGAGGAAAGCGACTTCTATATTCCCCAGACACTCTTGAACGAGTTCATCGTCCCTGCGGCAATTGCGTCAAGCCCATTGCCCGACAACGCGGAGGATGTCGCGCTGCTTGAGTCCATCATCACGGACTTAACGAATCCCTGAGTTTAATACAAGACACCCAATCTATGATTGGTCCGAGGATCGCAATAGTTGGACGCCTTTCCGGGTGTTCCTCTTATGAGTTACTTCCTGCCCTGCTCATTTCTGAGGCAGGACGATTAGGAAGGAATACCCATCGCAAGAGTGAAACAGGTAGGCAACAATTACGTTATCCCTTACGAGGGCAATCATTTATATTCCATATTAGGAGTGCTATGTCAAAACCTGTGATCTTACTTATCGATGACGAAAAATTATACGCCGAAGTTATAAAAGAGGCGCTTGAAATCAACGGCATGGAAGTTCTCCTCGCTCACAATGCGATGGATGCACTTAACCTCTTTCAACAGGTCACTCCCGACCTGATCCTCCTGGACGTCATGATGCCGGAGGTAGACGGTCTCTCGCTCTTGCGCTGGATTCGTGAACATTCAGAGAATGAAAACCTCCCGATCCATGTAGTGAGTGCGAGAGCTCAACCGGACGACCGGAAAACAGCCATCGCTGCCGGCGCAAATGGTTTCCTGGCAAAGCCTTTCACAGTTGATGAAATGCGGGAGGTGATTGGACAATACCTGCCGTTGTCCCCTAAAAGTTTGAATTAATACTTATCTCCTATACCATTGTGATGCTGTTCTTTTCCCGTCTCGCGAGATAGTGACGGACGTACACGGACTACCTCGAAATGACACCGGGAATTGTCATTCAGTTAAACCTACCTAAATTCCCACGGGCTGACTGCTTTTTTCCTGTGATTACCCTCCGCTAAGATTTCATCTCGAAACCTAACCTTATAATCCAAGCTGGGCTCTTGAGGGGGATGCCCTGATTGGTTCTTGTTACCTCGCCGAATGCGCCAAGTTGAAGGGTGCCCAATCGTTATCAGGATGAAGTATTTTATGGCTGACCGAGCAACGCTGTGGAAAAAGTATAGGAAAGTAGAAGTCACTTCCGGCGATTGTAAGAACCGCCGGATATCAAAGATTCTCAGATGGGGTTTATTCTTTTTAGTCACGCTGTTGGGATGGACAACCTGGAATCTAACCGCGCGGTACGACAATCGTATCTACACCCTTGAGGAATTAGACGTTGTTCCTACACGACCTGTGGCCCTGGTCTTCGGTGCCGGCTATTGGGAGGATGGCGCACTGAGTGATATCTTGCGCGATCGTCTTGATGCAGCTATTGAGCTCTATCGGGCCGGGAAAGTGGAGAAACTCTTATTCAGTGGTGATAACCGCGTGATTGAATACAACGAACCGGGAAGGATGCGCGAATATGCTCTTTCCCAAGGGGTGCTCGGTGAGGCTATCGTGCTGGATTTCGCCGGGAGGCGTACCTATGATACCTGCTATCGAGCGCGTGAGATCTTTCAAGTATCGGAAGTGATCTTGGTAACGCAACGCTATCATCTCTTCCGTGCCTTGCTGACCTGTGAAAGCCTGAATGTCGATGCGGTTGGGTATGCTGCCGACCGGACGCCCTATGTGCATATTCGCTGGTATTGGATTCGAGAAATACCAGCCATATGGAACGCATGGTGGGACATCCACATAAAACACCCCGTACCAGTTTTAGGAGAGCCATTACCGATCTTTCTGTAGATTGACAACCGATTGGCGAGGGTGGACGACCGCCCTTAGCGCTGAGGATAAATATCGGATCGCACACTTGTGTGCGATCTGCGTGTTAAACCACCTTGAGTTGGCTATTGTGGTGGGGCAGGATGCCCTTTCTGGTCTTGAACACGGATACACGATGGGCAGACCCATTGGGCCTGCCCTTACGGTTTATTAAATATGGAGAGCGCCTAAATGTGGTGGAGGCTATATATCATCTGAAGAATATGACGTATAACACTCATACTTGGGCACCAATGATATATTATATATTCTGAATATTGAATAACCTTGGGTGGATATTATGGACGGATATAAAAGACAAGGGTTGTTGATGAAAGCTTTGGCCCATCCTGCTCGCCTTCAAATATTGGAGGTTTTAAGGAGAGATGGGGAATCTTGTGTCTGTCACCTTGAGAACATTCTAAGCCAACGACAAGCCTACATCTCTCAGCAGCTCTCGCGTCTTCGGGAAGCAGGGCTTGTTGTGGATCGACGCGATGGGTTGAATGTTTTTTACTCACTAGCCGATGATTCCATCATCCGGCTATTGGAAGTAGCCAGGCAATCGGCGACGGATTTAGCTGCTTTGAATGGAGAGAAGCTGAGCTTCCGTCAGCTTGAACATGATGAGTCCTGCCCTTGCACATGTCCCAATTGTGCGGTCAAGGTCGATATATCCACAGTGGGTTGATCGAAAGATTGAAGCTAAAAAAACTTTCCTCGGAGGATGGGCAATGCTGGTAGTTAAGGTCTTAGGTCCCGGATGTAAAAACTGTGAGCGCCTGGAGATGCACGCAGTCCAGGCTGCTGACCAAGTCAGGACCGAGAATCCCAATCTTGAGGTGACCGTGGAGAAGGTGACCGATGTGAATGCCTTTCTGGACTATGGTCTTTTAAAGACACCAGGATTGGTTATTAATGAGAAGCTGGTTTCCTCTGGAAGAATTCCATCTCAATCCCAAATTGCCGGGTGGATGGAGGAAGTTGTTAGTTCAGAAGTGTAAAACCGTACGAATAACCTGGCTTTTCTCCGTTATGAGTAACAAAAAGAAGGGCTCGTTCACCATCATTTCGGATCGGTACATTTCGCATATTGAAATAGAGAAGGTTATCCACGAATGATCCTCGAAAACATCCTTGAGTACATAGCAACCCTGTTGTGGTCAGGTTGGACAAATCTGTTGGACTACCTGGCCGCGCATGTCCTTCTTTGCCTTGTCCCGGCTTTTGTCATTGCTGGTTACATGAGCGCTATGATCCCTCAAGAGGCTATCACCCGCTATCTGGGACCCAAAGCTTCGCGCTTGGTAAGCTACCCGGCGGCTGCAATTGGCGGGTTCATCCTTGCCGTGTGCTCATGCACAATACTTCCGCTATTTGCGGGAATCTGGAAGCGGGGCGCAGGGCTAGGCCCGGCAATCACATTCCTCTTCGTGGGTCCCGCGGTCAACATCCTGGCCATCGCCTACACCGGCGCGGCGATTGGAATGGATATCGCCCTGGCCCGGATCGTCCTCTCGATAGTGTTCGGCATCGCCATCGGTTTGATCATGACCTGGGTCTTCCGCAAGCAGGAGGCGGATAGGACGGCTCAAATGGCAGCCGAGGGCATGTTCGATGGGACAGCAGAGGTCAAACCGGCGATCTGGGTTATGTTTACGCTTCTCATCGCGGTCCTCATTATCGGTACGCTGCAGCTCGGATTTCTAACGGACAGCATGTTCAGCTTACGCTTCCTGCTGGACATCCCCGAATCTGTCACCTCGAACTTGGTAAATCTCAACCTCACTCCGCAAGGTGCGCTGCTCATTATGCTGCTTCTTCTCCTCGCTCCGGCTGCCTATCTTGGCCTTGAGAATATCCTCGAGCGATTCAATCGCTGGACCTATCTCTCCATTTCTCTAGTGGCAATTACCCTTCTAACGGCTTCGTTGTCAGTAAGTGACGGGAGCGCCGTAGTCGGGATCACTGGCCGCTTTATCGCTGAACTCCTTCTCATCGTGGCGATCGGCGCCATCGCGGTGCGAAATTTCGAACAATACGAAATTGCTGAATGGTTGTGGGAAACCTGGAAATTCATCAAGCAGATCTTCCCACTCCTGATATTTGGTGTTTTCATCGCCGGCATGGTCCGTGTCATCCTGCCCCAGGAACTGGTTCAGTCCCTCGCCGGTGAAAATACCTTACCGGCAAATTTCATCGCAGTACTTTTTGGTGTGGTCCTGTACTTCCCAACATTAGTAGAAGTGCCCATCGCGCGCATGTTCCTCGACCTGGGTATGCACCGTGGCCCCTTGCTCGCTTACCTGCTGGCGGATCCTGAGCTCTCGATCCAAAGCATCCTCGTTACTGGCCGAATTTTGGGGCGGAAAAAGACGGTCGCATATGTAGCCTTGGTAAGTGTCTTCAGCACTCTCGCTGGCTATATATTCGGTTACATTCTGACGGTCTTCTGAAGGCTTTGAGCAATCATACACGGAGGTCTTGTACCCAATGTCACAATTAAATAGCATTGAATCAAAACCACCCTCAGGTATGGCGGGGCGCTTATCGGTTCTGGATCGCTTCCTGCCGTTATGGATCCTCCTGGCCATGGCGGTAGGGGTGGGATTGGGTGCCACTGCACCCGGTGTGAAAGATATCTTCGACGTCCTGCGCATCGGCACCGTCTCTCTGCCCATCGCCATCGGTCTGCTGTGGATGATGTACCCTGTTCTAGCCAAGGTGAAATATGAGGAATTAGGGAAGATCACCCAGGCAAAACAGCAATTTGGCGTGTCCCTGATCTTGAACTGGATTATTGGACCAGCCATCATGTTCATCCTGGCCTGGACCTTTCTCCCTGATCTCCCGGGCTACCGTACTGGATTGATCATCATCGGCCTGGCGCGCTGCATCGCCATGGTTTTGATCTGGAATATGCTTGCCGGAGGCGATAGTGAATACTGTGCCGTTCTGGTGGCCCTGAACTCCGTCTTCCAGATATTAATGTACAGCCCGCTGGCATACTTCTACCTGCGCATCGTGCCCGGCTGGTTCGGCGCTGCGGGCATGATTGTAGATATTTCCATGTGGGATATCACCAAGAGCGTCCTCATCTTTCTGGGTATTCCACTAGCGGCTGGGGCGATCACACGCCTAGCGCTGGTTAGACGCAAGGGTGCCGAGTGGTATGACGAGGAGTTCGCTCCCAGGTTAGGTCCTACGGCTTTGATAGGTTTACTCTTCACAATCGTCGTCATGTTCTCCATGCAGGGCGACAAGATTCTCGCCAACCCCGGGCATGTCCTGCGGGTGGCAGTCCCCCTCATCGTTTATTTCGCGCTTATGTTCCTGGTATCCTTCGTGGTCTCGAAATGGAGGGGTTTTTCCTATGAGATGTCAGCCACGCAGTCCTTCACCGCGGCGAGTAATAACTTCGAGCTGGCCATCGCTGTGGCGGTGGGCACATTCGGGATCGCCTCCCAGGAGGCATTGGCTGCAGTGATAGGCCCCCTCATCGAGGTCCCCGTCTTAATCGGGTTGGTTTATGTCGCACTGTGGATTAAGGGACGATTCTTCCAGGTGCCTGTGCAGGGAGTTGCGGATTGATTTAGTTCATTTTAATCTGTCGATAATTGAAGGTATTCGATCAAGAATCCTGATAGGTAACATGAGATAAGGCACGTACCTATCCCCTGCTTGGACGTGTTTACGGCGGAGGTATCATAGAATATCTAGAGGACACTAGCCTCGAAGTGGATTACTACTGTGGACGGATGCACACTTGGTTGTATCCGTAAAATCATTGAGACTGCTGATTGCGCTCCTTGTAAGGATATCAATCTTCTTGAGGATTGTGGCTAGCCGAGGAGCTGTTCCTGCGATTGGTTAGCGGAGGGAAGGATATGAGTAAAGCCAAGAATAAGTCGAAGGGACAAGAGGCACACAGCGGTAAAGATGAACCAACGTGTACATGTGTACTTGACCCCTTCACAAGCCTGCCTCCTGACCTCCGCCCCAGACCTTCACCCAAGAAAAACGACCTGCGCCAGGTGACCTGTCCGGGATGTGGAAAGGAGTATTTGACCAATCGGTCGGCAGATCGGTGTTTCGACTGCGAGATTCGATAGTAGGCCTCACCTTGAAGGATGGAAGAACTATAAGTGGGCGGGTTGTCCAGGTCGAGGAGTCAGTTCAATACAGGGGAACGACTCGACTCGTCGTCACTTAGAGCAGATGCGAGAGGGTAGGACCAATGGGGCGGGCCCCACCCTCTTCTTAGCTAGCGGTCGAAGTATATGCTCTTGCCGCTCACCGATAGGGGGATCCCCATTACAAAGTCGGCGTCGATTAAACCAAGCTCTCGTGCCACGACGCCGACCCTGTACATGATGCGGTTGTCCACGTTCATCAGGCTGGCGGTCTTAACGGCAGAACCGAGGGCAATTCCCATATCAAGCACCCGCAGCGCGCATTGAGGTCCTTTGAATTCACCCTCATACGTGTTGATAACAATGCAGGCTTCAGCTCCGCATGCACCGCAATTAAGATCCGCGACATCACCATCCTTAATGCCGATGAGCACCACTGCGCCGGAGTCCAGGACGTTCTGACCATCGCGCGTGAAGCCGTCGATGCCGATCCTCTGAGCGTACTCTTTCATTCCCTTGCCCAGGCGAAGAAGATCCTCTCCCTCGACCGTTTTCACAACCACAAAATCCTGCCCCCGTGTTTTGGGAGCGGTTATTGCGGCAATCTCCATTAGTTCGGCGATTGTGTGTAATGCTGCCATGTAAGGCCTCCGTGCCTTCTTCGCTCAAACGAGCTCAGTTGGTCTTGTATGATTGACGATATTATCTGTATAACCAAACAATATCGCAACTTGCTCTGGGTGGGATGAACAGGATGTTTGCTGAAGATTGAACTAGAAATATGGTGCCTATATTGAGCTCGCGGGCTTGCGCTTTACATACGATCGCAATAGCCTTAGCGAAATTCAGTCCGGAGCACTTTCCCGAAGCCATAACGGATGAAGTTTTTTGCATAGCGGTCAAATGGCGCCGGGAAGGTTAATGCGCAAATTAATGGGAGATGATATTGGAAAAAAAAGCACTAGGAGATATTGCGGCAGTCTTCGACCTTGATGGAACTTTATATACCGGTCACATCACTATGGGGCTTGCCGAACATCACCGGACTCGTCGTGTAAAACGTTTTGAGCTTTACACGTATATGCTCACCCACATGCCCATTTGGTGGCTTCAAAGGTTAGGTTTGGTATCCGAAGCTACATCTCGTTCGATTTGGGCTCGAAATATGGGTTGGACGGTTCGGGGTTGGACTCCGCAGGAAGCGAAAGGGGCTTTTCGATGGCTCGCAGAGCAGTACGTGCTGCCGAAGGTGCGGCCAGAGGTGATGGCCCGATTGCGAGATCATCAGGAAGCTGGGGATCGAGTGATCCTGGTTTCCGGGACCTTCTCCCCGCTGCTTCGTGAAATCGGCCATCAGTTGGGGGTTATAGAAACGGTAGGGACACCGATATTGGTGAAGAATGGGCGCTACACAGGTGGAAGTGAACTTCCAGTTTGTCAGGGACAACATAAGGTGACGCGGCTTAAGGAATACCTGCGTAGTACGAGGGACATTAATTGGCCGGGGAGTTTCGCCTACGCGGATAGCAAGTCAGATATCCCCTTGCTTGAGGCTGTTGGATTTCCCATTGCGGTTGCCCCTGATGCTGTTCTCGAATCATACGCTAAGGAGATGGGATGGGAGATTCTGCAATAGGGGTTGACAGGCAACGCACAAAAAAGAGTTTCCTTCTTCGATTAACAGGCATCTCTGCCTTGCTGCTGATTAGTTTAACCTGCCTATTTGGTTTCCTCGCCATGAACCCCTATACCGCGTGTATGGGCTCAACCTCAGAAAATCCCCGACCGGGCACATCAGTCAGATCACTTGTGTCCGATGGCCTGCAGCGCTGCTACCTGCTTCATATTCCTCCTGATTACGAGCGAGGGCAATCTCTGCCTTTAATAATCAGCTTACCGGGATTTACCTCAAACCCAACGGGGCAGCAATATCTGACTCGTTGGAACGAGGTTGCCGACATTGAAGGTTTTCTCGTCGTCTACCCGCAAGGCACATCCTTTCCTCTCCGCTGGAACTCAAGTACGACCTTCTTGAAAAGTGATGTGGACGATGTTCAATTCATAGCTGATTTGATCGAAGAAGTGTCCAACACTGTGACTGTTGATCCTGTACGGGTTTATGTGGACGGGATGTCCAACGGCGGCTCTATGGCAAATCGTGTGGCCTGCGAGCTAGCAGGTAAGGTGGCCGCGATCGGGGTAGTCACCGGTCCGCCAGTTGAACCGCCGGGGGGATGCAATCCAGAGCGCCCTATCTCGCTGATTGCTTTCTATGGGACAGAGGACCCTCTCGTCGCCTATGAGGGTGGAACAGTGAGCGAATCTTGGATCTCTAAATTAATAGACAGGTCCCTGCATTCTGTTTCTTTCCCGTCTGTGACCTCGTATATCGAGGCATGGGCAGAACGCGATGGCTGTTCTCCTGTGCCCAAGCTCATCCCAACACATGGAGATGCCAGCGGGGTGCACTACTCCGGCTGCAAGGACTCGTCAGAGATTGTTTTCTACACGATCGAGGGTGGGGGCCACACGTGGCCGGGAGGCCGGCCAACCTTCGTTGGGAAAACGAGCCGCGATATGAATGCCGGCCAGGTGATGTGGGCGTTCTTTGAGGCGCATCCCTTAACCGACGTTCCTTGAGCCTACGGGGAAGGATAAATAAAATCTTCTTGGAGATCGATTTTAGAGGTTTCAAGATGCAGTCAAGGGGAGATGAGAAGAATGAAAAGGAGTTCCAATGGCAAGCGAAATGATGCTTTCCACGGTCCTGATTAGCCTGGCGTTGGTGTTTTACACGATAGGTGTTTGGAGTGAGCGTTTTATTGGTCGATTGAAGGGATGGCATTTGATCTTCTTCTGGGGAGGCTTAATTTTCGATACTGTGGGGACAGGGATGATGATGGAGATGGCTGGAGGTCTTACGTTTGATATCCATGGAGTTACAGGAGTGTTAGCAATCCTGTTGATGCTTGTTCACGCCGCGTGGGCCAGCGTCGTCCTTATCCGCAAAGATGAGAAGGCAATCGCTAATTTCCATAAATTCAGCGTTCTTGTCTGGGTTATCTGGCTCGTTCCGTACTTCACGGGCTTTTTCGTGTCGATGGGATAGATCTCAATCCCGCAATGATGATCAACGCTCCTTTAGGATGACAAGGTGCAGCCGGCAGGTCGCCTTACCCATTATTTGTTTTGCGATCAAATAGGAGGTGTACAAATGCCATTCTCAGATCCTCACTCTTATACAGATATCGAACAGGGGAGAATCGCGCATATCCGTTTCTGGATAGATGTTGATTTCTCGGTCAGAGTCTTGAAGATCAGAGCAGAATATCGCCTTGAGGAACCCGTAAGCGGCTCCTTCTTCCTGGATACCCGTGATCTGCAAATCGCCCGAGTTTCAAAGAATGATGAGGAGATCCTCTGGGAGATCGATCAACACGATTCGATAGTGGGTGATCGGCTTCACTTGAAAGATCTTGATGGTCTTTCAACGTTCACAATAGAGTTAACCACCTCACCAAAGGCCAGTGCACTGCAGTGGGTGACACCGATGCAAACTGCTGGAGGTGAACATCCTTTTCTCTATAGTCAATGCCAGGCCATTCACGCCCGCAGCATCTTCCCATGCCAGGATTCCCCCTCTGTTCGCTTTACGTATGAGGCGGCTGTAGAGGTGCAACATCCGCTGGTGGCCGTCATGGCCGCAGAGCATATCGGAACGGAACTATTGGGGGATGCCAACCAATATCAATACAGGATGCCCCAGCCGATCCCTTCGTATCTCTTCGCAATTGCGGTTGGGAATATCGTTTTCGAAGAATTGGGACCTCGCACTGGCGTATATGCCGAGCCAGAGATCATCGAATCTGCCGCCTGGGAATTTGCTGAAAATGAAAACAAACTCGTCGAAGCGGAGAAATTACTTGGCCCTTACCTGTGGGATCGCTATGATGTTCTAATCTTACCCCCCTCCTTTCCTTATGGAGGGATGGAGAACCCACGCCTGACATTTCTCACCCCCAAATGCATTTTAGGTGATCGCAGTCGGACTCCACTTGTCTCCCATGAACTTGCGCATGCCTGGACGGGAAACTTGGTGACGAATGCCACCTGGGAGGATTTCTGGTTGAATGAAGGGTGGACAACGTATGCTGAATCGCGTATTACCGAAGTTATCGAGGGGGATGAATATTCTCAACTCCTTGGTATCGTTGGGCGTAATGCAATGCTTAAGGTCATGGAGCATCGCTTCGGCATGGATTCGGATAAGACACGCTTGAAGTACTCGCAGCGAGGCATCGACCCGGACGAGGTATTCTCTGTAATCCCCTACGAAAAAGGTTTCTCATTCCTGCTTAAGTTGGAAAGATCCGTGGGGCGAGATGTTTTCGATGCCTTCATCAAGAAATACATCGCCACCTTCAGCTTTCAATCGTTGACGACTGAAGAATTTATCTCTTTCCTTGAGCAGGAGCTTCCAGAGGCAATTGAGCATGTTGATATCGATGAATGGCTCTATGCACCGGGTTACCCTGAGAGCGCTCCAACCCTCAGCTCGAGCCTCTTTGATGAGGTAAAAGCGAGTATAGACGCATACGAATCCGGCGTGCTCCCTGACAACCATCAAGTTGCCGGTTGGAAACCGCCTCAGGTCCGTCTTTTCCTGCTGATGCTCCCTGAATGGATTCCTGTTGAGGATTGTCGCCATTTCGAACACATCTTTGACTTCAAGGACAACCCCGATTATTACATCATGAGTCGCTTCTTTAGAATTGCCGTTCAAAGCGGTTACGATGAGGTGCTTCCTGAAATTGAGCGCTTGGTCGAGTCAGACGGTCGAATGGCGATTCTCACGATGATCTTCCGCTCCATGGTAAAAGAGGAGTGGTCTCGGGATAAGGCACGACCGATGTTTGAACGATATTGTGAAAGGCATCATCCGACCACCGTTGCGAGTATTGAACGGATACTTGAAGAAGCAGGGTTGTGAGCCCGGTGTGTCATCGACGACTTTGATCGTGGATTGTGATGTGATTAAGGAGATATGCTCGAATGAAACAGAAGCACTTCATCGATACACATAAAGCCGCTACTGGCCCGGCGATCTTATTGATGATGGCCATGTTCAGTCAATGGCGGAACCCAACAGCATGGATATACCTGGCTTTACATGGCACGTACGGTCTTTTATGGGCGATGAAGAGCCTGGTGTTCCCGGACAGATCCTGGGAGGCAGAAACCGGTTGGGGCTATGGATTATATATCTGGGGTGGGCTGACCTTATATTGGGTAGCACCCTGGATCCTAATGTCAAAGGGGGTTCAAGCGCCGCCGTGGTATCTGGGAATGTGTGTTAGCCTGTATGTTCTGGGCGTTTTTCTTCATTTCAGCACGGATATGCAGAAGCACACTTCCTTGAAGTTGCAGCCAGAAAGACTTATTTCTAATGGGATGATGGCCAGGACTAGGAATCTAAATTATTTCGGAGAGTTGTTGATATACCTTGGCTTCGGTTTACTGGCCATGCATTGGCTGCCAATCGTGATTTTGCTGCTGTTTGTGGTGATAATCTGGTTCCCGAATATGCGGCGAAAAGACAAATCATTATCGAGATACGACGAATTCGAAGAATATCGTCGAAGGTCCAAGTTGTTCTTTCCTTTCCTGTTCTAGAAAAATGAAGTCTTAGCGAACGCAGAGGGCGTTCGAATTCGAGGAGCTCGTTGCCATGAAATATGATTTCGATAAGGAGATCAATCGTAAAGGGACGAATTCCGTCAAATGGGAATTCATTAAGCACGGAGATGGTTTGCTTTACCGGGAAGAACCAGATGGATCCTCATCATCCACTCGGCTCTTGCCCATGTGGGTCGCGGATATGGATTTTCCTTGCCCTGAGCCGGTGGTTGAGGCGCTGATCACGCGCTCACAGCATAAGATTTTCGGTTACACATCCCCCACGGATTCGTACTTCAGCGCTATCGTAAATTGGATGAAAAAGCGCCACAAGTGGGAAATTGAACCTGAGTGGATTTGTACTACCCCCGGCGTTGTACCCGCGCTCAACATGCTTGTAAAGACATACATTTCACCGGGGGACAAAGTGCTCATCCAGACACCAGTTTATTATCCTTTCAACAAGGCTGTTGAGAACAGCGACGGTGTGCTTGTCACCAACCCACTCATCTACGAAGACGGCTGTTACAGCATGGATTTTGCGGATCTTGAGCAGAAAACCAAGGATCCGCAGGTGAAAATGG
>DAOUEQ010000147.1:0-2568 GCA_034430395.1 Anaerolineales bacterium | reverse complement strand
AAATTTTGTGGCTGAATTTGCTGTCTGTGCTCACTGAAAGGACATTAACACCGAGCTTCTGGAGTTCAGGATACATGACGGCAACTGCCGCCAGTTCGGTCGGTCAAACGAAGGTGAAATCACCCGGGTAGAAGCAGAGCACAAGCCATTTATCTCGATAGTCAGAGAGTTTGATTTCTTTGAATCCCACCCCGCGTACATATGCTGCGCTCTTGAAATCCGGCGCTTCCTTTCCCACACGTGCTTCAGCCATTTTCAAATCCTCCTTTGTTTTTTGCATACGTTTGCGATCGGATTGTTTCACTTCTCATACTATTGTACCAAGGAAGACGTGACGGTTTTTACTATTCGGATTAATTAACTACACAGCTTGTTGTCCAATTCTGTTCAATCATCTTACAATTTGTATACAAGCCATTCGACTCTGAAAGATATGATCCAAGAGGCGATTGTAGAGGAGAAAGAGATGTCAAATAAAAGCTCGCTAAAGTTACTCGATCTTTTTATCGTGCTGGCGCTGATCATTGGCGCGTGCGGTCGAGGCGATGGGGCTCAAGAAGAAGATCTTACAACCCTTGAAGCCTTAATCACTGCACGGGAAGAAGCGTTGGACTTTGTCCGCGTTCAGTATGGCGATGATGCGCCACCCACTGGGATCGTCTGGTCAGCAGAGGTTACAACCCCGGAAGGCATAGTCGGCTCAACGGCCTACCGATTTTCAGGCGATGGCTGGCTATTGGATATCACCTATCCGATTGTGGCACCCGAGGCGACGATCTATATCATCGAGCTTTCAAACCCGAACACTGGCTTTAATTGGCAAGGGCAGGTGGACGCTCAAGGTCGGGTGACAGAGATGGGGGCTGAAATCTCTGAAATCACGGCCAGCGCCTGGTTCGGTCATATCTCGAGCGCGGCAAAAGGTTCGGGTGTGGACAGCATACTCGTCCTAAATCCTCCCAATGTCGGCGAACTCGGGCTCGCCGGCGCAAACGAATCCATCGAAGCGGAGATCGCTCAGCTGCGCGATGCAGAGGGGGCGGAGGAATACGTCCATGTCTGGGGCGCGGTCACTTGCGATATGGATGACTCCGACGGATGTATGCTGGTGGCTGACAGGTTGAGATATGGACAAGTCGTTACGGATCCCGAACCAATCGAAGGATGGGATGGTGTGATTTATAAGGGACCTCCGGGTCCGCGATCCGGTGGTGATGACTACTTCGCACTCGTAGGGGAATTCCCGGTGCAGTTCGGAGTATGGGCTGCCGACGAGGGGTTATTGGGCCAGTTAGAGGATATTCGCGATACCTGCACGGTGATCCGCGTGTGGGGACAAATGATCGTGGGTATTCCTGATTGGAACGGCACGCAAATCCAGGTTGAGCGATTTGAAGTTGTGGTTGACAGCATAGCTGAGATTCCACCTGCACCTGATTGGGACAGCCCGGAGAATGGATGGCTGACCTATACAAACGATCGCTATGGATACCAAATCAGCTATCCCCCAGAAGCCTCGCTTGAGGAGATGGGGATCCATGGCTATCAAACTGATGAGAACGGCATGCCTGTCGGTGGTCTGCCCGACGGTGTAACGCTCGAAACCTATTTCGAGTATCTTGAAGAAACGTATGGAAATAATCTATGTATCCAGATCACGTACGCATTGGGTTATCTCACCATCTCGGTGCCTGAGAATGAAGGTTTTCGTTATGCAACTTGCGGGCGAACGGGCGTCGGGGTTGCCACGATAACGGAGATAGAGCAGCAGGTCGTTGTGGATGGTCAGACTCTTACGGCCACGGGCATGGATGTCCAGGCTGGTGGTGAGACGTTGGATCAGCATAACGAGACGCTTTATCTTCTCTTGCCCGACGGTACACGGATTGAATTCGGATCACGTCCAGTTGCAGATGCGACCTACCAGGACTATCTCATGAAAGGCAAACCTATGTTGATTCAAATACTGGAAACGTACACCAGCCTTAATTAATGTTGTCAGAAGACCGTATTCACCGCCTCGAGAGTCTGCTCGATGCGTCTTTACATCTAGAGATAGTATTCCTTCTGCTTCACCGAAATACGTTAGAATGAGTTTTCAACCTCATATCTCTGTTCTTCGAAAGGGAGTCATTCGATGGGATCAGACAGCATGAATTATCCAGATTATTTCCCCGAGCTTCAGAATCCACCGCGCATCTTGCTAGGTCCAGGCCCGAGCATGGTCCACCCCCGGGTGCTGAGAGCAATGGCCAGTCCACTAGTCGGCCATCTCGACCCCTACTTTCTGGAGGTGATGGAGCGCACACAGGACCTGCTGCGCATGGTATTTGAGACGCAGAATCGGTTAACCATCCCCATCTCTGGAACGGGCAGCGCATCGATGGAAGCCTCGCTTGCCAATTTGATCGAACCCGGTGATGAAATCCTCATCTGCATCAACGGCTATTTCGGGCTACGTCTCGTGGATATGGCTCAGCGATATGGCGCCGAGATCCGCACGCTCGAACGTTCATGGGGTGAGGTTTTCACAGCAGACGAAGTGCGAGATGCACTTGCCGAGAAACC
>DAOUEQ010000146.1:0-54591 GCA_034430395.1 Anaerolineales bacterium | reverse complement strand
AATTGTTGGTAATTATCCTTTTTTGGTCGCCTCCGCTGTGCTTCAGTTCAGAAAGAAAACCCATCAAAACTGCTAATTTATCACTATACTCGTCCCGTCCATTGGCTGTTGGCGAAGCGTTCGCCTTGCAGCTCTTCAGCTCGGGAGAGCTCTGCGTGTGTGGGACCCCCCGACTCTAACTGCAAATCCAGCGCCTGACGAAATCCTTCGCTCATCGCCTCAGCGGCTTTCTCCCATGATGAAGGTTCGCTCCGTAGGTCTTCTACTGTTGCAGCGCGATTTCGGAGGGCATCCGCGGCTGAGGTGCGGTCCTCCTCGCTATCGAACTGCAGCACTTCACAAATGCGCGTGATGTCGCCCTTCAAAGGCAGGGTCCCGTGTTGGAGGATGCCGAACCGGCGTCGAACCTGCGCGCTGCCAAGTAATTTCCTTTGCTTGACCGTGATTTCATATGCACTAGGTGCCTGGAAACAAACCGGATTTCCCCGCTCATCTTCCGTAAGTTGTTTTTCGGGCTCTATCTCCACGGACATGCCCATATGCTGCAAGCCGGCGACGAGACCTGCGCTCAGATGGCGGTAGCTCTCGAGGACACCACCGGCGACGTGAGGGTTGTCGATAGGCGCGATCACGGCGTAGGTTAGTTCATCTGTGTGAAGGATGGCGCGCCCCCCCGTGGAGCGGCGAACAAGATCCCATCGTTTCGTGCGCAGCCGTTTTAGGTCAACGTCATGAATGGATTGCGCAACACCGAGTGAGATGCAAGGGGGCTCCCAGGCGTAAAGCCGCAGGGTTGGGAGCGATTCGCCGCGGCTCACGGCTTCGAGGATGGCTTCATCAAGCGCCATGTTCCAGCCGCCATCAGCTGGGGGAGATTGTATGAGCCGCCAGTGATTTGGGGGAGTCTCATTCATAGTGCTGATTATAGCCTCATTGCATCACATGTCTGCGTGGATGTGATGGATGGCGAGGATCTCCTTTTCTCCTGTGTGTACCCTGCAGGCGATTGATGGCGATATCCTACATAAGCACGCTGCATAAGCGTTTGGAGCTGCGCCTGCCTTAGAGTCAAAAGGGATCTTATGTTAGACTCAGTCGGCACAAACATTCGTAGAGCTCTCACCCGTAGATTTGGGTTCTGAAACCTTTTTGAGAGATGACATGGTTCCATTGAAGCGACCTGGTGCAAAGCGGCAATCGTTTAATCCTATCTCTGGATGGATGACCATCTGTGTTGTGCTATGCCTGACCTTGATTGGGTTGTCGGCATGCCAATCGGATTCTGTCGTTTCAAACACCCCGACGGAGATGCTGGATACGTTCACGCCCACAACGGCGTCAACCCCAACCCCGACAGCAGAGCCCACGCCATCGAGCAACAACGAGATCGTTATCTGGCTTGACTGGGAACCGGAGGAGATGGAAGCTCTCCAGGAGATTATCCAGTCGTTCTTGAGCGATAACCCGACGGTCGATTTTTCACTCTCCTATTATCCGACGGATGAATTATTGAACGCTTTCGAAGAGGCAAGCCGCGCAGGTGCGCCTCCGACGATCCTCTTTGGGACTTCGCTCTGGGGTCCACGTCTCTATGAAGGCAAGATGATCCTGGACGCCTCTTCGATGGTTAACGCCGAACTTGAACGAAGGATCCATCCAAAGGCGTGGACACAGGTCGCTTACGATAGCCACATGCTCGGACTCCCACACGAATTTCAGGGCGTGGTCCTTTTCCGGAACCGGTCTAGAAAAGAGGAACCACCGCGGACGGTTGAACTTTGGATCGACGAAGCGCTTAGTCAGCGCGAGGGCGATCCGATAGCGATCGTGCTGGATATGGGTTTCAGTTTCTCTGCGCCTCAACTTTCGATTTGTGACGGGTCGTTCATTGGACTACAAGCTGAAAACGCTCTGGAACTGCCGCAGGGGATCTGCTGGTTGGAATTGATGCGCGATCTTCGAGCAGTTGGACCTGCTGTCATGAATTCTGATGAGGATCTCATAGGATTTATAACCGGCGAGTCAGCCTGGCTCATTGAAGAGACATCACGTATCGGTGAACTTGCGCATGCGATTGGAGTCACGAACCTGAAGGTTGATCCCTGGCCTCTCTATCAACCTGCGGACCGACCCCTGCAAAGTCTGGTCTGGACTGAGAATATCTACTTGTCGAGCGGGATACCTACGAAGAATCTCGAAGTGACGTGGGCTTTTGTGGAACACATATTCAGCTCTGAGGCGCAGGCTCGACTGAGTGACTTCCAAGGCGCTGGCCACATTCCGGTTGACACGACGGTTGATATCATCGATTCGAACATGGTTGAGATGGCATCGATGCTGCGTTCCGGAGTTCCACTGCCGCTGAGGATCAATTTGGAAAACCACATTAAGCCGATTGAGGGTGCAGTAGAAGATGTTATTTTCCAAGGGATTGAACCTGCTGTGGCGGCGCAGCTTCTTATTGACCGGCTGGAACAGGTTCAGACAGCGGATGAGGGATAATCCAATGGTTTGGTTCTCGCTCGTGGTTTATCTGCTGCTGCCGCAAGATACCTTGGGCGGAGCTATCCATTAAGGATAGGTATGAGCGTTCTGGACCAACTTTAAAAGCCATTTTAGAGAGCCGTGTAACTGCAACAGGGGAATCCCCATCATGTTGCTCGTAAGGTCTCCATCTGTGTAAACGAAGGGATTTTCCCCTCCTGAGATCCTTGATCTTTGCGTTGAGTCGTCTCCGGGATTCTTCCCCTTCCAAGGATTCGAGCGCACCAGGTACACCCCGTTGTATAATCCAAACAGATTTTGACAGACGATATCTCTTAATCTGGATAGAGATTTCGGAAGGAAATACAGCCAATGCATCTCGTTTGTACGCACGAGCAAGCCGACTTTGACGCTGTCGCCAGCTTACTCGGTGTCCGTTTACTGGATCCCGAGGTGATGCCCGTGCTGCCCAGGCGTGTAAACCGCAATGTCCGGGCGTTTGTCACGCTGTATGGTGACCATCTACCGTTCGTGGAATTCGGTGAACTACCGCGTAGCCGAGTCGAACGGCTTACAGTCGTTGATACACAATCATCGCCATCGATCAAGGGAGTGCGTGCGGATACAAAAGTCCATCTGATCGATCACCATCCACTCGGTACTGAGCTGGATCCCTCCTGGTCAACCCACATTGAGGAAGTGGGCGCGACAGCGACATTACTCGTGGAAGATATTCAGGAAGTGGGTAGGAATCTCTCACCCGTCCAGGCCACCCTGCTGCTGCTTGGAATTTACGAGGACACCGGCAGTCTCTCCTATGCGAGCACAACGCCGCGGGATGTGCGTGCCAGCGCCTGGCTGCTAGAGCAGGGGGCGGATCTTAACTTGGTTGGAGAGTTCTTGAACCACCCGCTATCGAATGGACAGCGTGATCTATACGACCGTCTGCTGGAAAACATCGAAACCCACGAGTATCACGGCCTCTCGATTATTTTGGCCTGTGGAGAAGTGTGCGGTTTAGTGGAGGAGATTTCAACGCTCGCCCACAAGCTCCGGGATGTATTTGATCCCGATGGCTTATTTGTCCTGGTGGGGCTAAACGGCAGCGTTCAGCTTGTGGCTCGCTCGACGACGGACGAGTTGGATGTGGGGGCAGTGGCGGAGCATTTCGGCGGCGGCGGGCATGCTCGGGCAGCCGCGGCGTTGATCCGCGAACGGGATAGCGCACAAGTGCGTGATGAACTCATCGAGTTTCTCGGCTCTTTTATCGAGCCCGCACCTACGGTCGGGGAGATCATGTCACGCGATCCTCAACTGCTCAGTCCAGATGTGAAGATCTCTGACGTAGGTGAGCGTATGCAGCGATTTGGGCATGAGGGCTACCCCATCGTGGAGGGTGGGCGGGTGTGTGGTTTACTCACCCGCCGGGCGGTTGACAGGGCACTCTCACATGGCATGGGCAGCCAACCGGTCTCGCGTATCATGGAGGCCGGCGATCTTGTGGTTCGAATGGATGACTCGGTTAATCATTTGCAGAAAGTGATGATCGAGCACGGCTGGGGTCAGGTTCCGGTCGTCGATCCTGACTCAAACGAGATCGTCGGTATCGTCACCCGAACGGATCTATTGAACTCCCTGGGAACGGGATTAGAAAAAGAATACAAACCCAGCCTAGCAGCGGAATTGGAGGATGTGCTTCCCGGGCCGCGGTTGGCGTTACTCCGGCTCATTGCACGTGTAGCGGAAGAGCGCGGTGATGCGCTCTATATTGTAGGTGGTTTTGTCCGCGATCTGATTCTCAGTGCCCCGAGTGTGGATTATGACCTCGTCGTGGAGGGGGATGCGATAGGTCTCGCGCGCAGTCTGGCAGCAACTTATGGTGGTCGTGCGAGCAGCCATCAGCGGTTTGGAACAGCGAAATGGCAGTTCGATCGGGAAAATAAGGAGCTTTGCGCGGCGCTAGACAGAGAATCGCTTGATTCTAATACGCTTCCCAAATATTTAGACTTCGTCAGCGCCCGTACGGAGTTCTACACTCACCCGACGGCGTTGCCCTCGGTCCAGCGAGGAAGTATCAAGCTCGACCTGCACCGCCGCGATTTCACGATTAATACCCTCGCGCTGCGATTGGATGGTCAATATTACGGTCAACTCCTCGATCATTGGGGCGGTGGCCGCGATTTACGGAATCAAAAGATCCGTGTCCTACATTCCCTGAGCTTCATGGATGACCCAACACGCATACTGCGGGCTATCAGACTAGAGCAGAGATTTAATTTTCAGATTGAGGATCGTACACTAGAGCTGTTGAAAGAGGCGATTTCGTTGTTGGATCGTGTGAGCGGCGAACGTATACGCAGCGAGTTCGATACGATTTTCAACGAACCCAAATTCGCCGAGATCATGACGCGGCTTCAAACGCTCGGTTTGCTGGAAGCGATACACTCGTCGTTAGGGTGGGATCAGTGGCTTGAGGAGCGAATAAGGGCGATTAATCATTTCGAGGCCCCCGATTCTTGGCACCTCGAGGGACCCCCTGCCCGCGATTTTCTTTACTACGCCGTGTGGCTTTTCCGCTTAACTCCCCAGGAGGCCGAGGGGGTTGGGCGCCGGCTGCGGTTTCCCGCCGCGGTTCTGCGCGATATTCTCCAAACTGTTGGTCTTAACCATTTCCTGCACTCTGTGGTGGGGTCCACAGCGCCAAGCGTGGTCGTCGCCAGATTGGATAATGTGCAAGAGCGCACGCTTATTGCCTCCTGCCTGGCATTGAATGACCTACCGCTGGTCTTTCAAACCCTTGAAAAATACCTCGGGAAATGGCGTTTTATCCAGCCCGAAGCGGATGGGGAGACATTACGTGTCCTGGGGTTGCCGCAGGGACCGATCTACGGCGAGATCCTGTGGAACCTACGAGCCGCCTGGCTCGATGGAGAAATCCAGGATGGTGTGCAGGAGAAAGTGCTCCTGGAGACCTTGGTTAAGGAGGCCCTCGCCAGTGGTTGATCGAACCGCGGTTCTGATTCGGCATGCGACGGATGCTGACCTATTGGCGCTGGAATGGGATGGGGAGTACACACACTATCGTCGTATGTATCGGCACGCGATGCAGGATTCCAAACGCGGAAATCGGGTTCTACTCGTAGCTGAGCTCGATGACGAAATCATCGGTCAAATCTTTATCTACTTTCGCCCATCGTGGAGTCGTCACTTTCCAAACGAACAGGCTGGCTACCTTCATTCCTTCAGGGTAAAACCGCAATTCAGGAAGCAGGGGATCGGCACCTCGTTAGTCCGTCACGCCGAGTCGATCCTTATCGAGCGTGCGTTTCACCGTTCTATCATCTCAGTGGCAAAAGATAATCAGGTCGCTGTGAGGCTCTATGAAAGCTTGGGTTATTCGATTTTCACAGAGGATCCTGGCCAATGGTCATACGTCGATGATCGCGGTCGGATACAGCACGTAGAAGAGCCCGTACATTTACTGCAAAAACGCCTAACCTTGGAATAACTATTGACAGCCGGGTTGGCACGGTTCTTGAACCGGATGGGGCGAGTACTTACACTGCAGCTGTATCAAAGCCCTCAACCGGGAGTGGGATTGTTTATGCTTAATGCTTCGGTTCACTTAAATTAGGCTTTGCCGTTGAGCCCGGATTGGACTGAAGAGTAAACCGTATTCCTTTGTGCGAAATTGATGCGTGGCATCAGCCCCTATGTTATTACTTGGTTTATTTTCCTTGAAAAAACAGAATATTGCCTCCGCCTTGCTTTTTGTAACCATTCTCGCGGGTTGCAGCATCTCCCCAACTCCCACTTCTACGACACGTCTAATAGAACCGTGGCTGGGACTGCTGCCAGCTCCACAAGGTGAAAGCGAGTCGGCTCAGTTGAGTCGAGGGGAGGATCAAGAGATGCCATCCCTGCCAATGGCGGTCCTCGGCACTCCCACACCGGATCCCTTTCGTGAGCATCCTCAACTTCGTACTGAAGCGGAAAGTTACATTGTCCAACCCGGTGATTCGCTCAATTCGATAGCGATTCACTTTGGTGTATCCGCTAACCAGATCGCGCGGGCGAATGCGATTTACAACCAAGATGTTTTGAGTGTATGGCAGACGCTGTATATCCCAGTGCCGGAGCCGCAGCAACCGGGACCGAGCCACAAGATCCTCCCCGATTCTGAATTGGTATTTGGTCCTGCGAATAGATATGTGGATATCTACTCCGTGGTGGACCATAGGTATGGATACTTGCGGGATTATGTGGAGGAAGTAGAGGGTGTGGAGATGAGCGGCGCAGGCATTATCCATCTAGTCGCTCGGCGCTATTCGGTGAACCCGCTTTTATTGCTAGGTCTCCTGGAATTCCAAGGCGAGTGGCTTACCCAGCATGAACCGCCGCCGCAGAGTCTTTATTACCCGATGGGATATGCTGCCTATGGTTGGGAGGGCCTCTTCCCTCAGCTTTCATGGGCGGCCGATCAGCTAAACCTGGGCTTTTACCGCTGGAGAGCGGATTGGTCGGGTCCGTTTATTCTTTCGGACGGTCATGTGATCAATCCCGGATTGGGGATCAATGCCGGCACGGCAGGCGTACAGCAGCTGTTCTCCCAACTCTACAGAGCGGACGAATGGAGGCAAGTCGTGGGTGAAGCGGGGTTTGCCCTGACTTATGCTGACCTCTTCGGAGACCCTTTCGAACGAGGGGTAGAACCCCTGCAGCCCGCGGATTTGAAGCAGCCGAACCTGCAGCTTCCCTTTGAAGAAGGATCCGTCTGGTCGTTCACTGGCGGACCGCATAGTGCTTGGGGGGAGTACGCGGGGTGGGCGGCGCTTGACTTCGCCCCGCCTGGGGAAATGTTCGGCTGCATGGTATCCAATGAGTGGGTTGTCGCCGCTGCCGATGGGTTGGTTGTACGTGCGGAAAATGGAGAAGTATTACTCGATCTGGATGGAGATGGTTATGAGCAGACAGGTTGGGATTTGCTATATATGCATATCGAATCGCGCCATCGGGTGGAAGCTGGCACGTATCTGCAAGCTGGAGATCTAATCGGGCATGCTTCGTGTGAGGGTGGCGTTGCCACCGGCACACATCTACATATTGCTCGGAAGTATAATGGCGAGTGGATTCCCGCCGATGGCCCAATCCCCTTTGAGATGGATGACTGGGTTTCGTCCGGTGCAGGGTGGCCTTATGACGGGCAGCTTAACAGGGGTTCAGTCGTCTTAGAAGCGTGTGCATGTCGCAATGAATTCAATCAAATTTCACGTTGAGGGGAGTTTCAAAACTAGCTGGACCACCAGCCGGAGGTGTATCTGGCTGCCTCTCGCCGCGCTGTTCTTGGCAACGCTCGCATGTTCGCGAGCGGATGTTCCCCCGCCAGGTGGGATTGGTTCGGGAGGGCTGCCCTCTCCTACCTCCCAAGCCCCGCCAGCAGCGGAACCTACGCAGATTGAGCTCCCGCTAATTCCTTCGGCTACGGATACGCCGGCGCGTCCTGAGCCGCTTGCATCTCCAACGTTCCCGGCTACACCAACCACTATTAGTAGCGAGGAACCGGAGTTGCTGCTCTATGAGGCTCAACCTGGTGATAGCTTACATTCGGTAGCTGTTCGTTTTGGCGTGCTGCTAGATGAGGTCGATTCTCCGGATCCTCTCCCCGCCAATCCGGGTCTGATCGACCCTGGGCAGCTGCTGTTGATCCCTCGGCGGTTGACAGATATCGGACCCGATGAGTGGCTGATCCCCGACAGTGAACTCGTCTTCTCACCTCATGCTTCAGATTTTAACACCGTGGAGTTCGCGGAAGAGAGGGGCGGCTATTTACATAAATATCGCCAGATCGTTGGAACACGATGGTTATCAGGCGCTGAAGTAGTGGAACAGGTGGCGCTCCACAACTCCATCAATCCTCGCATGCTTCTGGCGATGGTTGAGTATATCGCTGGCTGGGTAACGGATCCAACTGTTCCAAGTGGTGATGCCTTCAACTATCCAATGGGAAATGTGGATGATCAAATTCCCGGTTTGTACCGACAACTCACCTGGTTGTCTAACGAACTCGGCAATGGGTACTACGGTTGGCGGGCTGGGACACTCACAGAGGTTCGCTTCTGGAATACTGGTTCACTACGTTTGGCGCCTGATCTGAATGCGGGCACAGTCGCAATTCAACATTTCTTCTCCATCGGTCACGCACAGCAGGTTTGGGAGGCTGCAATCAGTCCGGAAGGATTCTTGCGGGTATATAAGGATCTATTTGGGGACCCCTGGGTGTATGAGTATCCGTTGTTTGAGCCAGGTGTTGAGCAGCCAGATCTTATCCTGCCCTTCGAACTTGGCAAGATTTGGGCCTATACGGGTGGACCGCATGGCGCCTGGGAGCGTGAGAGTGCCTGGGCGGCGCTGGATTTCGCCCCCGCTTCAAGTATCTCAGGGTGTGTGGTGTCGGAGGAATGGGTGGTCGCTGCTGCGCCGGGCATCGTCGTACGGTCTGAAAATGGAACCGTGATTCTCGATCTCGATGGAGATGGGCGTGAGCACAGTGGTTGGTCGCTGCTCTACTTGCATGTTCATCACCAGGATCGTGTTCCAGTCGGGAGTTTGCTCGACGAAGGGGACCGTATCGGGCACCCATCCTGCGAGGGGGGAATCGCCACGGGTACGCATATCCATCTCGCCCGCATGTACAACGGCGAGTGGATACTGGCGGATGGTCCCATCCCCTTTAATTTAGACGGATGGATCGCACGGGCTGGTTCCAAACCTTATCAAGGTGCGCTTGTGAAGGACGGTGAAGAGGTCCTGGCGTGCCCTTGCGCCTCCCAGGAGACTCTGATCACGCGATGATTAAACATCTTTCCTGGATTGCGGTGCTGCTGGTCTGCCTGGGAATACTCATGGGTGCATGTCTTCCAGCTAATCCCACAAACGATACGACTTTAACGCTCGAAGGACTTGCTCCGGTTGTCAGTGCAACACCCCTGCCGACGCGGGGACCGCATTCTCCGGGGCAGATTTTTGAGTACCTTGCACAGAGTGGAGACACCTTGCCAGCGATCGCCTCTCACTTCAACACCACCGAGGATGAAATTCGTGCTGAAAATCCAGATCTTCCCGACGCCATTACTACACTCCCCGCTGGATACCCGCTGCTAGTCCCTGCCTATTACACACCACTCACAGGCTCGACTTTCCATATACTCCCCGACAGCGAAGTTGTGAATGGTCCTTCCTCTGTGGGTTTCGATATTCGCTCGGAGGTTCTCAAACGCTCTGGTTTCCTCACAGATCTGGATACCTTTGCCTATAAAAGGCAACGGGAAGCATGGCAGGTAGTCGAAATCATCGCCCTGAATTATTCGATTAACCCCCGATTGCTGTTGGCATTGCTTGAGCACCAGAGCAAGGCTATGAGCCTGCCATTTCCAGGGGGTGATGAGCGTACCTACCCCATGGGTGTACAAGACCGTGGCTACCGCGGTTTGTTCTGGCAATTGATATGGGCTGCGGAACGTATTAACGATGGATACTACGGCTGGCGAACAGGATCCTTACAAGAGATCGAGCTTGCGGATGGACTCATTGTCCAGCCCGACCCATGGCAGAATGCCGGCACCGTAGCACTTTACCAGTTCTTCGCGGGTTTATATGGGAAAGAAGCGTTCGAGACAGCCGTGAGCCCGGAAGGGTTTTATCAGACCTATTTCGCGTTGTGGGGAGAACCCTTTGCCAAGGAAATCGATCTCATCCCTGCCAGCTTGCAGCAGCCTGAACTTGGGCTGCCTTTTATTCCTAATCGTGTATGGGATTTTACCGGAGGTCCGCATCCTGCCTGGGGAACAAGCTTGCCCTTCGGTGCGCTCGATTTCGCCCCACCTGCAGAGGAGAGCGGCTGTGTGGAGTCAACGGAGTGGTTCACTGCGCCGGCTGATGGCGTGATTGCGCGCAGCGCGGAGGCAACTGTAATACTCGATCTGGATGGTGATGGGGACGAGCGTACGGGCTGGGTGCTCTTCTTCTTCCATGTGGCTACTGAAGGAAGAATCGCTGAGGGGGCTGATGTAAAGAAGGGTGATCTTCTTGGTTTCCCATCCTGCGAGGGCGGGCATTCGACTGGGACGCACATCCATGTTGCCCGTCGCTACAACGGGGAGTGGATCCCCGCTGCAGGACCGCTGGCGTTTGTGCTGGATGGCTGGTTAGTGGAATACAGTGGAATCGCTTATGAAGGGACGCTTACGAAAGGCTCTAAGGTTGTCCCGGCCTGCAAGGGATGTGCGCGCGCGGAGAACCAGATCATTTACACGCTCCCCGAGTAAGGGAAGGGTACTGCCGGGCCCTGAATTATCCCCGCAAAGATTGACTGCCCGATGGCATAATGCATCCGTGTGTACGCGCGTTTCCCCCATCATCCTTCAGCGCTCGCGGTTAAGCTCAGGATTTTTTGCTGCTTTTTGAACCCTCTTCCTGGTTTTCGTCGACGTGGCTGTTTTCTTCTGGGTCTTCCCCTTAGCTTCTTTTTTCGGTTTTGATTTTGGTTTATTTGCCTTCTTGACGGGTTGCGGGGCAATCGTTGATCGAGGAAGGGATGGTGAGATGCTTCGCACCTTGATCTTCCCCTCCAGTTCGAAAATGACCTTGCCAGAAGAGGCACGCGCCCGCCTGGGTGCATCGCCGAAACGCAGTGAGCGTGGTGCGCCGCGCGAGAAATGAACGACGGCGCGATCTTTGCTCTCACCGATCACTGCCCCTATGATTTTGGTGCTTTCGCCGGATTTCCAGGCGAGTACTCCCTTGCCGTGGCGGCCCTGACGCGGGAATTGCTTCAACGAGCTGCGTTTAGCCTGGCCTCCCTCTGAGATTAAAAACAATTCCTTATCGGGTTGAATAACCCCCATTCCAACAACCTGCACTCCCGATCCGTCGAGCCGGATCCCGAGGACACCCGCGGCGGAGAGACCCATTGGGCGGACCTCTTTTTCAGAGAAGCGGATGGCCATACGCGCGTTGCTTACGAGGAGGACGTCGTCATTCCCCGAGGTCAGCTCCACCCATCCGAGTTCGTCGCCGGCACCCACCCGGATCGCTTCGAAAATTTCTGCAGAGGCACCGGGCAGGACCGAGAGGCTGGTTTTTTTCACCATGCCGTTGCGCGTCGAGAGGAAAAGAAAGCCGCCACCATCAGTCTGACCGATCTTGTTGGCCGGGATGGCTATACCGCCGATGAGTGCGGTTTCCGGATCGAACGCAGTCGCGCCGGAGAGCTGTTTCGCCCCACTGGGGTCATCAATCTCATGAAGAGTGTGAACAAGAAGGGATGATGCTTGCCCTTGAGCGTCGAAGAGATAGAGTAGATCGTGCGTATTGGCGCCGATGACTAACTCAGGCGCGCCGCGCCCGGAGAGCCGCGGCAGGCGTGCAGTCGGTGTGCGGTAGATCATTCCGGAAGAGGTGATCACCACCCAGGTATCTTTGTCGGGGGTGATATCTGCAGCGGCTAGGACTGCTGTGCGCCTCCCTTTTGTCGGCTGGGCAATCATCGTCCGCCGCCGGTCACCAAAGGTATTCTTGATTGCAATAAGTTCCTGTGTGATCAGGTTGCGCATCTTCTTCGGAGAGCGCAGGAGACTCTCAAGGGTCTTAATTTGAACGAGGATCTCCTTGTACTCCTTCTCGATGTTTTTTCGTTCGAGGTTGGAGAGTCTGCGCAGCGGCATATTAAGGATCGCCTGCGACTGGACCTCAGATAATTTCAGGCGCTGCTGAAGGCGCTGGCTTGCTTGGTCGGGATCTCGAGATGTCCGGATCATCTGAATGACGTCGTCCAGGTTTTTTAGTGCAATCCGTAAGCCGACGAGCAAGTGTTCGCGCTCCTTCGCGCGTGTCAGGTCGTACTCACTTCGGCGTTTCACGATTTCAAGACGGTGATCGAGGAAAACCCGTAACGCCTGCTTCAGGCTCAGAATACGCGGTTCACCATCTACCAATGCGAGCATGATTACGCTGAAGGTCGTCTGCATCGGCGTGCGACGATGGAGTTCGGCGAGGATCTTCTCAGGGACGCCGGTTTTTGTGAGTTCGAGCACGATGCGCATCCCGTCGCGATCGGATTCGTCGCGCAGGTCCGCCAGACCCTCGAGCCTGCCGCCGCGGGCGAGATCAGCGATGCGCTCGATCAGATTGGCTTTATTGACCTGATAGGGTAGCTCGGTGACGATAATGCGCGAGCGACCGCGCCCCATATCCTCGACGTGGACCCGCGCTTGCAGCGTGAGTTTGCCGCGTCCGCTGCCGTAGGCGGAGGTCAGAGGGTCCGCCTCTCCGGATACTCGCACGATGATCCCGCCTGTTGGAAAATCAGGTCCGGGGATGAAGTTAATCAAATCTTCGATGCTGATAGTATCCAGTTTTGACCAGTTCTCGAGCATATAGATAAGCGCGTCACAGACCTCACCCATGTTGTGTGGTGGAATCGAGGTGGACATACCCACGGCGATGCCAGTGGCGCCGTTCACGAGCATGTTCGGAGCCATCGCCGGGAGCACAGTCGGCTCACGAAGTGAGCCGTCGAAGTTGTCGACGAAAGCGACAGTGTCCTTGCCGAGATCAGCCATAATTTCGGACGCAAGAGGCATCAGCCGCGCTTCGGTGTAGCGCATGGCTGCGGGTGGGTCTCCATCGACCGAGCCGAAGTTGCCCTGCCCTTCGATCAAGGGGTAGCGCATTGAGAAGGATTGCGCCATGCGAGCCATCGCCTCGTAGACCGCCATGTCACCGTGCGGGTGGAATTTCCCGAGCACCTCACCGACGATGCGCGCCGATTTGCGATGTGGGGAAGCAGGTCGAAGCCCCATGGCGTTCATAGCGTGCAGGATGCGCCGGTGGACAGGCTTGAATCCGTCGCGCGCATCGGGCAGCGCCCGTGAGATAATCACACTCATAGCGTAGTCTAGATAGGACTGCTGCATCTCTTCGTCGATGTCGATCTGCTTAACCAAACCAACTTCCATACGTCACCTCGGATAAGTTTCAACTGGCGCCGGTATGATAAGTGAACCGCGAGTGGGCGTCAAATCAGTGCAGGATGAACCGGCAGATTCCTTGGGGCGGGTGAGGCAGAACGAATGTCGTTCCCCCTCAACGCTTTGAGGTCGCGGTGCCATCCTCTCTTCGAACTTGCATCTCCAATGAGAATCATGCTCTCGAGTTGGATGTAGAAAACATCGACGAGGCTTACCCTCCAGCAGTCTACAGCCGCTTCCCTTGCTGCGACATCTCAGCACTTATCCATGAGAGCACGAATACGGCGATTCCGACTGTCCTCAATATGCAGGCGCATGATGGCTTGTGCTGGCTGAAGGACCGCTACGCCCTGCGGAGGCAGGGCGTAGCTTTTTCAATGCGTTGGTCAGCGGACTTCGACTGTGGGGAGATCATCAATGGGCGGCATCGGCGTTGCCCCCCAACGCTGAAGCTGCTCATCCAGCGGAATAGTAGTGGGATGCGCTGCGGACGGGTCATAGCCAAGATACGTCTCGAGTGTTATGAGGTAGCGCTGGAATAGATCGGCATCCTGCACCATCTGGGCATCGCCTGTAACTGTAGAGACGCGTCGTAATTCTGCTTCGATTTCATATGCAAGCTGCCAGGCGTCCAAGTAACGTCCGTTATCCACGAGGTCGCTGATGGTCTTGAGCGCTTCTGCAGATTTTACGATCGTTGCATTGCGGCAGACCTCAATATCTTCGAGGGGGTTATTGCGCCCATCTTCTACGACGCGCATGGTAACCGCTTCATAGATCTCACGCGGTTTTTGTGCAAAGACGTCCATGTATTGAAGTGTGACTTCAGCAATGGTCATAGAACCCATCGAGCCGGATTGGCCATCAAGCCGTACCATGATAACCTGGCTGTCTCCAGCCCCCATATCCTGGAGCAGGACCTGGACACCCTCAGCAGGGATGCGACTGTCAAACCCGGTGACGGAAACCAATTTGGCCCCACTGGCTGGGCGGATGCTCACCCGGACGTCCGCAGCGACCTTCTCCACCAAGCCCTCCACTTCTTGCATGAAAACCTTCTCCATCTCTTGCGCGGAGTCGACGAAGTGGTAGGCGCCCTTTCCCTGCCGCGCCAGTGTGCTAAGCAAACGATCGTTTAGGTCATATCCGAGGCCGATGGTGGAAAGGTAGATCCCCTGATTATTATAGGCCAGGGCATCGGCAGCGATGCGGTCGGCGTCCGTGACGCCTTCATTGGCGATCCCGTCGGTTAGCAGGATGGCCCGGTTACTAAAGCGGATATCGAAGTTCTCGTTCACCTGCTCCAGACCGAGTATCAAGCCTGCGTGGAGATTTGTGGACCCACCCGGATGCAATTTCTCAACGGTTTGTCGTATCCAATCCCCATTTCCCACATCCTGGGCTGGACGGATTAATCGCGCATCATCGCTGTAAGCCACAATGGCGACAATGTCATCGGGGTGTAGTGAGCCCAGAAAGACCATCAGGGATTGTTTGAGATAGGGCATCTTGTCAGATGAACTCATCGAGCCACTGACGTCGAGCACTAGGGCGAGATTCAAAGGTGTTCTATTCTCTTTCTCTGCATGCTGCGCCTGAAGACCGATCTGCATCCAGATCTCTCCACCGCTTGCAGGTAGGTGTGTATTCCCGAGGCGTAAGTCCAAGCCCAAGGGCTGGTTGAAGGGCTCGGGGAATCGCTGCTCATAGTAATTCAGATATTCGTTGACGCGTACAGATTCTGCTTGGACGATGACCCCTCGGTTGATCGCTCCGCGGCTTATGGATTTAGAAGCATCCGTCGCGGCGCCACAGCCACTTATGAGGGTTGCAACCAGGATGATCGCTAGGAACAGATTGGGTTGGGATATTCGTTTGAACATTGGAACCTCCTTGACTGATATGTGGCCAAATTACCTGTTCCTATTCTTTCTCGGAGCCGGTACACTTCAAGCATCAGTTGTGTTACATTGGGTGCAACGCAGCGCGCAACCCGGGATGGAATGACCGTGGATTCATTTTCTGAATTGTTATCGATGTTCGCCGAGCGAGCCGGCATTAGTGACGCCGAATTAGCTCGTCGTTTAGGTATAAGCAGGCAAACCATCTTCAGGTGGCGCGAGGGAGAAACACAGCGACCACGTCACAGGGAAGATGTGGTCAGACTTGCCGACGCTCTTCGCCTGGAACCGGAAGAGCGCGACCAGTTGTTTATCACCGCCGGTTTTCATCCTGATCGGGGCATCAATGGTGAAATTGGAACGGAAGAAGATTTCGAACCGCGGATAGGCAGAGAAGAAACACGATCTCCTGATATCGGAGAGGACAAGGGCTGGTTCAGGAAGGTCCTGGATGGTAAGAAAGCTACGTGGATCACAGCCGTGTCGGTAGGATTAATTCTGGTTATCGTAACCTTGGTCTTGAGCGGTGTGTGGATTGAATCAACGGGGATTAATATTCTCACTGGGCACTACGCTTCAGAAGCAAGCGAAACACTCGTGGTCGTGAGCGAGTTCGCGAATTACGGCGGCGGGCAAGTTGGATATAACATCGCGGGTAGGCTCGAGGAAGCGATATACAAGGAATTTGAGAATGCCGATATTGGAAATGTCAGGGTTTTAAAAATAGCAGAGATCGTTACGGACGAGGGGAGAGCAAGCGAGATCGGTCGGGAGCTTGGCGCTGATATCGTGGTGTGGGGTGAGTACGACAGTGGAAGAGTGATCGCGTTTGTAACGAGTACTTCTTTCGATGATCGAGTAGGAAGTCTCGAACGGCGCTGGCATTTTGCCTCGGCGGAAGAGTTGAGTGCCACAGTGAACACGGATCTCCCGAATGAAGTGCAGTGGATAGCGCTCTATGTCCTTGGACAGGCTCACTACTGGTCTGGTAGTGAGGAGCAGGCTGAAGCGGTTTTCCTGAGGACGTTGGAAGACCTGCCTGAGTATCCGGGGAATGCCGCCGCAATATACCAATTTCTCGCAATGATTGAAAGCAGGAAGGAAGCAGCAGATGTTGATAAGGTGATCGCCTACTATTCTGAGGCGATCGTTCATCGTCCAAACCTTATCCAAGCGTTGAATAATCGAGGCATCGCCTATCTAGAGCGGTCTGCAGACGGCGACTTATCCCGTGCTGAGAAAGACTTCCGTGAAGCAGCACATGTCGATCCAAGTTTCGCTGTAGCTAGATATCATTTAGCCCTAACGATATTATGGCAAGACCCAGAAAGTATTAGTGAAACCCTGGATATGCTTGAACAAGCCGAGGGCCTCGATCCGGAAGCGGTGTATATCCAAGATGCGCTGTGCAGGTATTACAGTCTGGCTGGGAATCCGCAGGAGGCAATAGCGCATTGCAACGCGGCCGTCGCATCAGACCCGTCGGGAAGGAGGAGGGGCAATCGCGGAATAGCTCTGGCTTTGCTTGGTCGGACTGAAGAAGCCATCGAAGATCTCCAAATATTCTTGGAATATCTCATCAAGAATGATGCAGATGAATTTGCCCAACTTGCACCTTCACGAGAGGCATGGATTGAGACTCTAGAGCGAGGCCAAGATCCCTTTAATGATGAAATTCTGACAGACCTGCTTAGTGAATAAGACCTTGATTAAAAAATCCAATTGCTTTTTCTGCACCTTCAACGTTGCCTGACATCTGAAAAACTAACTTCTTTATTGAGCCCTTGCTCCTCCCTCCTGCATGTGCTAAAATCCGTAAGAACGACTTTTGAGATAGCGGTGGTCTTGAAAAGTGGGTTTCCCCCACTTTTCTGCATATACGATAGACTTAGAACAACCACCAAGGAAAGAAGAGAGATGAAGAGTGAGTTTGCACTAGCATTTAATGAAATAACCGAGCGCTTTAGCCTTCCGGCCGAGACCGTGATGGAGGCGCTAGAAGCGGCGATGATTTCCGCCTACCGGCGGTCCGTCAACGCCTCCAGCGCACAAAACGTCGAGGTCAAGATCTTGTCCGAGAGCGGCGGTATAGAGGTCTTCGTGGAGAAGGAAGCCGTCGAGGAGGTCGAGAACGAGCAGACCGAAGTAGCCCTTGAGGTTGCCCTGAATTTCAACCCGGAAGCCGAGCTCGGCGATATGGTGATGGTCGAATCCACACCTAAAGACTTCGGCCGTGTTGCCGCGCAGACGGCGAAGCAGGTGATTCTGCAGCGTCTGCGCGAGGCAGAGCGCGAGGCCCAATACGAAGAGTATGTCGAGCGTGAGGGTGACCTCGTTCATGGTACCGTGCACTCGGTCACACCGCAGTCGGTGACGGTGGGCCTGGGGCGAGCGGAGGCGATCCTGCCCCGCAATCAACAAATCCCCGGCGAGCATTTCCGAGTACGCGATCGCATTCGGACCTATGTTCTTGAGGTGCGTAGATCACCGCGTGGCCCAGTGATTGTTGTCTCCCGCACCCACCCGCACATGTTGCGGCGATTGCTGGAGATGGAGGTCCCGGAGATAAATCAGGGTTTGGTGGAAATAAAATCGATCGCGCGCGAGGCAGGAAAGCGTGCGAAGGTCGCAGTAGCTGCGCTGCGCGAGGGTGTAGACCCTGTAGGCGCATGTGTTGGTATGCGCGGTGTGCGCATCCAATCCATCGTACGTGATCTGAGCGATGAAAAGATCGACGTGATTGAATGGCATCCTGACCCCGCCACTTTTGTTGCCAAGGCGCTCGCACCCGCCCGCGTTTCCGGTGTGTATCTCAGTGAAGAAATTGATCGAGGCAAAACGGCGATTGTCGTCGTGCCGGAGGATCAACTCAGCTTGGCGATCGGTCGCGCTGGTGTGAATGCCCGATTGGGTGCGAAGCTGACCGGCTGGCGCATTGATATCAAGAGCTTGCCCGAGACTGCGGTTGAGTCCCTGATGCTTCTCACTACGGAATCATCCTTCGCTGAACTAGCCGAAGAGCAATCTGAGACAATATCGCAGATCGAAGCGATTCTAACCAAGAAGGAAGAAGGGCGCCCGATCACACCCGAGGAATACCAGACGATGACATCCTTCGTCGATCGGGTACAGCGCGAGATAGAGTCGCGCAGAGATGCCCGACGGCAACTCGAACTTGAGCAGTTAGCCGAAGTGCGAGCTACGTTCCCTGAGACAGCATTCGAGGTTGAACTCGCGGATGTTGATCTATCGACGCGGGTGCTTAACCTGCTCATCGAGGCTGGGTATAAAACCGCAGGGCAGGTACTGGAGAAATTGGGGATGGACGAAGATGCCATCCTGGGATTGCAGGGCATCGGACCAAAAGCAATGATAGAGATCGCCGAGACGCTCAATTCTTATTCATACCCTGAGCCGGTTGTCGAGATTGAAGAAATTGCTGAAGAAGAGGTAGCAGCGGAGGAAGTTGAAGAAGGTCCCGAACCAGTTCTTGAAATCGAAGAGGTTGTCGAGGCGGAAACTGCCATAGAAGTTGGAGCTCCTGAGAGCGATGAGGAGCCCGAAGCGGGAATGGAAGTGGAAAAGGAAATAGTGGATGCCATCGAAGAGTTAACCGAGAAACTCGGTGAGTCGGTCATCATCCCCGAGATAGACGAGGAAGAGTTCATGGAGGACTCCACCGAAAGCAAGCAGCGTCGCAAGGAAAAATCACGAATTATCGAATTTGACCCGGATCTTGGTGAGGTAGTCGTGCGCAGGCGCCGGAAGCGCGACGAGGATGCGTGGGATAAGGGGGGTTATTAGAACCTGTCAAATTCCGGTGGGCGATGCAAAGGTAGATAAATGTCACCACGTAGATCGAGGCGGCGCAAGCATGAACCACAGCGAACGTGTGTTGGCTGCCGGCAGGTCCTTGCAAAACGAGCCTTGATACGTGTTGTACACGGGCAAGATGGCGTAAGAATCGACCACACAGGAAAAGCTCCAGGGCGAGGAGCCTACGTGCATGATCTGCGATCATGCTGGGAGAAGGCTCTGAAAGGGTCCTTATCCCGGTCGTTAAAAGTAGAATTGACGGGCGAGGCTCACCAGGAGTTAGAAGTGTACATGAATAGTCTAACAGACGAGCAGAATGGCTGAGGCGAAAGCTTTCGCTGTCCGCGCCAAGCAGGGCATGGCCGAACCACAGAAAAACGCGTAATTTCCCCGGCCAACTCGCTCGGCGCTGCCGGAGTGCTCGACCCGGAGGTGCGATATGAGCGAGAATGGCGTAAAGATTGTAGAAATCCCCTCAACAGTTACAGTGCGTGACCTGGCTTCAATGATTGGTGCCAGTCCAATCGACGTCATCAAGCAGTTGATGGCGAATGGTGTGATGGCGAATATCAACCAGCAGGTCGATTTCGATACCGCGGCGATCGTGATCGCTGAGTTCGGCTTTGAAGCGGAATATCATGACGCAGCAGAGGATGAACTTGAAGAAGCGGGCGAGTTGCCGCGCTGGCGGCAGTTGATCGAAGATGAAGACCCAAAAATGTTAAAGGACCGTCCGCCAGTTGTAACGGTGCTAGGGCATGTTGACCACGGCAAGACAACACTGTTGGATGCCATCCGTCTGACGAATGTCGCCGGAGGGGAGGCCGGCGGCATCACCCAGCGCATCTCTGCCTATCAAGTTATACACAACGAACGGCCAATCACCTTTCTTGACACACCCGGACATGCCGCTTTCACAGCCATGCGCGCTCGCGGCGCGCAGGGAGCAGACATCGCTGTTCTTGTTGTCGCCGCGGATGATGGCGTAATGCCTCAGACGCGTGAAGCGCTGGCGCATATACAAGCTGCGCGTGTGCCGATCATTGTCGCCCTAAATAAAATCGATCGGCCCAACTCCAATCCTGATAAGGTCAAACAGGAGTTGTCTGACCTTGGGCTCATTCCGGATGACTGGGAAGGCGACACAATGGTTGTTCCCGTTTCTGCCAAAGAAAAGGAAGGGCTGGAAGACCTACTTGAGGCGATCAATCTCGTCGCTGACTCCACCGAGATTAAAGCCAACCCCTCAGGAAAGGTCATTGGAACAGTGATTGAAGCCGAGCTGGATAAAGCCAAGGGCGTAGTAGCTACGTTCCTGGTTCAAAATGGGACATTGCGAGTCGGCGATGCCATCGTGGCGGGTTCATCCTGTGGGAAAATCAAGGCGATGTTCGATTTCCAGGGTGAGCCGATCAAGGTCGCCAGACCATCGGTGCCTGTATCTGTTATGGGACTCTCCGATGTTCCTCATGCTGGAGAACTCTTCACTGTCGTTGAGAGTGAGCGCGAGGCGCGGATAATCGCTGAGAAGCGAGAGACCGAACAGCGAGAGCGCTCCCGAGGGGCATTAAAAGCTCAAACCCTTGAGCAACTCTTTGCGGCGTATAAGGCAGGAGAGGTTAAGGAGCTGCGGCTTGTCGTAAAAGCCGATGTTCAGGGATCTCTTGAGCCGATCGTTAATTCACTGGAAAAACTTAGCGCAGGCGAAATCAAAGTGAATATTCTCCATGCTGGCACTGGTAACATCAGTGAAAACGATGTCATGCTTGCCGCAGCTTCACAAGGGATCGTCGTCGGGTTTAACGTGACAGCTGATCAAGTGGCAAAGAACTGTGCCGATGTGGAAGAGGTGGATATCCGCGTATACGATATCATCTATCGCCTTACAGAGGACATTGAGCTAGCACTCAAGGGAATGTTGGAACCTGAGACCCGCAGATTAGTGCTCGGCAAAGCGCGCGTGCGTGCGGTTTTCCGAATCCCCAAGCTAGGCAGTATCGCCGGATGCATTGTTACAGAAGGGGAGATACAACGCAATGCACGTATGTTGGTATTTCGCGAGGATGAGGAGCTTTTCAATGGCCCAATCTCCTCTCTCAAGCACGAGAAGGATGACGTTCGGGAAGTACGTGACGGATTTGAGTGCGGTATTGGCTTGAAGGGTTTCGAGTCCTTCAAAGAGGGTGATATTCTAGAATGCTATACGGAAGAGACCGTCCCCATAACGTGAGGTTAAGTGATGACGACTAAGGAGCGTGCCCGAAAGGTTGCAGAACGCATACGCGAGGAATTGGCCGACATCCTCAGGCGGGATGTTGCCGACCCACGCCTGGACATGATCACAATCATGGATGTGGATGTAGATCGGGAACTGGCGTTTGCGCAGGTGTTCGTATTCGCCAGCGGAGAGGATGACCGCAGGGATGAGATCCTCGAGGGACTGGAAGGGGCGAAAGGTTTTTTGCGCAACCAACTGGCAGAACGTATACAATTGCGAAGCTTCCCCCAACTCCGCTTCCGTTGGGACGAGTCTCATCAGCACGGAATGCGCATTGAAGAGCTTTTGGATAGCCTGAAAGAGGAGCGCGGTGAGCAAGCAGGAGACGAGAGTGGCGGATCCGACGATTGAGAACGCCAGGGCGGTCCTTAACGCCGCGCAACGGGTCATCATTCTCTCCCACGAGCGACCAGATGGGGACGCCGTAGGCTCATTGCTGGCTCTAACGCTAAGTTTGGAACGAGCTGGTAAAGATGTTGTGCCAATTCTTTTAGAAGGTGTGCCGTCTCGTTTCCACTTCCTGCCAGGTGCAGATAAGGTTAAGGCAGAGATTCCGAGTGATTGTGATTTGGTGGTCTTTGTGGATGCCTCAGATCTCCAGCGGACAGGATTTCCAGTCGCAACCCTGCCGCGGCAGCCCGATATCAATATCGACCATCATCCAACCAATACCGATTATGCTGTAATCAACATTGTTAATCACAAAGCCTCTGCCACGACAGAAATCCTCTATAACGTCATCCCGGAGCTCGGCTTGGAAATCGATGCTGATGTTGCCGCTAATCTTATGACCGGTTTGATAACAGATACAATAGGCTTTCGCACGGATAGCGTCACACCGCGAACGCTAATGATCGCTTCAGAACTCATCGGCCTTGGGGCTCCCATGGCGGAGATTTACTCGCGAACACTCAACCAACGCAGTTTTGTAAGCGCTCAATACTGGGGAAAGGGTTTGAGCCGTCTCGAGAGGGAGAATAGCATCTTGTGGACGAGTCTCACCCTTGAGGACCGAAAGGCTGTGGGATACCCTGGCTCTGATGATGCTGATTTGGTGAATCTCCTTGCGACGATCGAGGGGATTCAGGTGGTCATGATCTTCATTGAACAAATTGGTGGAAAAGTGAAGGTAAGTTGGAGGTCGCGGCCGGGGGTGGATGTGGCTGCGATCGCATTCTCCTTCGGAGGCGGTGGTCACGAACAGGCTGCCGGTGCCACAATAGAAGGAGATATGCAGGAGATTCAGGAACGTGTTCTGACTGCTACTCGGGAGTCCATCTTGCCATCTCCGGAGGAACGGGTATGAAACGTTTTGGGATCATCCTTGTCGATAAACCTACTGGTCCGACCTCACATAAGGTCGTCAGTATCGTTCGCAGGGAGACAGGGGTGCGCAAAGTGGGTCATGCAGGAACGCTCGACCCTCGAGCGTCGGGGGTTCTGGTTCTCTGTCTGGGATCGGCAACCCGCCTGAGCGAATATCTCAGCATAGCTTCAAAGCGCTATGAAGCTGTAATCCGCTTCGGCGCGAGCACTAAGACCTACGACGCAGAGGGGGACACCATTCACATCACTGGAGCGGTGCCAACCGAAGAAGATATCCGGGCAATTATCCCCGAGTTTACGGGCCAGATCGAGCAAATACCGCCGCCGTACAGCGCGATAAAGATCAAGGGAAAAAAAGCCTATGAATTGGCGCGAGAGGGCGAGGAATTCGATCTTGATTCCAGAGATGTAACGATCTATAAAATGGCGCTCGTAGAATACCGTCCACCAGATCTGATCTTAGAAATAGAGTGTTCAGCTGGAACGTACATCCGTTCACTCGCTCATGATTTTGGAGAGAAATTGGGGACTGGCGCTCACTTGGCAAACCTGCGGCGGACGAAAGCAGGCCATTTCACAATTGAAGAATGCATCTCGCTCAGAAAGTTAGAATTGGGGTTCAACAACGGTACATGGGTTGAATATCTACGGCCAGCCGTTGACGCCCTACCTGATCTTCCAAGAATCAATGTTGAGGGTAAAATATTCGAAGATGTGACCTTCGGTCGGCTCATTCCTGCAGATAGTTCTGCATCGGGAATGGCGGTTGCCATCGGTCCCGATGGTGATCTAGTCGCCATCCTTGAAGCTGTCGAGGACGGCGCAAAGTGGCACCCAAAGAAGGTCTTCAGCCGCTGAAATCACCTATGCAGCATTTGCGAGATTTTTTCACCGTTCAACTGGAACAAAGCGATCTGACGATTGGATCTTTCGATGGGATACATCGAGGACATCAGGCGTTGATCAAAGCGCTCGTCGAATACGCACATCGCGAGGATCGTCCAGCAGTTGTGCTTACTTTCTTCCCACATCCCTCTGTATTCCTGCGCAGCAGAAAGCCCGCATTTTACATCAATACACCTGTGGAGAAAGCTGAATTTCTTGGGGAATTGGGCGTGGACTATGTTATTACGCAGCAATTCGATCGAAGTCTGGCAGAGATCCCAGCTGGAATTTTCCTCGACCGATTAAAGGCGCGTTTGGGTTTGAAAAGCCTGTGGATTGGTGAAGATTTCGCGCTGGGGTATAAGCGTGAGGGGAATCGCCACTTCCTTGCCGCTGCGGGTTCGGAGCGCGGATTCTCGCTGCATGTCATTCCTCCGGAGCTTCTTGGCGGTGAGGTTATAAGCTCGACGCGAGTGCGTGAAGCACTGCGCTCCGGGGATGTAGCTCGGACTGCAAAATACCTCGGCCGGTCGTTTGTGGTCCCGGGGAAGGTGGTTCCGGGTTCCGGCCGCGGGCGAGCGCTGGGGATCCCCACGGCGAATCTGGAAATCTGGGAAGAAAGGGCATACCCGCGCTCAGGCGTGTATGCGTGTTGGGCGATATTTGAGGGACAGCGCTATAAAGCAGTGACGAACATCGGTGTAAGGCCGACCTTTGAAGAGAAAAGCGAGCAGGCGATTGTTGAAGCTCATCTGCTGGATTTCGACGCGGATCTTTACGGAAAGGAGCTGCGCCTGGAATTTATCGCTCGCCTGCGTGATGAACGACGTTTCTCGAATCCAGAATTGCTTCTTTCCCGAATTGGGCGCGACATTCAACGAGCACGTGTGATTTTGGATCAAGACGCGGAGGGGCAGGATGCCTGAGACTTTCAAGCGGGAGATCTACCTGCTACGGCCAGAGGAGCTCAACCCAGAGACGATCGCGGTGGCCTTTGCGAAAACATCCAGGTCACCGCTTTCATTTCGGGAAATCGCAGCTGAACTAACCGATGAGAAATCCGCAGAGTTTCATGAGCGCTGGGTGGTTGGATATGGTCACGCCTCGGTCGCTGAACATGCTGTCTTGCATCTGGCCCTTGAGAACGTCTCCCGCTTGGCGATCGAGTGTATCGAGTCCAACCGCTTGGCTTCTTACACTGAGAAATCGACTCGTTATCAGAAATGGGACCGTCAGGGATACTTTGTACCCCCCGAAGTCCAAGATGGATCGATAGAGAAGACCTATCGTCATACCTGCGACTTATTATTCGACACTTACATGCAATCCCTCAAGCCTGTGAAAGAAGTTGTCGCCAGTGCGCATCCACGCGCGAAGGGCGAGAGTGAGGAGCACTGGGATGTTCGGATTCGTTCCCGCTATATCGATGCATGCCGCTTCCTTCTACCAGCAGCATCTCTGGCCAATGTGGGCATGACCGCCAACGCTCGCGTGCTTGAGCATGCGCTTCGAAAGATGCTGTCTCATCCCCTGCGTGAAGTTCAGGAAATCGGTGAGCAAGTTAAAGAGGTTTCTCGAGGAGAGACACCAACCCTGGTGAAGTACGCTGAGCGAGTCCCCTATTTCGAGGAGACTGGCGCGGATTTTTCAAAACGAGCAACTGCTCTTCCTGTTGAACCCATAGCAGGAATGCTCGAGTTGGTTGATTACGATCCTGAAGCCGAGTTGCGTATCCTGGCAGCTGCGCTTTATGCAGCAGGAGGCGCGAGTTTCGCAACGGTAATGAAGACTGTACGAGAGATGGATGGAGACAAGCAGAAGGAATTGGCTGATGCGCTTTTGGGAAGACTTGATCGCTTCGATGCTCCGGTGCGAGAGCTGGAACATGCCTATTACACGTTCGACGCAACGCTGGATCAAGGAGCTTACTTCGAGCTAAAACGCCATCGCATGATGACCCAAACCCCTCAGCGGTTGAGAGCTGATCTGGGTTACGCCGTTCCCCGCTTATTCGTGGATGCGGGCTTCGAAGCGCCATACAGAAAGGCGATGGAGCAGGCTGCTGAGGCATTCAACCAACTTGCAGCCTGGAATCCGCATGTCGCTGCCTACCTGGTGCCGAATGGCTTCAATCGCAGGGCACTGATGACGATGAATCTGCGAGAGTTATATCATTTCTGTGAACTGCGAGCGGAGGATAACGCGCATTTTTCTATCCGGCGTATCGCACTGCGGATGGCGGAGATGATCCGCGGGGTTCACCCACTCCTGGGCGGATACCTGCGTTTGCCACAGGGGGCAGATTGGCGCGAGATTGAAAACGCGCATTTCTCCCAGGTGTGAGTCGAGACGATCTTTGGCAGTTGTTTCGACCGATCTAATCGAGGCTCAGCTTGCATCGATTGCCTCAAATACATCCCTCATAAGATACAGATAGTTTCTTCGCCCCTGACCTCAGCATTCATGGCTAATATCAAACATTGACTGGCGAAGTCGCTTCGTGCAATTGGATAGGTCCTATTTTCCATTGTGTTAGCGGAGGATAGCCGGAGGCGATATTTTGCAGGCTTCAGAGTGCGATCAACCCCAGGAATAGAAGGAATGACGTTGCCATGAAGAGCTGAGAGAGGTGGTAGGTAATGATCGTTATGAGATGTCCGTTCGGAATCGGTTTAACGTAGCGGTTCCACGCAAACATGCTGTCTGAGACGAAAAACAACCCACCGCCGATCGCCGCCAGAACAGCGGCTTGTGGAGGCCAAGCCACGCGCAGGAATGTTGATAGGGTTGAGAAGAAGTTGAGACCCAGGACGGCGCCATAGGCGATTACCGGTCCGATTAGTTCGCCCTGTTTACTTGCACGCAACGCCCGACTAATCCGGCTTACAAGGAATAGAAAGGCAACACTTATGACCACCAGAAAAACAAGTGATAGCGGATGGAATATCGGTTGAGGGAGATTGAAGGCGACGATAAAGGCGATGAGGCCCAGGAAAAAGGCGAGCAGACCTTTGATGAAATGTACCGGCGGTAATAGCAGGAAAATGTCCCCAGCGAGGAATAAACCCATTCCAAGAAGGAACCAGTTGCCGGCTGCGGTCGGTATGGCAGGAAGCAAAGTCGCGAACCATAAAATCAGTCCCAGCATGGTTGCGGGTTTGGCGACGTATTCGAGCCGCCGCCGGGCCGTTGCGACGGCAATCCAATCAAGGACTGCGAAAACCGCTGCTATAAAGAGGAAGAACATCATCGCAGGCTGTCCTCTATGGTCGGCTTATTGCTCCGAGTAACCTGTCTTTCCATCGATCTACACCGATCGGTTCAACGGAATGAAGAGCGTCAGAGACAACGCACCAAATCCACCCCGTGCGTTGATCCGCATGTAGGTATCGCTCATGAAGTCTGTTCCCTCTGCTCTGGGGCAAATCGCCCGCGTATACGTGCCGCCATTTCCATCGCTCTAACAGGAGCAAGACCAACATAGGTGCTCGCATCCAGCAGCTTACGGATCTGTGCAGGCTGCAGGTACTTTAACAGGGCGGTATCTTTGGAGAGCAAGCCCTTAAGCGGGTTCTTCCCCTTAGCCTGATAAGTTTCCCAGGCACTCATGCTGTGCTGGCGAAGTCGTTCATGCATCTCCTGGTGGTCAGCACCAACCTGCACGAGAGCGGTTAAAACACGCTCTATTGCAGCGAAAGGTCCGAAGCGCTTTAGCTGTGATTGGAAGTGATCGCGGTCGATGACTAACCCTTGTAGAATTTGTGCTGCATTGAGCAGCATCTCATCGCAGGCTAAGAATGCCTCCGGGATCATGCTGCGCCGGTTGGCGGAATCGTCAAGCGTCCGTTCGAGGAGAGATGTGGCGCCATTTTGCCAGGCAACATCCATCCAGGCTGCAGTCTCTCGAGCCAGCGAGCAGATCTTCTCCGCTTTCACAGGGTTGCGTTTAAAGGGCATTGCGCTCGACCCGACTTGTTTTTCACCAAAGGGTTCCCGAAGACCGCCGATCCCGGGTGATTGCATCAGGCGTATATCGAAGGCGAACTTATGCAAGGCACCGGCGATATCAACCAAGCCACTGAGCAATCGAAAGTCTTGCATGCGTGGGTAGGTCTGTGTCGTGATTGGGAATGCTTCGAGCTTGAGGGCGTTCATGATATTCGACTCGAGCATTTCAGGTGTGATGTTGGAGTCTGCCAACATATCTACGAATGGGGCAGAAGTCCCAACCGGACCGCGAATGCCCTTCCCGCGTAGCCTGCGATGCAGACTCAGGAGTGCTTCGAATCCCTCTAAGAGGTCTTGGGCGTAGACGCTCAGGCGGTACCCTAATGTCGTCGGTTCGGCAGGCTGCAGGTGGGTGAACCCCATGATAGGCAGATCATGGGTCTCCTCGATGCGCTCAGCGAAAGCCAACAGCAGTGTACGCAGGTGAGCGAGTATGAGGGCAAGTGCAGCCTTCTGGCGCATGACATCGGCGTTATCCTGGACGTCTGCGGAGGTTAAACCCCAATGGAGGATTGCGCCGCCCGACGGGCATTGCTCAGCGAAGGTGCGCAGTTCAGCCATCAGGTCGTGTCCGATCTCGGCTTCGATTTCGTAGGCCCGGGTTAGATCGATTGCATCAACCTGGGCCCGAATCTCTTCAACCTGCTCCGGAGAGACAAGATCAGCAGCCGATTGAGCGTCGGCAACAGCTAACCATACACTGCGCCAGGTGCGCCTCTTGGCCACCTCGGACCATATTGCGCGCATCTCCTGTGAACCGTATCGAGTCGAGAAAGGGGATTGGTAGGCCATCTGCTCCTCTAGGTTATGTCCGCCGCAATTTGTTCCAGGAGATCACCTTCGGTAGCATCTCCAAGACGCTCTTCTGCAAGTTGTTTGTACTGCGGATTAACTTCGTAGCCTATGTATTGTCTTCCGAGACGAAATGCTGCCAGACAGGTGGTTCCAGATCCACAGAAAGGATCAAGGACCACATCGTCCTTAAAAGTGTAGAGGTCGATCAGGCGTCTGGGAAGCTCCTCGGGAAATGGGGCCGGGTGTCCGATCCGCTTCGCAGAAACAGCGGGGAAAGTCCAGATACTCTTGGTCCACTCGAGGAAAGACTCACGATCGATCGTGTCTTCTTTGACATCGGACTTACGTGAAAAAGACTCTTTTGAGAAGACGAGAATGTACTCATGGACATCGCGCAAAACAGGATTGGATGCTGACTGCCAAGACCCCCATGCCGTGGAGGGGGAGGCGCTTGCGGCTTTGTCCCAGATGATTTCCCCCCGCATCAAGAATCCAATTTCGAGCATATCTTGAATGATGAGTGCATGCAGTGGAAGGTAAGGTTTCCGTCCCAGGTTGGCGACATTAATACAGGCTCGTCCGCCGGTTACCAACACCCTATAGGTCTCTTTGAAGACAACATGCAGAAGATTGAGATATTCCTCAAGGGTGAGATCCTCATCGTACTCTTTTTGGACGTTGTAGGGTGGTGAGGTCACCATGAGGTGGACGCTGTAATCGGGAATTTCGGACATGTCGCGTGATGATTTCAGATGGAGACAATTGAGACCTTCCTCAGGGATAAGATTCTCGGGATGGCGTGGAGTAATTTCCCGTTGCTGCCCCTGATAAAGGCGGCTGCTGTAGAACGGTGAGGCATCATGGCTGATGCGTCCCGGTGTTCCGAAAGAACTCGTTTTTGTGCCTTTCGACTTATTCCTACTCAAGGTTATACCTCACCAAATACATCTGCACCCCTAGGGACCAGATCCCCCAAAACCGAAGCTCTTGAGCTTGTTCTCGTCGTTGCGCCACCCAGGCAGGACTTTGACACGTAATCTCAAGAAGATCTTCCGGTCTGTTGCGGCTTCGATTTCCATTCGGGCGAACGTGCCGATCGTCTTTAGCATTGAGCCGCCCTTGCCGATGACAATCCCTTTCTGGGAATCGCGTTCAACAAATATTGTGGCTTCGATGTAGGCGCCATGTTCATTTCGCTCTTCGAATTCATCGATCCGGATAGCTAGGCTATGCGGGACTTCGTTGCGCAGATTTTTCAACGCTGCGGCACGGATCATATCGGCGGCGATGTCGCGCTCGTATGCATCCGTTATGGTTTCAGGCGGAAAGAGACGAGATCCCTCGGGCAATTTATCTAAAATGAGGGTAACTAATTCCTCTAGGTTATCCCCTCGAGTCGCGGAGATCTCCAAGAAATCGGCTTCTGGGAGCATGGTCCGAAATGCTGCACGCCGGTCCGACAAACGATCATCGGGCACGCGGTCTACTTTTGTGAGGGCGATCAGGGTTGGTATCTGTCCTTGAATCTCTCTGACCTGCGCCGCGACCAATCTGTCTTCTTCGTTCGGCGGTCGGGTGAGGTCGAAGAGCGCTAATACAACATCCGCATCATGTAGAGAAGAAAGGGCTTCCTCATTCATCTTCTCGCCCAATTTATGCAGCGGTTCATGCAGTCCCGGTGTGTCGACAAAGATCAACTGTGCATCAGGAAGCGTGAGGATTCCAAGCTGACGCTGGCGGGTTGTTTGCGGTTTTGGCGACACCGCCGCGATTCGCTGCCCAAGTAGGCGGTTGATCAGTGTGGATTTCCCTACATTCGGACGACCGGCAAGGGCAACGAAACCAGATCGGTGACCATCGGGGATTTCAAGTGATGCCATAGCCTAATTGTGTTGATAAGGATGTGTGCTGTCAAGCTGTGCGCCCTGCCTGCTTGACATACGAATTTCATGTCGTTATGATCTTACGATGGATTTCCTACTCCACAAGGTGAGCAAGTGGACTGCAGAAGGTTCTCGACGAGCTGTCTAGGGGTCATCGCCATGTGTTTGCTGATTGAGTTTATAATTGAGACAGCAGAACGTAGGACCTAACCACTAAATCGGCAATCGCATTTATAATCTTCCATACAGACAGTTGGTCGACTGGAGTTGATGACCACGTACGGGAAAATTCTCGAAGTCAACGATCCGGTATTGTGCTTCGAAAATCCGAATTAACAATAAACCCTCATTCTTGATGCTATGATTAACCGAAGGGTGAAACTGTATGAGTATTTTCTCTCGTAAAAAAACAAACCGCTTTACTGAACTGCTCATTAAGCAGGCAGAATATTCCGTTTTGGGGATGCAGAAGCTTCTCGAATATGTTAAAGAACCCAGCGAAGCGGTTGCAACGGCTGTAACCCTCCTTGAGAAAGAAGCAGATGAGGTGCGTCGGATCCTGATTGACGAGCTCAACAAGACCTTCGTTACGCCGATCGATCGCGAGGACATCTTCGCGCTATCGTTGACGATCGATGATGTTCTCGATTATGCCGACACCACGGTCGAAGAGATGCATATGCTCGGCGTGCAACCGAACACCTTTTTGGAGCGCATGGTCTCTCTTCTGACGGATGCTGCCCGCGAGATCTACATGGGTGTGCAGCGTTTGGAGGATCACCCCAACGTTGCCAACGATCATGCCATGCGAGCGAAAGCCTTGGAGAATCGGATGGAGACGGTTTATCGGGAGGCGATCTCCGATCTCTTCGCAATGCCGCGTGATATCGATCACGTAGTTGAGATGCTGAAATTACGCGAGATCTATCGTCATCTTTCCAACGCTGCAGATCGTGGAGACGCGGCAGCTAATGTGATAGGGGATATCGTCGTTAAGAAGATGTAGTTTTAAAAGTGCATCATGAGGTAAATATTTGGAACTGTCCAAAAGCAGATTTGGACAGCTCCCTTCATTAATAAATCGATCGGGGCGGCCTGTCGCCCACAACCATCCAACCGCTCCCCAATCTCCCGCAGGCTCAAAACCTGCGGGAGGGTTAACGCGCGCTCCTCAATGCGCAGGCGCATCCTGAGAACGGAAGCAGAGCTTCCTGACCCCATATTTGCCAACGACCGATCATTTGCGCGGGGAATAATATACGTCAGTCCATCCTCCATAAACGTCAATGGATTATTATCCAGGTAAACGAACAGCGGAGACTTGCTGCTTAACGTTGCCAGCTCAAGATCAATGGTAATTCGGGCGCACACATAGGTGCGCCCCTGTATTAATTAAATGAGAGCTGACCTTTTGGGGCAGCCCCATGCTTGGTGGAAAGGGATTGTTTGGATTTAGGTGTTTTTCTCAGCCAATCGGTGCAGCTTGTTACCCACTTCGCGCCATTGGATTTTAGAGATGCCGAGCTTTTGTCTAATTCTGTCGTGGTCCACGCCGTTGAGATAATCCATAAGGACTGCAGTCCAGCGGCACATCTCGAAGGACACGTGCTTGTCCACACCAGCGGCTTTTCCAATATCCTCGAGTAAGTACTCCAGTCTGCGTGGCGACCAGGGGAAGAGCTGGTTGGCGGGCTGGTACTGCTTGATGTATTCCTGGTATGCATCAACCCACTCAGAGGTAAGCGCGAGTTTGCGCTCCTTATAGCGCTTACTCACACTTCCATAGCGGACAAAGAGAATCGGTCCATCCACAGTATTCAGGTCGACATGATTCCGATGGATGTTTAAGCATTCCCCCTTCTTAATCCCCGTATCGAGCAGCAACTTTAAAAGTGTATAGGTGCGCGCGTCGGGATCAGAACCCTTGCGCATTAATTCTGCGGTTTTTACCACAGCATCGACTTCATCTTGCGTGAGCACTTCTGGCAGGGGGCTGATGACCGATTGCTGGGGGATCGGGGCCGCGGTGTCCTCTTGGAGGATGCCCATTTCTACCAGCCAGCGGTAAAAGGCTTTAATCGACGTAATGCGGCGGGCGTATGTCTTTGGGCTGCAAGAGACGCCCCGCCGGTTCAGCATCCAATCGAGGAAATTCTTAAGGTCGTTTGTGCTTATCTGGTTGATGGGTTGGCCAATGCCGACGAACTTCCCAACCAGGCGCAGGTCTCCCGTGAAAGCCTTAACCGTATGAATTGAACGACCCTGGGCTTCAAGTGCCTCACCCCAGGCGTTTATCGCTGCGCTGAGGCTGGAATCGGATTTAAGAGGCGCGGTTGTCTCACTTTCGGAAACGCTGCTGGTCCGCTGGTAGGAAAAGAGCGGGAGATCCTCAAGCGGGTCATCCATGAGAGCCTCCTGAAAACGCCGGCTTCGTGTAGTCATTCATATGGGCAATCCTAGTTTGTGAAAGGGGAAATGTCAAATCTTAAGGTAGTAGATCTGGTGAGGCCATGATGTGCGAACCTAATCTGGAGAGGGGCTTTCGAAGATTTCGTGAAGCATGGGCTCGATTGCCTCCCAGTCTGGCAGGACAACGGAAGCGCCGCTATAGGGCACTCTCCATAATGAACTCATTGTGGGATCGATGGAGTAGCGGTGAATTCGATCCGGTTCAGCGGCCAGCTTCGTCGCCAACGGCAGCAAGCGGAGTGTGTTTTCGAGGGTAAGATCTGTTTCAACGTAGGAGCGAAATTGAGCGTAGAGGTCTGGTACTCTTGAAAGCCCCTCGAGAGTCAACATCTTATTGAAGATTGCCAGCAGAGTCTCTTGCTGGCGGCGCAAGCGGTCGAAATCACCCGAAGTTTTCCGCATTCGGACGTAGCAGAGCGCAGTGAACCCATCCATGTGATAGGTTCTCCCGGGGGAGTATGACCAATTTCTGCGACCGCATTCATCTTGAAGATATCCTTCGACCTTCACATCTATTCCACCCAACGAATCAACCACTTGTGTGAATCCGTAGAAGTTGATCATAACCGTGTGATCAACCTCTATGCCGAAATTGTAGAGGATCGTTTGGGCGACTCTCTCGGGTCCTCCATAGGCATCGGCGACATTGATCCGGTCCACCCGCCAGCCGGGGATGAAGACGTAAAGGTCGCGAGGGAAGGAGAGCAAAGTGGCAGTGCCGGCGTCAAGATCAAGTGAGACGAGCATTATGGTATCGGTTCGGTGCCCGAAGGTATAGGGACGCTCATCAGAGCCGAGGACCATGATGTTTACGACATTTTCGCCCATCTGGAGCGGCGGGATCGGCCGGTATATTTCAATCGCAGAGGGTTCAACTGGAGCGGCAAAACCGCTCCATGGCTCTATCGGCGTCGGACTAGCCTTAGGCGTTGCCGTGGGTGGTGGTGGCGGTGGTGGCGTTTGTGTGAGCGGGACCGGGTTGAAGGGCGTAACCGTAGCAGCCGCATTTGGATCCATCGTTACAAGTGGGTTTGCCAGCACCGGAGAGTCCCCGGATAGCATGCCTACCAGATTGCTGCAAGCGCCAACTAGCAGGATTAAAAAAAGAAGTGTGACGATCGTCAAAATACGATCAAAGCGATTGAAGGTTTTCATTGTATGAGTGTGCTCATCATATTAACGCAAGAGTCAACTTTTTGGTTCCCTATCAGATCACCCCGCTTCTATGCGGTAAGGTTGTAAGATCTGAGGCTATAGGGTGGTATGGATGATCGATTCTAGATTTGCCTGCCCACTCATTTTACGGGTGGGATATAAATACTCATCCCTGGCTGCAGCACGGTGTGGATATCAATGCAATTTGCGTGCCATAGCGATGGTTCATCGACTCCGAATCGCTCGGCAAGCCTGCTTAATGAGTCGCCATCTTCCAGTGGATAAAGGACCCAGGTTGAAGGCGGTCCGCATGTAGGGGGTGGGTTTGCGGCTTCAGGAACGGGGAGGTAAATCGTATCGCCAGGTGCGATGTCGCTTTCGATACAATTAACGGACATCAAGGTCGCGCGCTCGATCCGGAACTGATCAGCGAGATTTGTGAGCGTGTCCCCAGGGTGGACGCGGTACACTGACCAACCGTCGGGGGGAGTGCATCCAGTTTCTAGATCAAGTGCTTTTCGATGGTCTGAGTAAGAATATATTTCAGCTTCAGCGAATACGGTCAACCAGGTTCCCAGGAGTACAGCGATTGCGAGAACCGAGATGGATAGACCAATGATTAGATTCTTTAGCGATTGCATCTGGGCTATTCTCTCGTTTCAAATATGGCTGGGTCTTGTGTTGAGAATGGCAACAAGACTGAAAATGTAGTTCCAGACCCCGGTTGACTGTCTACCCAGATACGTCCACTCATGGCTTCGACCAATGAGCGAGCGATGGAGAGCCCTATTCCATCACCTCCGATGCCCTGGATTGGTCTATCCTCTGACGAATTTCCGAAACTGAAGATCTGTCCCAGATCCCCAGCGGGAATTCCTGCCCCGCCATCAATAACCTGGAGCGTGAGAAACCCTGACTGGTCTGAAGCGCTGAGGCTTGTGCTGATTTTAATCAATCCGCCCTCAGGTGTCGCCCCGATGGCGTTATTGAGCAAGTGGATCAGAACCTGGAAGGTGGCATCTGCATCCGTCAGGATTTTCGGGAGATCCTGAGGAAGCTTGACGCGCATTTCAATATTTTTCTTTTGAACGGATGGGAACACCTGGCGGATCGCATCCTTAATGCAGTGCACAATATCGATCGGTGTGGGCACGAGATCGAGAGTTTGGGCTTCAATCGCGCTGAGATGAATTAAATCATTCTGCAGCTCCGCTAACCGCTTAGCATTTATGTATATATGGTTGATGAAATCGCGTTGACTGGGTGTCAATGCCCCTTTCGCTTCCTCCTGAAGGAGTTTGGAATACCCTAATATCGCCGACATTGGCTGACGCAGATCGACCGATAGAGCTGCAATATGGGAGATGCTGGGAGATCGTGTTGAAGAGAGTACAAACGAATCGTTTCCATTCTGAATTAGGGCCAGGTTAGCGCGCGCTTCAGCTAATTCGTGGAGTGTTAGTTGAAGCTGCTGGGAAAGTAATTCAATTTGCCCAAGTCCGGAGGCGGCAGGCTGTTCTTCTATCGCCGTTCGCATCCTTTCAATCTCACCCTCGAGAAAATGAATGGTTCCCTCCGCGTCTTGATGGCTGGAAAGAAACTCGCCGAGTTCCTGTCCTGCCAGATCGGTTGCGGCGATAAGTTGATCCGTCAATTGAGTATTGTTGACCAGGAGGTTTTGAATGATCCGGCGGGACTCTTCCAAGTCGGAGCCCAACGTGAAGGGCTCCACCAGGCTCGTCGAAAGAGGCTCATCATCTGCCGTAAGCGCACCGAAACGCTCAGCAATCCCGTCCGCAAGTTGCACAAGGGCGGAGCGGTTTTCCTGCGACCAACGCTGCCGGGCGAAAGGAGAGAGGAGCAGCAATCCCCCAAAGATATGCTCTCCTGAAGTCAGGGGTGCGAAAAGCATTGGACCTGTTTTTTTGAGGTTTAAGCCGCGCTGGAGTGTGACGAGATCAGGTGCACGGCTCTCGGCTGGCAGGATCAGTGGGCGTCGCCGGCGCAACGCATTGGCGATGACGGGCAGGTCCGTAGTGTTGAAGGCTTGCCCCTCGATGTGTTGTTCACGAATCAGATCGAAACCCGTCGCGATAGATAGATATTCCAATTCTTCTGGGGGTGTGAGAAGCAGACAGATTTCAGCCTTCATCGAGTAGGCAGTGCCGCGCACGGCAGCGTCTGCTAGATCGCTGAGTTCCTTTGCCAGGAAAACATCATAAACGCTGGTGAAGACTTTGGGTAAGAATGGGAGGTCTAGATCAGGTGATTGAATGGCAACTTGAGGTGCATCTTTCACAATTGTGATAAATGTGCGCACGGCGGCGATGATCAACACAGGAAATGCCACCAACTCACTCCAACGCACGAAGGGTGCGAAAGAGCTGTCTGCGGGGCCAAGAGTCATGTGCAGGCTATAGCCGACGGTAAGCAGGGTGTATCCTGAAAAGGCGATTTGCCATTGTGCTGGTCGACGGGCCATCAGGAAGACTAATGTGATTACTGAGAGGATTAATGTTGAGATTCCCCAAACAGCATCGGCCGGGGTGCGGTTGAAGCGAAGCAGGTTTTCTTGTTCAACCAGTAAGTAGATAGTCCCTAATAATGCGAGGGTCGCAAGGCTGAGGATAACTGCAAGTATGCGAGAGTTTTTCTCGGTGGGCGGGTTGAAGATTAATGTAAAACTAATGAGCAGCAAGGATGTGAAGCTTACGAAGCGGTCGAGAGGGGGGAGAAGAATCTGTCCGTTGAGGATAACAAGCCATGATAATCCAGCGATGATCATCGTGAGCAGGTGGAGCCCTAGGATTACGCCAGTTGTCATACGCCAGCGCGCTGCGAGTGCATCTGACCGGGGAGAGCTGCTCCAGGTTAACGCGTATAGTATTGAAAGCGAAATGATCAGCGTCAGGTGGTAGACAAGACTCCCCGGAGGTGTCGTGAGCAAGGATGCGGCGTCAGCAAGAATCATGATTGGCCTATGTCGTTTCGTTGTTCCTGCGATATGGGCTGAGATTGCCCCCAATTATGTCGATTTGCGGCATTGACCGTCTGCAAGAATCGTGTAGTGCAAATATCGCAGCCAGGCGGCCTGCCCGGATTGGATCATTATCCCTGAGGGTCATATCTTAGCAAGTGGATTTTACACCAGAAGCCAAGAAGAGGATGAATCTCAAATCGATCTTGCCTGAGGGGTGATGGGCTCTACTGTACCCCCAAACCGGTTGACTAATCTTTGCTTGGATCCGAATCGGGATTGCTTTCTATAAATCCTATCCCTGTAGAAGGGGTTTTAACTGGCTTATCATGCGCAGCGCCGTTTGTTGATGATAGGTTGGGTTGGAACCCGACCATGCGGATGGCGATAAAACCATAAGCGAGCGTCAGCCAGAATGTAATCCCGCGATAAACGAGCGCGATGGCCGTGGAAGTGAGTGGATCCACGCCCATGGCGTTTTGAGTCAAGACCATTGCGCCTTCAACGAAGCCGACTCCGGAAGGTGTGATCGAAGCGATGATAAAGAGGTAGCTCACGCTAAAACTCGTCAATAGCGTTTCGATCCCAAAGGGGTTGTGGAAGGCGAGCGATACGAAGAAAAGGGTGAGCACCATCATCGTTTTGCGGGTCAATGCCAGAATGAAGGGAAGGATCAGCTTCCGGGGAGAACGGCGGATCTGGAGCAGCCCATCAGCGATATCTAGCGCGAATTTCTGTGCTTTGGTGCGGTTGATGACGGCTCGTTTGAAAAGGGGTTGGATGATGCGGTTTGCTAAATCAACGAGCCAGAGGAGCGCTCGCTCGAGTTGATTGGCAGAATGGACCCCGATCGCGGTCAGGATGAGCAATCCCACAGCGATGCTCACAGCAAACACCGCGGCGCCGATCAACCAAGCATCGAGTAAACCCCGCCTGCTTAATATGGAGAAACCCAGGGAAAGCACTATCATGAATCCGAGGTAATCATAAACGAGATAAATAAAGCCGGCTGTGCTGACCTTTCCCACAGGCTTTCCCCGTTGGCTTCCATCTGCAATCAGCACCGCCAGTGCTCCCGCGCCATAGCTCGGTGCGATGACGTTGATGAAATTCGCAGCAATAGTTAATGGGATCAGGTGGCCGAGTTTTTCATGGATGCCCATCAGGTAGTAGCAAGCCCAGAGATTCCCAGCGATTGAAACTAACCACAAGATTTGGGCTAGCGTCGCGGCGAATAACCACCGACCGTCACTTTGTCCGAAAGTCACGAGGATGAGTTTAAGTTCTTCAAAATTGCGAGCGACGAAGAAAATCGTTAGAAGGAGAATGGCGGAGTAGAGGATTTTCCGTAGCATCGGAGGATCAATTCAACTTATAGCGTATCCCAGGTTGGCGGAGAATCGAGAGAGATTCCTCGCACCTGAGAATCAATTCGGCGCAGCAGTCCGCTGAGAACTGTTCCCGAACCCATTTCGATAAATGTATCTATGCCCGAATGAGTCATCCATCTAATCGACTCTGTCCAGCGAACCCGGGATGTGAGTTGAGCGCTCAGGTCTGCCCTGATCTTCTCTGTGGAAGAAAGCGGTTTGGCTGACACATTCCCCACGACAGGGATATGAGGGTCACTAAGTGATGCGGCTGCAAGCGCGGTGTTCAAACGATCCTGAGCAGGGACCATCAAAGGCGAGTGTGAGGCGATGCTCACTGCCAGGCGGATGACTTTGCGTGCGCCGGCATTCTCTAGAAGATCGTGAGCGAGTGTAAGCGCGATTTCGTCCCCGGAGATTACGACTTGCCCGGGGCAGTTGTCGTTTGCGACAGTGACATTGCCATCCGTTTGCGCTGACGCTTGGTCGCAAGCTCCTTCAACTTCTTTTACATCAAGTCCGAGCACGGCGGACATCCCCCCAGGAAGGATCTCGCCTGCGTAGCGCATCGCTTCTCCTCGTTCTCGCGTTAGCAGCAAAGCATCATCAAAGGTTAGCGCGCCCGCAGCTACCAATGCGGTGTACTCACCCATTGAGTGCCCAGCGGCGCAAGCTGGTGAAAAGCCGGGATATCTGGATTTGAATACTTCGAGCACGGCGATGGAGTGCGTGAGGAGTGCTGGCTGGGTATGTTGGGTGGAATTCAAATCTGCTTCCGGTCCATGCCAGCAGACCTGCGATAAGGGGTAACCGAGGATCTTATCGGAGAGTTGAAAAATCTGTGCCGCTTCGGGGGCGGCTTCTGCTAAGGCCATTCCCATTCCGATAGACTGGGAGCCCTGACCGGGAAAAACAAATGCTGTCCGTTCTGGAATTAGGGGCATTTGTGTTTTAAAAAAAGGAGCCGCGCTTATAGATGCACGGCTTTATGTGAATCGGGCTTAAGTGCTTTCGATTTCGATCACTTCGCGACCGGCGTAATGCCCGCAATTAGGGCAGACATGATGTGGAAGATGCTGATCGCCGCAATTCGTGCAGTTGATTAGGTGACGTAGTTTAAGCGCGTGGTGAGCCCGTCGGCGATCGCGCCGGCCCTTGGAGATCTTGCGCTTTGGTACAGCTGGCATAACTTTACTCCATTCGTAATCATAGAAACGCCCACCCTCGGGCAGGCGGGTTCATTATAGCAGTCGGCGATTGCCTGTCAAGGTTTCTTGTTTGGAGGTAGAGATGGGCGCCCGGTATAATTTAGGTATTGTTTTAGATCAAGTCCATGGAATACGAAGCCCGGGCCTCGAAGTGTCGTCTGCCCGAAAAGCATGGCAGAGCGAGGGAGCAATGGGTCTCAGGGAAGAATGTCGGATGACGCTGCGGATCCTCTATTTTGCGACGCTCCGGGATTTGGCGGGAGCGCGGGAAGAGACCGTATCGCTGTCTGAGGGTTCATGCGTAAAAGACTTGAAGAGCCACCTTGGCAGGGACCATCCGGAGCTCATCCAGGTGTTTGACTCTGTAATCATCGCTGTGAACCGTGAATTTGCATTTGATGACCAACCACTCGAGGACGGTGATGAATTGGCGATCTTCCCGCCGGTGAGCGGTGGAAGCATTGAAAATCCAACGATACTCCGCATTACGCGGAACCGTTGGATATGAATGCCCTATTAGAGGAAATCATTACACCAACTGCTGGAGCAGCCTGTGTCTTGACTGGGGTTGTACCGGTCCACGTAGAACGCGATGGACTTTGGGAAACCGACCACGGATTCTCCATGGCCGATATCCCGATGACTGAAGGGCAGATAGGGCAAGTCGTGCGGGAAATTCGTGAGCGCTGGTTATCAATCGAGGGTGTGGCTATCGTTCAACGCCTCGGTGAGGAACGACCCGGCACACCCACGGTTATGGTCGCTTGCACCGCAGCGCGTCACGATGCTGCAGTGTTTGAAGCTGCAAGGTATGGCATCGACCGCTTGAAACAGATTGTTCCCATTTTCGAGAAAGAAGCCGATCCGGAATAAGAGCTATGGATTGAGGGCTCGTATCATTCCGGGGATGATACCGAGGTTCGGGGAAAAATATGTCTGCAGATGGAAATTCCTGGGAGTGGCCGTTCCATTGTACAAATTGTTATCAGCCCTATCCAAGCAGTGGGTTTCCATACCGCTGCGAGAAATGCGGCGGCCTTTTCGATTTTACAGACCCAATCTCCTATGATCCGGCTCAACCTGCTGGACGGGGCCGCCGATCGATCGAACGCTTCCGGCGGAGTTTCCCTCTGCCTGTGGATGCAGATTTCATCAGTCTGGGGGAGGGAGACACGCCGCTTCTCTCTAACCGAATCTTCTCACGCGAAATCTTCTTCAAATGCGAGCACTTGAACCCCACCGGCTCATTTAAGGACCGCGGTAGTGCGGTGCTGGTCAGCGCGCTGGCCGCTGCGGGAATTGAAGATGCAGTTGAGGATTCCTCCGGCAATGCAGGAGCCTCCCTGTCTGCTTATGCCGCGCGGGCAGGTATTCGGGTATGTATTTATGTCCCTGAATACGCCTCGGGTCCAAAACGGTCGCAGATCGACGCATATGGCGCGCAGGTTGTCCAGATCCCTGGTCCGCGCTCAGCCACCGCGCAGGCTGTCCAGCGTGAGGCAGAGCGAGGAATTGTGTATGCCAGCCATGCGTATCTGCCGCACGGTATTGCAGGAATGGTAACCATCGCCTTTGAAATAGCGGAACAATTGAAGGGATCTCCTGGAACAGTCATCACACCTGTCGGCCAGGGGACGCTGCTCTTGGGTTTGCATCGGGGTTTTCGGGCATTGCAATCAGCGGGTGTAATCGATCGGACCCCTGCCCTGGTTGGTGTTCAGGCGAGCGCGTGTGCGCCGCTATGGGCGGTCTTTTCCGGCGGCACTTCGGATCTATCTATGACCTCTGAGGGGGCAACAGTCGCTGAGGGGGTACGTATCATTCATCCACTGCGCGGGGACGCCATCCTGCAAGCCATCAGAGAGAGCGGGGGCGAGATGATCGCCGTCGATGAAGAAAAAATCCTGAAAGGGCGCGACGTACTGGCTCGTATCGGGTTGTATGTAGAACCGACGTCGGCACTCGTTGTACCAGCCCTTGAACAAGTGCTGGAAACATGCCCGGACCCCATCGTTCTGGTCCTCACGGGTTCGGGGTTTAAGGTGCTGGAAGAGTGAAACACCTGAAAATGGGATCAGCGGCGGTTGAAAGCTGGTTGATTGAAAGGTAAGTAAGAAAGAGATTGTGAAGGATACGAGCATGGAACGCAGGGTTGTGATAACGGGGATGGGCACGATCAACCCGTTGGGGTTCGACGTCATGGAGACTTGGGAAGCACTCAAGTCTGGCACCTCAGGCGTTGGACGAATCACGTTGTTCGACTCGAGTGATCTCCTGGTGAACATTGCCTGTGAGGTCAAGGAATTCGACCCTGCGCTGTATATGGATCCCCGCAAGACACGGCGTCGTGATCGTTTTGAGCAATTCGCAAGCGCTGCGGCCTCCCAGGCGATGCAGAATTCCGGGTTGGAGATACAACCTGAGGGTGCTGATCGAGTCGGAGTTATCATCTCCTCGGCAGTAGGCGGCCTGAATACGCTGCAGACGGGCATGCAGGCGATGGTCGACGATAGCCCCCGTCGGATTAGCCCTTTCACGATCCCAATGTTCATGGCCAATGGTGCTTCGGGGGTTGTGGCTATCGAAATTGGTGCCAAAGGACCATCCTTTTCCGTCGCATCAGCTTGCGCCTCTGGCGCTGATGCGATTGGTATTGCTGCCACGCTGATTCGCACAGGTGTAATGGATGTATGCCTGACTGGCGCTGCGGAGGCGAGCATCACTAGGTTCGGCGTTGCTTCATTCGATCGTTTAGGAGCACTTTCGAGACAAAACGAAGATTTTTCTCAAACCCCAGCACCGTTCGACACGAACCGCGATGGCTTGGTGATCGGTGAGGGAGCAGCGGTGGTCATCCTCGAGGACCTGGACCACGCACGCAATCGAGGTGTGGAAATTCTCGCTGAGTTGGTAGGTTACGGTTCAACCACCGATGCATTTCATATCACGGCGCCCTCTGAAACGGGAGCGGGAGGCGCCTCAGCGATTGAGAAAGCGCTTACTACCGCTGCAGTCAACCCCGATGAGATCGATTACATCAACGCCCATGGGACGGGCACGAAGTTGAATGACATCTCAGAAACGAAGGCGATCAAGGCAGCGCTGGGTGAGGCTGCTTATAGAGTGCCTATCTCGTCCACGAAATCTATGACGGGACATATGATGGGCGCGACCGGCGCCCTGGAAGCGATTATCTGCGTCATGGCGATACGGGATGGGATTCTGCCGCCAACGACCCATCTCAATAATCCCGATCCTCAATGCGATCTGGATTACGTTCCTAACCATGCGCGCGAGGTTGAAGTCGAAGTCGCGTTGAGCAACGCTTTTGGTTTCGGTGGGCACAATGCGGTGCTGGCGTTGCGGAGATTCACGGGTTAAAATAGATCGCAACAATCAATCAGTATCGAAGGAACTGGTGGAACGCGGAGTACCCAGATCGGCTGAGTTCTCGGCGTCCCCCAAGTTCATGGAGAGTGACATAGTGAAACCGGATGAGTTTATCCGGAGAACGGGATTGTCTTTCTCAAATCCCAGTTTGCTCCGCCGCGCCCTGACGCATCGCTCATACTTAAACGAGCACCCCGAGGCATTGGAGGATAACGAGCGTCTGGAATACCTCGGTGACGCTGCTCTAGATTTCATCGCCGCGGTCTGGCTTTACAACCGTTTCCCGGAGATGGATGAGGGTGCACTCACCCGGCTGCGCTCGGCGCTGGTTCGTACGGAGCAGCTGGCAGTTTTCGGCAGCGAGCTTGGAATGGGTGAGGTTATTTTCCTGGGGAAAGGAGAAAGCGCTACCGGTGGCCGCCAGCGACCTGCGCTGCTCTGCGCAGCGTTCGAAGCGTTAATCGGCGCACTCTACCTCGATGCTGGCATCGAGGCCGTCGTCCGTTTTATTGAGCCGCGCTTTGAGCGCGCGGCCAAGGCGGTGCTTGACGACGAGCGATTGGTCGATGCGCGCAGCATCTTGCAGATGTGGTCTCAGTCTGAATTTGGGGAGATACCGAACTATCGGACCACTGGCACATCTGGACCTGATCACGATCGAGAATTTGCTGTCGAGGTCTCGATCGGGGAGAGGGTTAAAGCGGATGGAAGAGGTCGTAGCAAACAGGAGGCCGCGCAAGCGGCAGCGGAAAATGCGCTTCAGAAATTAGGACTAAACGGTTCAACAATTTCACAACGATCGAGCAAATAAATTGGAAAAGAAAATTCCACGTCTGAAATCCCTCGAAATCCAGGGCTATAAAACCTTCGCAACGAAGATCAACTTCGGTTTCGCATCAACCATTACGGCGATTGTTGGTCCAAACGGATCGGGGAAGTCAAACATCACCGACGCTGTTCGCTGGGTATTGGGTGAGCAATCCTTCTCGCTGCTGCGCGGGAAACGAACGGAGGACATGATCTTCTCCGGTTCGGAAACACGACCACGCGCCTCGATGGCTGCGGCAACAATCACCTTCGATAACAGCGATGGTTGGCTTCCGATTGATTTTACAGAGGTGACCATAGGTCGTCGTGCCTATCGCGATGGGCAGAATGAGTACGTGCTCAACGGTCAACGCGTCCGCTTGCGCGACGTCAATGATCTGCTCTCAAAATGCGGGCTCTCCCAGCGTACCTACACCATTATTGGGCAAGGGCTTGTCGATGCGGCTCTTTCGCTGCGAGCCGACGAGCGCCGCCAGCTGTTTGAAGAAGCTGCGGGGATCGGTCTATACCGCAGCAGAAGAGAAGAAGCCTTACGCCGGCTGGATACGACGAAACGCAACCTCGAACGGGTCCAGGATATTCTGACTGAGCTAAAGCCGCGCTTGAGAAGCTTGAAAAGGCAGGTGGACCGCTCGAAAGATTATGACCAGGTTCGAACGGATCTGCAGGAACTGCTGCGAATATGGTACGGGTATCACTGGTATCGTCTGTTGGAAACCGTATCTGCACAAGTTGCGGACGCCGACGAGCAGGTTGGATTGCGGGATGACCTGAGGGTGAAGCAAGCCGAAATCGAATCTGAAATGCGGGCGGTACGTATACGGAGCAATGACCTTCGATCTCAATTGCGGGATTGGCGGCAGCGGGTTACAGACCATTATCAGGATCGTGAACGGTCTGGGCGCGAATTGGCGGTGGGAGAAGAGAGGTTGCGGTGGCTGACGGAACAGGATGGCCTGCTTGGCCTTGAGATCCAAGCGCTTCAGGAGTCGCTGACATTGCTAGGTAAGCAGGTCGTCGAAGCCGAAACAGACCTCGCAGAGGAGAGAACCATCGTTGTGGAGTTCGAACGGAGACTCGGGGCGCTGCTTCAGGACGGAGAGATTGATACTGCGCAACGGACGGCGTTGCTTGAGGAATCACAGCATGTGAAAGGTGCATTAGAAGCACTGCTCGCGCGCGGGATCACGTTAGAGGCGCAGGAGAAGCAGCTTCAGAACAGGCAGGATGCCCTTCTTGGACGAGTGGAACGCCTGAAGGAGGACTTGCAGGTTACACGGGAAGAGAAGGATGAAGCCGAGGGGAAACTGCTTGATGCGAAGCGATCCGTCTTGGAAGCGGAGGAGAGGGTTAATGAAGCTCTAACTGCCGAAACTGCGGGGCGCGACCGGCTGGAATCTTTGCAGTTTGAAGAGGCAAAACTCGCGCAGCAGATCAACGTGGAGAAGGTGGAACTGGGCACGCTGAATGCACAACTCTCTGCCAGCCAGTCCAATAAGCTGGACGATGAGAAGCTCTCACGCTTGCATTCTGCCCGTGATGAAGGCCGTCTCACCGGCTACCTTGGACGCATCACACGTCAGATCCAGATACCCCGAGAGTATGATCGAGCGATCCATGCTGCATTGGGGGATTTCTTCGAAAGCCTTGCCTTTACCGACCTGGATCAAATTCTCTTGGCACTTGAAGGTCCGGAATTGGATGCAACTGAGACGATCCTTTCACTTCTGCCGTTGAAGTCGGGACGAACTCTCGCGCATTTAGACCCCATTGAGGATGCGGACTGCGTCGGTAATGCTGCTGACTTGGTGACAATCGCCAATCAATATCGTCCGGCCGTTGAAATGCTTCTGGGGCGAACGCTCGTCGTACGCGACAGGCGCGCGGTGAAACGCTTGATGCATAACCTGCCAACCGACGGACGACTTGTTACGCTGCAAGGAGATATTTTTTACCCAACTGGCCAAGCGGTAATCGGTCTTGGAAAGGGGATCGGTGGGCTCGAGCGTGATACAAAGCCGCTTCAGGAAAAATATGATTCGAGACGCAAGGTGCTGGAATCAATGTTGGAACAGTTGGAGGAGATTCAAGCCCAGATTCCATCCAGCCGCAGGGATATCGAAACAGCAGTAGAGGACCACAAAGAGATTGAATCAAAACGGCGGCAATTCAGGGATCAATTGGATCAGGCTTCTCTTGACTTGAAAACCATCGAGCATAGGATCTCGTTACTAGAAGATGAATTGGGCACAGTTGAAGCTGAACTTGAATCCGTTCGGCTAGAGCTTGTTGGGATTGCTGAGCAGGCTGTGCGAGTCCGTGAAGAGCAGAAAGAGATCGAGGCAAAGCATCAAACAGCGCTCCTCGCATTGGATGGTATCGGTGAAGGATCAGAGGTTGCGGAGATCGAATCACGCCTGGAACGGGCGAGGGTTTCACATGACAAGTCGCAGGTCAGAGTTCAGGCGTTGTTTGATAGGCGTTCACTTATCGAGGGTGATCTCACAGGGCGCCAGGAGCGATTAAACGCCAATCGGTTGGAATCGGAACGTTTGCAGGTACAGGTCCGGGTCAGCCAAGAAACACTCAATGATATTCGGGCGAAGTTAGAAGAGCTGCAAGGGCAGATGAGACCTGCGGAAGAAGCACTTACTGCTACGGAAAGCAGCCGACTGGAACTCGAAGCCCAAGAGAGCGAAGTGCGATTAGCGCTTCAGGCTGCTGAGCGGGAGCATTCCCGGGCGCAAATTGGATTGGCCCGCAGGCAGGAAGAGCTTGCCAGCTTGAAACGGCGAATCGAGGATGATTTCGGCTTGGTGGCTTTCGAGTACGAAGAGGACGTCCTGGGGCAGGAACCACTGCCCTTCGAGGGTATCGTTGAGCGTTTAGCGCGCGTCGAAGAGCTACCGCCCGAGATCGAGAAACAGAGCCGGAACCTGCGCATGCAGTTGAGGCGGATGGGACCGGTAAACCCAGAGGCGCGGCGCGAATATCGTGAGGTTAACGAGCGGGTTGAATTCCTGACGTCACAGGTCGACGATTTGCGCAAAGCCGAGAGTCAGATCCATGAGGTTATCGCCGAACTCGATGTGCTCATGGAGAGGGAATTTCGGAAGACATTTGATGCTGTCGCCATTGCGTTTCGAGAGGCTTTCACGCGGCTGTTTGGCGGCGGGTCGGCGCATTTAACGCTAACAGATCCAGACAATCTTACACAGACTGGAATCGATATCGATGCTCGGCTTCCAGGTCGAAGAACGCAGAGTCTGGCGATGCTATCCGGGGGTGAGAGGAGCCTGACGGCAAGCGCGCTGATCTTCGCTCTGCTTAAAGTCTCACCGACACCTTTCTGTGTCTTGGATGAGGTGGACGCGATGCTTGATGAAGCGAACGTGACGCGCTTCACCGACATGCTTGCTGAGCTGAGCCAGGATACTCAATTCATTCTCATCACTCACAACCGGTTGACGGTTCAGGCGGCAGAGGTTGTCTATGGGGTCAGTATGGGCACCGACACCACCAGCAAGGTCATTGGGCTCAAGCTCGATGAATTGGAAGAGGAGCTTACCGGGTAGGATGCGAGTGTAGGATTGTACGGAAAAACATCGGAGTTCAGCGAGGGTTAGGTGCCCCGCGTTGATATCTGAGGCTACATCAGGTAGAATAGCAGAGCGAGCCGAAGTGGCGGAATTGGCAGACGCGCTGCGTTCAGGGCGCAGTGAGCTTTATGCTCTTGCGGGTTCGACTCCCGCCTTCGGCATTCAAAGCCCCATGTGGGGCTTTTTAATTCACCTATCTTGCGGAGCGGCTTCCCCTCGGGTAAGATGACCTCAATGAGCGAAAATGGAGAGGGGCGTAATCGCCTTTCGAGTATTTGGATAATTGCGTGCGTGATCGTCGGGATTCTCATTCTAGGCGATCTGAATCGGCGCATGGCGAATGCGCGCCGTCTCGAGCGAGACGCTGTGCAGCTGGAGACGGAAGTTGCGGTGATGGCGACGGATCGTGTGCAGTTGATGACGAGCGTTGCCGAGGCAACGAGTGAGTCCGTCATCGCTGAGTGGGCGCATGATGACGCGAAGCTTGTGCGCGAAGGTGAGACGCTCATCATTCCTCTTCCGTCGCCGGGCCAAATATCTGTTGCGACCCCCGCTCCCGGGCACAACCTCGATACGCCCAACAACTGGCAGGTCTGGTGGGCTTTGATCTTTGGGGATTAAGCCCGGGCGGGCATCGAGTTTGGTCACTTGAAGCAGTTATTGTTACATTTACTTCAGCTTTGCGGCTTGCTTAAATGATGTTACCTTGACGCTGATTCTGGCGCTGTGATATAATCTTCGACGCTGTTAGACAGCAGTTTAACGTTGCGGGGTGGAGCAGTGGCAGCTCGTCAGGCTCATAACCTGAAGGTCCTCAGTTCGAATCTGAGCCCCGCTACCTTGAGGCACCCGCGAGGGTGCCTTTTTCCTTCCAAGCCCCCTTGTTTAGGATTAGAACCTAGGATCTGGCGGTTATAGGGTCGTTTCCGAAACGCTCAAATTGAGCCCCCCGGATGAAACGTAGACCGTCAGGCTTGTCGATTTTTCATCACTGATTATTTTCAATCAATGAGAAAAGATCAGCCCGCTTTGCTATCCGTGAAGATGAAATTCGGCAAGAATGATGTTATACTATAGTGTAAAGAAGTATAACGTCAGAAGGAGGGAATTCCGATGACTTTAAGGATCTCCCAAAAAGGCTGGGTGGTAATTCCAGCCGACCTGCGTAGGAAGTATGACCTCAAACCAGGCGACGAGGTCCATGTGGTGGATTACGGTGGTGTGCTTTCCCTGATCCCCACTTCTGAGGATCCCCTGGAAGTTGCATCTGGAATGCTTCAGGGCGAGACTTCCCTCACGGAAGCTCTCCTTGAGGAACGCAAGAAGGAACGCGCTCGTGAGCGATAGCCCGACCGTCTTTATCATCGACAGCTATGCCTTGCTGGCTTATTTGGGAGGTGAGGCCGGCGAGGCGCGCGTCAGAGAGATCCTGCACGATGCCTCCCTTGGGGAGAGACGTGCCTTAATGTCACTGATCAACCTGGGAGAGGTGGTTTACATCACAGAACGGGAGCGTGGATTGGCGAAAGCCCAGGAGGTCTTGGCGATAGTCGAACAGATGCCGATCGAGATCCTCCCGGTGGGTTATGAAACCGTTCTCGCAGCCGCGCACATCAAGGCACAGTATCCCGTTGCCTATGCAGACGCGTTCGCCATTGTTGCTGCCGAGAAACTCGACGGTACGCTGATCACGGGGGATCCCGAATTCGAATCGTTGAAGGACATCGTACATATCGAGTGGATTGGATAGGATGGAGTACATCTATTGATATTGAGAAGGAGACAGGGGGAAGTATGGAAGTCTACGTGAGCACAGACGTGGAAGCCGATGGGCCGATCCCGGGTCCTCACTCGATGCTGAGTTTTGGATCTGCAGCATACCTGGCAGACAAGACCTTGCTACGAACCTTCCATGCCAATCTTAAGACACTTCCGGGCGCAGCCGGCCATCCCGAGACCATGAAGTGGTGGAATGAACACCGCGAGGCGTATGAGGCGACCAGAGAGAACACCAAGCCACCTGAGACGGTAATGCCCAAATATGTTGCATGGCTCAAGGATCTTCCGGGCAAGCCTGTTTTCGTGGGATACCCCGCAGCCTATGACTTCATGTTTATCTACTGGTATCTGATGAAATTCGCTGGAGAGAGCCCGTTCTCATTTTCTGCGTTGGACATAAAGACGCTGGCGATGGTTATCCTTGGCAGGGAGTACCGGAAGATCGGAAAACGCAACATGCCCAAGGAGTGGTTTGATCCCTCTCCCCATACGCATATCGCCCTCGATGATTCGATTGAACAGGGAGCACTTTTCTGTAACATGCTTCGTGTCGCAGAAGAAATGCGGGGGAATCAATAGAAACGAGGGATGATCATGATGCCAATAGTCCTGGATAATGTTTGGATCACGTTGTGGCCGACACACTTATACTGAACCATTACCTTGAAAATTACCGGATTAGCTAGTCACGATTCTACAGAAACCCACCCACAGGATTCGGATCGAGGATCTCTAGGTCGTAAGTTCGAATCCAGAGTTGCGCTTTGTAGTTGAATCCAGGATATTCTACTCAATGTCGGGGAATTAGCTGATCGGGCAGTAAGGTATCCCATTCGAATTAAGTCAACAGGTTCGCGGACGTACCGAAATATTGGACGGATGGGTTAAGTAGCCAGCACACGGTCTAAGGCCCCTATTTCAGGATTCCATCTTCTATGATAATTAATTTGTCAAGTCTCCAGTATTTAGGTCGGTGAATATACGGTATTTCACCAAGGAAAAACGGAACTTCCCATCTTCAATCCGAGCTCGCCAACTCCCCTGGGGTCAAGCGATAGCATACCTTTTCCATGTACGCTCAATAACCTTCGAACTCCAGCTGCAGCGTCTTATCCTCCAGGGCATTACTTAAGATATATGCCTGTTCTTTAAGTACACTCTACCTTCTACTAGGTGCAGATTAGGCATAAAAACCCGGTCACCCTGGACGGAAATTTCACTATTGACAACGCCTATGGCTTCAAGCGTGCCTTCGATCTCATCGACGACGAGCACGTCACCCGGTGTGAGATTCTCGCGCACGTAAAAGCCTGCCAGAATATTTTGGGCGATGCCCTGCGCGCCCAGTGCGAATGCCAGGACAAAACCGCCAACGGCGATGGTTAGCAAATTAACAAAAGCGTCGCTCAAGATACTGATATTGAGATCGAGTTGTTCGAGTGCCACCAGGGCGGTGACGATGATGATCAGGCCGCGCGCAAGTCTCCCGCCGGCTTCGTGAAAGTCGAAGCCAAAGCTGGCAAGTGCGGCCTGGGAAGCGCGCCCTATTATTTGGGCGAGGAAAAGACCAACAACAAGCGCTACGCCTGCCGCTAGAATGTGAGGCAGGTATCCAAGCAGCGACTGCAAAGGTTGCAGAATGGCGTCAAAACCTAGCGCATCGAGCGCCATCATCGCGAAGGTTAGGAATGTAGCCCAATGGACCAACGCGGCTATAAGCTTCGATGGAGGAAAAGTAAAACCTGCCTTTTCCAGCCCAGCGGCGATGCCGGCTCGGGTAGCGGCTTCGTCGAACTTGAACCGCTGAAGGAGTCGCCACGTGATGGCGAATAGCAGCCGCCCTGTGAGCCACCCGATGAGTACGAGAGCCAGGGCTAAACCCATACCAGGTAGGGCTGCGAGGATTGCTTTCCATATCTCAGCAAGAGCGATTGGTGTCATGTGACTACTCCGATCTAGGATTTTTACGTTGGCGGCTAAGTGGTTCCAATAGACCCTTTAAGACAGTTAAAGGTCCCATGAATGCTAAACGAAGCGCTTGTTTCCCGACCTCCATGGCATGGATGCGGCGAAAGATCTGGCGCTCCACATCCTGAGCTCGATGAGGTCCTAAAACAGGGATTTCTGCATAGGGCAGTTGATGCAGGGTATCAGCCCAAATTTGATCTATGAGCGAGAGGCATGCATCGCACGTATCTATGTGCGCAAGGAGCCCATCTCTTGTTTTCATAGAGAGATTTCCAGATATGAATTGAAGCGCCTGCTCGCGGGTGATGTGGTCGTTCATCCTGTTTCCTCGGTATCGATGAACCCCCGTAGTTCATTGTACAGAGTTATTTGCGCTCGCTGGATACGCATTTTAGCGGCGCTAAGTTGGATCTCCTGCAACTCGGCGATCTCATCATACGGACGCTCTTCAAAATCCCGCAGAATCAGAATCTCCCTTTCATCGGGGTGGAGATTCATCATCGCTGTGGCAACAACCTCTCGCCATTCTCCTTGAATGCTGCCTGGTGAAGGAGCGGGATCTTCAAGCTTCAGATCATCCATTGGAGTGGTGATGAGATCCGGTCTGCGTCGCCGTTGGCGTAGTTCATTCCGGCAGGTATTGATCGCAATTTGGTATAGCCAGGTTCGGAACGCGGATCTTCCTTCAAAAGAAGGCAGTCCTTTGTAAGCCTTGATGAAGACTTCCTGAAGCAGATCCTCGGCATCTTCCCCGTTCACCATGAAGCGATAGCAGGCCGACCACACCATGTGCCTGTGGCGTTCGAAAAGGACCGTGAATGGCCGGTCGTCCACAGCGCCGCGCGCCCTCGCTTGCTTGACCAGGATTTCGTCGGAAAGATCCTGAAACCGGCGCTTATACTCTTTCATCTCACCCGTCAAAGCCTCTCCTTCCTTATGTACACTACCGAGATATTTGAGAATGTCAACATAAGGAAGTCGCACTCTGACCGGCAATCTTTTTGAAAGGGATCAGGACCTGCAAGAAGCAGGCCCTGATCTTCACTTTTCCTTTAAACGGCGACTGCAAATCTGTCCTAGCGATCTCGCCATGTCTTAAGCCAGGACTCCAGTTCCATCGCCGCGATCTCACGGCTGCCCAAACCAAAGGCCAGGGCTGCAGCGACGGCGATGGTGCCCAGAGCGATTGTAAAGGTCATGGTCACGATGTCCTGAGCGATGCCCGTCTCGCGCAGCGCCAGAGCAGCCGAGAAAACGATGATCGCTATGCGTGCGGCAGGAGCGAGCAGGGTTGCATTCTTCACCCCCGCGTCGCGGATCACTCGATCGGCCAGACCTGCCAGGTATAGACCCAGGCCGAAAATTACGACGGCCAGGAGCACGCCACCTGCTGCCACGATGAACTCAGAAATCAGCACTGCCAGGATGGTGAATCCGAGCAGATTGGCGGCTTCGATGATTGCGAAAAGCATGATGGCAACCGTCGTGAGATAACCGATGATTTGAGAAGGCGTCGTCTCGCCGGCTACGTCTCCCAAGCCGATGTAGGTGAGCACTTTGTCAAACCCGATCCCGGAGAGCACGTTGGTCACAAAGGTCGAGACAAAGCGAGCCACCATGTACGCCACCACAATGAGCAGCATGACCCCGAAGATCGCGGGAATGGCGGTGAGCAAGATTGTTAACATCTCTGAAGCCGGACGGGAAACGGCTTCGATTTGCAGGGTATTGAGCGCGGAAATCAGGATGGGGATGAGAACAAGCACGTAAACGACTGTCCCCAAGATGTGTGAAAGCTTCTGTCCGCCAAGTGCCGCCGAAACACCCGTGCGATCCCCGAGCCGGTCGGTGCCGACTTCAGCAAGCACGTTGGTTAGAACCTGACGCAAAATGCGCGCCCCCAGCCAACCGACGAAGATGATGAGCCCTGCGCCCAGGATGTTGGGAAGGACGCCCAGGATTTCGTCAACGATCCCCTGTACGGGTTCTAGGAGTCCCTGCAATCCCAGGGCGCCAAGTACGGCAGGAAGGAAGAGCAGGAAGACCAGCCAGTAAACAACACTGGCTAGGCCAGCGCTGAAGCTCGTTTCCTGCATGTCGATTTTCGCCTGGCTGGCGACCCTCTCGTCGAACTTGATTGCGTTCAGTACCCGCAGCACGACGAATTTGAGGGCGCTAGCAATGAGCCAGGCCACAAAAAGCAATGCTGCTCCGCCGAGGAGGATGGGGATGTAGGAAAGCACCTGATTGAGCAGCTCATTAATGGGCTGAGCAACTACAGCGAGGTTGAGCGTCTGGAGAAACCCGACGAGCACGAAGAGCATAATCAGGTAGTACACTACGCGCGATGCCCAATGGGCGATGTTCAGCTTTTCGGATGCATCTTCGTCGTCTGAAATCAGACGGGCGATCCGCTCATCGAGCCGGGTCCGGCGCAGCCCTCCGCGTACGATTGCCGCGACGATGAGTGCCACCAGCCAGCCGCCAATCAGCACGCCAATGGCTGCTAAAGCGCTGGGAAGGTAGCTCACGATATTCTGCCAGAATTGTTGAATAAACTCATTCATTTTTCCCTCCAATATAGGTATTCGGACTGTTATTAGTCCTATAACCTCTTAGACACCGTTTGAAGCCCATTAGTCACAATAAATGGAGGGGGGAGGGTCTGAGACAGCTACACAGAAGGCGAACGGCGAGTTTGCTGAGTGATTGTGCGCTCCCAGTGCTATCCTTTGGGAGCTGGAGTAACCTTGTGCTGGCTACTTATCCAATCCGCCAGGTGTCCTGGGAGTTGAAACGAGGACGTTAGCGTTAGGACCTCTTTCAGCAAGTAACCTGCTTGGTATTGATCGAACTCAATGAATATCAAGCAATCCTCGATTGGCATTATTCGCTCATCAATCGAATTGAACTAAACCATCGACTGTTTTCAGGATGGCTTCGTTGTGATTGAGTTCGATTGGGGGAGAGTCAGTTCAGATAAGCTATGCGAGTGTAATCATGATGAAGGCCGCCCAATATCGGTTCGCTTATGATCTTGCCTGATTGTGATGGGAAACCTTTTTCATTGTATCTCCCAGGAATACGCTGATGGATTCCCTGGTTCGGCCGAACATCATTGTAGTAGCTTACGTATTCCCTCAGTAAACGTTCAATTTGTTTTTGGCTTATTACAAGCATAGGATCCAGGCAATCTCGCTTCAGACTCCCCATGAACCGTTCACAAAACGCATTTGCCTTCGGAGCCCGATACGGTGTCTTCAACTCTTTGATACCTGTGCTGGTTGCAACACATGAAAACTGGGGTCCGTACTTTCTATCGCGGTCTCGAATCAGATACCGTGGACCGCTATCCCATGGGGTAGCTTCTCTCAACTGCTGCGCTGTCCATGTATCGGTTGGCAAGACTGTCACCGCTGCGTGTACAACCCGTCTTGTTTTCAGT
>DAOUEQ010000145.1:0-2442 GCA_034430395.1 Anaerolineales bacterium | reverse complement strand
GTTTTCGTCTGATACGAGCTGTCCTTCACAATCTTCACAACCCTTAAATTCCAGATCACATCTATCCAGGGGCGCTCGGCTCAGTTCAACTGGAGATTATGTGGCGGTTCTACGCCACATGAATCCCTTAATTCGTTAGAGAGCTATATTCTGATTTAGATTATTTCATAATCGGAGGTAATTTCTGTCAAATAAAAAGCTCAAGCCGTGGAAAACCTTGTCCCGCAAGGTCTTACTCGATCACAGTAAATTCTTAAAGGTCGAGAGTCATAAGATACAACTATCCAGCGGAGAAATCATTGATGACTGGCCCTGGGTTATTGTTCCTGATGCTGTGATTGTGTTGGCAAAAAGTATCAATGGAAAATACCTTTGCTTCCGTCAAACAAAATATGCTGTCGAAGGTACTTCTCTAGCTCCGGTCGGCGGTATGGTTGATCTCGACGAAGAGCCTTTAGAAGCGGCAAAACGAGAATTGCTTGAAGAAACCGGTTATCAATCTAATGAATGGGTGGAGCTAGGTACTTACGCTGTTGAGCCAAATCGTGGAGTCGGCAAAGTAAATCTATTCTTTGCTCTCAACGCTGAAAAAGTCACCTTACCTGAGAGTGATGATTTAGAAGAACAAGAGTTGCTAAAGATGACAAGAGAAGAGATAGTATCTGCTCTCAACAATGGTGAATTCAAAGTACTTCACTGGACAGCCTGTATTTCTATGGCGCTTGTGCATGAGGAAACATCCTGATTGTTATTATAGGCTCTCTAACCACTCGCTCGAGGCGACCGGGGAATCGGCTCGAAATGCAAGAGGGGATGTAATACGGGGATAATGTTGAGCTGACGGAGGAGTATTACCCCGGCGCCTCAGCTCGAAGCCGTTAGGAAGCGTCTAATGTTGAAAATCACATTACCAAAAAACAGCTTTACCCATTGATAATTCCTTCGAACCTATTAAGACAAGCTGTTCCACATCGGATTGTTACGAAACAGCTTCAAACAATAAGCACTTATTAGATGTTGAAATCATGATGTGTGGATTTATCAATTATTCAGCGCAGTCGGGGGATTTATGAAGAAATCAAACAAAATTATGTTCGACACAATCTTGTCAAGGTGCTGACCCCAAAAAGTTGGACACTGGAGTAATGTGGAGTTGATCTCCTCTGGAGTTAGTGTACGCTACGGCCAGGGCTGCTGCAACAGGAGGTATCAGTCATGGCCAAGAAACGATATTCACCCAGATTCAAGTTTCAGGTTGTACTGGAAGCCATGAGCGGAGAGAAGACACCCGGGCAGATCGCCAAGGAATATGGGATCCATCCCAATTCTGTGACGCTTTGGAAAAAGCAATTTCTGGAAAAGGGGCCTGAACTCTTCTCACAGGAAAGTACGGTACAGGAGTATGAACACCGCATTCGAGATCTCGAGCAGCTCCTGGGGAAGAAAGAAGTTGAGATTGCGCTTTTAAAAAACTTCTTGGGCCAGAACGGATGAGCAACGAAGAGAAGGTTGCCCTTGCCGAGACCACGAAGAGCGACTATGGCCTTCCCGCCGTTTTGGCCGTCCTGAAACTGCCGCGCTCGACCTGGTATTACCATCAGAAGCACGTGAAGGCTTACACAGAGAAGTATGCACACCTGCAAGAGCTACTGGAGGCCATCGCCCGAGAAAACCCTGCCTACGGCTATCGGCGCACCACGGAAGAGCTCAAGGAGGCACATTGTCACAAAATCAACCACAAGGTCGTGCAAAGGCTTCACCAGGAGTGGGGTTTGCCGCTCATACGCAGTATCAAGCCGCCGAAACCAAGTGGAATCCGGCAGGTCATCACAGCAGCTGGTGATCGCATAAACCTTGTGGCGAAGAAGGATGAGATCGGGCTTTTTGAAGTGGCCTATACGGACTTCACAGAACTTGTCTATGCTGACGGACGTCGCAAGGCGCACCTGATCCCGATTATCGACCACGCCAGCAAGATGGTTCTGGGCTGGGCGGTGGGTAATCGAGCTGTGACCGAGCTGGCTTTACGGGCATGGGAGTATGCGAGAGAGACGCTGATTGACTACGGTGTAGATGTGCAAGATTTCATCCTGCATCATGATCAAGATCCGGTCTTCACCGGGTATCGGTGGACGGCGCAGCTGCTTTTGAAAGACCACGTGCGGGTATCCTATGCCCTCAATGGGGCCAGAGACAATCCTGAGATGGAAAGTTTCAACAGCCGGTTCAAAACGGAGAACAGGTCGCTTCTGTTAGATGCGCAAACACTGGAAGAATTGCAGCTCGTGGTAAGAGAAAGGATGGGATATCACAACGGATTACGTCGACACTCTACAATTGGATATCAAGCACCTGCGAGGTATATTGAGACTCAGTGGCTGCGGTCGTAGCATCACAATTCCGATGCCCTAAAAGTGTCCAAGAAATGGGGTGCACCACCAG
>DAOUEQ010000144.1:0-14800 GCA_034430395.1 Anaerolineales bacterium | reverse complement strand
CATTGTTATCCATCGGAGCATGTGTGGTCTACGATCTCGACCGTTCGTTGTATCTCGAACTGCAGCCCGATTGCCCCGCTTATGAGCCACAGGCTCTTGAAATCAGCGGATTGTCGCTCGAGACACTTGCCCAAGATGGAATTCCGGCGGAGGAAGCCATGCGGCAGTTCGATGAATGGCTGAGCGCAAATGCGGCGCCGGATGAAAGGCCGGTTTTCGTTGCCTTTAACGCCGTGTTTGATTGGATGTTCATCAACCACTACTTCAACAAGTATCTGGGAAGGAACCCGTTCGGGCACAGCGCGCTGGACATCAAGGCACTCTATATGGGCGCGACAGGCGCTCAATGGGCAGAAACAAGCCATAATGCGATCTCCCAGCAATTTCAATTGCCCACTCATCTTGAGCATCATGCCTTACAGGATGCACGTGACCAGGCACTGATATTCCGCAAGATCCTCGAATTACAAAAATAAACATATAGATACTGATACCAAGTCGACTTGATCAGACTGGGAGAACGTCACTCAGAGGAGTGTATTGACCAAGAAACTCGATTTTCACGAAGATAGCTCTCACCCAAGAGCGACGGGATTCTTCGCTCCTTCTGCGCCCAAGCACAGAAGGACAACCCATCATACATACCATAACGGAGCACTTGAAATTCTTGATCGCGGAGGAAATGATGAGTGAGAATAAAGGTGAGTCTGATATCGACCTGCAGCGCATTCTGGTATCTGCCCAGCGCCTGGGTGTTGAGTTAGACGAGGAAGAAGCGCTCCAATGGCTGACCGCAATCAGCGCCGCCAAGGCGAGCAGTGACGTTGTTGTTGATAGCCGCACAGGAGTCTTCGGTCATACTGTATCGATGCTCGATTTCAGCCCGGAGGAACTGGAATACTTCCGCAGGATTGGGAAGCTGGTTGAGTTTGAAGACCAGTCAGATGTTGTGGAAACCGCACTGGCGCTTTCAGGTTCAGCGGCTCAATCCAAAATCCAGACTTTTCCTGGGGATAGCGATTACTTCGAACGCATCAACATCAAAGCCGATACCCGCGAGCAAGCCTGCACAATCTTAGCCAACCTCATTCGGGATAAAGCAATCGCCACATCGTCTGGTCCAACCTATCAGCTAATAGAGGTGAAGTTTGGCGAATACCCATTTGACACGATGATAGAAGGGAACCTACATCGCGCCGGCACTCCCATTTCCTGGCGCGTGGAGGAGATCGAGGCGAAGGCGATAAAGGCAGAGTTGCCGGATGGTGAACAGGCTACCATTCGCTGGGACGAAGTGGCGCATGATCCAGGCTGGTGTAAATTGGATTGGGTGGTCGCTGATCCTCTTCGCGGGCAACTCTCCAACGCCAGCAATATGCTCGATGTGACGTGGGAAGCCCCAGATGGCGCCATTACGCCTCTCGACGGCTACCTCGACCCCTACTTTCAGGAGGTCTACCTTCAAGCGGATTCAATCCCACTCTTTTCAAAATTAGCTAAACACGTATCAGCTGATGCACTCGACGACTATGTCCAGCAGCTCGAGAAGGAAGTGAATAAATATGTTGGCCGAAAACCGAATTACGGCAAGGCAGCGAAGCGGATGTACAACATTTTTCGTCTCACCGGTCGGTATGAAGAAGCTGCATACGTTCGAGAGTTGTTTGACGAACCCGCTACTGCGCTGTATCAGGTCTGGTCACTCATTCGCACCATCGACGATGTGATGAACGATCCTGGCAGCATTCCGCATGCTATCGTATTGAAACAAACGGATGGGCTTATCCTTACCGTTGTTCAAGCGCTTGAGGGCGACGAGGAAGCCGAGATCGTCCGTTACCTCCTTCGTCTGCGGGGAGCGTTGGATGAGGAGAGGATGGATAATCGCTGGCAAGCGCAAGTTGAGACAGCTCGCGCCGAGGTGATCAACCTGGTGAATAACTTTTTCCACGAACGGCTCACGGCTGTACCGTCCATTCGGAAATACATCGAGAATGTACAGGTGGATAGGAAATGACTGGATTGACAGAGAGAGCTGGGGGGCAGGAAATTCCTGGAGAGGAGATCGTCGCCAAGGCGCAGGAAGCCTGGCAAGAAAGCATGGTCCGCCGGCTTGACGAGCTGCGGGGAGAACTGAGAAAGCGTGATCCTTTTACCATAGCTGCATTTTCTGGCGGACACGTTGAGGAAGACTCTATCCTGCTGATCTATTGGGGGCAGAGCATCGCTCTTTCCTGGCCGGCGCTTGAGGCCTTCAGCCCTCCCGGAGGACCGCTTGTCTCGACCTTTGATACCGCCATGCTGCTCTACTATCTCAACACGGCGGATGGGTCGCCTCTAGCCGATCGTTGGATCGGATTCCGTGAACTGCCCGATGGCGGCTTCTACCACCAAGCATTTCAAGGATACAGCGGGAACCGCATCGCGAAGGTATATGGAGAAAACCCTGAAGCCTTTGCACTCGCAGCCAAAACCATCGGCGGTCAGGGACTCCCCGCTTTGGCTCCCCACGCCTACTTCTTTCAACCCCTCCCGAGAATCCGGCTCGCTGCCACCCTCTGGCCTGGGGATGATGAGTTTCCAGCCAGAGCAAGCATTCTCTTCGATGCTGCCTCTGGTCACTATATGACTTTAGATGGTCTGGCGCTCCTTGGATCCGGACTGGCGGGACGACTGATTAAAGCATCGGCATCTCCATCCTAGGCAACAAGCCATTCGCTCGGATCATCTCTAGTCCTGCACGCACAAATCGATCTCGCCATCGCCGCACTGCACTTAATGAAAATATCGAAAAAAATGAAAACCAAAAAGTGCCGATGCGATTGTCAAATCAACCGTGCAAAAGATGATTAACCTACTTATAATTCACGCCTTGCAGCAAAGCAGATTATTATTGTTCCCGGAGGATAAAATCCTTCATCCGTCCATTACTGCGGAGGCCAAATGAACGCCACCCCCAGCCGTATCGGCTTCGTGTCGACCCGTTTTTCAGGCACCGATGACATCTCGCTCGAGACTGAGAAGTGGGCTGCCGTCTTTCAGCAAATGGGGCATGAGTGCTTTTACTTCAGCGGTAAGTCGGATCGCCCGCAGGAATCCTCCGTCGTCGTCCCTGAAGCGCACTTTAAGCACCCCGATATTAAAGCAATTAACCGCGATCTCTTCGACGACCTTTCCCGCTCATCGAAAACTTCCGGGCTTGTCCAAGCCATCCGCTTCCATTTGAAGCAGCACTTGTACCAATTCCTCACGACCTTCGATATAAATCTTCTGGTTATTGAAAACGCATTCTCACTCCCGATGAACGTACCACTCGGTCTAGCCTTGAGCGAGCTCATCGCCGAGACGAACATCCCGACGATCGCACATCATCACGACTTCACCTGGGAGCGTAATCGCTTTGCTGTCAACACCGCCGGGGACTATCTTCGCTCTTCTTTCCCACCGATCCTGCCTTCGATTTATCATGTTGTGATCAATTCCTTCGCAGCACAACAACTGGCCCTCCGGACCGGCGCCCGCTCAGTGCTTATCCCCAATGTTATGGACTTCGATAATCCGCCTCCTCCTCCGGACGAGTACGCACTCGATCTGCGCGAGTCCTTAGGAATAGGACCTGAACAGCACTTCCTCCTCCAGCCAACACGCATCGTACCTCGCAAGCGTATTGAGCTCGCTATCGAGTTGACTCAAAGAGTCGATTCAGATAACGTGCTTGTGATCACACATCAATCTGGAGATGATAGCTCAGCCTACGAACAACGCGTGCGTGAATATGCCGATCTATTGGGCACCCGCGTCATATTCGGATCAGAGTCTATCAATCATCATCGAGGCGACTCAGATGATGGAGGCAAGATTTACTCGCTCGCAGACGCCTACCAGCAAGCCGATCTAGTCACTTACCCATCGACGACTGAGGGCTTTGGGAACGCTTTCCTCGAGACGCTCTACTACAGGCGTCCGCTTGTGATCAGCAACTATGCCATCTTTAAGACCGATATCCAACCAAAAGGGTTTCGTGTAATCGGCTTCGATGATTTCATTGAAAACGAGACTGTAAAAAAGGCATTGGCAATCCTCGATGATCCATCGATCGGGGAAGAAATGGCAGAGCATAACTATCAGATCGCTCGTCATTATTACTCGTACCGCGTACTTGAAACGAATTTGGCTGCCATCTTGAACCAATGCATGGGATCCTAGGCGCGGTGTCGGGTCTCAATACCAACAACCTTGGAGTTTGTCCCACTCGTGACCCAACCACCACAAAGCCACGAACGTTCGTTTTTTCAAACAATCTTCCTCTCACCTGAAGAACTTCGCCTGCGAGCGGGTTGGCGGCTGCTTCTGCACTCGATCTTTTACCTTGTGATATTGATGACGCTGAGCCTCGGAGCGCTGCTCTTCTATCGATTAGAACTGGGGGCCATCATAACGTCGATCTCCCCCGCTATCATGATCGAGTTGGTCAGCATCCTGTCTGCAACCTATCTCGCGCGACGTTTTCTGGATTATCGGAGTTTTTCATCCCTCGGCTTCCAGATTGACCGGAGCATTGTCTCTGACCTATTCATTGGCTTCCTCATTCCCGGGTTGATGATGGCCTTGATCTTTCTTGTCGAATACACCGCGGGTTGGATCCAATTTCAGGGCTGGTCATGGCAGACTGTGGGGATGGGGCAATCGGTCATCGGACTGCTAGGCGGCCTCGCGGCTTTCGTCATGGTTGGTATCAGCGAAGAGATATTTAGCCGGGGTTACCACCTGCAAAACCTTATTGAGGGTTTAAACCTTCACTGGGCTCTATTTCTCTCATCGAGCATCTTCGCACTCATGCACTTCTTTAACCCCTCCACCAGCCTGATGTCTACCCTCGGTTTACTGGCAGCGGGTTACTTCCTGGCTTACGGGTGGGTCAGGACTCGCAGGCTTTGGCTTCCCATCGGCCTCCATATTGGCTGGAACTTCTTTGAGGGAAATGTATTCGGTTTTCAAGTTAGCGGGCTTGATACTTTCCGTCTGCTTCTGCACACCCCTTCCGGCCCGGAATATATCACCGGCGGGACCTTCGGTCCTGAAGCGGGGTTGATCGCCCTCCCGGCGATGCTGCTCGGCGCCTGGCTGGTCAAGCTGTACACACATGATCGTGGTGAGATTGGTTCCAACACCACCTGAGCACCCAAAACCCATACCAAACTATATAAAGGCACTCCTACATCGATAACTTAATATTACTTATCCTCCTTGCTAGTTGAGAAGGACATCTTCTCCAAGTCGACCTCTTGCCTTCTTGAGCATAATACACCTCTACAAACCGCAGCCAGGAATCTCCGAACCTTCCACGCGCGGCATCGAGGAAGTTGACTACATTACGATGGACGCAAAATGCCCCTTGACTCAAAGGAACATTTGTTCTATACTGCGACCAATCTAGAACGCCTGTTCTTTATGGAGGTCGGCCATGTCAACATTTGCCAGAACCACTCGCCCAAAGCTGGGATTCCAGCTAGATGCGGTCTTACGTAATACTCTCGACCGCATCCAAATGCCGCGTACGTCTCTTTTCGGCTTGATTATGATCGGTGCACTGATCGCCTTCGAAGTCTTTAACTACGGGACGACCGAGTTCGCCCTCACGGATCTTCTCGGCGGTCTACGATTCGCGGGGCTTCGCTGGTCAACAATCCTCGCCCTCGCGTTCTGCAGCATGGACTTCGCTGGAATCGCGCGTTTGTTTTCACCCGATCAAGGCGATAGTCGCTCCGGAGAACTTTGGTACCTGCTTGGCGCCTGGCTCCTAGCCGCTACTATGAACGCCATGCTCACGTGGTGGGCAGTCTCTCTTGCCCTGCTTGGACACGAGGGCCTTGGAAATGAAATTCTGGGACGCGAAGCCCTACTGGGTTCTGTCCCGGCGTTTGTCGCAGTTCTCGTTTGGCTTATTCGCGTCCTGATGATCGGGACTTTCACACTCGCTGGAAAACGTCTTATTAACAAAACTTCACGTCGCTCGACAGCTTCCAGCCGTGCCGCAAAGCGAGCTGCGACCGCTACCAAGTTCCAACCAACGGAACATTCGCTACAGCCGTCTATCAGGGAACATCCCGCGCAGAAGCCTCAACCCAGGCGCAATGGCAGCCACCGCCAACGGCCCCTTGCCGCCAAACCACCGCTCTCGCGCTGACTGGGCATGAGCTTACACACCTTGAGTGAAATGGAGGGGGAGAACATCTTGCAGGATGGGGGCAACAATCTTGAAATTCCTGCATGTTCTCCCTCTTTGCCTGTCCACAGCATCCCCCTGGCCCTCATGGTTGCGCTAATAATCGTATCCGTTCACTCCGTTGGCGCATTGCGCGAGCATTTCCTTGCGGTTGTCAGAGCCAACACCCGTGACTCAACATTCAGCATCGATGAATACGACATCTTAAGCGAGGAGATAAACCCTCATCAACCAATAGATCCAGCATACGAACTCAACCTGGCAGTATTTACTCCAGAAGTTCAGCGCTGGGGGGTCCAAATTGAACGCTGGGCAGCCGCTTATAATCTCCCTCCGGAACTCGTAGCGATCGTTATGCAAATCGAATCTTGCGGCGATCCCACAGCGGTTTCGAGCGCGGGGGCGCGCGGTTTATTTCAGGTCATGCCTTTCCATTTTGGTGTGGGTGAGAACTGGATGGAATCCGAGGTCAATGCTGAACGCGGCATGGAATATCTTGCGCGTTCGTATCAGTTATCCAAGGGGAAGATCGACTTAACGCTTGCGGGTTATAACGGCGGCCATAGTGTTATCGCACGCCATCCCACTACCTGGTCCGATGAGACCCAGCGATACGTTTATTGGGGAACGGGGATATGGAGGGATCTCGGTAGTGGGACAGTTCCCAGCCTCACCTTGAATGAGTGGTTAAGTGCAGGCGGTGAACATCTATGCAGGCAAGCCTCAGATGTCTTAATACTTACGTATCCCCAAAGCCGTCATTCCGATAATGGGTCTACCCCAATTGGTTAGATGCGACACGCTGCGGGTTGTAGTTACAGCTGCACAAGAGCCTATGGCCTCATCCTGCAACTGGAATCAACCTCATTAACCCTTTGATACCGCGTCAAGGGGCTTAAAATCTACCTCACTCTGCTGCGAGTTACATGGTCCCTCAAGCAGTGGGAGAGAAATGACAAAAGTCGTACCCTCACCAACAGATGACTCAACCCTGATATCTCCCCCATGATGGCGAGTGATCCAATAAGCGATCGATAATCCCAGACCAGCGCCAGATCCTTTGTTCCTGTTCCGAGAAGGGTCTCGACGATAAAAGCGCTCGAAGATTCTCGACAATTCATCTTCCGGGATTCCTGGTCCTTCATCAACCACGCTGAGCTCTGCCAGCTGCCCTTCACATTTTAGAGCCAATCGCACTTCGCTCCCGTCAGGTGCATGCTCAAGTGCATTTGCGACCACGTTTAGCAATACTTGCTTCAGCCGATCCCGATCACCCTCCACACGCGCTTGATCTTCATTCCCAATCCGCACGTTGACTCTTTCTCCCGCAAGAACTTTCGCCTGACGAAACACTTCTAACATCAACGTATCAAGTTCAACCGCGTCCCTTGAAAGGGGGAGTTTTCCGGTCTCGGCTTGTGCTAGTAAAAGCAAATCACGCACAAGACGTGTAAGACGATCAACTTCAGTGCTGATCGCATCCAAGGACTCCTCATCCGCCACCCCAAATTGCCGGATCAAGTCGACATTTCCGCGGATCGCGGTTAAAGGCGTTCGAAGTTCATGCGACACATCCGCGAGGAACCGTTTCTGTGTATTAAATAGACCTTCCAGTCTTTCCATGGTTGCATTGAAGGCCTGAATCAACTTACCCACCTCATCCGTCTGCCGTCCTAAGAGTGGGATCCGTCGCGAGAGATCATCTGCACTCGTAATTTGTATTGCCGTTTGAGTAACTTGATCGAGCGGACTCAGCGCTGCGCCTGCCACTATGTAGCCGATTATCGCAGCAACAATCACCGCCAGGAGCCCTCCTACCAGAAGCATTATTAATAGCGTCTGGGCAACCAAATTAACTGTCGTCAAAGATGTGCCAAGTTGTAAATACCCAATAACCTCGTTTCCAGCTGTTGATACGATTGGCACAGTTAATACTCGGTAATCTACCCCCAGAATATCTCGGGAACTGAAAACGTTCTCATCCATGGAGAGATTATCGGGGTCAAATGCACTTCCCGATAGAGGCGTATTTACCGACTGCCACGCTATCTCCCCATCATTCTGCAGGATCTGCACCGAGACATTGGAAGTCAGATCAAGTGCCCTAAGGGTAATCGCTAAATCTTCCGGAATTCCATCCGACAGCGTGAGCAGGATGTCATCAGCAGTGCGATCAAGCGAGTTTTCGATCTGGTTTGTGAGGTTAAAGGAAAGTGAAACGTAAACAATGCTGCCGAAGAGCACCAGAATAACAGCAAGCACAGCGGTATACCAGAGTGTTAAACGAGCGCGAAGAGTCACGATTACTCCCGAATCACGTAACCGACGCCTCGTACCGTATGAATGAGGCGCGGCTCTTCTTCCGATTCGGTCTTTTGTCTCAAGTAGCGCACATAGACCTCGATAATGTTGCTCTCCCCTCCAAAATCATAGCCCCAAACACGATCGTAGATCAGATCCCGGGTGAGAACTTGTCGTGGGTTGCGCAAGAAGAGCTCCAGCAATTCGTACTCCTTTGCGGTCAGTTCAACTTCCCGTTCGCCACGGAATGCCTGATGCGTGCCTGTGTCCAACCGTAGATCGTCAAATGTCAGAATTTCCGGCTCTTCCGTCTTCGCTCTCCGGACTAATGCCCTGATTCGCGCCAAAAGTTCATTTAAAGCAAACGGCTTTACTAGATAGTCATCTGCTCCGGCATCCAATCCCAGCACACGATCCGATACCGATTCTTTCGCAGTAAGCATGATGATTGGCAAATCGCTGGCGGCGCGCAGCCTCCGGCACACTTCTAATCCATTCAAACCCGGTTCTATCTCGGGTAGCATCCAATCAAGGATGACCAGATCCGGAGGGTTATCCCTGGCAACTTGAAGCCCTTCTGTCCCATTCACAGCAGTTAACACACTGTACCCTTCATACGCCAAACCGCGGCGCAGAAATTGCAGAATTCGCTCTTCGTCTTCGACGATCAATATCTTCTCATGCATTGAGCACCTGATTCCTCACCAAACCGGATGATATCTGCTTCTGATAATAATCTTTCACTAAGGGGATTATCTTCACAATCAGAACATCGAGGCACGTACAATTATTCATAATGGTATTTAATGGGTTGTCAATCAGAGCTGAAGCACAGCGGAAGTTAAGAATCTTTCAGACCCCGGTCGGGAGCTAACCGCCATGAAAATCGAGCTTAGTTGCCGCCCCACTCATCAGAATGACATCATCACATCATAATCAGGGTGACTTATAACTAGCAGACTTTATACCACAGCACCGTAGGAAATGGATGAAGCCGCCTCAAAGGGCGGCTCCATATTCACGCTTAACGTTCATACTACGCCAATTCGATAGTAGCGCCAGCTGCTTCGAGCTTGCTCTTGGCATCCTGTGCAGCTTCTTTTCCTGCCTGCTCGAGAACCTTCGCACCCGCTGCTTCGGCGAGGTCTTTTGCATCCTTCAAGCCGAGCTGAGTGATCTGGCGGATAGCCTTGATTACATCAATCTTCTTCGGCCCGACATCCTTAATAATTACATCGAACTCGGTCTTCTCCTCCGCATCCTCACCAGGTCCTGCACCGGCGCCTGCAACGGCTGCAACAGCAACCGGTGCTGCGGCTGAAACACCCCATTTCTCTTCCAGTAATTTAGTGAGTTCAGCTGCCTCAAGGACGGTTAGCTTACTTAGGTCCTCTGCTATTTTCTCAATGTTAGCCATTGTTTACGATCTCCTTTAATTATTGTTAAATTATATTAGGCTGTGTTTACGCCGCGGCAGCTTCTTTTTCAGAATATGCTTTAACGACGGTCACTACTTGGCGCAAAGAGCCCGATAACACCCTGGCGATCTGTGATGCGGGCGCCTGCAGTGTACTGAGCAACTGTGCGTGTATAACAGGCATCGGCGGTAATGCCGCCAAGCTCCTCACTCGGGCGCTATCGAAGATTTCCCCATCGATGACCGCACCTTTTACCTGGAATACGTTCGTCTCTTTAGCGAGGTCTACAATGGCTTTCGCCAATCCTGTGACGTCTTCATCTGTCGCCCCAATCGCTGTCGGTCCATCAAAAGCACCCTCAGGTTGCGGCGTCCCGACATCATCTATCGCTCGCTTTGCCAGTGTATTCTTGATTACGTAGAACTCGCCACCAATTTCGCGAATCCTCCCACGCAGCTCTTCGAGTTCCTTAACACTCAAACCCGCATAATCTGTGAATATTAAAGCGCTGCTCCGATTAAGGATCTCCTTGTACTGAGTAACAAGCTTTTCCTTCTGTTCTCTTGTGATTGCCAATTCCACTCACCTCCTTCTAAAAATAAAATGAACCTCTGCTTCGCGATGACCGTAGAAGCAAAGGCTCATAAAGAAAGCGTCGGTTGGCGGTCTTACTGCTTTCAAGCCCTCACCTGGGCAGGAGATTAAGCCGTCATCTAGTGACATGGCGCCTGCTGTCTTCGGCGAAGCGGTGTGTAGCTTATTCGGGAAAAATCTCTGTCTTAGTTCACCCCTACTTATTCTACCACTGCGATTGCTGTACTGGGATCAACTCGTATCCCCGGCCCCATGGTGCTTGTAACTGTGATCGTCCGGAAAAACGCTCCCTTTGACGCCGGTGGCTTTGATCGCCGGACCGAATCAATGAGCGCGGAAAAATTCTCAAGTAAATTTTGCGTTTCAAAGGAAGCTTTACCGATAGGGACATGCAAATTTGCAGTCTTATCCGTTCGAAATTCCACTCTACCCGCCTTCAGTTCCTTTATCACGCGTGGTAAATCATCCTCGGGAACCACGGTCCCGGCTTTTGGATTTGGCATTAGGCCACGCGGACCCAGGATCTTTCCAAGTCGCCCAACCGTGCCCATCATTTTCGGTGTTGAGACTGTGGCGTCGAACTCAAACCAACCATTCTGGATCTTCTTTATGATCTCATCATCGACAATGTAATCTGCACCCTCTTTTTGGGCCTCTCGTGCAGCATCACCCTCTGCAAACACAAGAACACGAATGGTTCGCCCGAGACCATGCGGCAACATTACGGTGTCTCGCACCTGTTGATCGGCGTGTCGTGTGTCAACGCCAAGTCGTATGTGTACTTCGATGGTGCCGTCGAACTTCGTAAACGAAGTCTCCTGCGCCAATTTCAGCGCTTCCATCGGCTCGTAATTTTTCGTCCGATCTATCTTCGCAAGCGCTTCGCGATACTTTTTCCCATGCTTTGCCATTTTGAAATACTCCCTGTGGTCCTTACGGGCTAGTCTACGCTAGCCCTCCCACTATTTATCATCCTAGCCTTCAACAACGATACCCATGTTTCGCGCCGTTCCCTCTATCTGGCGCATCGCGCCTTCAATGTCGACAGCGTTTAAATCTTTCATCTTTATCTCAGCGATCTCACGAACCTGATCCCGGGTGACCATACCTACTTTTTCTCGGTTAGGTTCGCCAGAACCCTTCTCAACACCTGCCGCTTTGCATAATAGAGCCGCAGCCGGGGGGGTTTTTAATACAAATTTGAAGGAGCCATCGGTGAAAATGCTGATCTCTGCAGGGATGATTTCCCCCGTCTTGCTCGATGTACGCGCGTTGTACTCCTTGCAAAAAACCATCAGGTTGATGCCATGTGGTGCCAATGCCGGCCCTATTGGGGGTGCCGGGTTGGCTTTTCCAGCTTCGATCTGAAGCTTAACAATCGCCTTTAATTTCTTTGCCACGGGTATACTCCTTTTGTGGTGTTAGCGGGCAGAATGGCCCTCCCACGCGTTATCCTTCTAGATCACGCTTTATCAACTTGCAGGAAGTCTAATTCTACGGGTGTTTCACGACCGAAAAATGACACCATCACGCGAACCATAGCGCGCTCCATATCGATGTCCGCAACCGTACCGATGAAATCGTTAAATGGACCGTCTATAATACGCACTTTTTGCCCGATTGAATACGCCAATTTGATGCGCGGGGCATCCGCCTCCATGCGCTTAACGATTTTCGTTACTTCCTCCGGTCGCAGAGGGGTTGGCTCGTTGCCCATCCCCACAAATCCAGTCACACCCGGAGTGTTGCGTACCACGTACCACGAATCCTCATTTAAGATCATTTGAACAAGGATGTACCCTGGGAAAACGCGCCGTTCCACAGTTCTGCGTTTTCCATCTTTGACTTCGATCTCTTCCTCTGTAGGGACGACCACGTCAAAGATCTTGTCCTTCATCCCCATCGTCTCGATCCGCTGTTCGAGGTTGTGCCGAACCTTGTTTTCATACCCGGAGTAACAGTGGATCACGAACCAATCCCGGTCATCCGCAGTTTCCACTTCCTTCTCCACTGCGACTTTATAGGACTCTTTTGGTTCTTCACGCTCTTCCACTGTTTCAAGCTCACCCTCTTGCATTTCAGCAGCGGGTTCCTCCACGGCTTCTTCTACCGCCTCTGATTCATACCCCGCTTCTTCCACATCTAGAGCCTTATCCTCCAGATCCTTGGACTCTGCTTCAGCAGCAAGTTTATTGTTCTCTTCTGAGGTCTCATCCTCGGATTTGTCACTTTCATCTGGAATCAAATCACCTTCAGCGGACTCGTCAACAACATCTTCAGATTCAGCATCAACGGCTCCGGTCTCGTTTAGGAGTTCGTCTGAATCTTCAGGTGCTGTATTTACTTCATCCATTGTGGCATCCTCAGTATTCTCTTCCCCACCCGAAACTGCTTCTTCGATCTCGGGTTCGATCTGAGGATTACCATCTTCCTTTATATATTCATCCATGATTGCTATTCGCCAATCTATCCAAGACCGATGATAAATCCAATCATCCTTGAGAAAACATAATCCAAGGTGCCCAGCAGCGCGCTCATCAAACCGACAACAATCAATACGATGATCGTTAACTGGGTTGCCTCTTGACGCGTGGGCCAGGTAACCTTCTTCAACTCCGCATTTGTCTCACGAAAATAGCGGGTCACGGGATTTGATTTCTTCTTTGAGGCGGCTCTCGATTTTGCCACTCAAACGCTCCTCAGATTAAACGACGCCTTTGACCTTCAGGCGTCGCAGCTCGATCAGGCAGGCGAGGCAGGACTCGAACCCGCAACCCCCGGTTTTGGAGACCGGTGCTCTGCCAAATTGAGCTACTCGCCTGTACGGGGTCTTTGCAACCCCTACTTGGTCTCGCGATGCAGTGTATGTTTCCGGCAACGCTTACAATACTTATTAAATTCCAAACGACCCGGGTCGTTTCGACGGTTTTTCTCGGTCGTGTAATTTCTTTCCTGGCAAATGGTGCACTCCAGGGTAACGACTGGGCGAATATCTTTCTTGGCCATATTCTAATTACTGCGCCAATTTTATTTGTCTTCGGCGCAAATCTCCTACTTCAAAATATCAGTGATAACACCCGCACCAACGGTTAAACCGCCTTCACGGATCGCAAACTTCGAACCTTTCTCCAATGCCACCGGTGTGATCAATTCAACCGTCAGATTCACATTGTCTCCGGGCATCACCATCTCCACCCCCTCCGGAAGCTCGATCGTGCCCGTCACATCCAACGTCCGAATGTAAAATTGCGGCCGATACCCGTTGAAGAACGCCTTGTGCCTGCCCCCCTCTTCCTTCGTCAACACGTACACCTCACTCAGGAACTTCGTGTGCGGTTCTATCGACCCCGGCGCCGCTATCACCATCCCCCGCTCTACTTCCTCGCGGTCGATCCCTCGCAGCAGCAAGCCAACATTGTCCCCAGCCTGCCCATCGTCCAGTATCTTGTGGAACATCTCCACACCGGTCACCACCGAGCTCATCGACTTATCTCTCAGCCCTATGATGTCGACCGCATCACCCGTCTTTATCTTGCCCCGATCGATCCGCCCCGTCACCACCGTGCCGCGGCCCTTGATCGAGAATACATCCTCCACCGGCATCATGAACGGCTTGTCCAGTTCTCTCTTCGGCTCCGGTATGTACTCATCCACCACCCGCAGCAGTTCCTTGATGCTCTCATATTCCGGCGCATCCGGGTCCGTGCTCTCACTCTCCAGCGCTTTCAACGCACTCCCCATCACGATCGGCGTCTCGTCTCCAGGGAACTCTTGCTCCGTCAACATCTCACGCAGCTCTAGCTCCACCAGCTCCAGCAGCTCTGGATCGTCCATCATGTCCACTTTGTTCAGATACACCACAATCGACGGCACTTCCACCTGCCGCGCCAGCAGCACGTGCTCTCGCGTCTGCGGCATCGGCCCGTCTGGCGCCGCTACCACCAGTATCGCCCCATCGATCTGCGCCGCCCCCGTGATCATGTTCTTGATATAGTCACGATGCCCGGGCATGTCCACGTGCGCATAGTGCCGCTTATCCGTCTCGTATTCCACGTGCGCTATCGCTATCGTGATCCCTCGCTCTTTTTCCTCCGGCGCATTATCTATCGAATCAAACGGCCGGAATTCAGCATCCCCGCTGAACGACGCATATTTCGTGATCGCCGCCGTTAACGTCGTCTTCCCATGGTCGATGTGCCCCATCGTCCCTACGTTCATGTGCGGCTTCGTCCGCTTAAATTTCTCCTTCGCCATGATCTTT
>DAOUEQ010000143.1:0-9448 GCA_034430395.1 Anaerolineales bacterium | reverse complement strand
CTCATCCTATTAGCCGCAACGCCGCTGTCCAGCTGGTGGTTTGAGACACTGTCCGGTCTACCGCCAGATCTGGCCGAACTGGCGCGCAGATCGCTGTGGTTCGCTCTACCGCTTCCGGCCTTCAACGTGTATCAGAGCTGGTACCAGGGGATCTTGCTGCACACGCGCAAAACACAGGGCATTACCGAGGCAATTGCGATCTCTCTGGTTGTCAGCCTGGTTGTCCTGACCGTCGGCGTGCGCCTGGGCACCATTGTTGGATTGTATGTGGGTTGGAGCGCATTCAGCCTGGGTGGTCTGGCGCAAATGTTCTGGCTTCGACGCCGCTGCCGATCCGCTTTGAAAGCGCTCCAACAGCAGGTCTGACCAATCGATCCAAACCTTCCGCTTCACGATCCTTGATCCACAACCATTTCTTCGTATCGCTTCACTAATGTGACAACCAGCAAACCAGTTGCCGCCTTACCTTTGCATAACTTTGTGTTCGATTACCCATGTAGGCAGATGCAAACGGATCGGTATTAACCGGTTGGTCTAATCATCGGAGGCAAGAGAAAGCCAGAATCCGATTGATTTATTGGAAATCGAGCTAATCACCAGCCTCAAATTTTAGGCATAGAGCATTTGCCTGGACCAGAAATACCTTCCGCCATGATCTTCACTATGGATCGAAATTACCGCCGCATCCCCGATTGCATCCGATGAGGGCTTAGCCTGCCTTAATATATTTTACACCTTCCAGATGTTCAAAATCTGAATCCTGTGTCCAAAGAACAGCTTCGTTTTCTCGTGCCGAGGCAAGCATCACGCTATCCGCCATCGGGATTTTCAAATCAATAGAGATTTTAGCCGCATGGAGTGCGATCGTGCTTGTCAAATCAACGATCTCTCCTGATTGCATATAAGCGACCGCTCGGAGGGCTGCTGTCTCTCCCCGCTGCTGTAAGATACGTTTGAAAACTTCGTAGAGGCTAATTGTGGGAACAAGGAGACCAGTCGTGTCTTCAATGGGTTCGCTAAAGAAATCGGCATTGCGTCCGGCACCGAAATATTCAAGCCATCCGGATGAATCAACAACGTTCATTGGCGATCGGGTTCCCTCTCAATCGTTGTGTCAATGCCATCTAGGAAACCACGCCCTTCCTTGATGTCCCTGATTGGAATCAACTCTATCCGACCCATGTAAGGAATGACCTGAACCTTCTGGCCTGGTTCTATGCCCATTTCGTCCCGGACCTTCTTTGGTATTACAACCTGGTATTTTGTGGAGACAGTAGCCCTTGCCATACCTTTCTCCTATCGATAGCGTATATGTATTACGTTCAATTATACAGCAAAAAGCCTGCCCAGGAAAGAAATTACGTGCGGAGGAAATCAGATGCAAGAAATTTTTTATATTGCTGAAAGAATATGCCAAGAAGTTTACCGGAATTTGAATATCCTTTGATGGAGTTGCTTTACACAATATTGCTTCTGATGAAACGTGTAATCGGAAACAAATCTCATAACTTTAAAAATTACGCTAATTATCGGATGGAATTTGAATATTTATAATTGCGAAGAAATTAATATTTAGATCAGGTCCGAGTGATTGACTTTCAACCAATCTACAACTTCTTCTTGGAACGTCACAACCTCAACCAGCAACTCATCTACCTCAGACTGTGAGATCTGACCGCCGCGATCGTATGTTCCAACATTCCGCTTTGTGCGGCACTGATCAAGGTACTGCGCCAGGTCGGAATAATCTCCCCCCATAACCTCAGGAAGAAGTCGAAACGTCAGCCAATGATGCCCTTTCCCGTATGTTTCATAGCCTGCACAGTACAAGGGGATTGTCGCCAATGCAAGTGCCCCCTCGTAAGCGATCAGAAAACGACGATCGGTTGACAAATCTGGAACCGATGCATCATTCAAATCTCTCTGCACGATTTCGAGCAATCCCCGGATCTCTTTTTTACTTGTCGTGTGGTTTCTAAGTTGGTCTTCTGCCAACCATCGCTTGAAGTCCATCTTCATCCCCTATAAGAAAAATCTTGGGCTCCTCCAGAATCACCTGCGTGAACGGATCACCCTTTTCTGCATTATCCTGGAACTCATGTACTCGGATCGTAACTGGATTCAATTCGCGATCTAGTTCTGCTTTGAGAGGAGACAAGTATCCTGACAATTCCCGGCTTGTCATATCGCCGATCACCATGAGATCGATATCGCTAGTCGAAGTCTCTGACCCTCGTGCAAAAGAACCAAATATGAATGCCGATCGGATAGCGTCTGATCGTTCCTGAAGGACTTGCTTCAATTGATTCCCTATACCTGCTGTTTTTACCATGAGCGCTCTAAGGTCGGGGAAAACGGGGGACTGCCGATTTGCTCGGAAGTATTTTCTATTACCCTCGACACTCGAGATTAGTAAGCCCACATCTTCAAGCCGTGCAAGCTCACGTTGAATTGCACGGACGGGCTGATCCGTTAGGGAAGAAATTTCACGTAAATAGTGGCGACCACTAGAACGAAGAAAAAATAGCTTTAAGACTTCCACTCGAGCTTGGGAAGTAAATAAAGCATCCAATACAGGAGCGCTTTGTATACTTTTTGTAGTCATATGTATACAAATTTTATACGATATTTTCCGAAATTTCAAGCTCAATAATATCTGTCGTGACTTGTTTAGTGGTGGATTCTAATCCCTACACTATCGATCTCTTACCTACCAGTCGACCGTAAGATTTAGGTGCTGCTTGAGTAACCGATGCCGAGAATAATCGGATTCTTAATAGTTAATGATACTAATTAAGCTTGAAATCAGATGAATCCTTGGTACCAGATATCACTAATGATTGGAATCAACTTTATTGGAACTTCTGGCTGCGAAACTTAACAGAATCCAAGCCTTGCCAATGAAGAGTAAGTGCCCGTGAGGGCGCTTACTTTCTCGAATATTCCTCTTCCCGTTACAAATTGTCTTTATAAAACTGTACTGTCCGCACCATCGCCAGCCCAAAAGAGGGTGAGATCAGGTTGTGCCCCCCACTTTCGTAGATGTAAAACTCATACTCCATGTCCATCTCCTGTAGAGCAGCAACCAGGCCGTAGGAATAATCGATACGCACAACCGTATCATCCACCGCATGGTGGATCTGCAGCGGGCTTTCCAGGAACCCTATGTTCTCTGTCAGGGAAACCGCCAGCCAGTAAGGGTGGCCACTATCTGGACGGCCGTACGCATCAAAGATTTGTTGTGATCGTCTCGGCTGTTCGGTTGCCTGCGGTGTTGCAGGTGGGCGGTAGGTGTTGTCATCGATGCCGTACTCGGCGAAATCGTCATAGCTGTATACGGCGCCAGCCCAGATAACCCCAGCCTTGATCTCTGGTTCGATCAGCATCGCTCGCAGGGTCAGGTTGCCGGCCATGCTGTGTCCCCACATACCGATGCCTTCAGGATCGATAAAGTCCAGGGTTTGTAGACTTTTCAACGCGGCGATAGCGTCGATCGTGTAGCCCGGTGAGAAATAGGTTCCATGTGGTTCACCTTCGGATTCTCCATGTCCCCGCAAATCGATCTTGAAGACCACGAAACCGCTTTTAGCCAGGTAATCTACGTAGGCGTTATATCGTTCGCTGGTGCGGTACGTCGCCGGCGGAATGTAGCCATGGTTAAAGACAATCGCCTTGAATCCTCCGGTCGGAACTTCGGTGAAGGGGATCGTGAGTAGACCGTAGAGCTTGCTGCCTTCCGATAGATAGCTGACGATGTGGCGTTCGTAATAGAAGGTTCCAGGAAGTTGCTGTTCGAATGTGATCGGGCTTCCAGTGATCTTCAAATCCCTGAGGTATTCAACGGTGAGTTCCTCACCGATGTTAAAGATGACCTCTGTCGCCGTGGGGGTTGGTGTGTCCATGTGGGTAGGCGAGGCTGTTGGCGATGACGTTGGGGGTTGGGGTGTATGTGCTGCTTCGTCGATGATTGGAGTGTTGGCGGAGCCAGGATTGAATGCAGGTGCCGCCGTCATGACATCGCCAAGGAGGCTGCATCCTGTCATAAGGACCAGCAATAATAGTAAAACCAGTGTGAAATACCTCTTGATAACCATACCAACTCATCCTCTTGAAAGGGCTATGACCGTTGCCGGAAGTGATATCCATACATTGTACCGAGGATAATCAATAATTGAATAGGACAGATTAGATGGTAGATTTGCCTGTTATCTGAAGCGCCTGCCAGGGAAAGATTGAATGCAACAAAGACGCAGAAAGAATACGGGGGGATTGAGGGCTAATCACTACCGAGTTCGATATCTAACATATCCAGGACATGCTAGAGTACACACTGAGATTATTGTTGATCTCTGAGGTGATTGTGTGTCCGATAAGTTTGCTTTCGGTCGTAAAGGGGAGTGGGTGTCTGAAACCTTATCTACTCGGATTCTCGATGAAATTTGGATCCGATTTTTCATGTAATCGGAATCTAAAAAGTATATTGCGGAGGAAACCCCCTTCAACGCATTTTTTTTATATAGTGAAGATCCTTGGCCAAAATTTTATTTGGAAATTAGAAACGTTCGAGGTGTTTGCAGTAAACAAGTGGAAAAATCAAATCTTTAAGGACTCGGTCAGGATGAGATACTTCGCATGGGACCAAAGCAGCGGCCGGGCGATCTCACCCCAGCGATCAACCCACGGCTGGTACATAGGGGCATCGTTTGGCGTCACAGGGATCTGCTCCGGGAGATAACCCTCCTCGTCAGCCTGAGTTTCGATCCACTTCTTCATCTCGAGCGCCCGATTGCGATCTCCCCGTTGGGCATAGTACCAGCCGAGCCAGGCCGTGAGCAGCACCCACTCTCCCCCTCCATAATACGTATCGGCCGCGTAGCGATGAACGCCTCCGCCATTTCGTAAGGTGTTTTCGATCAATGCAACTGTAGCCCGAGTTCGGGGATCATCGAGTGGAAGAAGATGATAAGGTATCGCAAGACCCAGCAGGCTGGCATCGACATCATCGGATCCAATCGATTTCACAAAATGACCGCCCACGACCGCTTCTTTCAACAGAAAGTCCGAGAGATCTTGTATCGTCGCTTGATGATCCTTGTCCGTCAACTTTTGGCTTGCCACGAGGCCAGCGTGAATTGCCCCCAGCGTGTGGGGATGGATCTTATCCGGGAATTCCTCCCAGCAGTCAAAACAGGGTCGACGCCAGAGTGCGGAAAGATAGGCCGTTACCAGGTCCATGGCATGCCGCCAGGTGTCCGGTAGAGAGGATTGGGTCGATTCTTGATGTTGGCCCATCGCCCACAGCAGCGTCCCAAAACCGTCAAGCTGGAAGTTAGGCCACTCGTCATCTGCCTCGTCACCATCTAATGTATAACGGGTGTGGAGAATCTCTCCAATTCCTAAGCGCTCTCCAGATCTTGTTTTCTCAATCGCTTGGTGGATCAAGTCCTCACGTGCAGTTATTACGTTAGCGGCCCAGTCAAAGAAGTGCCTGGCGCTCTCAGGCTCTCCCACCAGATCCATTGCGTAGGCTATAAAGGATCCATCCCTAAACCAGGAGTATCGATACGTCGGATAAGTCGGGCACGCTGGATATGCACCCGAAGGTGCCTGGTTTTTCAGGATGATCTCGATGCTGCACCGAACGAGGTCAGTCATGCTTGCCTTCCAGGTCTTCCTCCATTTCGAGAGCCACCATGGACCAATATTCCAGGGATGGGGCCACGATATGGATACGCTCGTCTTCATTGTTTATTTCCAGCCGTGTCAAACCAATTTGCTCCACGTCTGGAGAGGCAAACCAGGCCGCGCGGACATTCCAATCCTTTGGGAGGGAGATGGATAGATCCAGCAGTTTTTGCGGTGGGGGATGCACGTCACACCAGTGCTTTCCCTCAATTCCTGTGAAGTTAATCAGGTGCAGCGCAACCCAGTCTCCCTGTCTCCTGACAACAGACAGCAGACCCTCGGGGAGGTAGATGTCTGCGTCTTCCAGAGTTTTAGCGGATGGACCTATCAACTCCCCATAGCGCACCGCGAAATCATAGGTGCGCTGCAAGACCTGCTGTAATTCTTCCTGAATGGGTTGATGCTTGGGGAAGTAGGGATCGGCGAGCAATCGGCCTTCTTCTCCAAGTTCAATCCTGCTGCTACCCAGGGAAAGGATCAACGCATCGGAAAGGCGGATATTGGCCACATGCTCGGCCGGGATGTACTGGGCGATTACGACCGGTTTGCCGCCTGATTTCGCCCGCCCCCCATGAACAATTTCGAATACATCCAGGTAAGTCGGTGTCTCAGGCCAGAGTTCAATATAGACGAAATCCTGCGGCGCCTTAGCAAGCTCATCGATCGGCCAATTCTTAACCGCATTGAAAGTTACACTTGCTTCAGGTCGGATTTCCTTCACCGACTCGATGAAAGTTTGAAAGGCGGCCGGTAAATCTATCGGTTCTCCACTCTCCTTGAAGCCAATCTTCGGTTCGCCATACTGGTCTAAATGCAAGCCGTCGAAGGGCAGTCCAGATAAAGTCCGTTCGCATTCCTTGAGAAGATGATCCACCCAAGGGCTGCCTGGACTCGGGTCCATCAAACCCAGGAAGTCCTCGAAGTTGCTCGGTTGACCCTGGTCATCGAATAATCGCCATACCTGGTGCCCCTCGGCGAAGGGCAGCGATGCTGCGTACACGGCCAAGTATGCCATGGCCGCGATACCTCTTTCGTGCGCATTTTCGATCAAGTTACGCACTGTCGTGAGTGAGAGTTCCCGACCGAGCGGATCAGTGTACGCTTCCTCCGGAGGTAGAAGTTGATCATGGCGGTATTGCCAATCGTAGAATTGAAGACCATTAATATGGAAGCGGGCCAGCCAATTTAGGGCAGAATCCCCCATTCGATTGGGCTGAAAATCAGTGAGAAAACCGTAGCGTGGATAGTTCAACCACGATTCCCGGACGTCGAATGCCGTGCTTTCCACACTGGTCTCATTGCCTAAATCATCGACCAACTCCGCTTCGATGCCGTAGCCTCTGGGCGCCTCCGAATCCAGGGTAAAGGAAATACGCTGGACTTGGCGGCCATCCTCAAGGGAAACCGGGAAATTATAGGTTTCGACGGCTTGAGCCAAGTGGGTGCAAGTTAATGAAAGCTCCCCCATTGATGCCCCACGTGATACGATCTCTGCTTCGAGCGTGATCACCTCGCCGGGTTGATAGGATCCTTTACAGGGATAAAGATCAAGCAACTGCATCCATCAACCTTTCATCCCTGTCGAAGCGATGCCTTGGATGAAATTGCGTTGGAATGCGACGAATACAATCACGATAGGGATCAAGGCGACAATGGAAGCCGCAAACACCTGCCCCCATTCTGTCAGATGCTGACCCTGGAATAAAGCGATGGCGATCGGCAGTGTCCTGCGTGCCGTCTCTTTAATTGCCACATGAGCCCAGGGGAACTCAGACCAGCTATACAGAAAGGTAAAAATCGTCACCACAGCTAACCCCGCACGCGAGAGCGGCAGTATGACCTTCCATAGGACTGTCCAGTGGCTGGCACCATCGATGAGCGCCGCCTCTTCTAGATCACGAGGGATACCTTCGAACACACCGCGCAGCAAATAGGTCTGCATGCTCAAATTCATCGTCACATACACAAAGATCAAACTGAAGAGCGAATCGTATAGACCCAGCCATTTTGCGACGATGAATTGCGGGATGATCAGCATCACGGGAGGGATCATCATGCCGACCAAGAATACTCGAAAGATAATTTCCTTTCCTGGAAACTCCAACCTGGCAAACGCAAAAGCCAGCATGGATGAAACGATCACAGTCAGCCCTGTGCTAACCGTGGACACAAAGAGACTATTCAGAAAGTAGAGACCGAATAGGTCTTTGCCAAGTGCTTCGGTGTAGTTCTTGAGGGTCACTTTGGCTGGAAAGAGACGTGGTGGCATTTCAAAGATCAATGATTGCGGTTTCAAGGAGGTGATGATCATATACCAGAACGGGAGGGCAACGATCAGGACACCCCCCAGCAGAAGGGTGTAGGTGACGAAACGTTGGAGTCGCATCTGCGCCGTCTTACCCATATCCTTAAAACTCCACATCCCGGCGAAGCAACCGGATTTGGAACACACTAATGACAAAGATAAAGATCGTCAGAAGATAACTGATCGCAGAACCATAGCCAAAATCAAGCCGGGTAAACGTCGCTTCATACATCAAGGTCAAGACAAAGTGGGTCTTGTCCAGCGGATCACCGCCATTGGTGATTAGCAAGTTGGAGATATAACCGTTCAACGTGCCGATCGTTCGCACAACAAAAAGAAAGGCCAGCGTTGGGGTCAGCAAAGGCAACGCGATGAAGCGAAAACGCTGCCAGGACCCAGCCCCATCTATTTCAGCCGCCTCATACAAGTGCACTGGGATCACTTGTAGACCCGCCAGTGCGATCACAGCGACCCAGCCGATCCCCTTCCAGATCTCAAGCAGGTGAATTGGCACGAAGGCCAGGATTGGATCTGCCAACCACAGGATGTTCTTATCGATCACGCCCAGCACGTCACGCAATAAATAATTGATCAACCCGGCCTGCCCGCTGAACATGTATTCAAACAGCAAGCTGACAATCACCCAGGCGGTGATTACAGGCAGATAGTACATGACCCGGAAGAAGGCTTTTCCACGGATTTTTTGATTCAACAGGATTGCGATGACAACGCCAATGATAATCTGCGCCGGTACGGTGACCGCGCTGTAGGCAAGGGTGTTGAGCACTGCGCGCCGGAAGATTGGATCGCCAAGAGCGCGCGAATAGTTGCCCAGGCCGATCCATACAGACCGATCCGGATTGAGGATTTTCCAATCAAAAAAGCTGATGCGTAGCGAATACAGCATCGGCCCGATAACAAAGGCGGAGAATAAGAGAAGACCGGGGAGGAGAAAGAACAGCGCCGTTGGTAGATTTCGCAATGCTCTACGTCTGCTTACGTTCATCGGACGCTTATCCTACCCTGATCTTCAGAAAGAGTCATCTAGAAAAAGCAAGCCCCACCTTCGGTGTGAAGGTGGGGCTCGAGCTTATCCTGCTTATGGCAAGAGCGCGTTTATTTCAGCGGCAGCCTGATCCAGTGCTTCCTGCACGGTTTGCTCGCCGCGCAGCATGCGCTGGAAGGCGTTGTTGATAGCGCCGTCCATGTCGCCCCACTTGGGGTGCGGTACGCGCGCCTGCGCCGTCTCAAGCTGCTCCAGGAAGACGCCGAAATAGTCAGGCATGCCGGGATCACCAAGTAGACCCGAGAGTGTGGGAATCACACCCACTTCCGCCATCATCTTCTGTGATTCCTCACTCAGCAAGAAGGCGGCCCACTTCATCGCCGCATCGGAATGCTCTGTTCCCTCGAAGATCACCAGGTCCTCACCACCCACCACCGAACTTGTCGTACCGT
>DAOUEQ010000142.1:0-12506 GCA_034430395.1 Anaerolineales bacterium | reverse complement strand
GGGCGCTATTTCAACTTCTACAACTTCGACCGACCGCACCAGGCACTGGATTATCGAACACCGGTCGACCTTTATTACCAGGATTGTCCGGTACCGCGTACCTTCATCAGTAGAAAGGAGGAGTCCACCTTATTTTGAGGTATTTTCGTGTCTAAAGACTCTTATCCACTTAAACCATTACTTGCAACAATTTTATTTGCACGGTTTTTGCCGTGGTAATGGGTTTTGGATATTCGATAGAGAGAAAGGTGAATATCGATCTCAAACACCAATCAATACAACTGTGCAAACACACTATTACTCCATTCGTTATGAAGACGGTTCAAAGGATCATCAACTCGAACATCTCCTATCCCAGAAGGAAGTTTGAAGTTGAGCAGTACATCGAGTTATTTGAAGCACTTCGGGCCGAAGGGCACGTCTTGTTGGATCTAGGCAATCTGCTGTCTACCTCACATCCTGATCAGGCATGAATGGAAGGAACTGCCTAACAGCCGCCAAAGGTGCCTATCCCCAGGTTGCAGCCGACTAGGCTATCGCGGCTCGATTTCGAACCTAATTTTGCCATTGTAGGTAACTATGACAGGAAAGCTCTCCGCAAACCTACTTGACAGCTGAATCCAACCATAATATTACCCATACCTACCTCTTTATCGCTGTCGTCAAAGTGGAAAGAGTATTTGCTGAATGACATCAGTCATATTTGCGTTTAGGATAGCTTGATGGAGGAAAGAATGCTGCTAGATATTCAGAGATCGAAAAGACGCCAATTTTTTGGCTTGGTTGCCATGTTGTTAACTGGGGCAGCTTTGGTTTTGGTGTCGATGCGAATTACCAGCGACGGTGCGGTGACTGTGTGTAGTGCTGGTTGCGATTTTATGACCATCCAGGATGCCATTGATGATTCAGACACCCATGCAGGTGACGTGATCAACATCGCTGATGCTATCCATACTGAATCGGGTATTCTGGTGAATAAGGATGTCATCATTCAGGGCCAGGGATCTGAAAACACGATTGTGCAGGCTCATGCAGACGTTGATGAAGCAACTGAGCGTGTCTTTTCCATCACAACTGGCGCTGTTGTAACCATCAGAAAGATGACGATTCGCCACGGCAATCCATCTTCGGAACCTCAGTCCGGTGGTGGTGTCAGGAACGAAGGTGAATTGATGATCGAGGAGAGCATCATCGGTCATAATAAAGGTAGTGCTGGTGGTGGCATTTTTAATGATGGTGGGCTGACACTTGTCAATTGCGCCGTTAGCAGCAATACCGCCACTGGCGGTGACACTTATATGGAATGTAATACTGGCGGCGGAATCAAGAATATGGGAGGAGTGGTGACACTGATCAACAGCACCGTCAGTGACAACACTGCCCAAGGTAAAGGCGGTGGTCTCCACATATCCTGCCTCGGCACATTGGTGCTTGTCAACAGCACCGTCAGCGGCAACAGCACGACCTATGACGGTGGTGGGGTCTATATTAATGGCGTTGGCGAGTTCACCAACAGCACGATTGTGGATAACAGTGCCCACAATGGTGGTGGTGTCTATGTCAGTGGCACGGGGGAGGAGGGAGTCGTTCGAGGGTTGCTTAATTATACAAATACAATCATCGCCGATAACACGTTTAGTTTTGTCAAGTATGGTATTGCCGATTGTGTCCTTGGGGATTTTGCATCCATTGGTACCAATATCAACAACCTAGTTGAGGACGGTAGTTGTGATTCAGCATTTTTTGGCGATCCCCGGTTAGCTTCATTGGACAACAATGGTGGCGATACTCAAACCCACGCTCCGTCTCCCGACAGTCCGGTGATTGACGCGATCCCTACTGACGAGTGTATTGTCGACACGGATCAGCGGGGAATATTTCGTCCATCAGGAACAGGCTGTGATATTGGCGCCTTCGAATTATACGTGGATTGAAGCGATATCTCTCGATACTGGGTGTATGCTGGCTTGCTGCTCTTGCTCAGTACCGGCGGGCTGGTCTCGTGAAAAAGACGAACGGAGGAAAAATTCTATTTTATCGGTGATGAGATATATATCCAATAGGAGAGTCTTCCATAGTAAAGTCCACCTAACGTCTTCCATGAGAAGGCCTAGATTGTCAAGGGTCGACGTGGCGACAAACCGTTAGATCTCCTCCAACCTCAACCTTTCACCTTGCTTCCATCCGCACTCTTAGTGGGCTCTTTTATGAACCCGGTGCCCGTTGGTGTTCGATCCAGGCGGGTGCTTTTCCCTGCGGGATGATATCGTGAAAGCGCCCCTCGTGTAGACTGTTGATAGGCATTCGAAAAAACAGTCTCAAAAGGAGGGACGCTATGTCTGAATATTACCTCGGTATTGATCTCCACAAAAGGCGTTCGTACGTCGTACTGATGGACGCCCAGGGCAAAGTGATTAGTGAAGGAGGCCTCTCAAACGATGACATGAGTGAACATCTGAAGGAAGAAGTACCTCACGACACCATAGCCGTGATAGAAGCCACCTGGAATTGGCAGTTCATGTATGACCTGCTGAGCGACCATTGCGAAGGAGTTTTGCTTGCGCATCCTCAAAAGGTGAAGATGATCGCCGAAGCCACGGTGAAAACCGATAAGATCGATGCGCACACGCTAGCGCATTTGGCCCGGACGGGGTATTTGCCAACGGCATACGCAGCACCGCGGGAGATCCGCGAATTGCGGCAGTTAGCCCGGCACAGGTCAAAGCTGGTGGCGGATCGCACCCGACATAAGAACCGCATCCATGCTACGTTGGCGCGCAGAAATATCCATTCTCCGTTCAGTGATATCTTCGGATGCAAGGGGCGCGAATTCATGGCCGAAATAACGGATGACAAGCTATCTCAAATCGACCGGCAGGTGATCGAAGACAACCTTGGCGCCATAGATCTACTGAACCAACTGGTGGATGCAGCGGAGAGCACCATGGCTGAGCAAACGGTCCATGATCCGAAAGTATCACTGTTGAAAACGTTACCTGGTGTCGGTCTGATAACCGCGGTGACTATTCGGGCAGAGTTGGGCGAAGTAGAGCGCTTCAGCTCAGCGGATCGGGCTGCGAGGTGGGCCGGGTTGACACCCAAGGTCCATGTGAGTGATGAAACCGTTCGGCATGGATCGATCAGTCGACAAGGCTCACCCTATCTAAGAGAAGCCATGGTAGGAGCAGCACTGCGGGCAATACGCTACAGCCCTCGACTGCGGTCCTTCTACCAACGCATTGCCAAGCGCCGCGGGTCAGGGATGGCAAGAGTAGCATTGGGACGCAAAATGCTGTTGATTGCCTATTCCATGTTGATGCGGGATGAGCCCTATAGCGAGGATTACTGCTAATACCACCAGGGAGCCTGACGCGAAGCATGGCTCCTGGAAGCCGACGGGATGATTAGGCCCCTGGTGTTGGCCGGACTGATATCCTGTGCCGAATGCGGGAACGCCGGGCTGAGTAAGTAAAGATTCAGCTAGAGCACGAAAAGGTGCATGACCTTCTTGGTCCAATAGGCCAAAGGAACAGAGGGGCGATCATCGAAGTTGGCAGGAATAAAAAACATCCTTAAAAGAAACCCTGAATACGACAGGGCTGATTCGACACGGCAAAATGAGAGATGGATCAAGAAATACTTGACAGGCGCTTTCAAAGGTGCTTCGCGAATCTCGCTGACGGCCTCTGGCATTTGCCTGGCCCAGACGTTAGCCGCAGTCAACCCCCTGACGGGGACCTTCGGCCGAACGAGGCGTTGGCTGGAGGGAGATATCAAGCAGTCGTCCTGCCCTATCTTCCCTTCCGGTAATCTCTGTGGTGCACCTCCGATCACTGAGGAATAGACAGATCAAGATCAAGATGCAACGGGGACGGCTTCGGGTGCCTGGTCATGTTTTTTGGCAAGATAAAAAGGATCATAAACCTCACCGGTCTTCCACAGATGGTGAAGCAGAATTGCTAATTTCCTGGCGACACCCACCACGGCTCTTTTTTTGGCGTTCTTGCCACCCCGTTCAGCCAGCTTCAAACCCCAACGTCGCAGGTCGCAATCGGGCCCAAAGGGACCCAGGATGTATTGAGCAGACCCGACCAGCAAGCGGCGCAGGTAAGCGTCTCCGGTCTTGGTGATTCGCAGCTGAGGATCTTGATCGCCGGATTGATCTCTACGAGGGACAAGGCCTAAGGCTGGCCCTACTTCCCGGCTCGCACGGAATCGATCGGGGTTTTCAAGGGTGAGGATGAAAGCCAGTGAAGTGAGCGGGCCCACGCCGCTGATCGCACGGAGCAACCTTGTCTCCGGGTAGCGTTCGCTGCAGAGTTCTTCGTTCTTTTTGTCATAGGATTGGATCTGCTGGGTGAGGGAAGCGATGGCATCGATGATAGGAGCCAGGGCAGGTCGCAGGGACTCGGGGATGTCGGGAGCAGCCTTGCGAGCGAAGCTGTCTGCGGAGCAAGAAGGGAAGCGCGAGCCAGAGGTTTCACCTGCACTGCGCGCAGGCGCAAGTGTGACGATGTCGCGGGCGTGGTTGATGAGTAAGGTGCGGGAACGGACTATTGCATCCCGCGAGCGCAGCACGGCCAGGTCTGCCTGAGCCTGGGGCGATCGGTGATGGATGGGAGAGAGCAGCGCAGGATCCAGACGCGCCAATCGGGCGAGTGTTTCGGAGTCGGCGCGATCTCCCTTACGGGGGTTGTGGTAGATCGCTCTGAGCTTGCGAGCATTGGCGACCAGGACGTCGTGGCTCAGTTCCCTGAGCAAATGGCTTGCCCAGCGCGAGTGGGTGCCGACCTCCGTGGCTATCCTGCAGGGTTGGAGGGTGGAGAACTTGCGCTGGAAGGAAGCCTTTGTGGTGGGCAGACGTGATTCCTCGATCAATTCGCCATCCTGGTTGAGGATTGCGACGTAGGAGTGTTTATCTCCCAGGTCCAATCCAACGAAGAATGTGCTATTCTTTAACATGGCTGGTTCCTCCTTTTGCACCTTTGAGTGCGCATAACTTTGTGCTCATCGTACACGATGAAGCACGTATACGAGGAGCCAGCCTTCTCATTCCAATCTCGCTGCCCCGTAAGTACATTGGGGTGAACGAGAGCGGACCCCGCGCGAGGCGCGAAAATCAGATGGCGTAGTGTTGCGGGACCGCTCCCTGCAAACAACGTGCAGGACTTCGCAACTCGAGGCTGTTAGGAAACATTTGCTGAATTGCTAGGATCAATAATCGTGTCATCAATTCCAATCGGCTCAAGACACATATTTGTCGATGAATCTGGCGACCCAAGTTTAGAGACTCACAAGCCAGGTGTAACTAACTACTTTGTTTTATCCGCGGTAATTGTGAACTCCATAGATTTGTCCGTTCAAGAGAAAAAGGTTGAAGCCATCATAGAGATGTTCTTTCCGAATGGGGAACTTAAGTCAAGCAAAATCGGAAGCAAATTGAACCGCAGGAAGAGAATATTGGAGGCTATTGCAGGCCTCGACTTCAAACACTACTCACAGGTAATCGATAAGACCAAGATATATAGCGATAGCGGCCTCCGCTACAGACGTTCTTTTGTAAAGTATATTAGCCGCGCGTTATACGAGAATTTATTTATAGCATTTACCGAGCTCCATGTTATCGCTGATCAGTTTGGCAAATCCGAATTCATGCAGGGCTTTTCCGATTATTTACAAAGGAAACTTCAGAGAGGTTTATTTGAAAACCACACATTTGAATATGCATTAAGTCGAGATGAGCTTTTCATTCAAGTTGCAGATGTGATAGCTGGAAGTATTCTCAGAGCATACTCCGGACAAGATCCTATGAGCGTGTTAGATCCTATCCGTAGGAATACTATCATCATCGATGAATGGCCCCCATATATTCCTGAGCCAATAGGATTGGATCAGCTTCCAGAAGCGGAGCAATTTAATTTTCTCATCAAGCGCCATGCTGTAATGCAAACGGAATCCTTCATTGAGAATAATTCATCAAGTGATGACCCTGAGATTCAGCTTCAAGTTGTTGCCGCCCGTTATTTGCTTTACCACTTCAGATCGGTTGATCCAAGAGAATATGTGACAACATCCGAACTTCGGCACCATTTATGGAATCTTGGTTTTCCTTTGTCAGAAAGATCGGTAAGGAACAAGGTTATTTCTCCCCTTCGGACGAAAGGGGTTTTCATTGCTAGCAGTAGGAAAGGAATAAAAATACCCTTCTCTGTAGAAGACCTTCGCAGGTATGTTGATGTCGTTAATTCCCAAGTTGTTCCGTACGTTAATTGTCTCAAGATATGCCGAAACCACTTTCTTCTTGCGACCGAAAAGAAACTTGATATCGTTGGAAATGAGCAGTTCCCGGAACTGCATAAGTATATTTCTGATGCTTCCTAACGTCTTGCTGGCCTGTAAGTACATCAGGCTCCCGTCTTCGCGGGACGGACGGTGAACGAGAGTAGACACCGCGCGAGGCGCGAAAATCAAGTGGGCTAGTGTTGCGGGGCCGCTTCCCGCAATCCCACTCCGCTGTTCTGCGCCCCTATGCGGGATGCTGCGCGAGGGACGCAAAGCGGAACACGGGACTGCGCCCTGGTCTAGCCCGTCAGGACAGGCAGTTCGAGGCTGTTAGGGGGATATTAAAAATAACACGTATTTGACATTAGAATATATCATGTGATAAGATAAATATCGGAGGTACATCATATGATATATAATTATGCCTTGCTGCACCGGGCGCGTTACAGGAGTCGATTTTGCCGGAATTTGATAAAGATGAGGTACGTCGTTTCCTACGAACCTTCAAGGAAATCGCTGCTTCCAGAGGTATATACATAGGTGATCGTGAGGAGATGGATAAGACATTGATTTCTTTGGGGCTAACAAAGGCCAATTGTAAGGATGAAATCATGAGTCTTTCCGTCCTTGATTATTCATCTGGCCCCGACCCGGATTTTTCTAGGCCAGGAACAGCACCTTTCTGGATATTTGGAAAGATGATCAAAAGCGAAGAAATCTATATAAAGTTAAAAGTAGTTGAAAGCAGTAACCGAGAATCAGCGCTTTGCATCTCATTCCATACCGCTAAAGAGCCACTGTACTACCCCTTTAAAAATTGAAAGTTTAGGAGGCAATCGCAATGAGAGCCTTTTGCCCACATTGCGAAGTTGAGCGCGAATTAGAGCTGCTCTCAACTTCACGAGATTATGAGATTCGTGGAGAGCATATTACGGTGCAAGTAGAAGAATACAAATGCACGGAATGCGGCAATCTATTTGATTCACCAGATTCATACCCTGATCCTCTTGATATCGCATATAGAGAGTATCGTCGCAAGCACCAGATGCTTCAACCTGAGGACATTAATGATTTACGAAAATCCATTGGATTAACCCAGCAAGAGCTAGCTAAATTGCTTGGATGGGGCGGGGCAACGCTGAGTAGATATGAGAATGGTGCGCTTCAAGACGGTGCACATGATACAACATTGAGGTTGCTTCGTGACTCTAAAAATGTCTTGCGTCTTATTGAGGCAAACCCCCTCTCTATTTCTTCTGACAAACTTCCCAAGATTATTTCAAATCTTAATGGGCTAATTGATGAAGGTGAACTATCGTTTCGGCAAATATATGAACGGAGATTTGGAGGATATTCTGCCGATATATTCAGTGGCTATCGAAGGCTGGATCTCGATAAGCTATTTGGTTCAATTCTCTTCTTCTGTAGCAATTCTGAGACTGTAAAAACAAAATTAAACAAGTTACTCTTTTTTTCCGATTTTAAACATTTCAAGGAATACTCTGTCTCAATTACAGGCTCAAGGTATGCTCATCTTCCTTATGGACCAGCTCCAGATAGGTATCCCTTTTATATCGCAGCACTTAATGAGGATGAAAGAGCTATTACGATAGAAGAGAGATATTTTAATGATTATCCGGGGGAAGTCCTCGTTGCTTTGAAATCTCCCGATCTGAGCATATTCAACCAAAGTGAGCTTGAGGTAATGAGTTTCGTGAATGAACTCCTAAGTAAGCATAGCGCAAAAGCTCTTTCAGATTTATCCCATCAGGAAAGAGGATATTTTGAGACCTCTGATGGAGATCTCATCTCGTACGACTATGCTGATTACCTGAAAGTATAGTCTCTCTCATACACGTATTCTTTTAATACCCCTAACGTCTCGCTGCCCCGTAAGAACATCGGGGTGAACGAGAGCCCTGGGAGAACACTAGGATGCACGCGACGGACCCCGCGCGAGGCGCGAAAATCAGGTGAGGTAGCGCAGCGGGGCTGCTCTCTAGCCTGACCGAATGCGAAGCGCATCAATGCTTCTTGTGAAATGTCAGTAGTGAGGATAGATCTTGAATTTATTCGTTTAGGGCATGCAGCTCGAGGCTGCTAGGCGGCCAACGAGCCACCAATCATTTTAGGGAGGTAGTCATGCCGGAATCGGAAAGTCATAAACGAGCGAAGAAACGAGCTGCTGGAAAAGAAGGTCAGACGGAGAAACCTCTCAAAGGAGGGGGTCGATTGGATGCGGCCACACCTGGCCGAGCTACAGAAGTTGAGCGAAGTGGGAACTTGGCGGGCCTTAGAAAGGCGGCAAGGCGTCTTAAGAAGAGTAGTAAGAGCCAGAAGGTCCTTCAAGTTCCCCAGAAGGATATGGATAATGCTGAGGCGGCTATGCGAGAAGAAGGTGTCTCAGGTACTGTGAAAAACATGTCAGGATCTAAGCGACGCTCCATTCCAAAGAAGTAGTAAGCTGTAGGTCGAGTGATTTTAGAATATAGGTAACTGGGAATGTGCCGGTTAACCACCTAACGTCTCGCTGCCCCAGTCGCTAGGCCAGATGTCCAGGGAAAGCCGATTAGAGAAACAGCACTACTTGGAGTCTGATTATTGAATAAGTCGGATGCTTATTAGGGAAACAAGCGCTAACTTTAGGTTGGCTACCCTGTCAATCCATACAGAAACAGCCTGAACCTTACATAAATCTCGTCAGATTTCCACACTACATTAACGCAGAATGTATTATGTGGAAGGTATTCCACCTATTCACACATTAGACCAACCCATTTCTAACCTTCTTGCGATTATGTTGGCGTGGAATTGTCACCCATAAGTCAGGTCTTTTTATTTCTATTGGTGTAGTTTGATGGATAGAAATCCCGGGTTTTTACTACCCTAAGCGCAAATGGAGGAAACCGAATGCCTACTATTGAAGAACAACTATCAGAAGCCTTTCGCTGTCCAAAGTGCGATCAACGCGGTGCGCATGTTGAACAACTGTCCATGTCCGGCACCGGTATATCCAGGCTGCTAGAAATTCAGCCCTATCGATATGCTTTTACCTCCTGTCACAATTGTGGATATACAGAGATCTATAATCTCAAGACCCTGACCGGGAAGGATGATGTGGGAGACTTGCTAGACATCATCTTCATGGATTAGTTACATCCACACCTTCTCCCCAGTTCCCTCCCGCTAAGGATCGAGGCTTCATGCAGACGATAGCCCCATCCCTGTGTGGGGCTATCTCTTTTCTCACGTAGAAAGGCATAGACCTTCTTCCATTTTGTGACATCTACCTGCAAATGATAGCTCTTGACAGCTCTCATCCCTTTTTCTGAGAGTCCCCCGATAGGCATTGCGAGGCGGTTTATCCGAAGATCGTGGGCAATCCGCCTGGCAAAAAGATGAAATACAAGTCTCGTATTGCCATCAATATAACCTTCGCAATCGCTATGGCCTGGGTAGAAGCGGCTGTGGTCATCTACCTCAGGACAATGGTCGACCGCATTTTCCCATACCAGGTTGATCCGCTCCCGCTTGCTGGGGATTTGGGGCAGATCGAACTTGTCAGGGAAGCGGCGACTTTATTGATGCTGCTCTGCGTTGGCTGGTTATGCGGAAGGAACACAAGATCGCGCCTGGCATATGCCGCACTTGCCTTTGGGGTCTGGGATATCTTTTACTACATCTTTCTGTGGCTGATGGGACCCTGGCCTTCCTCTTTACTGGATTGGGACATTTTATTCCTCATACCTCTTCCCTGGTGGGGACCCGTGTTGGCACCTGTCCTGATCGCCATGCTCCTCATCGTTGGCGGTCTCATGATCACGCAGCTTGAAGAACAAGGACCGCTGCGTGTCCCTGCGAGATCTACCCTCCTTGCGCTCGGCGGCGTGCTGCTCGCTCTGTATGTTTTCGTGGAGGATACATTGACGGCTCTTCCCGTGGGGATTGAGGCGATCCGGGGGATTCTTCCTGCGTCATTCAACTGGCCGCTTTTTTTGGTTGCCCTTCTTATGATCGCTGCCCCGGGTGTCGAGATCGCCCGTCAAGTCAGACAAATGCCCGGGAAGCCGAGAGGTTCAACCAATCTGTGAACGAGAGGTGAGGGTGCGATGAAGATTCCGCGGCATCTTGCATTCATCATGGACGGCAATGGTCGTTGGGCACAAGAACGAGGTTTGCCCAGAAGTGCGGGCCATAAAGCCGGTTATGAACACATCTCCAAGGTCTTGGAGATGTGTAATGACCTGGGCGTGCGAATCGTCTCGGGGTATGCATGGTCCACCGAGAATTGGGGACGACCGAAGCCAGAAGTGGAATTCATCATGAACGCTCTCGAGAAACACTTGCCCAGGTTCATTGCAGAGCTGCATGACAGAAATGTGCGCTTCATGCATTGTGGCATCAGCGATAATCTCAGCCCGGAAGCGTTGAAGGTATTAAAGGAAGGGGAGGCACTAACCCATCAAAATAGTAGCGGCGTATTCAACCTCGTATTCAACTATGGTGGGCGAGCAGAAATTGTCCGGGCTGCGCGTCAGATGGTAAAGGATCACATCCGGCCAGAAAAAATCTGTGAAAAGACGGTCGGAGATTACTTATGGACAGCGGGATTGCCGGACGTGGACCTGGTCTTTCGAACCGGTGGGGATAGGCGCATGAGCAACTTTCTGCTCTGGCAAAGTGCCTTCGCCTGCATCTATATCGCAGACGTCTACTGGCCGGCCTTATCCAGGGGTGAGATTGAAAAAGGCATCCTCGTATACACCCAATCCAGGGAAAAATCCGACAGAGAATTTATCGATTGGTGAGGCTGATCTTGGCGCAGGATGAAAGCTGCTGAGAGAGTGCTTCGCTTGCTATAGCGCGTAACATGGGCCGAGACCAGCTCGGCCCATGCATTTCAACATCATCCAATGGAGGCGGATCGTATAGCCTTAGAAGCTAGGGATTGTGACGAGACTAAGAAACAAGGCTATAATCTCGCATTCGCCCCCCGCTTTGAGGAGGTTTCTGATGTTAGTTGTCCTTCGTCGGCGCAATTATGGTTTGTTATGGACCGCCCAGCTGATCTCGATGATCGGCGATTGGGCCATGTTCGCCGCATTGCCTTTCTTCGTGTATGAGATCACTGGTTCGGTCCTGGCGACCGGTATGATGTTCATGATCCAGGTGGTACCGCCACTCGTGTTTGGGTCGGTTGCCGGGGTCTTCGTCGACCGCTGGGATCGACGCTGGACGATGATCGGGTCGAGCCTCTTCAGCGGCGCGGTGCTCCTGATTCTCTTAGGGGTTCGCTCCGCCGAGATGATCTGGCTGGTGTATCTCGCTGGTTTTCTCGAATCTACCGCAACTCAATTCTTCGGTCCGGCAAATAACGCCCTCTTGCCCACGCTGGTGGAGGAGGATCAACTGCTCACGGCTAACTCGCTCGACTCCCTGGGTGAGAACAGCGCTCGTCTGATCGGCCCTGCGCTGGGAGGTGCGCTGCTGGCCACCATCGGCCTGCAGGGCGTGATTATATTCGACATCTGCAGTTATCTGCTGGCAGCTTTCTTGATGAGTCTGATTCGAGTGGCTGTTGCTGGGAAGGGGGAAGTACCAACGGCGACAGCCTCGGCTGGCAATGCGCTCTCAAGCTTTTGGAGCGAGTTTGTCTCCGGGTTCAAGCTGGTCAAGGGTAAGCCTGCGCTGTCCCGCATTTTCCTGGTGCTGGGGATCGCCATGCTGGGTGACAGCATCCTCACCGTGCTGCTCGTGGCTTTTTTCCAGGACGTCGTTGGTGTGGGTGCCACCGAGTTCGGCGTGGTGCTTACAGTGCGCGGATTGGCCGGCATCCTCGGTGGGGTGGTGATGGGCGCCATCGGGAGTAAGTTTAGACCGTATCACCTGATCTCAGTTGGTTTGATCATCACGGGTGTGGCGCTGGTTGCCATGGTTCTCTTCCCGATCTATATCGTCTCGTTGGTTATCATGATCTTGCTAAGCGTGCCGCTGATGGCCTGGTTGATCAGCAGCCAGACCTGGATTCAAACCCATGCGCCCGGTGACTTTCTCGGTAGGGTTTTTGGTGTTTACGGGACATTGAGCGCGCTGCTGATGTTGATCGGTATAGGCTTTGCCAGTGGTTTGGGGGAAACGCTGGGAATCTCGACGACGCTCTATGTCGGCGGGGCGATCTACCTGCTCTCGGGCGTTCTAGCCCTGGCGCTGCTGCGGGGGATCAC
>DAOUEQ010000141.1:0-2236 GCA_034430395.1 Anaerolineales bacterium | reverse complement strand
AAATCCTCTCTCATACCAACGCTTCTTGCGGATCTTCCCCCTCACGATACACCAATCTGTATCCTGTAAGGTGAAAATCATCTCACTTCCACCAGCCAGTTGGACATTAAGTTCACTTTCGGGGTGACGATAGTGTGGTTCACCCCCGGGGAGATGAGCGTAATCATGGTTCTGATGCACGATCTGGATAGCACCTGAGGCGTCGATCACCGGTATCCGGCTTTTGCGACCCGCGTAGAGCATCCAATTATCCCAACCTGCCCTGCCCAGAGCGAAAGGCGGTATATCGTCAAATAATCCTCGCGGGAATACAAAATAGTCGCTACCACTTGGCTTATGCAGCTGACCGTCTCGATCAACCTTTGTATATAAATCCTGCAGCCATCCATTCTGAAACTGGATCGTCTCACGCAAGTCTAGATCGATACGTGATCCAACAACAAGGAATTCCTCAAAGCGCTGCCGAATAGTGCGGATGACCGTCAAAAATTCGGGCAAGACGATGATATCGGTATTCAGGTACACCATAACAGGTGCGATGGATGCCATTTGAGCCTTTTGGAAGATAGAGCTCATCAAGGGTGTGCCGAATTCGTTTCGCTCTACGTCCCGGACATGCCTTATGCCCATTTCCACAGCCAGCGCAGCGAGGCCCTCTTCATCACCGAGCAGGATGACCTCTACCTCCGGGGCAAGTTGGAGCCAGGATCCGATCGCGTTGCGCTGAATGCGTATGATATGCTCATCCTGGAAAGGCTTTGGACTGGAAAAGAACGTAAGTTCAGTCATCTGCCTTTTTCGCTTCCAGATTTGCTGCCCTCATGAAGCGTGGATCTTCATCCCGGTATGTACGGTGTGGTACATCAGCATTCAAGTTAGATAGGTCGGGCTCACGCTCGAGCAACTTCAATACATCTAACCAAGAAAAAGTATCCCGCCCATCAAATCTGCGATATATCTCCCTTAACAGCTGAAGATCCTCTTTCGTATCCAATGTCCAGCGTAAATGGCTGTAGTCCGAGGGAGCGTCAATACAAAGAACACGGAAACGATCGGGTTCCTCATAGAGATACGGTAAAACATGTTCACGTTGGTAGGGTAGATCCGCCTTGGTCCAGGCTTGCTCTAAAGCCTCGAATGAACAGACCTCCGTGTCGAGCCCTACCGGAAAAGTCTTATGCCCCGGCAGGCGATTGGTAACCAAGTCAACAGCAGGATCTGCTTGAAGGAACACATGAACACATCGATCGATCACATCAGGATCGATTAGGGGACAATCCCCTGTAATCCTGACAATTATTTCCGCTCTGTTTCGTTTCGCGGCCTTAAACAGACGATCCAGAACATCTGTCGCATGACCTCTGAAGCACGAAATCGAATTATCCTCGCAAAATGCAGCGATGGGATCGTCTTCCTCTTCCGAACTGGTTGCGATCAAAATTTGATCGAGCGATTCAGCCCGTGCCGCGCGTGCGTGCACCCTGGCAAGTGCCGGTTTCCCATCGAGATCCAACATCACTTTACCGGGCAGGCGTGAGGATCCCATCCGAGCTTGAATAATACCAATGACCATTTGTTGTTCCATTAAGAAGCGCGTGCTTTCTGGAGCGCAGCCCGATAAGCGTCAAAGAGTTTCGCGGAGTTTTTCTTCCAATCTGCTCTCGCTTCGACAAGGGCACGGGCTTCACAGCCGAGTTGTAGCCACTCCCCCTTCGCCTCTATACACTCCCGTAATGTTCTGGTAAGGCTTTCTAGGTTCCCACTTTCGAATAGGAAACCCTCGCGACCATGTGATACCCACTCACGATTACCTGGAATATCAGAAACTACGCAAACCAGACCCGTCGCCATCGCTTCAAGAAGCGATACAGAGGACCCATCGCTGTACGAAGCGGAAGCATAAATATCAGCACTCTGATAATAAGCAGGGAGATCGGCATAGGCGACACGACCCGCTATATGGATTTTATCGACCAATCCGAATCGATGTACAGCCTGCTCAATATCGACTCTCATACTGCCGCCGCCAAGCATGATCATCCTCAACTCCGGCATTTCCGTAGCTACTTGTGCGAAGGCTTCCAGAAGGAGATCCACACCATAGATCGGCTCCCAGTTCCTTGTCGAGAGTAAAACTGTCGCCCGATCCCAACCTAAGTCGGTCCGTAATCCCCCTCTCTTCCCGGGTGAGAATTGGTCCAGGTCGACCCCCCAAGGGAAGACAACTGAGTTTGTC